>DATFMP010000038.1:0-29752 GCA_035266845.1 bacterium
ATGGGCCGCACTGACCCCCTTGGCGCGACTCCCCACTTGCCCTACTTCCATCATACCTGCGCGCATCGAACCGGGGGAGCCCCCTGGGAGCGCCTTTGCGGCCTGCCCTGGCGAGCCTCGCGCGGCTCAGCGCATGCCGCCGCGGCCCATGCCGCCAGGGCCGTGTCCGGCACCGCGCATGACGTCGGGCCGGCCCGCACCCGCCGGCCGCATTTCCGACGGCCGCATCACGTCACGCCGCGGCTGCCCCGGCCGCCCGGCTTGCGACAGGACGCGCAACCGCTCCATGGCCGTCGTGCGCAGGGTCTGACACGCGGCAATGGCGCGCTGCAAGCCGGGCTGCGCTTCCGCCGGCACCTTGTCCATCAGCTCGGTGAGACGCTGCCGTTGGCGTTCCGCGTTGCGCTCCAGCCGCTGCAAGGCATTCTGCAAGCCATCGTGGCCGGCGCCGACCGCGGACAGGTCGTCCAGATCGGCGTGGGCCTCCCCAAGCATCTGCTCGATGCGCTGCCGCTGGGCGGGATCCTGCAGGTGCTGCTGTACGGCCTCCATGGCCTGGATGCGCTGCCGCAGCATCTGCTGCAGGGGCTGCACGTCGGCTGCATCGTCCGCCGCGCGCGCCGGGGTCGGAACCACCGCTCCGGCGAGCGCCCACACCAGCACGGCCAGCGGAATGGCCATCCATGCTATTCGGCGCTTCATGACAAGACTCCTCAGAAATCGGCGAAAGCACCGACGGTGATGCCCACGGCCGGCGCGCCATCGGTGAGCCCTTTACTCAGGGCGAGCCGCCACCCGCGGGTGCTGCCCTGCGAGACCGCCAGCAGGGCCTCTCGCGCGACCGGATCGCCCGCATAGACCGCGCCGCGCTGCTCCAGCGCCGCGCTCACGACGAATTGCGCCGGCAGGTACGACCCACCCCCCACGGTGAGGCGCCAGGGGTTGAGCACGGGGTCGTTCGCGGCATGACCGATCACCGTATAGGCCGCGTCCGCGAACCAGAACGCATCGCGCGTGACGAATGCGTCCAGGCCCAGCCCCGCGGTGAAGTCTGCGTAGCCGGAGCCCAGGCCTGCACTCTCGCTGGCGGTGGGCAGCTTCACCTCACCGATCACGCTGAGCGCCGGACGCTGGCCCCGCTGCTCGCTCAGCCACACGCGGCCGGCCACGTAAACGTTGCCCAGCCCTTGCGCGCGGGTGGTGGCGCCCGTGGCGTCCCGATCCTCCACCCACAGATAGGGCACGGTCACGCGCACGTTGCCCCGCTTGAAGCCGTAGCGCAGCGCCACGGCCAGCTCGCGGAGCGTGCTGGTGGTGGTCGTACCGAAGTCGCCCCGCTCCTGGGTGTACGCTAGCCCCGCTTGCAGCGAGCGGTCAGCGGCCGAGGCGGTACGGGCTGTGCCCAACAGCGGCAGCGCAAAGATCAGCAATGCCGCCACCCAGGCTGCCACGCGCCCAAGCTTTGCGAGCCACAGCGCCAGGGGGCCGCTCACGGCTCGGCGGCCAGCACTCCCGCCACGCGGGCCGGGCCCGCCTCCAGCAGTTGCACGGAGGCGATGCGGTTGCGCAGCGCCACAGCATCGGACACGGCCACCTCCACGCGAATGAAATTCTCGGTGTACCCCTGCGCCACGCCCGACGCGCGGGGCTGCTCGAACAGCACGGGCAGGCGGCGCCCCAAGTGCCGCCGGTGGAAGGCCTCGCGCTTGCGCTCGCTGAGTGCTCGCAGCACGGCGGCCCGCCGCTGCCGCACGGGTGCCGGCACGGGATCGGGGAGCCGTGGCGCGGGCGTGCCGGCCCGCGCGGAGTAGGGAAACACGTGGGCATAGGCCAGCGGCAAGGACTCCAGCAGCGCCACCGTCTCGGCAAAGGCGTCGTCGTCCTCCCCCGGGAAGCCCACCATCACGTCCGTGCCCAGGCACAGCCCCGGCACGCGGGCCAGGGCCTGATCTGCGAAGGCGCGCCACTCCACAGGCCCGTAGCGCCGCCGCATGGCGGCCAACACCGTGGCCGCGCCGGACTGCAGCGGCAGGTGCAGGAAGGGCACCAGCCGGTGTGCGCCATCGGCCATGCGCGCCAGCAGGCCCGCGTCCACCGTGGTGGGCTCGATGGAGCTGATGCGGATGCGGGCCAATCCGGGGATGGCGTTCAGTGCATCCACCACGCCCACCAGGTCGCACCCGGCGTCCGCATAGGTGCCCAGGTTCACGCCCGTCAGCACGACCTCGCGGTAGCCCGCCGCGGCCAGCGCCTCCGCCTCCGCGCGCAGATCGTCCAGCGCACGGGGCCGAGCCCGGCCGCGCACGGCGGGAATCACGCAGAAGGTGCACATGAAGTCGCAGCCATCCTGGATCTTCAGGTGCGCGCGCGTGTCACCGTCGGAAGTTATGAGCGCGCCCGCATCGAAGCCGTCCACCCGGAACGCCTCGCGCGGGATGCGCGGCGCCACCACGCGCGGACCGGCGGGCTCGGCGGGGGGGCCTGCCGCGGCCGGCGCGTCCAGGTGGGTCAGCAGGCGCAGCTTCTCCGCGTTGCCCAGCACAAGATCCGCCAGCCCCTGGCGGGCCAGCGCCTCCGGCTGGCGCTGGGCGTAGCAGCCCGTCACGGCCAGGGTGGCAGCCGGTGTGCTGCGGCGCACGGCGCGCAGCGCCTGACGCGACTTCGCGTCCGCCTGCGCCGTCACCGTGCAGGTGTTCACCACGCACAGGTCGGCCTGCTCGCCCCACGGCACCACCTGGTAGCCCGCGCCTTCCAGTTGCCGGCGGATGAGATCCGTCTCCGCGGCGTTGAGGCGACAGCCCAGCGTGTGCAATGCGGCGCGCGGACGCGCGTCCGCATCGGCCGGAGCCGGCGCCGTCGGGGATGCCGCGGGTGCGGAAGATGCGGGTGCGCTGGAGTCGGCGGCCATGAATTGCCAAGTTGAGGGTTCGTTCAGCCTCCAGGATACCGGCAGTGCGACCGGCCCGGCAACGGGGGACTCCGGCTCCAGTTTGGGCGCGGTCCGCCGATAAGGGAGATGAGGGGTCGCAGACGCGCCCATCTGCACGCGGCGCACCGCACGACCCGGGAGCGATTTCATGCCCACCGTCCGATCACCCCGCTACCTGCTGCCGGCCCACGCGCGCCGCACGGAGCCGCCGCCCTGGCCGGCGCTACCCGGGCCGGACGCGGACGACGACGCGTCGCTGCCCGAGCGGCCAGACGCGGCTTGGCCGGTGCCCGCCACGCCGATGACGGGGCGGCGACGGCCCTGGGCCTGGGCGGCGCTGGTGCTTGGGCTGCTGGTGGCGTTGCTGGGGGCCGCCGCGTGGCACCACGTGCAGGGACAGCTCGCCGCGACCCGCGCCGAGCTGCGGGCGGCCGAGCAGCGGCTGGCACTATCCGAGGCACGGCAGGCAGGTCACGCCACCGCCATGGACGCGCGCCTGCGGGCCGAGGTCACCGCCCTGCGCGGGCAGGTGCGCGGCGCGCTGAGCACACTCGCCGCGGGCAATGCCGGCGCGGTCCGCGCGCGGGCGCGGCTGGAGGCGCTGGAGCAGCGCATGGATACCCGGCTGGCCCGCGATCCGGCACCGCGCGCCGCCGCGGCCTCCGGCACGGCCGGCGCAGATCCTACGGAAGTGGCCTACAAGCGCGCGTTCGCGCATGCACGCAAGGCCGTGCTGTACATCCGCACGACGTACACGGTGCGCCTGCCTCACGGCGAGGATGCGCAGGAGCTGACCTCGTATGGCACGGGCTTCCTGATCTCCCCGGACGGCGTGGCCGTGACGGCCAAGCACGTGCTGTTCCCCTGGCGCTATGACCGCAAGCTGATGGCCTCGCAGGCCGCGGGCATGCTGAAGGTGGACGAGCACAGCGTGTCGCTGGACGTGTGGATGGCCGACCGGCAGGTGACCACCGACGACAGTGCCGACGCGCCGTTTCTGCTGGACCGGGCCTACCGCCGTGACGCACGCCACGCGACCGTGCGCATCCTGCACGTGGGCCGCGGCCAGCACCAGACGGAGGTGGTGATGACGGCCACGGGCCCGGAGTCCGTCACCATGCCGCGGCTGGGCCGCGGCGACGTGGCCGTGTTTCAACTGGTCGATCCGACCCGCCGCTTCCCCTACCTGGAGCTCTCCCCGGCGGCCCACCTGGCGCCGCTGGACGACGTGATGGTGGTGGGCTTCCCCCTCTCGCGGCTGCTCGACGGGCGGGCCGTGCCCCAGGCCACGGCGGGCCGGGTGCGCCGCGCGGGCGGCTCGGTGCTGGAGCTGGATGCCGCGCTGCACCCGGGCAACAGCGGCGGCCCGGTGCTGGGCCTGGACGGCCGCGTGGTGGGCATGGCCAGCGCGATCCTGGATTCGCCCGTCTACGGCCTGGCGATGCCCGCCGATGAGCTGCAATCCGCGTGGATGGCCGCCCGCACGCACGTCGCCGCCCAGCAGCAGCGCCTTGCCGCGCAGGGCTGCTACGCGGGGCGCGCGGATGGCATTCCGGGGCCGCGCACGCTGGCCGCCCAGACCTGCGCCGCCCCCCTGCCGCTGGGTCTGTAGGCGCCGCCCACCGAGGCGCGCCGGCACCACGCCCGGTGCCGCCTTCCGCCGCCCTGCACTCGCTTCGCCACAGTGTCGCTTCGGCCTTGCACGGGCCGGCGGGCGTGGCGTATGCTGAGGCGATTCCGGACGCGGTCCGTCACCGCCCGCCTCAGCGCGCCGCGTCCCCGCCAGTGCACGGAACGGATGCCATGCACGCGCACGCTATGTCCGGCGACAGTCCTCCCCACGGTCCCATGTCAGCAGGTGTTGCTACGCCCGCGTCGGCGTTCCGCCACGATCCCGTGCTGTTGGCGGAGGTGCTCTCCTATGTGCCACCGCAGCCGCACCTGCTGGTGGATGCCACGGTCGGCGGTGCGGGTCACGCACAGGCCCTGCTGGAGCGTTTCCCCGACGCAGAGCTCTTTGCGTGCGACCGCGACCCGGACGCCGTGACGGCGGCGCGGGAACGGCTGGCGCCCCATGCGGGCCGGGTGCTGGTCAAGCAGCTACCCTTCTCCGCATTGCCCCATCACCTGCTTGCCGGCTCGGTGAGCTTTCTGCTGGCCGACCTGGGGGTTTCCTCGCACCAGCTCGAGACGGGCCCGCGCGGCTTCTCGTTCACCGAGGACGGGCCCCTGGACATGCGCATGGACCCCGCAGCGGGCGAGCCCGCCGCCGCGCTGGTGAACCACGCGCGTCCCGAGGATCTGGTGGACCTGCTGCGCCGCTTCGGCGAGGAGCGCTTCGCCCCGCGCATCGTGCAGGCCATCGTGGCGGCACGCAGCGAGGCGCCCATCGAGACCACGGGGCAGCTCGCGCGGCTGGCGGCGCACGCCGTGCCGGCCAAGTTCCACCGCCGTGGCTTCCATCCCGCCACGCGCGTGTTCCAGGCGCTGCGCATCGCCGTGAACGACGAGCTGGGCGAGCTGGAGCGGCTGCTGGACGTGGCGCCGCCCCTGCTGGCGCCGGGCGGCCGGCTGGCCATCATCAGCTTCCATTCGCTGGAGGACCGGCTGGTGAAGGACCGCTTCCGCGACTGGGAACAGCCCTGCACCTGCCCGCCATCCATGCCCATCTGCGTGTGCGGCAAGGTGCCCCTGGGAAGGCGCGTGATGCGCAAGCCGGTGGGGCCATCCTCTGCGGAGGCCGCCCGCAACCCCCGCAGCCGCAGTGCCAAGCTGCGCGTGTTCGAGAAAGCCGCGGACGCGGGCGCCGATGCGGACGCCCCAGGCGGGAGGGCCGCCTCGTGATGGACCTCAAGCTGGTGCGGCGGCTGCCCGCGGCGTTGGGCTCCGCATCGTACGTGGTGCTGGTGGTGCTGTGCGCCGTGGTGCTCACCGTGGGTGCCGTGTTCTTCCTGTGGCAGCGCTACCAGTTCGTGCGGCTGGGCTATCAGGTGGACCGCCTGCGCACCGAACAATCCCGCCTGCGGGAGGCCATCGAGCCGCTGGAGGTGGAGGTGCAGTACCTGTCGCGTCTCAAACGCATCGACGAGCTGGCACGCACCCAGCTTCACATGCACGACCCCGATCCCTCGCAGGTGATCGTCCTGGAGAGCGATGTCCCGGCTGCTCAGTCGTCTCGATAGGTCGGTGCCCCAGCGCTTCCGCGGGTTCCGCCCGCGCGTGGGCTTCGTGGTGACGCTGCTGGCGCTGGGCGGGCTGGCGCTCGCCGGCCGCGCGGTGGACCTGCAGGTGGTGCAGCACGACCGGCTGGCCGCGCTGGCGCAGCGCCAGTCGCAGCGCACGATCCGGCTGGATGGCCGCCGCGGCCCCATCTACGACCGCATGGGCGATCCGCTGGCCATGTCGGTGAAGGCGGATTCCATCTATGCGCACCCGGCCAGCATCGCCGATCCCGCCGTGGCGGCGTTCCGACTGGCGCGCCTGCTGGGGCTGGATGCCGATTGGGTGGAGCAGCGCCTGCGCTCCAACCAAGCCTTCGTGTGGATCAAGCGGCACGTGACGCCGTCGGAATCGGCCGCGGTGCAGGCGTTGCACCTGGACGGCATCGCCGAGACGCAGGAATACACGCGCGTCTATCCCGAGCGCACCTTCGCCGCGCCGCTGCTGGGCTTCACGGGCGTGGACACGCAGGGGCTGGAGGGGCTGGAGTACGCCTACGACTCCTACCTGAAGGGTGCCGAGGGCTACAAGGTCGTGAACCGCGACGCGCTGGGCCGCACGGTGCTCACCGGCAATGACGACTTCCCCACCGGCGGGGGCAGCATCCGGCTTACCATCCAGCCGGCGGTGCAGTACATCGTGGAGCAGGAGCTGAGCCGCGCCGTGCAGGTGCACGATGCCGCGGTGGGCATCGCCATCGTGATGCGCACCAACACGGGCGAGATCCTGGCCATGGCCCATGCGCCGGACTTCAACCCCAACGACTACCTGGACTACGACAAGGAGACGTACTTCAACCGGGCCGTGACCAGCGGCTACGAGCCGGGCTCCACCTTCAAGGTGTTCACCATCTCCGCCGCGCTGGAGGAGGGCGTCGTGAAGCCGGACTCGCTGTTCTTCTGCGAGAACGGCGAGTGGCAGCACTACGACAGCGTGATCCACGACACGGAGCCCCACGGCTGGCTGGGGCTGGGCGGGGTGATCCGCGTCTCGTCCAACATCTGCGCCGCCAAGATCGGCCTGCTGCTCCCCGCGGCCGTGTTCCACTCGTACCTGCAGAAGTTCGGCTTCGGGCACCGGGTGGGGCTGTTCACCGCCGCCGACGGACGCCGGCTGGCCGGCGAGGCGGAGGGCTACCTGCCCCCGGTGGACCGCTGGACCCCGGTGGATCACGCGGCCATCTCCTTCGGCCACGGCATCCTGGTCTCGCCCCTGCAGCTCATCACGGGCGTCAACGCCATCGCCAACGGCGGCAAGCTGGTGCAGCCACGCCTGGTGCTGGAGGTGCGCGACCCCGCGGGCCACATCGTGGAGCAGAACCGCTACCCCGTGGCGCGCCGCGTGATCTCGGCCCGCACGGCGGGCATCGTGCGCGATCTGATGAAGGGCGTGGTGAGTCCCGAGGGTACGGGCAAGCGGGCCGCGGTGCCGGGCTACGTGGTGGCGGGCAAGACGGGCACGACGGAGATCTACGACCTGAAGGCGCGTGGCTACTCGCAGACCAAGCACATCGCCAGCTTCGTGGGCTTCGTGCCGGCGGACCATCCGGCGCTGACGATCCTGGTGGTGGTGGAGCGCCCCAAGAAGGGCCGCTTCGGCGGTGTGGTGGCCGCGCCGGTGTTCAGCAACATCGCGCGCCGCGCCCTGCCGCTGCTGGGCGTCTGGCCCAGCGAGGGCGTGCGCCACGCGCGCATGGACGTGGCCCAGCAGGCGCCCGACGCGTTGCCGTAGCTTCCCCTGCTCGCCCCCTACACCAGCCCGGCGGTCTCGTCGCAGCCGAACATGAGGTTCATGTTCTGCACGGCTTGGCCGGCGGCACCCTTGAGCAGGTTGTCGATGGCCGTGACGACCACCCAGTTGCGGCCGGTGTCGTCCGGGTGCAGGCTCACCGCACAGTCGTTGCTGCCGTTGGCCATCTTCAGCTCGGCGCCCTGACCCTCGGGCAGCAGGGTCACGAACGGCTCGGCGGCCGCAAAGCGCTCGAAGCGCCGACGCAGCTCGGCGGGCGGAACGGGCTCGGCGAAGCGCAGGTAGATCGTGGAGAGGATGCCCCGCGAGATGGGCAGCAGGTGCGGCGTGAACACCACAGCGCCCTGGGCGGCGGGGTCGTAGGGGGTGCACTGGGCCAGGTACTGCTCGATCTCCGGCGTGTGCTGGTGGCCGAAGACCTTGTAGGCCTTGAAGTTCTCGTTGACCTCCATGAAGTTCGTCGAGTCGTCCTCCACCCGGCCGCCGGCCCCGGAGACGCCGGACTTCGCGTCGATCACGGGCGGCATGACCAGCGTGCCCAGCAGCTCGCCCAGGGGCAGCAGCCCGATCAGCGCGCCGGTGGGGTAGCAACCCGGATTGGCGACCAGCCGCGCGCCGGGGATGCGATTGCGGAATGCCTCCGGCAGCCCGAACACGGCCTCGGCCAGCAGGCCCGGTGCCGTGTGCTGCAGCCCATAGAAGCGCTGGAACACGTCCACATCCGGTAGCCGGAACACACCGGACAGGTCGACCACGCGGATGCCGCGCTCCACCAGCCGGGGCGCGACCTCCAGGCTGGCCTTGTTGGGGATGGCCAGGAAGGCCACGTCCGTGCCATTCAGGTCGGCATCGTGGTCGGTGAAGGTCAGCTCCACGCGACGCAGGCCCGGGAAGGCATCGCCCACGGCCCGGCCCTTGTACTTGCCGGACGTGACGGCGCTCAGGCGCACGTCGCCGTGGTGGCTGAGGATGCGCATCAGCTCCTGGCCGGAGAGGCCGGCGGCGCCGATGACGGCCGCGTTGATCGTGGGGGTGCTCCGCTTGGCGGCGTTGGAGGCGGAGGGTCCGTGCGAAGCGCTCATCCGCAAAATCTAGCGGCTTTGGGCGCAAATGGGAATGCCGTGGGCGCGAAAGCGCCCGGGCCGGCGCTCGGCCGACGTCCCGGCAGGCGGCTAGTGCTCAGTCAGGCATCGATATTCGGGGTTTACGGAGGAGGGAGGCGTTGCCTCCCTCCTCCATAGCTCCTCCCTCCAGTAGGGCCACGGGCCCCTACACCCCACACAAATGGGGTCCAGGGGGCTTGCTCCCTGGCGGGGGTTCCAAGGGGGCGGTGCCCCCTTGGAGGCGTCCATCCTGAAGTTTAGGGCTGACGCTCTACTAGTTCTTCTCGTCCGTGAACTCGACTTCCCAGTGCGAGCCATCGCAGAAGGGCTTGCGCTTGGATTGGCCGCAGCGGCAGAGGGCGTAGTGCTCGCGCGAAGCCCCCTGTCCCCAAGCGTCCGTCTCCAGGTCAATGCCGCCGACGACGTAGTACGGCCCGTTCCTGGCGATGGTGATGGCGGGATCGCGGTCGAAGTCCCGCGTCTCGCTGCCGCCCAGGGCGAATGCGAGGGCGCCCGAGGGGCAGGCCCGGACCGCCTCCTGGATGCGGTCCGCCTTGGAACCGGCGGGGTCGATCCAAGGCTCCGTGCCGTAGCGGAAGACCTCCGCCAGCCCGTCCGTGCAGGTGCCTGCGTGGGCGCAGAGGTAGCGGTTGTCGAGGATGGTCAACTCCGGCCCCTCGTAGCGGTCCACCTTATCCGCACTGCCATCGGCGGCGGTGTTGGCGTCGCTGAAGCCGATCTTGCGGTGCGTGCTATCGCAGAAGGGCTTGTTGGCCGATTGCCCGCAGCGGCACAGGGCCAGGGTTTCGCGCACCTCCAGCGCCTCGCCCCTGGAATTGCGCATCTGCCCCAGGCCCTTCACGAGCAGGGGCCCATTGGGGCGGGGGACGATGGTCGGCTTGGCTCCCGGCTTGTCTTCGTCCATGGCGGATTCCTCACGAATGCGGTGTGCAAGCAATGACGCGTCGGCGCCATCGCGCTCACTCGATGGCGCCCCGGGCGCGCAACGCGGCGCGTTCCTCGGCCCCCAGGCCCAGCAAACGCTCCAGCACGGCGTCGGTATCTTCCCCGAGCACCGGCGCGGCCTTGCCCAGACCATTGGGACGGCGCGTAAAGCGCCAGGGTACACCCATCAGCGTGCGCGTGCCCACCTCCGCGTGAGGCCAGCGCGTGAAGCACCCCCGGGCCTGCAGGTGCGGATCGTCGTGCAGCTCGTGGCTGTCCAGCGAGGGGAAGGCCGGCACGGCGGCGACCTGCAGCAGCCGCGTCACCTCCCACTTATCGCGCGGGGCACACCACTCGGCCAGGATGGCGTCCAGCGCATCCTCGTGAGTCTTGCGCGCGGCGGCGTCCACGAAGCGCGCATCCCCGGCCAACTCGGGCCGGCCGATGGCATCGCAGAGCGCCCGCCACTGCGCCTGCGTCTCGGCCGCGATGGCCACCCAGGCGTCGTGACCGGCGCACCGGTAGAGGCTGTGCGGCGCCAGGTAGGGGTGGCGATTGGCCATGGGATGGTAGGGCGCGTTGCCCAGGGCGTGGTTCATCCAGCCCTCGAAGGCCGTGCAGAGCATGGCCTCCCACATGGACAGGTCGATCACCTGTCCCGCGCCGCCATTGTCCCGCCCCACCAGCGCGGAGAGGATGGCCACCGCCGTGTACACGCCACCGTTGGGGTCGCCATAGGCCAGACCCACGTCCTGTGGCTCGCCGTCCTCGTAGCCCGTCGCTGCGGAAAGGCCGGCCAGGGGCGAGATCAACGGCCCGTAGCCCATGTAGCGCTTGCAGGGCCCCGTCTGGCCGAAGGCGGAGATCATCGCGCAGATCAGGCGGGGATTGCGGCGCTGCATCTCCTCCGTGCCCAGCCCCAGCCGCTCCAGCACACCCGTGCCGAAGTTGCTGATCATCACGTCGCTCTGCTCGGCCAGGCGCTGCACCAGGGCCACACCCTCGGGATTGGAGAGGTCCACGCCGATGCCGAGCTTGCCCTGGTTGACCTGGTTGAAGTAGCCGCAGGTGTTCGGCCCCGGGGGCAGGTCCGCGGCGAATAGGTGCGAGCGGCGGGTCAGGTCGAGCCGGTTGGACGACTCCACCTTGATCACCTCCGCGCCCAGCAGGCCCAGCATCATGGTGCAGTGGGGCCCGGCCCAGACCCAGGAGAGGTCCAGCACGCGCACGCCCGCCAGCGGCAGCACGCCCTGCGCATCGAAGGGCGCCCGAGCCGCACCCTGGTCAGCGACGCGCGGCCCCGGCCCCTCGGTGAACAGCGTGCTCACGACGCCGTTGGCCTCGCCCAGGGCGGGGGCCGGGCGGCGCAGGGACCACAGCGGCTGCTTGAGGCGGTAGGGCGCGCCGGGCAACCGCACGTCCCCGACCGGGGGATGGTGCTGCGCCACGAAGAACTCGCGCGCGGCCAGGTGCTCGTCGTGCTCCAACTGCTGCTGGGTGAACACGGGTGCGGCACCCACGCGCACACCCTGGCAGGCGTGGTAGAGCGGTTCGGCCTCCCACTGGCGCGTCCACTCGCTGAGGCGCTGCTTCAGCTCGTGCCCGTGATCCTGACGCCCGTCGCGCGTGGCGTACTTGGGGTCCATGGCCCATTCCGGATTGCCCATCAGCGCCACCAGCCGGTCGAACTGCGGCTGCTCGGGGCAGATCAGGAAGATGCTGCCGTCCTTGCACGGATAGAACGACATGGGCTCGTATGCCGGGGGCGTAAGCCGCGAGTCCGTGCGGCCGGTGAAGGTGTACTGGGCGAAGTGGCGGCCCAGCAGGAACGTCACCGCCTCCTGCACGGAGAAGTCCAGGTGCTCGCCCTCGCCGGTGCGCGCCGCGCCATAGACCGCAGCCAGCCCGGCCACCGCCGCGTGCAGGCCGGCCTGCGTGAGCGCGTGCTGCCCGAACGGCTTGATGGGCGGCAGCTCGATGGGGGCGGACTTGCCCGGGCACAGCCAGCCCCAACCCCCGCCGTGGATCAGCGTCAGGTCGTTCGCGGCGTAATCCTTGTACGGCCCGGTCAGCCCGAAGGGGGTGATGGAGAGCATCACCAGCGCCGGGTTGTCCGCGGAGAGCGCCGCGTAGTCCAGCCCACAGGCCGCCATCTGGCGGGGCGGCAGGCCGTGCACCAGCAGGTGCGAGCGCCCAGCCAGCTCACGCAGGGTGGCCTGGCCGTCCGGCGTGGTGAGGTCCAGCGCCAGGCTGCGCTTGTTGGTGTCCAGATACAGGTGCGTGCCGCTGGCGTCCGCGGGGGGCCTCCCCGGACGAAACGGCCCGGCGCGCCGGATGGGGTCGCCCTCCGGGGGCTCGATCTTGACCACCTGTGCCCCCAGGTCCGCCATCAGCTTGGCCGCCATGGCCGCGGGGATGCCCCCGCCCACCTCCAGCACGCGCAACGTGTGCAACCTGCCCTCCTGCGTAGGTAAGCGGCCCGGCCATGGCCGGGCCGACAGCGAACATGGGTCGTCGCCGGGCACCCACGGGGACCCCGGCCCTGCATCCTGCTATTCGATCGCGCCCGCCTCGCGCAGCCGCGCCACCTCGTCCGCACCCAGGCCCAGCAGGCCGGTGAGCACGGCGTCGGTGTGCTCGCCCAGCAGGGGCGCGCGCCGCGGCACGCCGTTGGGCCGCTGCTCCAGCCGCCACGGGACACCCGTGTACAGGCGCGGCCCCACCTCCGGGTGGTCGATCCGCTCCAGATAGCCGCGGTTCAGCAGGGGCTCCCACTCGGCCAACTCCCGGTTGCGCAGGGCCGGGAAGGCAGGCACGCCCGCCGCCTGCAGGGCTTGCGTGGCCGCCCACTTGTCCTGCCGTGCGCACCAGGCGCTCAACGCCTCGTCCAGCAGGGCCTCGTTGGCCTTGCGGCCCGCCGCCGTGCGCAGGCGCTCATCCGCGGCCAGCTCCGGGCGTCCGATGGCCCGGCACAGCGCCGGCCACTGGGCGTCCTCCGTGACGGCCACGGCCAGCCACTCGTCCTCGCCCGCGCATCGGTACAGGCTGTGCGGCGCGTGCTGCGGGTCCTGGTTGCCCAGCGGCCGCGGGGCGGGCCCGCCCAGGGCGTGGCCCATCCAGGTCTCGAAGGCCGTGCAGAGCAAGGTCTCCCACAGCGAGACGTCAATCACCAGCCCGCCCCCGTGGCGGCGGCGGCCCTCCAGGCCCGCCAGCACGGCGAAGGCCAGGTAGGCGCCCGCGTTGGGGTCCGCATAGGCCGGGCGCAGGTTCTGCGGCACCGTGTCGTCCGGGTAGCCCGTGGCCGCGCCCAGCCCCGTCAGGGGCACGATGGCGGGCCCGTACCCCGTGTAGTTGCGGTAGGGCCCGGTCTGCCCGAAGGCGGAGAGGTTGGCAATGACCAGGTCCGGGCGAATGCCCTGCAGCACGGACACGCCCAGCCCCAGCCGCTCCAGCACGCCCGTGGCGAAGTTGCTCACCACCACGTCGCTCTCGGCCGCGATACGCTTTACCAGCGCCAGCCCCTCGGGATGGGCCAGGTTGATGGCGGCGCTCTGCTTGCCCAGGCCGATCTGGTTGAAGTAGCCGCAGCGGTTCAGGCCCGGCTCCATCCCCGCGGCGAAAAGATTCAGGCGACGCGCCAGGTCCGGCCGGCGCGAGGATTCCACCTTGATGACCTCCGCCCCCAGGAAGGCCAGCATCTGCGTGGCATAAGGCCCCGCCCACACCCACGACAGGTCCAGCACGCGCACACCCGCCAGCGGGCGCTCCGGGCCGGCACCCCGCGCGGGCGCGACGGCAGCCGGCGCGGTGCCGCCGAACAGCCGCGCCGGGCCGCCACCCGGCGCCGTGGCCTCCGCGTTGGCCTCGCCCAGGGCCGGGGCCGGGCTGCGCAGGGCCCACCAGGGGCGGTCCAGCATGTAGGGTGCCCCGGGCAGGCGCAGCGATCCGGCATGCGGATGCTCGACGCCCTGGAAGAAGCCCCGCGCCCGCAGATGCGGCTCCTGCTCAAGCTGCTCCGGCACGTACACCGCCGAGGCCCCGATGCGCCGCTCCTGGCAGGCGTGGAAGAGCGCCTGCACCTCCCAGCCACGCGTCCATTCCGCCAGCTTGCGCTCCAGCACCTCCATGGTGGCGGGCACGCCGCGAAGCTGGGTGCTGCCGAACTCCGGGCCCAGCGCCCAGGCGGGGCTGCCCATCAGTTCCACCAGCCGCGCCCACTGGTCCTGCTCCACGGCGATGAGGTAGATGTAGCCATCGCGGCAGGGGAAGTACGTGGCGGGCGAGGCCAGGTTGCGGCCCAACCGCGTCTCCACCACGCCCGCGTAGGGGTACGAGGCAAAGTGCCGGCAGAGCAGGTTGGCCACCGCATCCAGCACGGCCACGTCCACGTGCTCGCCCCGGCCCTGGCGCGCCGCCCCGTGGCAGGCGCCCAGTCCCGCCACCGCCGCGTGCAGCCCGGCCTGGATCAGCGCGTGCTGGCCGAAGGGGCGAATGGGCGGGCGTTCCGGCGTGCCGCCCGCATCCGGCACCAGCCACGCCAGGTTGCCCCCGTGGATGAGCGTCAGGTCGCTCCCCAGCCAGTCGCGGCAGGGGCTGTCCAGCCCAAAGGGTGTGATGGAGACCATCACCAGCCGCGGATTGACCGCCGCCAGGGTCGCGTAGTCCAGCCCCTGCGCCGCCATCTCGCGCGGGTGCACGTCGTGCAGCAGCAGGTCGGCCGCGGCGGCCAGCTCGCGCAGCGCCGCCTGCCCGGCCGGCTCGCGCAGGTCCAGGCGCAGGCTGCGCTTGTTCGCGTTGAGATAGAGGAAGGCGCCGCTGGCCTCGGGGTCGCCGGGCTGGCTCGATGCCGGGAACGGCCCGCGACCGCGGGCAGGGTCGCCCCCGGGCGGCTCGATCTTGACCACGGTGGCGCCGAGATCGGCGCAGAGCTTGCCGGCCACCGGCGAGGCGATGGGGCCGCCCACCTCGATGACGCGCAATCCAGCCAGACCCTGCTCGCTCACTGCACACCCCAGCACACCGGTTGCCCCGCCGGCCACCGCCGCGCCCCGCGGGCGAAGCGGCCGGCGGCAACCCCTCCCCGTCGTCCCCAGAGACTATGTGGCGATCCGCGCGGCCCCGTCAAGCGACGAGGCAGCGTGCGCGTGATCCAGCCCGCGATCCAAATTCGTCACCGACTTGCGCCAAGCCATTGCACTTTCGTGCGACCCGCGTTATGGTGCCATTGAGACTCAGTCACAATTACTACGCGGCGTGGACTCCCGGGGGGGAGGAAACAAGCGGGCGAGCTTTCGGGCTCGCCCGGCCGGATTCTACGCTATGCAGGCCGCCGCCATACCCACAGGTCCCACCGCCTCAGCACCCGTCACGCTGCTGATCGGCAATCCCAACGTCGGCAAGAGCGTGCTGTTCGGCCGCCTCACGGGCCGCTACACCACCGTCTCCAACTATCCCGGCACTACCGTGGAGATCGCGCAGGGCCGCGACCGCCGGGGTGGCGGGGCCGTGATCGACCTGCCGGGCACCACCAGCCTGCTGCCCACCTCCGAGGACGAGCGCATCACCCGCGACGCCATCCTGACGCACGGGTGCATCGATGGTGCGCGCGCCGTGCTGGTCTGCGACGCCAAGAACCTGCGGCGCGGTCTGGCGCTGGCGCTGCAACTTGCGGAGCTGGAGCTCCCGCTGGCGCTGGTCGCCAACATGACGGACGAGGCCAGCGCGCGCGGCCTGCGCCTGGATTCCACCGCGCTGGGCGAGGCCCTGGGCGTGGACGTGCTGCCGGCCGTGGCCACGCGTGGCGAGGGCCTGGCGCCGCTGCTGGCCGGTGCGGTCCCATTCCGACCGGTGCAGGCGCGGGTGGACTACGGCCCAGCGCTGGAGGCCGCGCTGGCACGGCTCGAAGGCGCGCTGCCGGCGGAGCTGCCCGGCCGGCGGGGGTTGGCGCTGATGCTGCTGGCAAGCCCGGACGACCTGCCCGGCGTGGACGGAGCCGCCCTGGCCGGGCTGCGCGCCGAGTTGCAGGCCGGGCTGGAGGCGGAACTGCCGGAAGGCATCGCCTACGCCGTGCAGCAGGCGCGGCAGGCCGCTGCGGATACCCTGGCCGGGCGCGTGCTGACGCGGGGCACCGGGCAGCGCACGCAGCAGCGGCGCGGCGTGGGAGCGGTGCTGGGCGATCTGGCGCTGCACCCCCTGTGGGGCATCCCCGTGGCGCTGGCCGTGCTCTACGCCATGTACCTGTTCGTGGGCGTGCTGGGGGCCGGCAAGGCCGTGGACTTCCTGGAGCGGGTGGTCTTCAACGGGCACGTCGTGCCCTGGCTGGATGGCGCCCTGCGGCCGCTGCTGCCCGCCCCGCTGGAGGGCTGGCTGATCGGCCCGGCGGGCGTGGCCGCGGGCCACGGCCCCGGGCTGCTGCTGGGGGACTACGGGCTGGTCTCCATGGGACTCACCTACGCCTTCGCGATCGTGCTGCCCATCGTGGGGTTCTTCTTCCTCGCGTTCTCCGCGCTGGAGGACTCGGGCTACCTGCCGCGCCTTGCGGTGGTGCTGAACCGCGCCTTCAAGCTGGCCGGCCTGAACGGCAAGGCCGTGCTGCCGATGATTCTGGGGCTGGGGTGCGACACCATGGCCACCATGACCGCGCGCATCCTGCCCACGCCCAAGGAACGGCTGATCGTGACCATGCTGCTGGCGCTGGGCGTGCCCTGCTCGGCGCAACTGGGCGTGATCATGGGCATGCTGGCCGCGCTGAGCACGACGGCGCTGCTGTGGTGGCTGGGCACGGTGATCGGCGTGATGCTGGTGGTGGGGGCACTGGCCGCGCGCGTGCTGCCGGGCGAGAGCAGCGCATTCGTGCTGGAGATTCCCCCGCTGCGGCGCCCGGCGCTGGGCAACATCGCCGTGAAGACCCTCGCGCGCATGGAATGGTACCTGCGCGAGGTGGTGCCGCTGTTCGTGCTGGGGACCTTCCTGCTGTGGCTGCTGGACGCGCTGCACCTGCTGCGGCTGCTGGAGCGGCTGATGGCGCCGCTGGTGCAGGGGCTGCTGGGGCTGCCGCCCAAGGCCAGCGAGGCCTTCCTGATCGGCTTCCTGCGGCGGGACTATGGGGCGGCGGGGCTGTACGACCTGTTCAAGGGGGCCCTGGCCAGCGGCCACCCTTCGGCCGAAGTGCAGGTGCAGATCGTCGTGGCGCTGGTCACCATGACGCTGTTCGTGCCGTGCGTCGCCAACTTCCTGATGATCGTCCGCGAGCGCGGCGTGCGCACGGGGCTGGCCATGGCCGCCTTCATCTTTCCCTTCGCGTTCGCCATGGGCGGCGCGCTCAACTTCGTGCTGCGGGGTTTGCTCACATGACTGAGCTGGCACTCAACCCGGCCTGCCCCCACTGTGGGGCGATCCTGCCCGCCTGCGGTGCTTGCGCCGGGGCGTGCGGCACCCTCAGCGGGGCCTCGGGCGGCTGCGCCCTGCTGAGCTGCCCCGGCTGCGGCCGCGCATTCCCGCACCCGCGCCGCTCGTGGCTGGCCTGGCGCCTGGCGCGCTGGCTGGCCGCACGCGAACAGCGCCGCGCCGCGGCACAAGCCGCCCGTGCGGCTGCCGTGGAGACGCTGGGCACGCTGCCACGGGATTCCCGCGCGCGCATCGTCTCGCTGAACGGAACAGACGATGGCCGGGGCCGCCAAGGCAACGGCGCGACCGGCCGTGCGCAGCAACTCGCCGCGCTGGGCCTGGTGCCGGGCGTGGAGGTGCGGCTGCGGCAGCGCCGCCCGGCCGTGGTGCTGGAAGTGGGGGAGACCACGCTGGCGCTGGATGCCGCGCTGGCGCGGGAGATCCGCGTGGAGCGGCAGGGGCGGGAGCCGATTGAGCTGCGGGCCGCTCAGCCGGCGATCAGCGGCAGCAGGCCGTCGTAGAGCAGCTTGACCCCGGCGATGAACACGAAGCCGTAGCAGATGCGGTAGAACAGGGACATGCTGACGAGGCGGTGCACCAGCACCCCCAGCACGATACCCAGCGGCACGAGGGGGGTCAGCACGGCGGCCGTCTCCAGGTTGCCACGGCTGAGCAGGCCCAGCCACGCATAAGGTACCAGCTTGGCCAGATTCACCAGCGCGAAGTAGAGCACGGTGGTGGCGGTGTAGAGCGTCTTGTCCAGGCGCTGCGGAAGCAGGTACACCGCCACCGGCGGCGCCCCGGCGTGGGAGACGAAGCTGGTGAAGCCCGAGACCGTCCCCGCCGCCAGGCCCACCGGCGTCGTGGGCCGTAGGGCCACGGTGCTCAGCCGACCGCGCAGAAAGTAGTGCAGCGTGAACACCAGCGCGATCGTGCCCAGCAGCAGGCGGATCATCTCCTCGGACACCAGATGGAACGTCGCCGTGCCCACGGCAATGCCCATCAGGGCCCCCGCCACCAGCGGACGCAGAACAGCGCCGTCCCACTTGCCCCAGTAGACGTATAGGCCGAACAGGTCCATCAGCAGCAGCAGGGGCAGCAGGATGCCCGTGGTCTGGCCGATGGGCAGCGTGAGGGCGATCAGCGGCACCGCGAGGATGCCCAGGCCCACACCGAATGCGCCCTTGGCCACACAGGTGAGCAGGATGGCCGGGATGGCCACCAGGTAGAACCCCGGGTCGGTGATCACGGATGTGCAGGGCAGCGAAGGAAAGGGGAAGCCAACGGGTCAGGGTGCGTTGAGGCGCCAGTCGTAGGCGTCGTCGAAGCCTTTATGCCAGTTGGCCAGGCGCAGCGCCAGCGGCCCCTTGGCGTAGTGCCGCAAGTGCTTCAGCACGCCCTGGGGGCCACCGAAGTCCTCCTGATACCACGCGTAGATGCTGGAGACGATGAGCCGGTCGCCCTCGAAGTGCGCCCCGCGCGGGCTGTTCACGTAGGCGCGCGCGGCATCGTCCAGCAGGCCGTCCATGTTGAACACGGTGAAGGCGACGGGCTGCAGGTTGGGGCAGCCCAGGCTGGCGCAGTTCAGGGCGTAGTGCACTCGCGGATCGTGCCAGATGGGGCGCAGGATGCGGTGCTCGATGTCGTTGAGGGACAGCTCCGTGCCCTCCACCTTCACCAGCTTCGCATCCCACGGGCCGCGCGAGAACAGCCCGGACGACAGGTCGATGTCCCGAATGGACTTGACCGGATAGTGCTCCAGCACCACCTGCACAGTCAGCGCATTGTACAGGTTGATCCAGTACGCCTTCTGCTCCTTGCGGTTGTAGTTGGAGATCGGCAGGGCCTGCTGCTGCGCGATGTAGGCATCCAGAATGCGCTTGTCGAGATCCGTGACCCGGCCATAGGGCAGCCGGTTGATGCCCGAAGGATGCTTGGTGATCACGTTGCGCTGCAGGAACTCGCTCCACGCCCCATGATCGATGTGCAAGCGATTGGCGGCGTTGTGCTTCTCCCACAGCGGCCATAGATCCGCCTTGGGGGCGGCTTGCAGCGGCGCGGCGAGCGCCAGCGCCAGCAATGCCAGCAGCGCCCCGCACCTCGCTGCCAGAAGCGCGGGGCGTGGCGGACGGCGGGGTGTGGCGAAGTGGGCGGAATCGGACGGCATGGCGGCATCCCTGTCGCGGACGGGTGGGGCGGAATGGACGGGGTATCCTAGCGCGCGAAACGGCGTGCGGCCAGTGGCCGGCTTTACGGACCGCGGGGGCCGCGATGGGCGCTGCCTGCCCGCCCCCTACGCCTGGAGCAGTTCGAAGAGCGAGTCGCCGTTGACCAGGCGCTCGCGGTCGCCGCCGTCGATGGTGCCGTAGTCGATGGTCAACTCCTCGCCCGCCGCGATATCGCGCGCAGCCACCACGACGCCTTCGCCGTTGACGAGCAGCTCATCGCGGGGCTCCATGTTCGGCGCGTTGGAGTGGTTTACGAAGATCGTCTGATCGCCCAGCACGTAGTAATGGCGCTTGTCGAGACTGAGCACGCAGTAGGTCCCCACGAAGCGCCGCACGTGCTCGGGCTGCGTCTCCAGCCACGCCACGGGGTGCAGCTGGTCGATGCCGGGATCGAACTGCCACACGATCTCGCCCGCGCGGACGGGCGCGCCCGCGAACACGCCCAGCCCGTGAATCGCACTCTGGCGCACCTCCACCGGGATCAGCAGCACGGCCGGGCTCCGGGTCGGCAGGTGGGTGGACAACGCATCGGCTCCCGCATGGCTAGTGGTTCGTCAGCCGCGTTTCGGGTTTTACGGAGGAGGAAGGCGCTGCCTCCCTCCTCCGTACCTCCTCCCTCCGGCAGGGGCCCAAGGCCCCTGCACCCCTTACACGAATAGGGTACAGGGGGCTTGCTCCCTGACAGGGGTTCCAAGGGGGCAGCGCCCCCTTGGGCCACGATCTCATCCGAAAACCAAGCCTGGTCCCTCTGCTAGTGGTTCTCGCGCGGCACGTAGTCGCCGCTGCCGCCGACGAGGAAGTCGAAGTCCGCGCCACGGTCCGCCTGCAGCACGTGCTCGATGTAGAGACGGCCGTAGCCGCGGCCGAGCTTCTCGTGCACGGGCGCCTTCCAGGCTTTGCGGCGGCGGGCCAGTTCGTCGTCGCTCACGTCCAGGTGCAGGCGGCGCTGGGCCACGTCCAGCTCGATCATGTCGCCGTTCTGCACCAGCGCCAGCGGGCCGCCCACGGCCGCCTCGGGCGCGGTGTGCAGCACGACGGTGCCATAGGCCGTGCCGCTCATGCGGGCGTCCGAGATGCGCACCATGTCCGTGATGCCCTTCTTGAGCACCTTGGGCGGCAGCGGCAGGTTGCCCACCTCGGCCATACCCGGGTAGCCGCGCGGCCCGGCGCCCTTGAGCACCAGCACGCAGGTCTCGTCCACGTCCAGGTTGGGGTCGTCAATGCGCGCGTCGAAGTCCTCGATGTTCTCGAACACGACGGCTCGCCCGCGATGCTTCATCAGCTCCGGCGTGGCGGCCGAGGGCTTGATCACCGCACCGTCCGGCGCCAGGTTGCCGCGCAGCACGGCGATGCCCGCCGTGGGCTTGAAGGGCGCCTCGCGGGGGAAGATCACCTTGCGGTCGAAGCACTGCGCGTCGGCGACATTCTGGCCGACCGTCTTGCCGCTCACGGTGAGGGCATCTGTGTGCAGCCAGTCGCCCATCTCCTTCATCACGGCCGGCAGCCCGCCCGCGTAGTAGAAGTCCTCCATCAGGTACTCCCCGCTGGGCTGCAGGTTCACCAGGCAGGGCAGATCGTGGGCCAGCTTGTCGAAGTCGTCCAGAGCCAGCGACACGCCCATGCGCCCGGCCAGGGCCAGCAGGTGTACCACGGCATTGGTGGAACCGCCGATGGCGGCGTTCACGCGGATCGCGTTCTCGAAGGCCTTGCGCGTGAGGATGTCCGACATGCGCACGTTGGCCCGCACCATCTCCACGATGCGCCGCCCCGTCAGGTGCGCCCAGGTGTTGCGGCGCGCATCGGCGGCGGGGATGGCCGCCGCGGCAGGAAGCTGCATGCCCAGCGCCTCGGCCATGGAGGCCATGGTGGAGGCGGTACCCATCGTCATGCAGTGCCCAATGCTGCGCGACTGCCCGGCCTCGGCCGCCAGGAAGTCCGCCTCGCTCATCTGCCCGCCGCGCACGGCCTCGGAGAAGCGCCACACGGCCGTGCCGGAGCCGATCTGCTCGCCGCGGAAGCGCCCGTTGAGCATGGGCCCGCCCGTGAGCATCATGGTGGGCAGGTTCACGCTGGCCGCGCCCATGAGCTGCGCGGGCGTGGTCTTGTCGCAGCCCGAGAGCAGCACCACGCCGTCCAGCGGGTTGGCGCGCAGGCTCTCCTCCACGTCCATGCTCATCAGGTTGCGGAAGAGCATGGTGGTGGGGCGCATCAGGGTCTCGCCCAGGGACATGGTGGGGAACTCCAGCGGAAAGCCGCCGGCCTCCCACACCCCGCGCTTGACCACATCCGCCACCCCGCGCAGGTGCGCGTTGCAGGGGGTCAGTTCGCTCCACGAGTTGCAGATGCCGATGATGGGCCGGCCCGTGAACAGATCGTCCGGGCGGCCCTGGTTTTTCATCCAGGAGCGGTGCACGAAGCCGTCACGGTCGGCTTTGCCCCACCATTCGCTGCTGCGGTACTTCCTCGGCTCGGTCATGGGCGGGTCATTCCTGGGCTGCGGGGGAGATCGCGGCGACGCGCCCGCCGGTTCGTGCCGGCGATGGGAGCGCGCCTGTTCCCTGCCGTGATACTGCGCCTGAAGCCTTGGAGCAAGCGGCCACTAAGGGCCTCGCGCAGCGCCGCGGAAAGCGCCTGCGGGCGCACGCGGCTCGCACGGAATCGTGCCACCCCATGGCCCGTCGATGTCATTCCGAGCGGAGCGAGGAATCTGTTGTGCCGGGGGGCCAACAGATTCTTCGGCCCTCAGGGCGGGCCTCAGAATGACACCAGCTCGATTTCAGCCGGGGCCTAGAAGTTCTCCTTGCGGAAGCGGAAGCCGGCACGGCGGCAGAGCGGGCGCAAGGTGGAGGCCAGACCGGGCGGACCGCAGAAGTACACATCCACCTTCTCCTTGCGGTACCGCTCCGAGAAGTCCGCGAAGACGGCGTGCCAGTCCGGGTGCCCGAAGTGGGTCTGCGAGCGCAGGCCCGTCACGGGGTCGGAACCCTTCTCGGCGAACATCAGGTCCATGGCCAGGTTGAGCGTGCTGCTCTTCAGGTCACGCTTCACGTCGGTCATGTAGATGCTGATATCGATCAGGTCGTTGATGCGCCGACGCTGCACCTCGGCCAGGATCTCCAGGAACCATTCGAAGGACTGCTGGCCGCGGTTGAGCCAGATGAAGTGCACGTGCTGCAGCTTCATGGGCTCGCGGCGGTGGTTCTTGAGCTGGATCGTGCGCAGGATGGAGGCGAAGGGCGTGGCACCGATGCCCGCGCCGATGAGGATGGCGTGGGTGCTCTCGAAGATGTGCAGGCTGGGCGTGCCGTAGGGGCCGTCCAGCACGATGGGCACGGGCTTGTACTTCGTCTCCGGGTCGCGGCCCTCGAAGCGCTTGTGCACCATGCGGGTCCAGTTGCCCAGGCTGCGCACGTGGATGCCCACGATGTCCGGATCGAGCGGCGAGCTGCTGATGGTGAACGGGTGCCACTCGAAGTGCGAGACCGAGGGAATCTTGAGGAACACATAGTCCGCCGGCGCGTAGTCGAAGGTTTCCGGCCGCGTGATGCGCAGGTTCGTCACGCCCGAGGGGTAGAGCCGCACGTCCTCGATGCCCGTGCGCAGTTTGGCGCTGCGCCAGCGGAACCAGCGCTCGATCACGTAGCCCGCCAGGGGCACCGTGGCCCACATCCAGAACACGGGGCCGTGCAGGAGCATCAGGACGAACCACGCCACGTAGAGAGCGTGGGTGAGTGCGAAGATCTCGAAGTGCCCGCTGCGGCGCACGAAGTTCTGGGCGCAAAGCCACATCACCGCGAACACGCCCAGCAGGATCGCGCCGGTCAGGCCCGCCTTGGTGTGCTCCAGGTATCCCGCGATGCCCAGCGCCGCCGGCTGGAGCGCCAGGGGCTTGCCGCTGAGAATCCAGTAGTTGGTGAAGTGTGCGCCCGTGTGTACCAGCGCGAAGAAGAACATGAACTGGCCGGCCAGCTTGTGGAAGTCGATGGCCAGATCCACCGGCACGATGCGCCCCAGCCAGACCCGCCGCACCCACGTAAGCAGGTTGCGCATCACCGGCACCAGGATCAGCGCGCCGTTGAAGTTCAGGCAGGCCCCACCGCCGCGGGCGATCTGGATGGCCAGGTTGGCCCCCGCGTGTGCGTAGCGCTGCTGCGCGTTGAGAAACAGCAGGGCATTGGCCAGCAGGTACAGGAACAGGAAGAAGTTGGGCATGCCGTCGTTCTGCCAGGCCCGCATCAGGCGCCGCAGCAGGGGCGGGCGCCGGATGCGCGGCCGGCGCTGGCGCAGCAGCCGTCGCGAAGGCGAGATCCAGTCCGACACCTCCAGCGCCAATCCGCCGCTGGCCTCGGGATGCTGCGTGAGGACGTCGCGGAACTCCTCGAAGCTGATGGAGCCGTTGCCGTCCTTATCGGCCTCGCGGAAGAGCGCCCAGGCCAGGTCGTTCACTGTGCGGCGGCCGAAGTTCAGGTTGTGCTCGGCGAGGATCATCTCCATCAGTTTGGTGAACTGGGGCCGCGTGATGTAGCCCTTGTCGCGCTCGTCGTGCAGCCGGAACAGGAAGCGCAGCCGCTCCGTCTCGCTGCTGCTCATCAGCGCGCCCAGGCCCGCCAGGAACTCCTCCTCGTCGATGGTGCCGTTGCCGTCCGCATCGAACAGCGCGAAGAAGCGGGCGAACAGGGCATCGTCACGAATGCCCAGGATCTGCTTCAGCGTCGGCGCGGTGATCTGCTGCTGACGCCCGGCGATCTGTCGGAACGAACGGCGCAGGCGCCGCAACAGGCGGCGGTCCTTGCGCGGCAAGGCAGTCTTCGGCATGTCGGGTGTACCCCCCCAGGGTGCGGGATGACGGGCCGGAAGTCGTCCCGTATGGTGTCTATCATTCGGGGCGCCGGCGCAAGCCCATGCCGCCCAAACGCTTCACCTGTGAAGGAGCCGCGCCGATGAAAGCGATGCTGCTCACCGAGTACGGGTCGGTGGAGGGCTTCCGATGGGGCGAGCTGCCCCTGCCCGAGCCGGGGCCGGACGACGTGCGCATCCGGGTCGAGGCCATCTCGCTTAACCCCGTGGACTACAAGATGCGCCAGGGCCGCATCGCCGGACCGCTCCCCGTGGTGCTGGGGCGCGACGTGGCGGGGCGGGTGGATGCCGTCGGCGCGAACGTGAAGCGCTTCCGGCCGGGCGATGCCGTGCTGGCGGTGCTCTTTGGGCCGCGCAGCAACGGCGCCTATGCCGAGTACGTGTGCACGCCCGAGCCCTTCGTGAGCACGCTGCCGCGGGGCGTGGAGCCGCTGCGCGCCGTGACGCTGGGCGTGGCCGCCGTGACGGCGTGGGAGGTGGTAATGCTGCGCCCAAGCATCGAACCGGGGCGGCCGGTGTTCGTGGCCGGGGGCTCCGGCGGCGTGGGCAGCTTTGCCGTACCCCTGGCGCGAATGCGCGGCGCGGCGCCCATCCTGGCCACTGCCGGCAGCGATGCCAGCGCGGATTACCTCACGCAGGCGCTGGGCGTGCCGCCCCAGGACATCCTGCGCTATCGCGGCCGCTCCCTGGAGGAACTGGCCGCCTGGGTGCGCGAGCGCACGGACGGCCGGGGCGTGGCAGCCGCGCTGGACCTGGTGGGCGGGGACATGAAGCGCCTGTGCTTCCAGGTGCTGGACTTCCACGGCTGCGCGGTGAGCTGCGTGGAGGAGTATGAGCCGGACTTCGGCATCGACATCTGGAGTCCGCAACACAGCCCGCTCTATGCCCGCAGCGCCAGCTATCACTACGTGGCGGTCAGCGCGCCGGCGCGCTTCGGCACCGCGCGGGACTGGGCCATCTACCCGCGCATGTTCGCCGGGCTGATCGATGCGGTGGAATCGGGGGCGCTGCCCCTGCCGCCCGTGCAGGACATGGGCGTGCTGGATGAGGAGACCCTCCGCGCCGCGCACCGGCTGCTGGAGACGGGCCACGCACGCGGCAAACTGGTGCTGCGCGTGGGCTAGCAGCGTCTGCGGAAAGTCCGAGGGCTCGGCAGGTGGGCGCGCTACGTCCGCTCGGTCGCCGCCAGACCGTCGCCCGCGGGCTGTGCCCGCTGGCCGGTCCAGCGCCGCACCAGTTCGGCGAGCAGCTTGAAGTCCACAGGCTTCTCGATGTGGTCGTTCATCCCCGCGGCCAGGAAGCGCTCACGGTCGCCCAGCATCACGTCCGCCGTGATGGCGATGATGGGCACATCGTGCCGCGCGTCCACCGCGCGGGCGCGGATGCGGGCCGCGGCCTCCAGGCCATCCAGGTCGGGCATGTGCACGTCCATCAGGATCAGATCGTAGTCCGCCCGCACCGCCGCCGCGACGGCATCCAACCCGTTGGCGACCACGTCCACCCGATGCCCCAGCTTCCGCAGGTAGGCCGCGGCCAGCAACTGGTTCACCGGATTGTCTTCCGCCAGCAGGATGCGCTGCGGTATGTCGTCGCTGGGGCCGCGACCGGAACCTGAGGGCACTGGCTGGGTGGCCGTCCGGACAGCGACCCGGGTGGCCGGATCGAACAGGCGCGGCAGGCCTTCGCGCAACACGGACAGGTGCACGGGCTTGGTGATGCGCCACGAGGCCGGGTCAGCCCCCTCCCCCCGCGGAGAGGGTCGAAGCACATGGTTCGTCATCAGCACCGTGCGGCAGTCAGCGCCCCCGTCCATGCGGCGCAGCGCCTCCAGCAGATCCACTCCGGACATGTCCGGCAGGGCGTTGTTGACCAGTGTCAGGGCGTGCGCACTACCGCTGCGGGTGGCCGCCCCGAAGCGCTCAATGGCCGCGGCGCCGCTGGGCACCTCCTCCACGCACAGGCCCAGTGCCTCAAGCTGATTGCGCAGCACGGCGCGATTGATGTCGAGCCCATCGACCAGCAGCACCCGCAGGCCGGTCAACTCCTCCGGCGGCAGGCTGGGCAGCGCATCCCCCGCCGGCTCCAGCCGCGCGGTGAACCAGAAGCGGCTGCCGCGACCCGGCTCGCTCTCGAAGCCGATCTCGCCGCCCATCAGCGTCACAATCTGCTTGGCGATGGCCAGCCCCAGCCCGGTCCCCCCGTAGCGGCGGGAGGTGGAGGTATCGGCCTGCGTGAAGCGTTCGAAGAGCCGGGGGCCTTCGCCCGCGGCGATGCCGATGCCGGTGTCGACCACGTCGCAGCGCAGGCGCACACTCGCACCGGTCGGGGCATCGCTGCTCCCAGCGTCTGCATCCTGCGGGCGGAGCTCCACGGTCACGCCGCCGACCTCGGTGAACTTGATGGCGTTGCCGATCAGGTTGAACAGCACCTGCCGCAGCCGGCCCGGATCGCCCCGCAGCAGGGGCGGCAGGGCGGGGTCGACGAACGCCGCCAGCTCGATGCCCTTGGGCGCGGCCTGCATGTGCAGCAGTTCCACCACGCTCTCCACCAACGGGACCAGCTCGAAGTCCGTCTGCTCCAACTCGAGCATGCCTGCCTCGATCTTGGAGTAATCCAGGATGTCATTGATGATGTTGAGCAACGTGGCGCCCGAGGTGCGCACCGAATCTGCATAGCGCTGCTGCTCCTCGTTGAGGGGCGTGGAGAGCAGCAGGCTGTTCATGCCCAGCACGCCGTTCATGGGCGTGCGCAGCTCGTGGCTGATCACGGCCATGAACTCGGTCTTGGCTTGGTTGCTGCGCTCGGCCTGCTCCTTGGCCAGCACGATCTGCGCCTCGGCCTCCTTGCGCAGCGTGATCTCGCGGCAGACCACCGTGAAGCACTGCCGCCCCTGGATCACGGTCTCGCGGAAGCTCGCCTCCGCGGGGAAGCTGGTGCCGTCCTGGCGCCTTGCGGTCAGCTCGCGCTCGGGCGAATGATGCAAGGCGTCATACACCAGCCGGGGTGTGTGAGCGCCGGGCTCCACGCCGCGTGGGGCAAACACGCCCGGCAGCAGCAGGTTGATCGGGTGGCCGCGAGCTTCCTCCTCAAGATAGCCAAACAGGCGCTCGGCAGCCGGGTTGATCGTCTCCACGCGGCCGTCGCTGCTCAGCGTAATGATGGCATCCGCCGCCGTGTCGATCACCTCGCGGCTGCGGGCTTCACTTTCCGTAAGCCGGCGGACGAACGGATTGGTCACGCGGAAGAACAACGCGGCGCCGGCCAGCGCCGCCAGCACGGCCGCCAGGGCGGCGACCAATCCCGCGCGGAGGAACGGCGCCCGGATCTCCGGCAGCCCCACCTTGGCCACCATGCCCAGGTGCAACTCCGGGATGGGCGCGTAGGCCGCCAGCACGCGGTGATCGCCGAAGTCGTCGCTTACGAGCGACCCGGCATTGCCCAGCAGCGCCTGCCGCATGGCCTCCACCCGCCCGGAGTTGAACGGCACCGGATTGGGCAACGGTTGGAGACTCTCGCGCTGGTTCAGCAGGATGACGATCAGGTCGCCTTCCCGGTGCCCGATCACGAAGTCCCCTGTGCGCCCCAGGCCTTCGACATTCGCATTGCGGTACAGGTCCAGCACCTCCTGCACCACCTTGTCGCGCACGCCCGATGCCAGCGGCTCGCGCTGCACGCCGGGCTCGCCGGACTCCTGCGCCATGTGCACCATGCCCTCGATAACACGGGCGTTGCGGCGTACCGCCTCCACCAGCCGCACGCGCTCGGCTTCGAACGCGGCGTTGTAGAGCAGGTAGATCGTCGTGCCCGTCACGCAGACGACCACGGCGAACATGATGCCTATCAGCAGGAACAGCAGCCTCTGGTTCTGCATGGATGCCTCGACTGCACCTCCACAATCCCGTCATGGGCGCGCACGACAGCCGGGGACGGGCCGGAGGCGTCGGCTTTTGTTCAAGCCCCCACTCTAGCCGCTCTGAGGCCGGAGTGCCAACGGATGTAACGCCGGCCGGGAGCGATCGGTCGCACGGTGCCCCCGCCGCTTCGCCGGTGACAGTCCGCGCCCGGATGTGGTGAACTGACCAAGTTGGGCCGCGCCCGTTCCGCCGTCGGGACGCCGCCGGCGCGGCCGCTCCTGCCACCCTGTCATGCCTCGCCCATGTCCCACCGACTCGCCCTGCTGCCGATCGCGCTCGCCACGCTGCTGGCCACCCTCGTCGCCGTGCCGGGCGGCTCTTTGCGCGCCGCGCCCAGGGAAAGTGCACCCAAGGGCGTGGCGGCCGGCCTGCCCGACGGCCTCTACGCGGAGATCGTGACCCCACGCGGCACGATCGTCGCCAAGCTCTACGACCAACTCGTGCCCATGACTGTGGGCAACTTCGTGGGGCTGGCCGAGGCCAAGATGCCCTGGCGCGATCCGGCGGACGGCCACATCAAGAAGACGCGCTTCTACGACGGGCTCACCTTCCATCGCGTGGTGCCGGGCTTCGTGATCCAGGGCGGCGACCCGCTGGGCGATGGGCGCGGAGGCCCGGGCTACTTCTTCCCGGACGAGTTCTCGCCCAAGCTGCACCACGACCGGCCAGGCGTGCTCTCCATGGCCAACGCCGGGCCCAACACCAACGGCAGCCAGTTCTTCATCACGCTGGAGCCCACACCCTGGCTGGACGGCCACCATTCCATCTTTGGCCAGGTGGTGCGCGGCATGCCCGTGGTGAAGCGCATCCGCAAGGGCGACCGCATCGAGCACTTGCGCATCCTGCGCATCGGGGCGCGGGCGCAGGCCTTCGACCCCATCGCCGCCATCCGCTCCAAGCTGAAGCAGATCATGCCGCACGCCACCAAAGGCCAGCGCTAGCGAGCCTATGTAAGGGAAGCGCTGCGAGGGAGTTCGCGCCCTGGCGCTCCCCTTTCGGTTTCTTGTGGCTGTCCGCATGGATTCCATTGGAGGTGCAGGGGGCAACGCTCCCTGCTGGGGGTATGGGGGTAAGGCCCCCATGGCCTAAATGCGGTTCAAAATATAGCCCGGCACCGTGCATCCATGGCCACGCCCCTGTCGCTTTCCATCGTGCTGCCTGCGCTGAACGAGGCCCGGGCCATCGGGCCCGCGCTGGAGCGACTGCGCACGCAGGCGCCCGAGGCGGAGCTGCTGGTGGTGGACGGCGGCTCCAGCGACGACACCGCGGCACTGGCAGCGACCCATGCCCGCGTGCTGACCGCCCAGCGCGGGCGCGCCCATCAGCTCAACGCGGGGGCCGCGGCCGCCGGTGGCGATTGGCTGCTGTTCCTGCACGTGGACACGCGCCTGCCCGAGGGCTTCCAGGGCGAGCTGGGCCGTG
>DATFMP010000039.1:0-3321 GCA_035266845.1 bacterium
CGTCGACAAGGTCATCGAGATCGACCAGAGCCCCATCGGACGCACCCCGCGCTCCAACCCCGCCACCTACACTGGCATCTTCACCGACATCCGGGACCTCTTCGCGCGCGCGCCCGAAGCGCGCAAGCGCGGCTACAAGCCAGGCCGCTTCTCCTTCAACGTGAAGGGCGGCCGCTGCGAGGCCTGCGAGGGCGCGGGCGTGCGCACCATCGAGATGCAGTTTCTCAGCAACGTGGAGGTGGTCTGCGAGGAGTGCGGCGGCAAGCGCTTCAACGAGGAGACGCTGCAGATCCACTACAAGGGCCGCACGATCCACGAAGTGCTGGAGATGAGCGTGAAGGAGGCCGCCGCGTTCTTCGCCAACGTGCCGGCCGCCGCGCGCATCCTGGGCACGCTGCAGGACGTGGGGCTGGGCTACATCAAGCTGGGTCAGCCCTCCACCACGCTCTCCGGCGGGGAGGCCCAGCGCGTGAAGCTGGCCTCCGAGCTGCGCAAGCGGGGCACGGGCAACACGCTGTACCTGCTGGACGAGCCCACCACGGGCCTGCACTTCCACGACATCCGCACGCTGCTGGAGTGCCTCAACGCGCTGGTGGAGCAGGGCAATTCCGTGCTGGTGATCGAGCACAACCTGGACGTGATCAAGACGGCGGACTGGGTGATCGACCTGGGGCCGGGCGGGGGCAAGTACGGCGGCGAGGTGGTGGCCACGGGCACGCCGGAGCAGCTCGCCGCGCACCCGCATTCGCTCACGGGGCGCGTGCTGCGCGACGTGCTGGCGCCCCACCGGGCACCGCTCCCCGCCGAGCGGCACCGGCTGCAGCGGGGCAGCCGCGACCTGGTGGTACACGGGGCGGAGCAGCACAACCTGAAGCACATCGACGTCACCATCCCCGCGGACAGCCTCACGGTGATCACCGGGGTTTCCGGCTCCGGCAAGACCAGCCTCGCCTTCGACACCATCTTCGCCGAGGGCCAGGCCCGCTACGTGGAGTCGCTCTCCACCTACGCGCGGCGCTTCCTGGGGCGCATGGACAAGGCCCGCGTGGACGGCATCGACGGGCTGGCCCCCGCCATCGCCATCGACCAGAAGAACAGCGGGCGCTCGCCGCGCTCCACCGTGGCCACCATCACGGAGATCTACGACTACCTGCGCCTGCTCTATGCGCGCATCGGCGTGCCCCACTGCCCGGAGTGTGGCGAGGCGCTGGCGGGGTATTCGCCCACGCGGCTGGCCCGCGAGCTGACCACCCGGCACGAGGGCGCACGGCTGGTGCTGACCGCGCCGCTGTACCGCCCCGGCTCGCACCGGCCCAGCCTGCTGGACGATCCGGCGCACCTGGTCGAGCTGGGCACGGCCCTGCAGGCCCAGGGCTTCACGCGGCTGTGGCTGGGCGGCGAGGTGGTGGAACTGGCGGACTGGCTGGCGCTGCCCCCGGCCAAGCGCAAGCTGACGAAGAAGACGCCCGTGGATCTGGTGGTGGATCGCGTGCGCGTGCGCACCGGGGAGCGCAAGCGCTTGGCCGAGGCCATCGAGGTGGCCTTTGAGCAGGGCCGCGGGCTGGTGCGCCTGGTCTTCCCGGATGGCGACGGCCCGGCCGAGGGTCCCGCCGCCGGCAACGGCAAGGCGGCGCTGGTGGAGCGGCTGGTGAGCGAGCCGGTGGGCTGCGTGGCGTGCGACTACTACCTGGACGCGCCGCTGACCCCGCGCATGTTCTCCTTCAACTCGCACCAGGGCGCGTGCGTCACCTGCAGCGGGCTGGGCAAGACACCCCAGGTGGACCCCGATCTGCTGGTGCCCTTCGGCGAGCTGCCGCTGCTGGAGGGCGCCCTGGTGCCGGGGCCGCTGGGCCAGGCGCTCTCGCGCAAGAACAGCAAGCCCTGGGCGGCCACGCGGGCCTTCGCCAAGCGCGAGGGCATTGCGCTGGACAAGCCGTTCCGCGAGCTGAGCGAGCAGCAGCGCGAGCTGCTGGTGTTCGGGGACGGCCGGCGGCTCAACTACAGCAAGCGCCACGCGTGGTCGCGGCACATGCACGCCTACAGCACGACCTTCCGCGGGCTGGCGGGCATCGTGACGGACTGGTACCAGAGCGAGCACAAGGCCAAGTGGCAGCCGCACATCGAGCCGGTGATGGCGGACGTGGCATGTCCGGACTGCGAAGGCGAGCGGCTCAAGCCCGCCTACCGCGCCGTGACCATCGGTGGCCACAACATCAGCCGGTTCTGCAACCTGACCGTGCAGGAGGCGCAGGCGGAGTTGGCGCGCTGGCCGCTGAGCAAGACGGAGCGGCAGGTGGCCGAGCAGCCCACGGCGGAGATCGGCTCGCGCCTGGGCTTCCTGAAGGACGTGGGGCTGGGCTACCTCACGCTGAACCGCGAGGCCATGACGCTCTCCGGCGGGGAGGCGCAGCGCATCCGGCTGGCCTCGCAGCTCGGCTCGGCGCTGGTGGGGGTGCTGTACGTGCTGGACGAGCCCACCATCGGCCTGCACCCGCGCGATACGCGGCGCCTGCTGGGCACGTTGCAGCGCCTGCGCGACCTGGGCAACAAGGTGGTGGTGGTGGAGCACGACCCGGAGACGATCCTGGCCGCCGACCACGTGATCGACATCGGCCCGGGGGCGGGGCACCTGGGCGGCGAGGTGGTGGCGGCCTGTCCGCCCGAGGAACTGCAGCGGCATCCCGCCTCGCTCACGGGCGCGTACCTCTCCGGGCGCATGGGCATCCCCCTGCGCGAGGCGCCACGCCCGGTGGACCCGGCACGCACGCTGGCGGTGCGGGGTGCCCGCGCGAACAACCTGAAGGACATCGACGCGGCGTTCCCGCTGGGCGTCTTCACGGCCGTGACGGGCGTCTCCGGCTCCGGCAAGTCCACGCTGGTCGTCTCCGTGCTGCAGAACGCCCTGGCGCGCCGGCTCTCCGGCGCCCGCGTGGTGCCCGGCGCGCACGCGGCCATCGAGGGCCTGGAGCAGGTGGACAAGCTGGTGGTGATCGACCAGTCCGCCATCGGCAAGACGCCCAAGAGCAACCCCGCCACGTACACCGGTGTGCTGGACAAGATCCGCAGCCTGATGGCGCAGATGCCCGAGGCCAAGCAGCGCGGCTACAAGCCCGGGCGCTTCTCCTTCAACGTGAAGGGTGGCCGCTGCGAGGCCTGCGAGGGGCGTGGGTTCAACCACATCGAGATGCACTTCCTGGCGGACGTGTGGGTGCCCTGCGACGTCTGTGAGGGCCGCCGCTACAACCGCGAGACGCTGCAGGTGCGCTTCCGCGGCAGGAACATGGCCGAGATCCTGGACATGGAGATCGGCGCGGCGCTGGA
>DATFMP010000040.1:0-64798 GCA_035266845.1 bacterium
GGGGCACTACAGCGACGGCAGCAATGCGCCGCTGACCGGCGGGCTGAGCTGGAGCAGCAGCGCGCCCGGCGTGGCCACGGTGAGCGCGACGGGGCTGGCGACAGGCATCGCGGCGGGCAGCACGACGATCACGGCCACGCATACGGCCACGGGCATTAGTGGCTCCGCCAGCCTGCAGGTGACGGGCGGGGGCGGACCCGATCTGGTGATGATCAACGTGGCGCCCGGCACGGCCTCGATCGCCGTGGGCGGGACGCAGCAGTACACGGCCACGGGGATTTACAGCGACCGCACCACGCAGAATCTGACCCCGCAGGTGAGCTGGAGCAGCAGCGCGCCAAGCGTGGCGACGGTCAGTGCAGGCGGTCTGGCCACTGGTGTCGCGGCGGGTAGCACGACCATCACGGCCACGCTTTCGGGCATCAGCGGCTCGGCCAGCCTGCAGGTGACGGGCGGGGAGCCGCCAACGCTGGAGACGATCACGCTGGCGCCCACGTCGGCGAGCATTGTGGTGGGGGCCACGCAGCAGTTCTCGGCCACGGGGCACTACAGCGACGGCACCAGCGCGCCGCTGACCACGGGCCTGAGCTGGAGCAGCAGCGCGCCGGGCGTGGCGACGGTCAATGCGAGCGGGCTGGCGACGGGCATCGCGGCGGGCAGCACGACGATCATGGCCACGCACACGGCCACGGGCATCAGCGGTTCGGCCAGCCTGGAAGTCACCGAAATCGTGACGGGGTCCTACTGGACAACGGAGGAAATCCCGGTCGATCCGGTTACGCTTGCGTCCGGCATTCTCGATGTGACAGTGCCCGAGCCGGCCGCCGCAATCGGGATCGCCGTAGAGGGCTCAAACACCAACTACAAGGTGATCGATCACGGCATCTTCCTGCAGGATGGGGGTGGCAATCCGCTGTTCATCACCGATCCGAATGGTGATCCGGTGCCGCTGGCGTTCAATTTCATAGATACCAATGGAGATGGGCAGAACGAGGACTTCAGCGTGCTGTATGACCGCGAGGCAACGGCGTTGTTCTTCCCCAACGATGGTACGCTGCCAACACTGCCCGCGGGTACCTACCATTTCCCGCTGGCCTCGTTTAACGCCTCCGGGACGGCGCTGCAGTCCGATACGCTCCAGCCCTACGTTTACTTCAAGGTGCCCACCACTGAGCAGACGACGCTTAAGGTGAACCTCTTCGTAATTTCCGGGGTGGGTGGGATCACGACCGCCACGCAGGCGCAGAACGATCCGGAGATCCAGGGCGCCATTGCGGTGCTGCAGAATGTGTACGAGTCGAATGCGAACACGCTGGTTCACTTGGATATCAATGTCGCGGTGATTCCGGACTCGAGCTTTGCGATCATCGAGAGCGACGCGGAGGTGGATGCGCTGTTCAGCGGGTACCCGACGACGCCCACGCACGATGCGGTGAACCTATTCGTGATATCGCAGTTGTCGTACCTGCCCTCGGGCGTGGTCGGATTCACCTCCCGGATTCCGGGCCCGTTTACACGGCAGGGCACCATTCAGTCCGGCACGGTCATGGAGTATCAGGGTGACAACACAGGGGAAGTGCTGGGGGTGGTGCTGGCTCACGAACTTGGCCACTACCTGGGGCTGTGGCACACCAGCCAGACAAATTCGACCGCCACCGGCATCATCGGCGAAGATCCAATTGCCGATACGCCCGTGTGCACAAACGCCCAGATTGGTTCAGGCGGCATCAATGCGTGTCCAGACCGCACGAACCTGATGTTCCCATATGTCAGCCCGGATGCGAACCCACCGGTCAGCGTGGACCAGGGCACCGTGATCCTGCTCAACCCGGCCGTGCGCCTGCCTTGAGAGGATGCGATGGGAGGGCTGCACAACCGGCTGCCGGCACATGAAAGCCGGAAGCGAGTGACAATGAGGCATCGTTTCCAAGCGTCCAGTCGTTGGCTGCTGTCATGCGCGGCGGTTCTGGCCGTGCTGGCGATGTGCGCCGTCCCGTTCGCGACGGCGCAGACGCTCGTACCCGGCGCGAAGCTGCCGGGCGCGGAGGCGGGCCAGGTGGACAGCGGTCTGGTGCCCGCGACGGCTTACGATCCGGCGCGGCTGCGGACGCAACTGCTCGGCATTCATGGGTTCACGCGCGCACAACTGGACGCCGCAAGCACAAACGTGCCGCAGATCCTGATGGCCTGGATCGACCATCCGACCGAGTCGCATTTCATCCGACGCCAAGCCATCAAGGCATTGCAGTTGTATCCTTCCGACGCCGTGTTCGGGTTCATCCGCGAGCGCCTGCCGCTCGCCCCGCCCAGTCTGCAGCACCTCTACGTAACGGACCTGAAGGACTACGTCCCTACCCATCCCCAGGAGGTGCAGGATCTCGTGCTGCCCTTGCTGAGCAGCCCACGAGTCACGGTGCGCCATGCGGCCGTGGACGTGGCCGGGCAGATGAAAGGTTCCGGCAACGTTGTGGCCCGCCTGCAGGAGCGTCTCTCCGAAGAGCCCGATCCGGGCGTGAAGAAGGACATCGAACGTCAGCTCGCTCCTTGACCGGTCATTCCTAAGCTTTGCATCGGGCCTCGGCCCAGTTCGACAGTCCCATTGACTGCGCCAGATGATGGCCGTTGGCGTGTGGGTTGGACTGCGTGCGAATTCCCGGTAGGGTACGCGATCAACGGGCTCGTCTCCGCGCTGGATGCGGGTCGGCGTCGGATTCGCATGGAACCATGCGATTCATCATTCTTCATTCGGACCAGCCATGCTTCTTCCCACCACGCTCGTGGGCAGCTACCCGCAGCCCGATTGGCTGATTGACCGGGAGCGGTTGCGTGACCGCTTTCCGCCCCGCGTGCGGGCGCGCGAGCTGTGGCGCATTCCCGAGCCCCTGCTGGCCCAGGCGCAGGACGATGCGACGCTGCTGGCTATCGACGCCCAGGAGCGCGCGGGGTTGGACATTATCACTGACGGGGAGATTCGCCGCGAGAGCTACTCCAACCGCTTTGCCACGGTGCTGGAAGGCGTGGATATCGACAACCCGGGCACGGCGCTGGACCGGTCGGGGCACCCCAACCCGGTGCCGCGCATCGTGGGTCCCGTGCGGCGCGTGCAGCCCGTGGAGGTGGACGACGTCAAGTTCCTGAGGCGCAACACGGATCGACTCATCAAGATGACCGTGCCGGGACCCTTCACGATGTCGCAGCAGGCCCAGAATGACTTCTATGCGACGGACGCCGAGGCTGCGCTGGACTATGCGGCGGCCGTGAACGAGGAGATTCGCGACCTCTTCGCGGCTGGGGCGGATATCGTCCAGATCGACGAGCCCTATATGCAGGCGCGGCCCGAGAAGGCCGCCGCGTTTGGCCTGAACGCGCTCAACCGCGCGCTGGAGGGCATCACGGGCACGACGGCCGTGCACATCTGTTTTGGCTACGCCGCGATCATCCACGAGCGGCCCAGCGGCTATTCCTTCCTCACCCAGCTACGGGACTGCACCTGCAAGCAGATCTCCATCGAGACGGCGCAATCCGGGCTGGACTGCTCCGTGCTGCGCGACCTGCCGGGCAAGAAGATCCTGCTGGGTGTGCTGGACTTGTCGAGCATGGAGGTGGAGACGCCGGATACCGTCGCCGATCGCATCCGCCGGGCGTTGCCCCATATGCCTGCGGAGGACATCATCGTGGCCCCGGACTGCGGCATGAAGTACCTCCCGCGCGACGTGGCCTATGGCAAGCTGCAGGCGATGGTGGCCGGGGCCCGCATCGTGCGCGAGGAATTGGGCGGCTGAGCGTGGCCCGCGGGAGGGTGCAGGGGTTCGCGATTGCTCACGCCGCATCGGTGTCCGCTTCAGGCTCCGCCCGCTCCAGCAGGGCGTAGCCGCTCATGTGGCTGACCGCCTCACGCTTGGCGGCCGGCATCAGGCGCATCAGCACCCGGAAGACCAAGGGCATGGGCGTGGGGCGGCCCAGCCGCTGTCCCTCCTCATCCAGATAGCGCATCTGCCGCAACGCCCAGCCCCGTTCCCGGAAGAAGGTCTCCCAGTCCTCCGGCTCGAACAGGAAGGGCGCATTGGGTCCCAGGGCCTGCCGTAGGCTCCCGCGGTGATAGTACTGCATGAACAGCGGGGAGAAGTAGTCCGTAATCCATTGCCGCGCGTGCGGCATGTGGGCCAGGTCGGCAGCCAGGTGTTCGGCCTCATCGTTGCTGAGGTAGGGCACGACGCCCTCCGTGATCACCAGCACGTGTCGTCCGCCCGCATCGACCTGCCGCAGCAGTTGCGCCCGTGCGGTCGTATCGGCAAGATCGATGCCGATCCGCTCCAGCCGGCAGTGCGGGGCCTCGCCGGCCAGCCGCTCGTTCTTGTAGGCGATCAACTCCGGGTAGTCCGCCTCCACCCAGTGCAGATCGCTGGGCAACGCCAGCCGGTAGGGCCGGGTGTCAAGGCCAGCGCCAAGGTTGAGGATGGTATCCGCGCCCTCGGCGACCGCCGTGCGCAGGTAGTCGTCCACGACGTGGGTGCGGATGGCCACGGACCAAGCGACGACGGCGGCACTGCCCATGCTGGAGGCGAGCTCGCGGCCCCGCTCCTGCGCCAGCATGCCGGCAAGGGGGTCGTGGAACAGGGCGTTCTTGCGCCCGCTTTCCATCGCACGGTACGCGGCGATCCAGAATGCCGTGTCGGATATGTGCTGGATCGGATCGTCGGCCATACCGATTGCGTCCCTGCGCTGAGGGTGATGACTGCTGTGGGGGTCGAACACCCCCGATGGCGCATCGCTGCTGCCACGGCGCGTTGAGCATAGGGGCGGTGCGAATCAGCGTCAAGCCGCGGCGGGAAGCGTCTAATTGGTGCGCGAGCCTGTCCCGGGCTTCCGCGCAGATGACTGATCCGACGTGGGATTGCCCGTCGCGGGCGATCGCACCAGAAGATCACAATTCGGCTGGCTGCCGCCGCGAATCGGGGCCATACTGAAGCCTATACGATTGGGGGCGGCGGCCGGATACGAGGATCGGAGTCCCGTCTCCTGGGCCGCAAGCGCCTGTTATTCCCGGTTGCCGCTGATGCACCGCATGGGTGCCATCCCGCGACCGGTCAAGCCCGGGAGGGTCATGTCGAAAGTGGATGGGGCAGCGCTGCCCCTGGAGGACTGGATGGTGTGGGTGGCCGTCCGCGATGCGAGACTGTCGCCGGCTGGATTCGAAGCGATTCGCTCGCTGCTGGCGGAGAAGGAGACGCAACTGCGTGAGCCCGCGCCGGGCACACCGCTGGTTTCCCTCACTGCCGATAGCGAGTAGCGTAGCTCCGGCGGCCGCGGGGGCGAATGGGCGAGGAGCGGCCTGGAACCGGACCCCTGGCCGCTGCAGGGAACCAACTCGCGCGCCACCGCGCACCGTGATCGAGCACCTGGAGTCTAGCGAAAGACCGCGTTGTGGATTTCGGTCCGCCGGCGGTCGATGATCTGGCGGCGGTCGGTGACGCGTCGCTCCTCACGCTCGCGCTCCGCGTTGGTCAACTCCCGCCCATAGCGGCGCCGCTCCTCAAGGCGACGGTGCTCGATGCGCCGCTCCTCTTCCTTCGAGACTGCCTTGCGTTGTTCGGTCATGGCCAAGTTTCCTGAGCTGTGTTGGACTGCGTCCCTGCGCTCCTCACGCAGCTAACTCGTTGGAGTGGCAAGCCAAATGCGTGCCAGGGCGCCACGTCGGTGTCGGAATGCGATCCAGACCGGGAGGTTGTCGCAAACGTCGGGGCCCTGAAGGGGCATTTTCCTGCGATTGCGGCGGAGCCGCCGCTGCACGTAAGAAGGGCCGCCCGGCGTTGCCCGCCGCCTGTCGTGCATCGGCGCGTTGGGCGGGCTATCATGGCTGCGAGGGTGCACTGGCAGCCCGCCGCATCCCAGCCGCGAGGACGCTCCGATGCCGATCAAGGAAGAAGACCCCTGGCGCATGCAATACTTTGTGGGCGTGGACTGTCCGTCCGACGTGATCGTGCCCACGGAGGACGGCGACGCCTACATGATGTTTCCCAGGTACCGCTGGCTCTACAACAAGATGCTGGTGGCGGAGAGCCAAGGCCTCGAGTACGCACCGCACGGCTTTGCGCCGACGCACTATCCGGTGTTCAGCAAGCCCATCTACAACATGCGGGGCATGGGGGCGGGCACCCGTGTGCTGCGCAGTTACCGGGAGTACCTGCACCACCAGGAGCCGGGGCACTTCTGGATGGAACTGCTCACGGGCGAGCACGTCAGCACGGATTGCGCCGTGGTGCAGGGCGAGCCCCGCTGGTGGCGGCACGTCACCGGGCGGGAGATCGGCGACGGCATGTTCGACTACTGGACGGTGCACGCAGAGGCCCGTCCGGAGTTGGAGGCGTACTGCGGCGAATGGATCCGCCGCAAGCTGGCCGGGTACACGGGCATGCTGAACCTGGAGAGCATTGGCGGCCGCATCATCGAGGTGCATATGCGCTTCGCCGACCAATGGCCGGATCTCTATGGCCCCGGCTGGGTGCAGGCCGCGGTGCGGCTGTACGCGGAAGGCCGATGGGAATTCGCGGACGAGGCACGCCGTACGGGGTACAGCGTGGTGCTCTTCGGTGGGCACGGCCTGCGCTACAGGCATCCTCCGCCGGACCTGGTGGCCGAAGTGCGCGCGCTACCGCAGGTCTCCAGCGTACAGATCACCTTCCATGAGGATCGCCCCCCGCGGGCCCATGCTATGCCGCCGGGCGGCTTCCGGCTCTGCATCGTGAACTGTTGGGAGCTGGAGGCGGGTTTGGCCGCGCGTGAGCGACTGGCGCTGTCGTTCTGGTCCACCCAGACCCTCTATGGCCGTCGGCGCCGCCGGCCCTCCGAAGCCACTGCCACTGCCACGGGCGCCTGAGCGGCCCTGCTGTGTCCACTCGCGTCCCCGGAGCCGCGTGAGCGTCCGCACTGACCTGCCCCGCGCGTTTCGCGAGATTGAGAACGAATGGATTCCGCTGCCGGACGGCTGCCGCCTCGCGGCGCGCATGTGGCTGCCGGAGGGAGCGGAGGCGGCACCGGTGCCGGCCATCCTGGAGTATCTGCCCTACCGCAAGCGCGACTTCACCCGCTACCGCGACGAGCCCATGCACCGTTACTTCGCCGGGCACGGTTACGCCGCGCTGCGCGTGGACATCCGCGGCTCGGGCGAGTCGGACGGGCTGCTGGAGGACGAGTACTCGGAGCAGGAACTGGCCGACGCGCTGGACGTGCTGCGCTGGATCGCCGCACAACCCTGGTGCAGCGGCGCAGTGGGCATGATCGGCATCTCCTGGGGGGGCTTCAACTCGCTGCAGGTGGCGGCGCTGCGCCCGCCGGAGCTGCGCGCGATCATCACGCTGTGCTCCACGGACGACCGCTACGCAGACGATGCGCACTACATGGGCGGCTGCCTGCTCAACGAGAACCTGCAGTGGGGCTCGATCCTCCTGCACAGCATCGCCTTTCCGCCCGATCCGGAACTGGTGGGCAGCCGCTGGCGCGAGCTGTGGCTCGACCGGCTGCGGCATCTGGTGCCCTTTCCCGCCCACTGGATGCGGCATCCCTGGCGCGACGACTTCTGGCGCCACGGCTCGGTCTGCGAGGACTACGCCCGCATTACCTGCCCTGTCTATGCCATCGGCGGCTGGGCGGACGGCTACTCGAATGCCGTGCCACGCCTGCTGGAGGGCCTGCAGGCACCCCGCAAGGGCCTGATTGGCCCCTGGGCGCACGTGTTCCCGCATGATGGCGTGCCTGGGCCGGCCATCGGCTTCCTGCAGGAGGCCCTGCGCTGGTGGGATCACTGGCTGCAGGGCCGCGCTACAGGAATCATGGACGAGCCCATGTTGCGCGTCTGGATGCAGGACAGCGTGCCGCCGCAGCCCTTCTACGAGGAGCGCCCCGGGCGGTGGGTGGCTGAGTCCGCCTGGCCCTCGCCGCGCATCGCGCCACAGCGCTGGCACCTGGGGGCGGCCGGTCTGACCGAGGGCCCCGGCGAGCCCGCCGTGCTGGCCATCGCCTCACCGCAGACCACTGGGTTCTACGGCGGCGAGTGGTGCGGATTCGGAGCCGATGGCGAGGCGCCCGGAGATCAGCGGCCGGACGATGGCCGCTCGCTGTGCTTCGATTCGGCGCCGCTGCCTGACCGGCTGGAGATTATGGGCGCACCGGTGCTGGACGTGGAACTCTCCGCCGACCGGCCCGTGGCCCTGCTGGCGGTGCGCCTGAACGAGGTGGCGCCCAACGGCGCTTCGACCCGCATCACGTACGGCCTGTTGAACCTGACCCACCGCGATGGTCATGCGCAGCCGCAGCCCCTGGAGCCGGGCCATGGCACCCGTGTGTGCGTGCAACTAAACGACATCGCTCACGCCTTCGCCCCGGGCAGCCGGGTGCGCTTGGCCCTTTCCACGGCCTACTGGCCGGTGGCTTGGCCAGCGCCGGAGCCCGTCACGTTGACCGTGCACACGGCCGGCAGCACGCTCGCCATACCCGTGCGTCCACCTGACCCGGACGACGTGGCACTGGCAGCCTTCCCGCCGCCGGAGCGCGCGTCGGGCGATTCCCCGGTGCTGCTGCGGCCCGCGCCCTTCCGGCGCCGCGTGGAGCGCGACCTGACCAGCAACGAATGGATCTACACCCTGGAGAGCGACGGGGGCGAGTTGCAGGGCGCAGCGCTGGCGCACCTTGAGGCGATCGGATTGGAGGTGGGGCACCGGCTCTTCAGGCAGCACCGCATCGTGGAGAACGACCCGCGCACAGCCCACTCGGAGTTGCGCCAGCGCACCACCCTGCGCCGCGGAAGCTGGGCGGTGCGTATCGAGAGCCGCACGCGCCTCGCCTCCAGCGCGGATAGCTTCCACTTTAGCGGCCTGCTGGACGCCTACGAGAACGACCGCTGCATCTTTTCCCGCACCTGGGACGAAGCCATCCCCCGTCGGCTGGTGTAGCGACGGGAAGTTGTGCGCCCTACGCGGCCTGGCTGGCCCCGCCGGCCACGCGCCGCAGGGCGGCCCCGATGAGGGTCTGCAGGAACTCCGGATAGCCACGCCCGCCCAGCTCAGCCATCAGTGCGAGCTTGCCGTCATACGCCCAGGCGGGATTGGGATTGACCTCCATCAGCTTGATGGTGCCCGCGGCATCCGCACGGAAGTCTACCCGGGCGTAATCGCGCAGGCCAAGCCGGGCGAACAGGCGGCGGCTGTCGGCGGCCAGCCGCTCGCGCGTGGCCGGGCCCAGGCGGGCGCCGCGGTAGGCGATGCCCGACCAGTACGGCGAATCCGGCACGGCCTTGGACTCGTAGCAGCAGATGGGTGCCGAGCCGGCCGGCAGCGCGCTGAAGTCCGGCTCCAGGATTGGCAGCACCTCCAGCCCGTGCTCCGGGTTGCCGACCAGCCCCACGCTGTATTCGGGGCCGGGCAGGTATTCCTGCACCAGCACATCGCGGCCAGGCAGGGTCTCGCCCAGCCACGCCAAATAGGCCCGAGCCTCCGGCCGGGTGCGCACGATGGCCCGTTCGGTGATGCCCACGCTGCCGTCGCCATGGTTGGGCTTGATCAAGGCGGGTAGCAGCATGCGGCCCACGCGCCCCAGGGCGTCCTGCGCCGTCTCATAGTGGTGCTCGGTGGGCGTAGGGATGCCCATGCCGCGCGCCACCGCGGTCACGAGGCCTTTGTCGTAGCATGTGGCCATGGCCGCGGGTGGTGCGCCGGAGTACGGTATCTCCAGCAGTTCCAGCAGCGCGGCCACGTGTAACTCGCGCGTGGGTTGGTTGCGATACCCCGTGTCGCACAGGTTGAGCACGAAGGCAGGGCGCTGCCTAGCCAACTCGGCCAGCAGCGTTTCGTGCTGGTCCAGCCAGCGCAGGTCATAGCGCCCCAGACCTTCCAGGGCTTTGCGCAGGCGGGCGATGCTGTCGAAGTCTTCCGGGGCGAAGCGCCCGGTGGGCTTGGTGGGGTCTGCCAGACTGGGGTCGCCCAGCAGCACGGTCACGGACGGGTGCGTGCCTGCGGTACGGCGGGACATAGCCACTGACGGCATGGTGCAGATTCCTTGGCCGCGCCGGGGCCCTCGCTTGTCGGTTGGGCAGTGCAATGACGCAAGCCAGGTGCCGTGCGGCGCACACGGGCCGGGAGCGGCTTCCGTCAGCAATCGATTGTTCCCATTTTACGCCCGATCCGGGATTTGTGCGCGTGTGTTTCGGCGCATCGGCCTGCTCCGGGCGGGAGCCTGGTTGATGTGCGGTGGGCGCTCGCCCCCACCCCCGCGGCGGGTGTAGACAACACGGAGAATCGCACCGGCCCCCGCGCCGGCATCGTACCCGCATCCGCAGGAGAGCCATGAGCTACCAATCCATCCGCGTCACGCGCGAAGGGCGCGTGGGCGTTATTACGTTGCACCGGCCCGAGGCCCGCAATGCCCTCAACACCCTGCTCATCGGCGAGTTGGCGGCTGCCGTGGAGGAACTGGAGCGCGACGAGGGCCTGGGCGCGCTGGTGCTGGCCGGGGGCGAGCGATATTTCGCGGCGGGGGCGGATATCCGCGAGATGGCCGCGATGGACTTCCGCGAGGTGTTCGAGCGCGAGTTCTCCGGCTGCTGCGACCGCGTGGCGTCCTGCCGCCTGCCCATCGTGGCGGCCGTGGCGGGCTATGCCCTGGGCGGCGGCTGCGAACTGGTGGAGATGTGCGACGTGGTGGTGGCGGCGGACAACGCCATGTTCGGTCACCCGGAGATCACCCTGGGCAGCCTGCCCGGCGCGGGCAGCACGCAGCGCCTGGCACGCGCCATCGGCAAGCACAAGGCGCTCGACCTGTATCTCACCGCCCGCACGATGGGCGCGGATGAAGCCGAGCGGGCGGGGCTCGTGTCGCGCATCGTGCCGCCGGAGCGTGTGCTGCCCACGGCCCTGGAGATCGCCCAGCGCATCGCCGGCTTCTCGCGGCCGGTGGCCATGCTGGTCAAGGAGGCCGTGAACCACGCTTTCTCCTCCCCGCTGGCCGAGGGCGTGCGCTTTGAGCGGCGGCTGTTCCACACCAGCTTCACCTTGGCGGACCGCACGGAGGGCATGCAGGCTTTCATCGAGAAGCGCGAGCCCCAATTCAAGCACCGCTGAGCCGCTGCGCGGGGCCTTTGCCATCACAGGTGTGCGGCTGTACCCGACAAGACGTAAGGGTGTCACCCGGAGCGCAAGCGAGGTGTCTGCTGTTGCAGCCCGAGAGCCCCCGTGCCCATGGCTCCAATCCCGCCCGTACCCATTCGGGGCCGGATTGGGTAGGATGCGCCGTTCCGAGCCATGCCCGCAGGGGGAGCCCGTCCATGCCCGTCATCCAGTCCCGAATCGATCCGCAGTCCGAGGCATTCCGCGCCAATCGCGAGGCCATGCTGGCCCTGCTGGCGGACGCGCGGGCGCGGGAGCAGGAGCTGGAAGGCTTGGCGGAGCGGGCACGACCGCGCTTCGAGGCGCGGGGCCAGTTGCTGCCGCGGGAGCGGCTGGCGCACGTGCTGGATCGCGGGGCGCCCTTTCTGGAACTGATGGCGCTTTCGGGCTACCTGGACGAGGCGGGCCAGCCTTCGGAGACGCCCGGCGGCCCCATCGTGGGAATTGGCTACGTATCCGGCGTGCGCTGCTTGCTCATTGCCAATAACAGTGCCGTGAAGGGCGGCACGACCGACGCAGCGGCGCAGAACAAGTACCAGCGCGCCCAGCAGATCGCACTGGAGAACCGCCTGCCGGTGGTGCTGCTGGTGGAGAGCGGCGGCGCCAACCTGCGGCACCAGGCGCGTATCTTCGTGCGCGGTGGTGGCGGCTTCCGCAACCAGGCACGCCTGTCCGCAGCGGGCATCCCGCAGATCGCGGTGGTGCACGGCTCCTCCACAGCGGGTGGGGCCTACCTGCCAGGACTGTCGGACTACGTCATCGTCGTGCGCGGGCGCTCGCGAATCTTCCTGGCGGGTCCGCCGCTGCTGAAGGCAGCCACGGGCGAGATCGCCACGGACGAAGAACTGGGCGGTGCGGAACTGCACGCCCAGGTGGCGGGTACGGCCGAGTACCTGGCCGAGGACGATGCCGACGCGTTGGTGATCGCCCGCGAGGTGGTGGCGCGCCTGGGCTGGAACGGGCACGCGCCGCCGGAGCCGCATCGGCCCTTCGCGCCCCCTCGCTACGAGCCGGACGAGCTGGCTGGGGCCGTGCCGCCGGACTACCGCCGGCCCTACGACGTGCACGAGGTGATCGCGCGGCTGGTGGACGGCTCGGACTTCCTGGACTTCAAAGAGCGCTATGGCGCGGCCACCGTTTGCGGGCATGCGGCCATCGAGGGCCATGCCTGCGGGCTGATCGGCAACAACGGGCCCATCGATCCCGAGGGTGCGGTGAAAGCGGCGCAGTTCATCCAGCTCTGCTGCCAGACCGGTATGCCGCTGATCTACCTGCAGAATACGACCGGCTACATCGTGGGCCGGGAGGCGGAGGCGGGGGGCATCGTCAAGCACGGCTCCAAGATGATCCAGGCCGTGGCCAATGCCACGGTGCCGCAACTGACGCTGATCATCGGCGGGAGCTTCGGCGCGGGCAACTACGGCATGTGCGGGCGCGCCTACGATCCGCGCTTCCTGTTCGCCTGGCCGAATGCCCGTCTCAGCGTGATGGGCGGCGAGCAAGCCGCGCGCGTAATGCGCACCGTAACGGAGGACAAGCACCGCCGCGACGGCACGCCGGTGGACGAGGCGGCCCAGGCGGTGCTGGAGGCCGAGATCCTGCGGCGCTACGACCTGGAGTCCAGCGCCTTGTACTGCACCAGCCGCGCATGGGACGACGGCATCATCGATCCGCGGGACAGCCGCACCGTGTTGGCCTTCTGCCTTTCGATCTGCCGCGAGGCCGAGCAGCGGCGGCTGCGTCCCAGCACCTTCGGCGTGGCCCGCGGCTGAGCGCCGCCGATCGCCGGTTCAGCGAGGGAGCGACCATGCTATTCACCGAGCAGCACGAGCACCTGCGAGCCACCGTTCGCGCCTTTGTGGAGCGCGAGATCAATCCTCACGCCGACGAATGGGAGGAGGCCGAGCTGTTCCCCGCCCACGAGCTGTTCCGCAAGATGGGCGAGCTGGGCCTGCTGGGCATCACCAAGCCGCCCGAGTACGGAGGCATGGGCCTGGACTACTCCTACAGCGTGGTCTTTGCCGAGGAACTGGGCCGCTCGCAGTGCCGGGGGGTGGTCACCGGCGTGGGCGTGCAGACGGACATGTGCACCCCGGCCCTGGCCCGCTACGGCAGCGATGAGTTGCGCCGCGAGTTCCTGGTTCCGTCCATTGCCGGCGACTACGTAGGCTGCCTGGGCGTGAGCGAGGTGGGCGCGGGCTCGGACGTGGCCAGCATCGCCACCGTGGCGCGCAAGGACGGCGACGACTACGTCATCAATGGCGGCAAGATGTGGACGACCAACGGTACCCAGGCAGACTGGATGTGCCTGCTGGCGAATACCAGCGAGGGGGCCGTCCACACCAACAAGTCGCTCATCGTGGTGCCCATGAAGAGCCACGGGCTCACCGTGGCCCGCAAGCTGAAGAAGTTGGGCGGCTGGTCCTCGGACACTGCGCAGATCTTTTTGGAGGACGTGCGGGTTCCGCAGCGCTACCGCATCGGGGAAGAGGGACAGGGCTTCATCTACCAGATGCAGCAGTTCCAGGAGGAGCGCCTGTTCGCCGCGGCGGGCTCGCTGGGGGCCATGCAGGACATCATCGAGGGAACGGTGGGCTACACGCGCCAGCGCCAAGCCTTCGGCCAGTCCATCCTGGACAACCAGTACGTACACTTTACCCTGGCCGAGCTGATGACCGAGGTGGAGTTGCTGCGCTCGCTCACCTATCGGGCTACCGAGGGCTACATCCACGGGCAGGACGTAACCTACCTGGCCTCCATGGCCAAGCTCAAGGCCGGGCGGTTGGCGCGACAGGTGGCGGACCGCTGCCTACAGTTCTGGGGTGGTATGGGCTACATGTGGGAATCACCCGTGTCCCGCTACTTCCGCGACAGCCGGCTGCTGTCCGTCGGCGGGGGCGCGGACGAGATCATGCTCACCATCATCGCCAAGCACATGGGCACGCTGCCCAGGCGGCCGCAGGCGCAGGCCAAGGCCCAGGCGCAGCCGGTGGCGCCCACCCCGCCGAAGCCTCGCTGAGCGCCCCATGGCCGCCTTCCGCACGCTGCTGATCGCCAACCGCGGCGAGATCGCCGTGCGCATCGCACGCACGGCGCGGGCGCTGGGCTACCGCACCGTGGCCGTGTACAGCGATGCGGACGCGGATGCCCTGCACGTGCGCGTTGCGGACGAGGCCGTGCGCATCGGTCCGGCATCTGTGGGCGAATCGTACCTGGATGCAGGGCGCGTGCTGGCGGCCGCCCGCCGTGCACGGGCCGATGCCGTGCACCCCGGCTACGGTTTCCTCTCGGAGAATGCCAATTTTGCAGCGGCCTGTGTGGCGGCGGGGCTGGTGTTCGTGGGACCGCCGGCGGAGGCCATCCGCCTGATGGGCGACAAGCGGCAGGCCCGCGCGCGGATGGAAGCCGCAGGCGTGCCGGTGGTGCCCGGCTACCACGGTGAGCCGCAGGATGACGCCCACCTCGCCGCGGAGGCGGAGCGCATCGGCTATTCCGTGATGGTCAAGGCCGCGGCGGGCGGAGGCGGACGCGGCATGCGGCGTGTGAGCGAGCCCGCGGCGATGGCGGCCGCATTGCAGACAGCCCGGGCGGAGGCGGAGACCGCCTTCGGCAATGGCGCGCTGCTGCTGGAGCGGGCACTGGACGGAGCGCGGCACGTGGAGGTGCAAGTGTTCGCGGATGCCCACGGCGCCGTGCTGCACCTGGGCGAGCGGGACTGCTCCCTGCAGCGGCGGCACCAAAAGGTGGTCGAGGAATCGCCCAGCCCGGCGCTGGATGCCGCGTTGCGGGAGCGCATGGGAGCGGCTGCGGTGCAGGCGGCTCGCGAGATCGGCTACGTGGGGGCGGGTACAGTGGAGTTCCTGCTGGCCCCGGATGGGACCTTTCACTTCCTGGAGATGAACACGCGCCTGCAGGTGGAGCACCCGGTGACCGAGGCGCTCAGCGGGCTGGATCTGGTGGCCTGGCAGCTCCGGGTGGCGGCCGGGGAGCCACTGCCCCTTCGTCAGGAGCAGATCACGCTGCGCGGGCACGCCATCGAGGCGCGCCTGTATGCGGAGGACGCCTATGCGGGCTTCCTGCCCCGGACCGGTCGCGTGCTGGCCTGGCGCCCACCTCAGCGCGATGGCGTGCGCGTGGATCACGGGCTGGCGGTGGGCACGGCCGTGGGCACGCAGTACGACGCGCTGCTGGCCAAGGTGATCGCCTGGGGGGCGCACCGGGAGGAGGCCCGGCGCAGGCTGCTGGCCGCGCTGGAGGAGACCGAGCTGCTGGGAGTGGAGACCAACCGTCCGCTCCTGATGCAGCTCCTGGAGGACAAGCGCTTCGTGGCAGGAGCGGCCACCACAAGAACGCTGGACGAACTGATGGCTGGCGGAGCCCTGCTCCGCCCGGCGCTGCCGGCGCATCTCTGGGTGTTGGCGGCCGTGCTGCTGTACCTGCCCGAAGGCGGCGTGGAGCATCCGGCGGCGCGCTGGGCGCTCGCCTCCCTGCCGGCGCCGCTGCGCATTGGCTGTGGGGATACGGATCGTGCGGCTCGCGTCACTGCCCTTGCGCAAGGCCGCTTCCGCGTGATGTGGGACGAACGAGAGTCGGCCGAATCCGCTGAAGTGACGCTGCTGGAGCGCGCGCAGGACGGGGCCGCTCTCCGCGTGCGATTCGTCTGCGATGCCGTACAGCGCGAGGCCGTGGCGGCGTGGGATGACAGTCGGCTGTGGCTGGCTTGCGGGGCGCACAGTGCCGCGTTTCAGGAGCTACAGCGTCATGCCGGAAGTGTGGTCGCAGCAAGCAACGGTCTTGTGACGGCGCCAATGGGGGGCCGCGTGCTGGCCGTGCAAGCGAGAGAGGGGGAATGCGTGCGACGCGGGACGTGCCTGATAATACTCGAGGCGATGAAGCTGCAGCACGAACTCGCCGCGGCCTGCGATGGCGTCGTGCGCCGCGTGGCCGTGCACGAGGGCGATCAGGTCACACAGGGCCAAGTGCTGCTGGAAGTGGAGCCCTCCACTGAAGCACCCTCCTAGTTCCCGCGCTACACGAGAGTACCGCCACGAGCCCGGCAGGGGCGCCATCCGGGACCGCCTTTTGCCCCCCGGTGTCGTAATCTAAGCGTGGAACCCTCAGTGTCCCAACCGATGCATCGCCGCGAAAGATGAGCGATCGGCGCACTTCTATGGGCGAGCCAAGAACTTTTGAAATGTAGAGCGGAACAGAACCTCATTCTCGAGTTGCGATGGAATGTTCAAAGCATTGAATCGATTTGGGTTATGTAAGCAAGTAAACGACTTGCGATTTGCGCGAAAACCGCTCAAGGTGTCCCGGCATTTCCACGCCGGAACAATACATTCCGAAGCCGGCGTTGAAATAGGTATGGCGTAGGGATGCGCACGGATTCCGACGGAACGGATCTCCTTTGGTTTGTCGATCCTACTGATAGGGGACACCATGCTTTCCAAGCGCATTTCGGACACGAGCGAATCCCTGCAAGGCCTGCACGCTGAGCACGCCAATGCTACTCAGGCAATGACGTGTGACCGGCCTGAATCTACAGCCCTGCCCGAACCCTCGTTCCTTAGGGAGCGTGCCGATGCCTACTACGCGCGGATCGCGCCGTGGAATGGCAACCACATCCTGAAGGGGCGGGTGCCGGATGCCAATGCGCTGATCCTCTCTTCCAACGACTACCTGGCACTGGCGAACCACCCAGCCATCGTGCAGGCGCAGGTGGACGCACTCCAGACCATCGGCCGCGGCGGTCTGCGCTCGGACGTGTTTCGCACCGATGGGGACACGTTGCGGCGATTCGAGCTGGAACTGGCCGATCTGCTGGGCGCGGAAGACGTGGTGACCTGTCAGTCGGGCTGGAACGCGAACGTGGGGTTGATCCAATCCATCGCCGGCCCGGGGACGCCGGTGTACGTGGACATGTTCGCGCACACATCCCTGTGGGAGGGCGTCACCAGTGCGGGCGCCCAGCCGCGGCCCTTCAAGCACAACGATCCGGAGTCGCTGGATCGGCTGGTGGCGCGGCACGGGCCTGGCGTGGTGGCCGTGGATGCGGTGTACAGCACCAGCGGCAGCATCTGTCCGTTGGAGGCGATCGTGGCCGTGGCCGAGCGGCACGGCTGCCTGCTGGTGGTGGACGAGTCGCACTCGCTGGGGGTTTTCGGCGAGCAGGGCGAAGGCCTGACGGGAGCCCTCGGGCTCTCCGGGCGGGTGCACTTCCGCACGTCGAGCCTCTCCAAGGCCTTTGCGGCGCGCGGCGGCATTGTGGCCGGTAGCCGGCGCCACATCGAATACTTCCGTTACGAGTCGCGCCCGGCCATCTTCAGCTCGGGCATCACCCTGCCGGAGGCGGCGGCCTTCCATGCCACGCTGGAGGTGGTGCGGGCGGACAACTGGCGGCGCGAGCGTGTGCTGGCCGGCGCGGACTACCTGCGTTCGCGACTGGATGACCTGGGCTACAACGTGGATGACAGCCAGTGCCAGATCATCTCGCTGGTGTCCGGGCCAGATGAATCGACGATCGTGCTGCGCGACGCACTGGAGTCCCACGGTATCTTCGGTGCGGCCTTCTGTGCCCCGGCAACGGCCCGCAACCGCTCCCTGATCCGCTTCTCCGTGACGGCGGACTTCACGTGGGAGCATCTGGACCGAGTGGCGGGCGTGTGTGGCCACATCCGGCACGAGGTGGGCATGGCTGAGTGGGTCTCCACCAAGCGCAAGCGTGGCGGACAGGCGTCATTGCTTGAGCGCACGGCGTAGGCTCCGGCCTGACCGTGGGGAAGGCAGGGGCTTGGCCCCTGCCTTCCCCATACGGGCGTCCCCTCCACTGGCGCGGGTACGGGTTAGGCCGATGGTTCGCCGACCGCCTCGCACAGCTCGTCGATGATGTGGAAGATGCGGGATTCCAGATCCAATTCGTCAAATTCGCCGGGCGCGTTGCGGGTGGAGACGATGAGCCAGCGCCCGTCCGTCTGATTGACCTCGCACTCCAGGTCGGGCAGCGAGTGCACGACGAACTGGTTTACGCTGCGGGCAGGCATGGACGATACGTCGATTAGGGCCAGCCAGGTCGTGTCCGGACCCATGCCCTGCATTTCGTAGTAGTAGGTCACGCCCTGGTAGGTATTCGCCTCCATGTTGGTGACGCCCATGGAGAAGCGCGACCGCTGGGCGCCGATCTGCTCCATGGCCTTCTGCAGGTACGTCACCGCCACCTCGGCACGCAGCGCGTAGACCCGTTCCACCTGGGGGAAGTCGCGCAGAGTCAGCCCGCGGGACTTCAGTTCCAGAGTGATCAGGTGCTCGGGGTCCACGAAGTTGCTGCCGTAGAAGGCGATCTCGTCCGAGAAGATGATGGCGTTGGGCCCCACCGCATCGCGCACGGCGGGGGCCTTGGTCAACTCCTCTAGCCGCGCGGTCTTGTTCACGTTGATGCCGATGATGGTCGGGTCAATCAGCGTTTCGCTGGCCAGGTTGCCATAGACCACCTCGCCGGCATGCACGCCGATCCCGAAGTTGAGGGCCTTCGATTGTGAGTCGACCAGCAGGCGATTGATCTTGTCCAGCGAGTGCACAAAGAAGATCGCCAGCGAGAGGATGTTGAAGACGGCCGTCTGGCGGCCGTGCTCGTCGTCGGTGTACACGAAGATACTGTCGCCCACGGGCTTGATCACGGCCAGATCCTGCCCCACCTCGGTGATCTCCGTGAAGCAGCGCCGGATCAGCTTGGCCACCTCGATCTCGGATTCCTGACCGAACATCTTCGTGAAGTTGCGCACATCCGCCTGCAGGATCCCACAGAAGCGCTTGTCCTGCTGCGTGACCAGCGCGATCGCCTCCTCCAGGCCGTAGCGCGTCTGAAACTTGCGCAGGCGCGAGACGATCACGTTGCTGAGGAAGCGGCTGAGCAGATTGTTCTGCTCCTGCACCACCTTGGAGTGCTGCGTGGTGATGTTGCGCAGGCGGCGCTCGAAGGCCCGCTGGAGCGTGCGGTAGCGTTGGAGCTGGTAGTTCACGATGCCCCCGAATACTAAGGGGAACAGCATGATGACCAGATATTCCAGATATTGTGAGCGCAGCAGCGCGGCGTGGGCCGGATTCTCGATCGTGACCAGCAGGTGCGCCCAGTACGCCAGCAGGGTGCCGGCGCCAAACAGCACAATAGCCGCGGCCACATCAACCAGGAAGGTCAGCACGAAGATGCCGCCGATCATGGACAGCAGCCACACCTGAGACAACTCATTCTGCAGGAGAAAGTACGAGAACAGCAGCGGGACGTTGTAGAGCACGCCCAGCACCCAGTACAGCGGACGCCAGCGCTGCAGTCGCTCGGGCCAGTGCTCCTTCAGGATAGCCGGCACGCACAGCGCACTGCCGATCATGCGCAGGGTCAGGTTCTCGTAGGGCTGGGGAAAGACGTAGCGCCAGATCAGATAGAACAGGGGCTGCCCCACCAAGCCCAGTAGGCCGGCCGTGACCATGAACGCCTCGGCCGTCTCCGCGCTTTGGGCCAGGGAACGACGCGTGGCCAGGGCCAAACGGCGCAGGGCGCGCGCCACGCGCGAGTCCAGGCCGCCGGTTGGAGGCTCGGGCATTGGGGCGGGCCCGGCTGCGGCCGAATCGGCCGGGTTGTGCGGCGTGTGGGTTTCGGATGGGTCCACGATTATCCCGATTGCTTCCCGGCTGCGCTTTAGGTGCGCTGCGAAGCCCCCCAGCGAGGGTCATCCATGGGAATGCAAGGGGTATACTCAGCCCGCGTTCAGGGGCTGTTTCCGGCCCGCCGCCAGCAGCGGCGCGGCCGCGCCCCGCCGGCGCAGGGTAGACAACCGGAGTCGCCTGCGGCCGCGCCTCGGAGCCAAGCGGGGGTGCGCGACTACAGCTGCAGGGCGCGCATCTGCTTCTCCGGATAGCGTGCTCCCGCCACGGCACCGGTCGGGATAGCGTCGGAAATCTGGTGCAGTTCGTCTTCGGTGAGGCGCACGGTCACAGCCCCTGCGTTCTCCTCCAGGTAGGAGATGTGCTTGGTGCCTGGCAGCGCCACGATGCGATCGTCCTGGGCCAGCAGCCAAGCCAACACGAGTTGCGAGGGCTTGATCTTCTTCTCCTCGGCAATCTCCATGACCTTGCGCACCAGCGTGATATTGGCGTCCAGATTCTCCTCGAAGAAGCGCGGGTGGGCGCGGCGCCGGTCGTCTTCCGGCAGGTCGGAGAGGGCCTGGATGGCGCCAGTGAGCAGCGAGCGCCCGAGTGGCGAATAGGCCACGAAGGCCATGTTGTGCTCACGGCAGACAGGCAGCGTCTCCTCGCCCACGTCGCGGTACATCAGTGAGTATTCGCTCTGCACTGCGGCAATGGGGTGCACGGCCGCTGCGCGCCGGATAGTTTCCGGGGCAGCCTCGGACAGACCCAGGTGGCGCACCTTGCCCTGCTTGACCAGCTGGGCCATGGCGCCCACGGTGTCCTCGATGGGCACGTTGGGATCCACACGATGCTGGTAGTAGAGGTCGATCGCGTCGACGCCAAGGCGCTTCAGGCTGGCTTCGCAGGCCTGCACGACGTAGTCCGGATGGCCCTTGGGTCCGTCGGGGGTATTGCCGAACTTGGTCGCGAGCACCACCTTGTCCCGGTGTTCGTGGATGGCCTTGCCCACCAGTTCCTCGTTGTGGCCCCGGCCATAGGCGTCCGCTGTGTCGATGAAGTTGATCCCCAGATCCAGCGCGCGCTGAATGACCTTCGTCGATTCTGCATCGTCGCTCTTGCCGTAGACGCCGGACATGGACATGCAGCCCAGTCCGACGGCGGAAACATTGAGGCCACTGCCTCCCAGCTTGCGGTAGTGCATCATCGGTCGTCCCTCCCAGGTCTGCCTCGCGCGGGCCAATCGTGCCAGTGCTGCGGTTCGCGCATGGAGTGATTATGCCAAAGAGGCATGGTAGCCGCCCGCAGGGCCGGGGGCAACCAGCAACGCAGCACGCCGGGCCGGGGCTCTACACGCCGGCACGTCGCCGATGCATTGCCGGGCGGGCGTTCAGCCTTTTCGCGGCTTCTGCTATGATGGAAAATCGCGCGTGGACGCACCCGCTGGTTGGTGTGAAGCGCCACACCTGAAAGGAGGTGTAGCCATCAACGGCACGATCCTGCTGCTGAACCTACTGGGTGGGGTAGCTCTGCTCCTGTGGGGGATGCGCATGGTTGAGATCGGGGTCAATCAGGCCTTCGGGGCCGATCTGCGACGCTTGATCGGTCACAGCATGGGCCACCCGGTGCTGGCCATGCTGGTGGGCCTGGGCGCCACGGGTCTGCTCCAGAGCAGCACGGCCACGGCGATGATTACGGCCTCGTTCGCGCGTCAGGGCTTGGTGGAGACGGCGCCGGCACTGGCCGTCATGTTGGGGGCCGATGTTGGCACGAGCCTCGTTGTGCAGGTGCTCTCGTTCGACCTGAGTTGGCTTTCTCCGCTACTGATCGTGGTCGGCGTGATTGGCTTCAAGACCAGCCGTGCGGCCATGCGCCAGCACGTTTCCCGCGCCCTGATAGGTCTGGGCCTGATTCTGCTGGCGCTGCGCGAGATCGTCTCGGTTTCCGAGCCGCTGCGCCACGCGGGGGCGCTGCAGGCACTGCTGGAGGCGCTGGGCGGGGAGCCGCTGCTGCTCGTGCTGGTGGCGGCCGCCGTCACGTGGCTGGCGCACTCATCGCTGGCGGTCGTGCTGCTGATCGCCTCGCTGGCGGGCTCGGGCATCGTGTCGCTGGAGATGGGCTTCGCGATGGTGCTCGGGGCCAACCTGGGCGGAGGGCTGCCCCCGGTGACGGCCACACTCGCCTCGGGGCCGGAGGTGCGGCGCATCACGGTAGGCAATCTGCTTTTCAAGCTGTGCGGTGTCGTGGTCGCCGTCCCGTTGTTGCACTGGGCGCCGGAGATCACGGCCGCCATGGGCGGGGCACCTGGGCGCCAGATCGCGCACTATCACATGCTGTTCAATTTGGGCCTCATGGTGGTGTTCCTGTACCTGACGCCACTGGTGGCTGGACTGATGCGGGGCATGTTGCCGGACGCCACCGGGGCGGGCAATCCGGCCGATCCGCTCTACCTGGATCGCTCGGCGATCGAGAACCCTACGCTGGCCCTCGCCAATGCGGAACGCGAGACACTGCGTATGGGCGATGTTGTGGAGCACATGGTGGCCCGCACGCTGGATGTGCTGCGCCTGGACGACGAGCGGTTGCTCCAGGACGTCGTGAAGATGGACGACACGGTGGATTCCCTGCACCAGGCTATCAAGTTCTACCTGACCGACGTGAGCCGGGAGCCCATGAACGACAAGGACAGCCGGCGCGCGCAGGAGATTCTCTCATTCACGATCAACCTGGAACATATCGGGGATATCGTGGACAAGAACCTGATGGAACTCGCGGCCAAGAAGATCCGCAACAAATTGCACTTCTCCGACGAGGGCTTCGTGGAGATCGCCAGCCTGCATCGGCGCCTGATGGACAACTTCAAGCTGGCGGTGGCCGTGTTCATGTCCGACGACGTGGAGATGGCGCGCAGGCTGCTTACGGAGAAGGCTCGCTTCCGTCAGTTGGAACTCGACGCAGCGGAGAGCCATCTGGCGCGGCTGCGCGTCAACCGCCTGGAAAGCATCGACACGAGTTCCATCCACCTGGATATCCTCAACGAATTCAGGCGGATCAATTCCCACCTGACCTCCTCTGCCTACCCTATCCTGGAGCGGGCCGGCGAGCTGTTTACGAGCCGCCTCAAGCCATCTGCTTAAGCGTGGAACGCTTTGCGCGTTGCCGCCCAATTTGCGATAGTGCCGAACCAGAAATTGCACGACGGTCTCAATTGGCGTAGAGGATGGAGGCCTCCAGGCGATTGACCGGCATCAAGGCGGTGCGCCTGTGAACGGGTAATCGTTTCTGCAAGGGGTTTGGCCGTACGCGCATGATCCGGGGAGAGCAGAGTTGTGGCTAAGGCGCTGAATTTCATCATCGAAAAGTGCACCGGGTGTCACCAGTGCGAGCTGGCCTGTTCCGCTGTGCACGAGGGCGTGTTCAATCAGGACCTGTCGCGGATCCGCATCTTCCTGATGCCGGATGTCTCGAAAAACGTGCCCTACGCCTGCCTCCAATGCGAAGAAGCGTGGTGCCTCCATGCGTGTCCGGTGGAGGCCATCTACGAGAACGAAGCCAACGGAGCGAAGGTGCTCGATGGCTCGATCTGCGTCGGGTGCAAGGTCTGCACGATCGCCTGTCCGTATGGAACGGTCGTCTACCACCCCTCGTCCGGCAAGGTCGTGAAGTGCGATTTGTGCGAAGGTCACGAAGAAGGGCCGTATTGCGTGGCATCCTGCCCCACATCAGCCATTGAGCTGGTGGAGGTGGCAGCGAGCTAGGCGCATCGGCGTGCGTACACGGGGCGGGACGGCGCGGTGCGTTCCGCAGGTTGCGGGCAATGCATCCTTTGATCAGGAGAGTTCCATGAGCTGGGCCAAGAGATTGCTACGGGTGAACCTGACCACAGGCACCTTGAAGGAAGAACCCACCAACATGGACTGGGCGGCCAAATACCTGGGCCAGCGAGGCTTGGGCACCAAGTATCTGGTCAACGAGGTTGCGCCCGGGGTGGATGCGTTCGCTCCGGAGAACAAGCTGATTGTGGCCACGGGCCCTTTGACGGGCACCAATGCCTCCACGGGCGGACGGTGGTCGGTCATCACCAAGAGTCCGCTCACGGGTTGTGTGGCCTGCTCCAATTCGGGTGGCTTCTTCGGCGGGGAACTGAAGAATGCGGGCTGGGACATGATCATCTTCGAAGGCAAGTCTCCCAAGCCGGTGATGCTGTACATCAACAACGACGAAGCCAAGCTTCTGCCAGCGGACGAGTACTGGGGCAAGTCGGTGTGGATCACCGAGCCGGGCATCAAGCAGCAACTGGGTGACCCCAACATCAAGGTGGCCAGCATCGGTGAGGCGGGCGAGAACGGCGTGCTTTACGCGGCCATTGTCAACGACCTGGATAGGGCGGCCGGACGCTCCGGCGTCGGCGCGGTGATGGGCTCGAAGAATCTGAAGGCCATGGCCGTGCGGGGTACCAAGGGCGTCAAGGTGAGGGACCCGATGAGCTTCATGAAGGCCACCACCGCCGGCAAGAAGATTCTCGCGGAGAACGCCGTCACGGGGCAGGGGCTGCCCACCTACGGCACCAACGTGCTGATGAACGTCATCAACGAAACCGGCGCGTTGCCCACCCACAACCATCGCGACGTGCAGTTCGATGGGGCGAAGCACATCTCGGGCGAGGCCATGCACGAGGTTGGCCCGGACGGCCACAAGAACCTGGTGCGCAACGGAGCCTGCTTCGCGTGCACCATCCAGTGCCAGCGGGTGGCCAAGGTCAATCCCAAACACTGGACTGTGAAGGACAAACCCGAATACCAGAAGGAGTCCGGCGGCGTGGAGTACGAGAACGCCTGGAGTCTGGGTGCGGACACGGGGGTGGACGATCTGGACGCCATCACCTTCGTAAACTTCCTGTGCAATGAGCACGGCATGGACCCCATCTCCCACGGTGCCACGGTGGCCGCGGCGATGGAGTTGTTCGAGACGGGCGCCATCACCGAGCAGCAGGTGGGCTTCCCCCTGCGCTTCGGCGATGCGGAGGCCCTGGTCAAGATCACCGAGTTGACGGGCAAGGGCGTCGGCTTTGGCAAGGACATCGGCCTGGGTTCCAAGCGCCTGTGCGAGAAGTACGGCAAGCCCGAGCTGTCCATGACGGTCAAGGGACAGGAATTCCCGGCCTACGATCCGCGCGGCATTCAGGGCATGGGGCTCGCCTATGCCACGAGCAACCGGGGCGCCTGCCACCTGCGGGGCTACACGGTCTCCTCGGAGATCTTTGGCATTCCGGAAAAGTCCGACCCGCTGGCGACGGATGGCAAGGCGGGGCTCGTGAAGGCCTTCCAGGATGTCACTGCCGTGGTGGATTCTGCGGGTCTGTGCGTGTTCACCACGTTTGCATGGGGACTGCCGGAGATTCAGTCGCAGATCGAAGCTGCCTGCGAGGGCGATTTCTCGCTGGAGCGCCTCCAGGAGATCGGCGAGCGTATCTGGAACATGGAGCGCAGGTTCAACCTGGATGCCGGCGTCAAGGGCGACCAGGACACGCTGCCCCAGCGTTTGCTCAAGGAAGCGGCCAAGACCGGCCCAGCCAAGGGCAGGGTGGCGGACCTGGATAAGATGCTGCCGCAGTACTACGAGCTGCGCGGCTGGAGCCGCGATGGCGTGCCCACCGACGAGACGATGAGCCGCCTGGGCGTGTAGCGCCAACACGGGCCGTGGCGTCGGGCGGGATTGCCGCCCAGGCTGCACGGCGGTGCGCGGCAGCGCGAATACGGGGGAGGTGCGCGGTTTCAGGCTCCTCCCTCTTTTTTTGGCTATTGCAGTCCTGGCGCCAGGTTGGGCCAGCAGCGGGAGGGAACAGCCATGCGATATGTCGTCGTGGGGGCCGGCCCGGCCGGTGTGGTGGGTGCGGAGACCCTGCGCAAGATCGATCCGACGGGCACCGTGACCCTAATCGGCGGGGAGCCCGAGGTGCCGTATTCGCGCATGGCGATCCCGTACCTGCTGGAAGGGAACATCGACGAGGCCGGGACGCACCTGCGCCACGACCCGGAGCACTACCGCAAGGCGGGCATCGAGGTGCTGCAGGGCAAGCGCGTCACCAAGGTGGATACCCAGGGCCAGCAGGTCACCCTGGACGATGGGCAGCAGGTTCCCTATGACAAGCTGCTCCTCGCCACTGGGTCACGGCCGCTGCAACCTCCTATTCCCGGTGTCGACCAGGAGGGCATCTACCCGTGCTGGACACTGGCCCACGCGCGCGAAATCAAGAGTCGGCTGGGTGAAGGCAAACACGTCGTGCTGATCGGCGCGGGTTTCATCGGCAGTATCATCCTGGATGCCATCGGCTCGCAGTCCATGACACTGACCGTCGTGGAGGCGGAGACGCACATGACCCCGCGCATGATGAACGAGGCGGGGGGTGGCGTGATGAAGGCGTGGTGCGCCAGCAAGGGCGTGCAGGTGCTCACCTCGACGCGTGTGAACAGCATCGAGGCGGGTGGCGAGCGGCGTTTCACGCTGCAGCTCGACAGTGGTCAGGCCCTGCCCGCGGATGTCGTGGTCACGGCGACCGGCGTGAAGCCGATCCTGGACTACCTGGAGGGCAGCGGCATCAAGACCGACGAGGGCATCCTCGTCAACGAGTTCCTGCAGACCAGTGACCCCAACGTTTATGCGGCCGGCGACACGGCCCAGGGCCTCAATTTCTCCACGGGCGGTTTCAGCGTGCACGCGATCCAGCCCACGGCCACCGAGCATGGGCAGATCGCTGCGCTGAACATGGCGGGCAAGTCAGCGAAGTACAAGGGCAGCCTCATCATGAATGTCATCGCGCTGCTGGGGCTGACAACCTACTCCTTCGGCCAGTGGATGGGCGTGGAGGGCGGCGAGCACGGCGAGTGGCTCGATGAAGCGAACCATCGCTACATCCGGCTGGAGTTCAAGGACGATGTGCTGGTGGGGGCCATCCACATCGGCCAGTTCGAGCAGGTGGGCATTCTGCGCGGCATGATCCAAAACCGCATCCCGCTTGGCCAGTGGAAGGACATGCTGAAGGCCGAGCCAACAAGAATCATGGACGCCTACCTGGGGCTCACGGACTACGGCAAGAAGATCCCCATCATGCCTCTGGCAGCCGGCTAGGAGTCGATGCGTGATCGTCAAGGTCAAACTTTTCGCGACGCTGCGATCCAGGCTGCCGCCGGAATCCAACGGGGAGGAGGTTGATCTGGATCTGGCCGACGGCGCCACGGCGCAGGACGTCATCGACCGGCTGGCGATACCGCCCCCGTTGGCCCATCTCGTCATGGTGGATGGCTACCACGTGTTGCCGCAGGAGCGGCGCGAGCGCCCTCTGCGTCCGGGCGAGGTACTCTCGATCTTCCCCCCCATCGCGGGCGGATGAGGCTCCCCATGGCTGGCTCCGACGAGACGCATGCGCGCACCGTGCGCAAGGAGATGGGCATCAACCATGCCGACTTCTTCCGCATCCTGCCCCGCGCGCTCAACGCCATTCCCTACGTCGTCAACGGCACGGAGATCGTGGCGGAAGGCGAAGGCATGCGCCTCCGCATTGTGCTGGGCGAGGAGCGGGAGCGGATCCTGGGCGCCGTGGTGCGCATTCCGGTCACGTTCGTCGAGCTCCGTTTCGAGGGCTACGCCGCGGAGGAGCAGGCTGCCTTTTTGGAGCAGTTCGACCGCGCCTACTTCAAGGGCGGGGGCTGAACGGCGCGGGGCAGCCTGCAATCAACGCCTGTTTCCCATTGACATGGCGGCCGCATTCGTCAATGGCTAGACCATAGGGAGAGAGCCCATCCGTCCTGGGCGGGAGACGGATGTGGGTGCCGGGGGAAGCAGCGACGGGCTACGTCGTCAGTTCCCATCTGTACTATCCGCACCCATCACCACGAACGTACCCACGCCTGCTGGTCGCCGCGGTGCGCCAGCGATACACGGCGTTTGCGGGAGGGAACTACCATGGCAGTAAAGTTCAATGTTGAAATAAATGGCGTGCGCCACGAATCAGAAGTGGAGCCGCGGCTGCTGCTCGTGCACTACCTGCGCGAGACGCTGGGGCTGACAGGCACGCATGTGGGCTGCGAGACGAGCATGTGCGGGGCCTGCACGGTGATCCTGGACGGCAAGGCGGTGAAGTCCTGCACGCTCTTTGCGGTGCAGGCCGATGGCGCCAAGATCACGACCGTGGAGGGCCTTAAGCAGAACGGCAAATACCACCCCATCCAGGAAGGCTTCTGGGAAGAGCATGGGCTGCAGTGTGGCTTCTGCACCCCCGGCATGATCATGAGCGCGTACGACCTGCTCTCGCGCAATCCGGACCCGACCGAGGAAGAGATTCGGCACGGCCTGGAGGGCAACCTGTGCCGCTGCACCGGCTATCAGCACATCATCAACGCCGTGCAATCGGCCGCGCAGAAGATGAAGCGCTAGCGCCGCCCCGCGTGCGTTTCCGCACCGGCGGCCGCCGCGAATGATCGCCAAGGCTCACCACAGAGGAGCATTCCCATGGCTATGGCAACGCCCAACCGAATGATCGGCCAGAAGATCAAGCGCAAGGAGGATCCGCGCTTCATTACCGGCAAAGGCAAATACACCGACGACGTCAAGCTGCCCAACGTGACTTACCTGGCGTTATTGCGCAGCGACCGCGCACACGCCCGCATCACGAACCTCGACGTCTCCGCTGCTCGCAAGGCGCCCGGGGTGGTGGCCGTTTACACGGGTGCAGACCTGGAAGGCAAGGTGGGTGGCGTGCCCTGCGGCGTGCAAAATGCCGAGGGCAACCACTACTCGGCGGGCGTGAAGTTGAACGTCCCTGCTTACCCCCTCCTGGCCAGCAAGAAGGTGAACTTCGTGGGGCAGCCCTATGCGGCCGTTGTGGCCACGGACCCCTATCTGGCCCAGGATGCGATCGATCTGATCGAGGCGGACTTCGAGGATCTGCCCGCCGTGGTCGATCCGGAGAAGGCCATCGAGAAGGACAGCCCCGTCATCCACGAGGAATTCGGCTCCAACATCGCCTTCCATATCCCAGGCGGACCCACGCCGGAGGCGAAGGCGCAGGTGGACAAGCTCTTCGCCGAAGCCGAGATGACCGCGTCGTTCCGTTTCGACAATCAGCGCCTGATTCCCATGGCCATGGAGCCCCGCGCGACCCTTGCGGATTACGACGTGGGGCGCGATCAGCTCACGGTGTGGAGCTCCAGCCAGATTCCGCACTTGGCCCGCACGTTTCTGTCGCTGATGATTTCCCATCCGGAGACCAATATCCGCTTCATCGCCCCGGACGTGGGCGGCGGCTTTGGCTCCAAGCTGAACCTGTACGCGGAGGAGATTCTCACGCCGTATCTGGCCAAGACCCTGGAGCGCCCGGTGAAGTACACCGGCCGGCGCCGCGAGGAGTTTGCCGCCACCATCCATGGTCGCGGCCAGGTGCAGTACGTGGACATCGCCTTCAACAAGGACGGCACCTGGCTGGCCCTCAAGCTGCGCTTCTTCAGCGATCTGGGCGCGCACATGCAGCTCCTGACGCCATCCATCGGGGGATTCACGGCCGTAATGGCGACGGGTTGCTACAATCCCCAGGCCTTCTGGTTCGAGCAGTACGGGGTGCTGACGAACAAGATGGCCACCGATGCCTACCGCGGCGCGGGCCGGCCAGAGGCGACAATGATCGCCGAGAAGGTGATGGACGTCATTGCCCGGGAGACCGGGCTGGACCCCGCCGAGGTGCGCCGCAAGAACTTCCTGCGCACGTTCCCGGCCACCCCGCCCACCGGGCTGGTCTATGACTCCGGGGACTACGAGAAGGCGCTCAACAAGGCGCTGGAGGTCTCCAACTATAAGCAGCTTCGCGCGGAACAGCAGAAGGCGCGCGCGGAGGGCCGCCTGATGGGCATCGGCCTATGCTCTTACGTGGAGCTCTGCGGCGTGGGGCCCTCGTGGCTGGCACCACCGGGCGCAGGCTTCTGGGACGTGAGCACGGTGAAGGTGGAGCCCAGCGGCATGGTGACTGTGCTTACCGGCATCTCTCCCCACGGTCAGGGCGAGGAGACCACCTTCGCCCAGATCGCGGCCGATGAGTTGGGCGTGCCCATGGACAACGTACGCGTGCTGCACTCGGACACGCTGGCCGTGCCCTATGGGAACGGCACCTACGGCAGCCGCGGCATGGCCGTGGGTGGCGGGGCGCTCAGCATGTCGCTGGGCAAGGTAAAGGAGAAGGCGAAGAAGATCGCGGCGCACATGCTTGATGCCCAGCCGGACGGCATGGCCTACGAGAACGGGGAGATCTTCGTGAAGGCCGAGCCGGCCCGCAAGGTTACCATCGGCCAAGTCGCGACAATGGCCTACGACTTCTCCTGGAAAGGACCCGGCACCGTGCCCACGGATATCGAGCCGGGCCTTGAGGAAACCAGCCGCTTCGAGCCGTCCAACCTCGTCTTTCCTTTCGGCACGCACGTGTGTGTGCTGGAGATCGACAAGGACACCGGGCAGGTGGAGATCCAACGCTTTGTGGCCGTGGACGACTGCGGCACGGTGATCAACCCCCTCATCGTGGATGGCCAGGTGCACGGCGGTATCGTGCAGGGCATGGCCCAGACGCTCTTCGAGGGCGTGGTCTACGACGAGAACGGGCAACTGCTCACCGGTGAGCTGACTGAGTACGCGGTGCCCAAGGCGAACATGGTGGGGCGCTTCGAGAACCACCACACCGAGACGCCGACGCCGGTCAACCCCATCGGCGCCAAGGGCATCGGCGAGGCCGGTACCATCGGCGCCACGGCGGCCGTTTTCAACGCCGTGCTGGACGCCCTGCAGCCCCTGGGCATCAAGCACCTCGATATGCCCTTCAAGCCGGCCAAGCTCTGGCAGGCCATCCAGGCGCATTCCCGCTAAGCCAAGGAGACCCCATGTTTGCCGAAAAGTTCGAGTACCATGTCCCGGGCTCCCTGGCCGAGGCCACCCAGCTTTTGAGCCAGTATGGCGATGAGGCCAAGGTCATCACCGGAGGCATGAGCCTGATTCCGTTGATGAAGTTACGCCTGGCGATGCCCTCGCACTTGGTGGATCTGCGCAAGCTGGCTGATCTCAAGGGCGTGCGCGAGTCCGGCGGCAAGCTCGTCATCGGAGCCGGCATGACCTACGACGAGGTGAGCCGCGACAAGACAGTGCTGGCCAAGTGCCCCGTGCTGGCCCAGGCCGCTGCAGTCGTGGGCGACGTGCAGGTCCGAAACCGCGGCACCATCGGCGGAGCCCTCGTACACGCAGACCCGGCGGCGGACGTGCCGGCGGCCGCGATCGCGCTGGAAGCCGAAGTAACCCTGCAGGGCAAGCAACAGCGCACCGTGAAGGTGTCGGACTTCATCGTGGACTCGCTGCTGACGTCCATCGAGCCCGACGAGGTATTGGTGAGCATCACGGTTCCGGTCACGGGCAGGCATACGGCCTACGCCAAGTTACCGCAGCAGGCCTCCGGGTATCCGCTGGTGGGCGTGGCCGCCGTGCTGGAGATGGACGGGAAGACCTGCAAGCGTGCCCGCATCGGCGTGACCGGCCTTTGCGGCAAGGCCTTCCGGGCCGCCTCGGTGGAAGAGGCGTTGGCCGGAAAGACGCTGGATGCGGCATCCATCAAGGCCGCGGCCGATGCGCTGGCATCCGACATCACCGATCCGTTGGAGGACCCGCTGAACGGCTCGGTGGAGTATCGCGCGCACGTGGCCAAGGTCTATACGGGGCGTGCCCTGCAGCAAGCCATGGGTGCCTAGCACCAAGTTCGCAGTGCCGCGCGGGGTCGGCCGCAGCGCCGGCCCCCGCGCCCTCCTCCCGGTGCCCAGGATTTGGGTCCTGGCGCGCCGCCGCGCTATACTAAGGACCTCGGCGGGTGCTCCCCGGGGCCCCCTGCGATGGAGCGACACGCTTGAAGCTGGAAGGCGAAGTCATCTTCGAGGCCCCGCGCGACCGCGTGTGGGAGATTCTGAACGATCCCGCGGTGCTGGGGAAGCACATGCCGGGCTGCGAGTCCCTCAACGAGACGGGGCCGGACGAGTACGAGGCCGTGCTGAAGATCGGCGTGGCTGCCATCAAGGGCACGTACAAGGCCAAGCTGCGCATCACAGAAAAGCAGGCACCGGATTCATACCGGCTGCATGTGGATGGCGCGGGCAAGCCTGGCTTCGTCAAGGGTGACGGTACGGTGCACCTGCATGAGCAGGATGGGCACACGCGCGTAGCCTACAGCGGCGACCTGCAGGTCGGCGGGTTGATCGCCCGAGTCGGTCTGCGTCTGTTGCAGGGCATCTCGCAGAAGATGACCCACGAGTTCTTCGTGGGGTTGGGCAGCGAGGCAAAATCCGGCTGAGCGAATGGGGCATCGGCAGGGGGCCAACGGCCGGCGGCCGGTGGGAGGGAGATAACCTGGCAAGCTGCTGACATCACGGGTGCAACCATGGATCGCGTCCTACTGCTGATGGGCACCCAGACCTATCGGGCCACTGACTTCCTGGAGGCCGCGCGCCGCATCGGCGTGGAGGTCGTGGTGGGCCTGGACCGCCCCGATCCGCTGGAGGCCCTGCACACCGGGGGCGTCGTCTCGCTGGACTTCCAGGCGCTGGACGGGGCCACAGCGGAGATCGGCCGGCTGCATGCGGCGCAGCCCCTGCAAGCGGTGGTTTCCGTGGATGACTCTGCCACGGTGCTGGCGGCGCGGGCCTGCGCGGCCCTAGGCCTGCCCACGAACCCGGAGGAGGGCGCGGTGGCTAGCCGCAACAAGCTGGTCTTCCGCGAGATCACGCAGGCGGCCGGTCTACGCTCGCCCTGGTTTCGCGCCTGGCCTCTGAGTGCCGAGCCGGAGGCCTTGGCGGCCCAGGTGCCCTATCCTTGCGTGCTCAAGCCGCTCTTCCTCAATGCCAGCCGTGGCGTGATTCGCGCGGACGATGCGGCGGGCTTCGTGGCTGCCTTCCGGCGCATCGCACGGCTGTTGGACGATCCGGATTTGCAGGTAGCGGGTGGGGAACTGGCGGGGCAGGTACTGGTGGAGTCCTTCATGCCGGGGCAGGAGGTGGCGCTGGAGGGCATGATCCGCGACGGCGAGTTCCAGTTGCTGGCGTTCTTCGATAAGCCCGATCCGCTGGATGGGCCGTTCTTCGAGGAAACGCTATTCGTCACGCCATCGCGTCACCCTGCTGACGTGCAACGCCGGGCCCTCGCAGTGGCTGCGGCGGGCGCGCGGGCGCTGGGTTTGCGCACGGGGCCCGCACACGCGGAACTACGGTTGGATGGCGGGGAGCCCTACCTGCTGGAGATCGCCACGCGCTCCATCGGCGGGCACTGCTCGCGCACGCTGCGCTTCAGCTCGGGTATGTCGCTGGAGGAGTTGATCCTGCGTCAGGCGCTGGGTCAGCCGCCGACGGATGCGCAGCGCGAGGCCAGCGCCGCGGGCGTGCTGATGATTCCCGTGCCGGCGGGTGGGCAGCTTGAGGCTGTACATGGTCTGGAGGCTGCCCGGGGTGTGCCAGGCATAACGGAGATCGAGATCAGCATCCCGCTAACCCAGGCTGTGGTGCCGTGGCCGGAGGGCCATCGCTACCTGGGCTTCATCTTCGCGAAAGGCGAGCGGCCCGAGCAGGTGGAAGCGGCTCTGCGCACCGCCCATTCGCACCTGCGCTTCGACATCCACGCGGATACGGAAACTTCCGCCTGCGCGAGCTAAAAGCAGCGTCAAAGCAATGGCGTAGGGCGAGGTGGGCAGCGACCGCAGTGACCCGTGCGGTCCATCCTAGGGGCCAGGTCCAAGGACCCCGCCCTGATGGCCGGCAGGCCCTTCAAAACACAGACTAGAGCAGGGAGGCCAACTGGTCTCCAGTGGGCTCCGCTCAGCAGAACCAGGGCTCGCTGAGCCGCGGCGCGGGCGGGTGGCCATGCGCTGCCAGCCAGTCGGGCGCCAGGGCGGGTTGGCCAGCCGCTGCCAGCGCTGCGTCGTATACGGTGCGGAAGGTTGCGGCAGGGTCCTCTCCCTGCGTGGCCGCCGACTCCACGAGGGCCGCTACGCGCGTCTGTAACGCGTCCATGCGGGGGTCGGGGTGGCGCCAAGTGTAGGTGAGCGCCTCGGCGTCCAGCGCACCCAGGTGGGGCGTGAGCTGCGGTGTGTCCAGCAGCGCCGAGCCGGGCGGCACCAGCAGCCGGATGGCGTACTGCACCGGGTCCACGTGGTGGATCAGCCGCTCGGCCCGCACGAACGCGAGCAACTCGAGGTAATCCTCCAGCGTGGTCCAGGGCGTGAACGGCACCCAGGTCGGGCGTGGCGCGATGCCGGCTGCCCGCACGGCCGCAATTGCCTCGGCCAGGTCGGCACGCGTGTGGCCCTTGTCCAGGTGTGCCAGCACGGTCTCGCTCAGCGATTCCGCGGCAGTGACGATGAAGAGGCAGCCCGTGCGCGCCAGTTCCGGCAGCAATGCGCGGTGCTGCAGCAGGTGCTCCACCTTGATCGTCGCGTCATAGGTGAGGTCGGGGAAGCGCTCGTGGAGGGCCTGCACCAGGCGCAGGGCGTGGCTGGGGCCGTTCAGGAAGTCCGGATCGCCAAAGGTGATATGCTGTGCACCCTGGGCGACGAGCACCTCAATGTCGGCCAGCAGCACCTCGCGCGGCACCACGAAGAAACGGCCGCCATAGGCCGGCGGAATGGGGCAGTGCCGGCACAGATGCTTGCAACCCCGGCTCGCCTCCACATACCCCACCGTGCGCTTGGCGCTGCCCTCGCCTTCGGGCAGTTCCAGGTGCGCATAGCTGGTGAGCGGACGCAGTTGCGAGCGCGCCGGGGCAGCGAAGGCCGTGCGGTCAAGGCGCGGGGGATGCCGCGTGCCATCGGTGGAAATACCGGCCACGGTTTGCAGGTCATCGCCGCCTTCCAAGGCCTCCAGCAGACCCACCAGCGCCGGTTCGTACTCGCCGCCGATCACGCTGTCCGCGGGTCCCTCCAGCAGCAGGTCGGCATTGAGGCCCGCGTAGAGGCCGTAGAAACAGACGTGGGCCGTGGGATTCAGCTCGCGCACCCGCTGCGAGACCCGCAGACCCAGCCGCAGGGCCGTGTGCATGGGCACGGAGATGCCGACGAAGCGGGCCTGCGCAACGCGTTCCGCGTCAAGGCGTTCGGTGGCCAGATCCTGCAGCGCCGGGCGGAAGCCGTCGGCGTTCAGGAAGCCCATGGGCGAGGCCAAGCCCAACGGGGCGTGGCCCAGCTCGTAGCAGGAGAGCAGCAGGATCGCGCCGGGCGCGCGGAAGGAGGCGTGTGGATTGCGGCTGGTGGCCGTCACTTCTTGCTGGCTTGGTAGTAGGGATTGGAGCCCGAAGCATGGTCGGTTTGGTCGATCAGGTCCACCATCTCCGGCAGCACCTCACGCAGACGCTCTTCCACACCCTGGCGCAGGGTTACGTTCGCCATCCCGCAGCCCTGGCAGCCACCACCCAGCTCCACATAGACGTTGTTGTCCTGCACGTCCAGCAGGGTGAAGTAGCCACCGTGTGCCGACACCGCCGGGTTCACCTCCTTGTCGAACAGTTCCTGCACGATGCGGATCTGCTCTTCGCGGGCACGGCCCTCCACTTGACGAAAGCCGAACTTGTAGCGCTTGGAGGCGTCGCCGGCACCGGATTCGGAGGACGGTGCCGTCCCGGTGGGCGCAGCGGAGCGCATGGGCGTCCCACCTGCGGCGAAGAACTTCCGCATCATGTCCGGCACGCGTTTCATCAGACCGTCCCAGTCAGCGTCCTCCTCCATTTCCACCGTGATCGTGTTGCCGTCCAGGGCGATCGCGGCGATACCGCCGGCTTCGAAGATGGCCTGGGCCAACGGAGATTCCTCGGCGGCCTCACGGTTGTCGTAGCGGCGCTGTTCTCCGAAGGGCAGCAGGGTGGTGCCCACCAGGAACTTGAGGGCGTTGGGTTGCTCCGTCCACAGGTGCTGCAGCGCGACTTCCGTTGCTCCACCGTTGGCTCCGGCCGGGGCGGATGGAGCCCCCTCGCTTGGCTTGCCACCAAACAACGACCGCAGCGGTTTGCGCAGTAGATTCAACTCCGTCACCTCCCATTGGTGCGTGATTCTCCCGGGACCAACCCTCCCTAGCTGGCGGAGCGGCCACCGCCACCGTGCGGTCCATCATAGGATCGCACCCGCGCGGAACGCAACGGGAAATCCGTGTAGACGAGGCGTATATCGTTGGCCGGCCATATCCCGTTCACGCGCACGCCGCGGCGGGTAGTATGTGCGCCGAGTCGACGTAAATCAGCCGCCGGCGCCCGCCTTGGGGGGAGTAGCGGCATCACCTTCCGGTTCCTGTCGCTCATCAGGGGCCGGCGTGCCGTCCCCGGCCTCGTTGGGGGCCAAGCGTTCAATCTCCACCTTGATGACGCGTTGGGGGTCGGCCTCCAGCACACGGAATCGGTAGCCCTGATAGGCGTGTTCCCAGCCGGCCGAGGGCACCTCATGGGCCTCCTCCATCAGGAAGCCGCCGAGGCTCTCGTAGTCGCGGTCATCGGGAAAACTGAGCTCGAATTCCTCCTCCAGTTCGTCCACGTTCAGGCGGGCGTCGGCCAAATACGCGCCGTCTTCGGACTTGACGAGTCGCTCCTCCTCGGTGTCGAACTCGTCCTGAATCTCGCCCAGCAGTTCCTCGATGATGTCCTCCATGGTGACCAAGCCGCCGGTACCACCGAACTCATCCACCACGATGGCCATGTGGATGCGTTCACGTTGGAACAGCTTGAGCACCTCGCTGATCTTCTTGGACTCCGGCACGAACACTGCCGGGCGCATCCGGCTGGCCAGGAAGGCCCCCTGCTCCTCGCGCAGCGGTGGGGTGATCAAATTCTTCGTGTAGAAGATACCTACGATCTTGTCGATCGTCTCCTCGAACACCGGGATACGGCTGAAGCCGGATTCCAGGCTGATTTCGACCACCTTCTCGTAGCTGGCATCCACGGGCACCGCGATGATGTCGGTGCGGGGCACCATGATCTCCCGGGCCGTGGTATCGCTGAACTCGAAGATCGAGCTGAGCAGGTGCTCCTTGTCCTTGTCCAGCGTGCCCTGGCGGCGGCCCAGGCTCACGATGTACTCGATATCCTCTTCGGTCACACGCTCGCCACCGCGCTGGCGGCCGCCGAAGAGCCGGAACAGGCCCCTGATGAACCACGCGATCACCCACGTCACTGGGAAGAACAGCACGTGGAAGATCAGCACCACGTTCATCAGCGCGGGCGCCAGCACGTCGGCGTAGGTGCGGGCTATGGTCTTGGGAGTGATCTCCCCGGTGAACAGCAGCAGGAAAGTCATGCCGCCGATGGCGATGGTGATGCCCTGAGAGGGGAACAGGCTGCTCGCCACCTCGGTGGCCAACGCGCTAGCCGTGATGTTGACGATGTTGTTGCCGATGAGGATGGTCGTCAACACGCCGTTGGGATTGTGCCTCCAGGTCTGCAGGGCGCGTCCCCAGAATGTGTGCCGCGCGATGATCTGCTCGGTGCGGTGCAGCGAGAGGGAGGTCAACGCGGTCTCCGACGCGGAGAAGAACGCGGAAAACAGTAGGCACACCAGGATTCCCACCAGTCCCGCGGTCGGGAGTTCCGGGTAGACGGCTTGCACTGAGCGTTGTCTCCTCTGATCCGTTGGTGCTTTGCAGCGGCCATATTTGTCGACGCGGCGTCCCTGCCAGGTCGGATGGCCCCTGCGGGTTCAGGCTTTGGCGTGCTGACCGCGGTTGCGTCGCAACACGCGTTCGCGCCGTCCCAGGACGGCGTCCAGGTCTGCCCGCTCCGCCCAGGCGTCGTGCATGTCACGTTCCAGTTGCAGAGCCTCGCCCAGCGGCAGGCGCGATCCTTTGCGGATGAGCTGCTTCATGTGGCGCACGGTGGCCGGCTCGGCTGCGGCAATGCGCTCAGCCAGCGCCCATGCTTCCGGCAGCAGAGCTTCGCGCTCGCAGAGGTGGCTCACGAGGCCCGATGTATATGCAGTTTCGGCGTCCAGAAAGTCCCCGCTGAGGCTAAGCGCCATAGCGCGTGGCAAGCCGATAATCCGCGAGAGCTTCTGGGAGAGCCCCGCTCCCGGGGGGACGCCGATCAGGGCGTGGGTGTCCGCGAATGTTGCTGCACGGCTGGCCATCAGCACGTCGCAAGCCAGCACCAGCTCAAACCCGCCGGTCACCGCCGGTCCGTTGATGGCTGCGATCACGGGCTGCGGGACCGCCTCCAACTGCTGGAACACACTGGCCTCGGCCGGCGGCTCCTGGAAGTGCGTCAGGCTGTTCTGGAAGTCTGACAGGTCCAGGCCGGCACAGAATCCCCGCCCTGCCCCCGTCAGGATCAGGACGCGTACCGTGTCGTCCGCGGCCAGGGAAGCGAGCGTCTCTGTGAGCTCAGTCTGGAGCCGGCGGTCGAGCGCGTTGAGCTTCTCGGGGCGGTTCAGCGTGACCTGGACGATGCCGTCTCGACGCGTCAGCAGGAGAGTTCTTGCCGGACTGGGAGGTTCGGGTTCGATGGTCATCGGCTGGTTCGCCACGCTTGCACGAGGGGCGGAGGGCGTCGGATGCCGGGGGCCCCGCAGGGTGCTTGGCGGAACAGTTCTATCCCCCGGTCCTGAAGGCGCCAGCCCGCCGCTGCGACGCGCGGTAGCCTGCACGCCTCGCTCTTCGCGCCGGCGATGTCGCAAAGCGGCCCCCACAGCGGTGACCTGCGGCGAAGGCTGTAGCGATCCATCAAACGCATGTGCCGGGACTCTCGCTGCACCGACGGACCCGGCCGGTGCCGCTGAAGGTCGTCAAGGATGGCTGGTTGCCGTGTGGAGTTTCCAGGGCGCCCCAATTTCGCCAGGTTGCATCTACTCATTTCGGGTATGCCATCGAAAGCCCGTCAAGTCAATTGAACCGGAGGCCTGAACGGGCTGCGGAGAGCCGTTTGTTGAGCGTGTGTGAGGCTAGACCACGCGCTCGCCGCGTAGGAAGCGGAGCAGCGTCTCACCCACTGCTTGCAGGGACTCCGCTGAGCAGTCCGCGAGCTGGTCGTCCTCGCTGCCCGCAGCCAGATCAGCACTGGCGCACAGGGGGACGGCCGCCAGTCCGCGCTCCAGGAAGGGCACGTGTGGCCCCGGAAAGGCCGTTTGCACCCCCCGTGCAAATGCCTCGTGGCCTAGCGCTTGGCCAAGCGAGAACAACTCGTGCTTGAGCGCCCGAGCCTGAGGGTGCACGAGGCTGCGCAGATCGAGGTCGAGTGCCAGCCCCGGTGCCGCCACCTGCCACACGGCCACCACCCCCTGCAGCGGCAGCAGGTCGCGCGCAGCCCAGGCGTTCCCCGCCTCCAGGCCTTCAGGGTCATCAAGGGTGGCCGGGAACAGCAGGCAGAGCACGTCCTGGGCCGGCGGCGCATCCGTCAGGGCTTCGAGCAGCGTGAGCAGCACTGCCGCGCCACTTCCATGGGCATTGGGGCGCCAGCGGGCAGCGGACTCTGCGGGCGCGCGCACGGCGGGTGCGCAGACCAGCCAGGGCGGTCCGGTCTCGCGCCCACGCACACGGGCCCCCATGGCGGCATCGGCATCGTCCACTGGCTCAGCGCCGGCGTGGGCCAGCAGGGTGGCCAGCGTGGCGAGGTCGGCCTCGACCATGGCCTTGCCGGTACCCGCGGCGCGAGACAGGTTCTGCAGCCACTCCAGCGCACGCCGGCTGGAAAACGGGGTGGGAAGCATGGGCCCGGGTGCCTTCAGGCAAGCAAGGGCGGCCGCTGGCGGGTGGCCAGGTACATCGCCACGCCCGTGACGACAACGCTGGCTGAGATCAGCAACAGCATGTCATCGTAGCTGCCGGTGCGGTCGAACAGGTAGCCGGCCAGCCAGGGCCCGCTGGAGGCGCCCACGCCGAACCCGATATCGAGCATGGAGAGGATCTTGCCGAGATGTCGCCCAGGGAACAGATCCGCCACGGTTGACGCGTAGACGGGACTCAGCCCCATATAGCCGAAGCCAAACAGCAGCGTGAATCCCGCCAGGTAGATGAACTGCGGCGAGCCCCGCGCGAGGAACAGGCAGGCGATCCCCAGCAGCCCCAACACGGTGACCGTGAGGTAGATCGGGCTGCGCCCGAAACGGTCGGATAGCGAACCCCACGTCAGTTGTCCGGCCGTGCGGGTGATCCCTGTCATGCCGAACAAAAGCGATGCCGTGCCCAGGTCGTAGCCCAGATCCAACGACAGCCGGGTCTGGTGCACCACCATGGTCATGGAAGAGAAGCCGATCATGGAGACAGCGACAAGCAGCATCCACCAGGCCGGGGCGCGCATCGCCGCCCGCAGCGTGAACCCCTCGGTGCCGTTGGCCGTTAGTTCCGGCGGAGGCTCGGCTGCGCCATCGGGCTGCAGGCCTAGCGCCTGAGGTGATTCGCGATGGATCAAGAGGTTCAGTGGCACCAGCACGGCGAGGATCAGCAGGCCGTAAACCACATAGGTACTGCGCCAGCCGATGCCCAATACCAGGCGCTCGGTCAGCAGTGTGATCAGAAGCGAACCAATTCCGACGCCGGACAGGGCCAGCGCGGAGGCCAAGCCCCGCTTGCGAACGAACCAGCGTGGCACCACCGCCATATGCGTCGGGAACCCCAGCATGGCGAAGGATGCACCAACCAGCACCCCGTAGTAGAGGTAGAAGCGCCATACGCTGGTGATGGTGGAGCAGAGCACCAGGCCCACACACAGCACCACGGCGGCGGCGGGAAACAAGCGGCGTGGCCCGAAGCGATCGAACAGTGCGCCGCTGAGCACAATTGTGAGCGCGTAGACGGCCATGGAGATCGAAAAGATGGCCGCCGTCTCACCGCGCGCCCAGCCCGTGTCCTGCAGGATGGCTACGTAGAACACGCCGAAGGCGAAGCGCAGCCCCAATGCCATGAACAGGGTCACGAACATGACTCCGATCACGGCCCAGCCATAGTAGATGCCGCGCTTGGCCAGCCACTGGATGATCATGTGTGCGCAGCCTTCCGGGCTCCAGTCGGCCGGGCTGAGATCCGCCCCCGGCAATGAATAGGCGGGGTGCTGGGCAGGGACGCCGGGTAGCGTTGCGAGCCTGAGATATTTTGTATTATGTATGCCACGTTGATTTTCCCTGCACGCCAGATTATAGAGGGTGAGCCGCACGAACCAGCGGCCGGCCACGCTGCATCCCAGGGAGGCGCATGAAGATTCACGAGTATCAGGCCAAGCAGATTTTGTCCCGCTATAACGTGCCTGTGCCCAAGGGCAAGGTCGCTGCGACGGTGGACGAAGCCATGGCCGCGGCACAGGCCCTCGGTGGCAGCGTGTGGGTCGTCAAGGCCCAGATTCATGCCGGTGGCCGGGGCAAAGGCGGTGGCGTGAAGGTCAGCAAGAGCCTGGACGAGGTGAAAGCAAACGCCCAGCAGATCCTGGGCATGCAACTCGTGACGCACCAGACGGGCCCGCAGGGGCAGAAGGTGCGCAAGGTTCTGGTCGAAGAAGGCATGGACATCCGCAAGGAACTGTACCTGTCCATGCTGGTGGATCGCGATACGCAGTCCGTGGTGGTGCTGGCCTCCACGGAAGGCGGCATGGATATCGAGGAGGTCGCTGCCAAGACGCCGGAGCTGATCCTGCGCGAGGCGGTGGACGCCACCGTGGGCATCCTGCCCTTCCAGGCCTTGCGCCTGGCCAAAGGCCTGCGGGCACGGGAGGTGAACCCCGAGTTGGTGCGGCCGCTGGCGGGCATGATCGGCAACCTGTATCGCGCCTTCGTGGCGGAGGACTGCTCGCTGTTGGAGATCAACCCCCTGGTGCTGACCGGGGACGGCCGCGCATTGGCGTTGGATGCGAAGGTGAACTTCGATGATAGCGCCCTATTCCGCCACAAGGACAGCGTGGCCTTGCGGGATCTGGACGAGGAAGAGCCGCTGGAGATCGAGGCCAGCAATGCGGAACTGAACTACATCAAACTGGACGGCAACATCGGCTGCATGGTCAACGGCGCCGGGCTGGCCATGGGCACCATGGACATCATCAAACACGAAGGCGGTGAGCCTGCGAACTTCCTGGACGTGGGCGGCGGCGCCAACCAGGAGCGGGTGGCCAAGGCGTTCCGCATCATTACAGCCGATCCCAACGTGAAGTGCATTCTGATCAACATCTTTGGGGGCATCGTGCGCTGCGACGTGGTGGCCGACGGCGTGGTGGCCGCGTTCAAGACCGTGGGCCTGAAGATCCCCGTCGTGGTGCGGCTGGAGGGCACCAATGCGGAGGAGGCGCGCGACATCATCAACAACTCTGGCATGGGCAAGCAGCTGCAAATGGCCACCAGCCTGCACGAGGCCGCACGCATGAGCGTCGCTGCCGCCCGGGGCTGAACCCTGTCCACCATCCGTCCAAGCGCGCGAGAGGAAGCATGTCCGTACTGGTCGACCAGAACACAAAAGTGATGGTGCAAGGGATCACAGGCTCTCAGGGGGCCCTGCATGCCCGGGCCTGCCGCGAATACGGCACGCAGATCGTGGCCGGCGTTACGCCCGGTAAAGGCGGGCAGGACTTCGAGGGCGTCCCTGTGTTCGATCTGGTCTCGGAAGCGGTGAACGAAACCGGCGCGACGGTCTCGCTGATCTTCGTGCCCCCGCCCGCCGCTGCCGATGCCGTGATGGAGGCCGCTGAGGCCGGCATCGATCTGATCATCTGCATCACCGAGGGCGTGCCCGTGCTGGATATGGTGCGCGCCGTGCGCTACGTGAAGAGCCGCGGCAGGCGACTGATCGGCCCCAACTGCCCAGGCATTATCACGCCCGGCGCGGCCAAGATCGGCATCATGCCGGGCTACATCCACAAGGCAGGGGATATCGGATTGGTTTCTCGTTCGGGCACGCTCACCTACGAGGCTGTGTGGCAACTCACCCAACTGGGGCTGGGCCAGTCCACCTGCATCGGCATCGGGGGCGACCCGGTCAACGGCACCAACTTTATTGACTGCCTGCGTATGTTCCAGGACGATCCCGGCACCCGGGCCATCGTTATGATTGGCGAGATCGGCGGCTCGGCCGAGGAGGAGGCAGCCATCTTTGCCCAGCAGAACGTGACCAAGCCCATCGTGAGCTTCATCGCCGGTCAGACGGCGCCTCCCGGCCGCCGCATGGGCCACGCCGGCGCGATTATCTCCGGCGGTCACGGCACCGCGGCGGAGAAGATGGCCGCCCTCCGGTCTGCGGGCATCCATGTGGTGCCCACACCAGACCGCATCGGGCAGACCATGGCCGAGGTACTCAAGCAGGCTTGAGCCGTGTACGGCGCCTCCGTGGCGCCGTACATGCTTTCCCTCCCCGCCACACTGCCCCCGCGCATGACCAAGCGACACTTCCTCATCGACGACATGCACGTGGGGATGCAGCGTACATTTACGCGCACCGTCACGGAGGCGGACCTGGAGGCCACCATACGCCTCACGGGCGACCACGGCGGCTATCACACGGACCCCGAATTCGCCCGTGCCGCGGGCTTCCGCACGGTGATCCTGCCCGGACTGTTCCAGGCCGGCATGGCCACGCAGATCGGGGGCTCGATGAACTTCCTGGCCCGCGAGATCACCTTCCGCTACGACAAGCCCGTCTACGTGGGGGACGTGCTGCGCTGCACCTTCACCGTGACCGCAGTGCAGCCGGAGCGCCATCGTATTGATGGCGAAGGGGAAGTTGCCAATCAGGATGGGGTGGTGGTGATGACCTTCAGTTGCTACGGCTATCTGCCCCGCGGGCACTGGGGCATCCCTAGCAAGCCCCCACAGGAGTAACTCCCGGCCGCTCGTCGCGGCCGCTCGTGCCTATCACGCCCCAGGTCGGTCTTGTCGAGCCTGTTGGCAACGGGGCGCAGGTATTCCCCGCTCGGAATATTATGTATACATACGCTTAGATTTGACTACTCGATCCATTAGGCGCCAAGCGGCCTTTTACGTGGCAGGGGAGGCCGTGGTGGGCGGCGCTTCCAGCGTGAAGCGCCCCAATCGCCCCGCGCGGAAGTCCGTCAGCAAGGCCTGGGCGCCGCGTTGCAGGTCCGGCGCAGCGCCGCTTTGCAGCAAGCCTCGCTGGTGGCAGAGGGCGTCCAGCCAAGCCGAGGGGTCGGCCGGCGGGGCTTCGTCCAACCCGTAATGGGCAGCCAGGGCTGCGCCGCTGCGCGGGATCAGCCATGCCAGCAGCGAGAGAGCTAGGGCCTCCATGCCCAGCGCAGCATCCGGCAGGGCGCCGATCCAGCCCAGGCGGTGCGCGGTCGCCTCATCGTCAATGCGAGGCAGCATCACTCCAGGTGTGTCCATCAGCAACCAATCATTGCGCAGTTGCACCCAGGTCAGGCCACGTGTGACGCCCGGCATAGGGGCGGTCTTGAGGCGGCTCTCATGTGCGAGGCGGTTGATGAATGTGGACTTGCCCACGTTGGGCATACCTACCACCATCAGCCGGAGGTGTGGCGGGCGAATTCCGCGGCGCCGGTAGCGCGCCGCCCACTGCGTGGTAAGCGCCCTCAGGGGGGGGGAGATCAGGTTCAGCCCGCGTCGCGAGTCCGCATCCAGGGCCAGCGTGGGAACGTTGAGATTCTCGAAGTAGGCCTGCCAAGTGCGGGTGAGGCCTGCATCTGCCAGGGATGCCTTGTTGAGAAGCAACAAGCGGGGTCGGCCACCGATGATGCGCAGGAGCTCCGGGTTTCCGGAAGTGAGCGGCAGGCGGGCATCGCGCAACTCCAGCACCGCGTCGATGTGCTGCATTTCCTCTCGGAGCCGCCGCTGCGCCTTGTGCATGTGCCCCGGGAACCAGCTCACGGCCGGTCGCGTGCCCGTGGGCTGTGGGGCGTCAGCCGCGCCTTGGCCGCGGGAGGACGATCGTTTGCTCATCGCACACCGTGCGCGTCAGGGACTGCACGGGCGCTGCGCTGCACCATGGAACCGTGGGCATCAGCATCCGGAGCCGGCAGTGCCGTCAGGTCATCAGCCTTGGTGAGCTCCCGCAGGAGTGTGGTGGCGTAGACCCCCGGTGCCAGGGTGAATGACAGGCGTAGCACGGGCTCGCCGCCAGTGGCGTCCCAGGCCCACGTCAGCGCCTCGGCGAAGACCCGGACAGCGCGGCGCTCGCCCTTGGGAGAAACCCGGTGTCCGCCGAGCCGGAAGGCCTCAGGCGTGAGTTGTTCGTCGGAGAGCGCGGCGCGTTCCCAACTGCCCGGCTCGCCCTCGGCCAGAGACGTGCGGTAGCCGAACAGGGGCGCGGACGCGCTGATCTCGTGCGCTGCCGCGCGGGCCTGAGCGGTCTCGAGGTCCGAGTCGGTCACCGCGAAGGCGGCGCCGTTGCGATGCAGCACTGCCAGATCGCCCGGGAGCAGGCGTTGCAGGTCGCCCACGATGGCGAGCCGGCGCGCCACCAGACCGTTGAACAGCGCCGCCTGGTAGGCATTGACCGCAAAACGCAAGCGCTCCAGATTGCCGCGCAGCGAGCGGGTGCGGCGCAGTAACTCGCGTCCCACGAGAGCGTTGGCGTGTGCCGGCCCGAGCCGCTGGGGGCCGAAATAGTTGGGGAAGCCATCGTGTTCCAGCCGAGCCAGGATCGCGGTCTCGGGTCCCTGCTGCGCCCCGCGTACCGCTATGGAGAATCGATTGCCGCGCAAATGCCCGGGCCGGAGCTTGTTGCGGTGCCGGTTGGCGGCGAGCACACGCCAGCCATCGCCGCTGAGCCGTGCGGGGTTGGGATCGGCAGCGGTATGCACCGACAGCCACTGGCGGGTCACGGCCTGGGCGTCCTTCTTGCCGGCGGCCCCGATGGCTAGGGGAGATACGTTCAGCACGCGCCCCAGAGTCGAGATGATGCCTGCGGTGGAGAGCCCGCGCTTCTCGACCCAAAGGTAGAGATGCTCACCACGCCCGCAGGGCTCGTAGGCTGGCAGTTCCTCTACCACGAAGTCATCCGGCGCGGCCTTGAGGTGGCCCCCGATGCCGGGCAAGTCGCCCGTGGCGCAGGCCAGCAGCGTGGGGGAAGCGGCGCGCGCAGGATCTACCATGGTTTGCAGCGCTCCGAAGTTGTGATACTCAACGGGTTAAACAAGGCGCCCACGGTGGCAGATTGCAGCGCCCGGCGGAGCGGGCGACGGCGGGCCGGACGGGCGTGTCTTTCGGTCGATTCAACACGCCGGCGTCCGCCATGAGTTACGAAAGCAACTACACTCCCCTCACCCCACAGTCCTTCCTGCGCCGTAGCGCGCGTGTCTTCCCCGACAAGACGGCCGTCATCTCCGGGACGCGGCGGTACAGCTACCGCGAGTTCTACGAGCGCGCATGCCGTCAGGCCAATGCGCTTAGTGCCCTGGGTGCGACCCAGGACGTGAGCGTGGCGGTGCTGGCACCCAACACGCCCGAGCACCTGGAGGCCTGCTATGGCGTGCACATGGCCGGTGCCGTGTTGGTGGCCCTGAACTACCGCCTCAGCCCTCCCGAGATCGCCTATATCCTCAGCCATTGCAAGGCCCGCGTGCTGATCGTGGATCACGAGTACCTGCCCACGGTGCAGGCTGTCATTGACGAACTCAAGGGCATCCAGCATTTCATCGTGGTGAGGCCGGACGACGGCAGCGTGCCGGCCTGGGAACCGCCGGGCGCACGGGTCTATGAGGAGTGGCTGGCCGCGGCATCGACGGCTGATCCGCGGCGCTTTCCGGACGACGAGAACGACACGATCTCCATCAACTATACCAGCGGCACGACGGGCAGCCCCAAGGGGGTGATGTACACCCATCGCAGCGCCTACCTGAATGCCGTCTGCAACCTGCTGGAGATGGGCATGGGGGCCAGCAGCGTCTATCTGTGGACGCTGCCGATGTTCCACTGCAACGGCTGGTGCTACACGTGGGGCGTCACGGCTGCGGGGGGCACCCACGTGTGCATGCGCGCCGTCAGCCCGGCGGACATCGTCGCGGAGGTACAAGAGCATCAAGTCACCCACTTCTGCGGCGCGCCAATCGTGCTGCGGATGGTGGTGGAGGGGGCCCAGGCGGCGGGGCTTGAGCGCTTCGACCACGCCGTCAAGGTCTCCACGGCCGCGGCACCGCCCTCGCCCACGGTGATCGAGCAGATGCTGGGCCTCAATGTGGACGTGATTCACGTCTATGGGCTCACGGAAACCTACGGCCCGACCACCGTATGCGAGATTCAGCCCGTCTGGAAGGATCTCCCCACCGCGGAGTTGGTGCGGCTGATGGCCCGCCAGGGGGTGCCCTACATCCTTTCCGAGGATCTGCAGGTGCTGGACGAACAGGACCGGCCCGTATCGGCGGACGGTCAGACGCTGGGCGAAGTCTGCATGCGCGGCAATATTGTGGCCAAGGGCTACTACGACAACCCGGAGGCCACGGCCAAGAGCTTTCGCGACGGTTGGTTCCACAGTGGCGACCTGGGGGTGATGCACCCGGATGGGTACATCGAACTGCGCGACCGGGCTAAGGACATCATCATCAGTGGCGGGGAGAATATCTCGACCATCGAGGTGGAGAATGTCCTGTACAGCCACCCCGCCGTGGCGGATGTCGCCGTCGTCTCGCGCCCGGACGAAAAGTGGGGTGAGGTGCCCGTGGCCTTTGTCACCATGAAGCCGGGCAGCGAGCCTACGGAGGCGGAGTTGATCGAGTTCTGCCGCACCAAACTGGCCCACTTCAAGGCGCCCAAGGCCGTTTACTTCCAGGCGCTGCCTCGCACCTCCACGGGCAAGGTGCAGAAATACGTGCTGCGGGAGCAGATGTGGGAGGGCCAAGACAAGCGCATCGGCGGCTAAGGGCGCCCCGGTGGTGGTCTGCGCTGCGCCGGTGCCGTTGGGGGGTGGCCGGCCGCGTGGCCGCCTGCGCCCTGCTGCTGGGCCTGCTGGTGGGTGCGTGCGCGAGCAATGAAGTGATGGTGCAGGACGACAGTGGTGAAAGCTGGGTTGCACGCGACCATACGTGTATCCGGGAGTCTGAGGACGGCATGCGTCGCGTGATCAACTACGTGGATCCGGAGCTATGCGGGCGATACCAGAAGCATCGGTCGCCCACCTACGTGCGGGTACTCCCTCCACCCGGGATGAGGAGTCGGTAACGTCATGGCCAGGGGATGAATCCGATGGAAAGCACACTCTTGCTGTCTGCCTCCTACGAACCAATCAAGGTCATCTCCTGGAAGAAGGCCGTCGTGCTGATGTTCCTCGAGAAGGTGGACGTGCTCGAGGAGTACGCACGGGAAGTCCATTCACCGACCACCGCGCTGCATCTTCCTGCGGTCGTCAAGCTGCACCGCTACGTGAAGAACCTGCCGCGTCGGGTAAAATTCTCGCGACAGAACCTGTACCACCGCGACGGGTACACCTGCCAGTACTGCCACAAGGTCCACCCCTCGAATCAGCTCACGTATGACCACGTGATTCCGCGCAGCCGCGGCGGCCAGACCAGTTGGACGAACGTGGTCACGGCCTGTGTGCGATGCAACCTGAAGAAGGGCAACAAGCTGCCGCACCAAGCCAACCTGAAGCTGCTGCAGGAGCCCCATGAGCCAAAATGGTTGCCCGTCTTCGGTCCGCAGCTTGGAATGGATTCCGCGCCGTCGGTCTGGCGCACCTACCTGAATTGGTATGAGGCAGTGCCGGAAGTTTCCTAAGCGCCGCTACCACGTCCTGACCACCGCGTCCTAACCGACAGCCGCCACGAATCGACGTAGGGCACGCCTCCTCATGCACCTGGGAGCGCGGGCCGTGCGCGATTTGGGCCTGCAGGACGGCTGTGCAGCGCCGTGTGCCGACGGGGTTAGCTCCGAGTTGGGCACAAAAAAGCCCGCCCATCTGAGCGATGGGCGGGCTTTTCAGCAGATCCGATCAGGACTGCTTAGCAGTAGCGCGGGTCCTTGCTAGGATCCAGCGTATACACCGTGGGCGATTGGTGGCCGACCTCTGTGGATGGTTGGATGATTTCCTCCATGCCGCCCGGTTTGTCGCCGCCGTCGGGTTCCGCGACCGCCTCAGGCATGTGCTCCAGCGCTATTTCCAGGTACTGGAAGGCGCTGCGGAGAGGCGTAATCTTGAGGCCCTTGCGGACCTCCTTGGGGATCTCGCTTAGGTCGTTCTCGTTGTTCCAAGGAATCAGGGCCTCCAGCGCGCCGCCCCGTTTTGCCGCGAGCAGCTTCTCCTTCAGCCCGCCGATCTGCAGCACCTTGCCCCGCAGGGTCACTTCGCCGGTCATGGCAACGTCTTTGCGCACGGGAATCCCCGTGAACGCGCTGACGATTGCCGTCACCAACGTAACGCCTGCGGACGGGCCGTCCTTGGGCACGGCGCCCTCCGGAAAGTGCACGTGGATATCGTGGGTCTTGAAGGCCTCCGCATAGATCCCCAGCCGGTTCGCATTGGAGCGCACAAAGCTCAGCGCGGCCTGCACCGATTCCTTCATCACGTCTCCCAGCCGGCCGGTGACCTGCATCCTGCCCGTGCCATGCATCAGCGAAATCTCGCTGAACAACAGTTCGCCGCCCATCGGCGTCCAGGCCATTCCAGTGGCCACGCCTACCTCGTTTTGGCCCTGAATGCGCTCGTGTTTGAAACGCGGTACGCCCAGGTAGTCGTGCACCTTCTTCGCCGTCACGGTGACCCGTTTGGTGGACGGCTTCCTCACCAGTTGCGTGGCCACCTTGCGCATGATGCGACCGATGGCCCGCTCCAGGCTCCGCACGCCCGCCTCGCGCGTATAGTGCTGGATCACCTCCAGCAGTGCCTCGCGGCGGAACTTCACCTGGCTGTCCTCCAGCCCGTTCTCTCCGCGCTGCTTGGAGACGAGGTGCAGATGGGCGATGTTTTCCTTCTCCAACTCCGTATAGCCGGGGAGGGAAATCACCTCCATCCTGTCCAGCAGTGCCGCTGGGATACCCTGCATGTTGTTTGCCGTGCAGAAGAAGAGCACGTCCGACAAGTCGTATTCCACCTCCAGATAGTGATCCATGAAGGTGTGGTTCTGCTCAGGGTCGAGCACTTCCAGCAGTGCGGCCGCCGGATCGCCCATCACCCCATAGGTCATCTTGTCCACCTCGTCCAGCAGCATCAGCGGGTTGCTGGACTTGGCCTTCTTGAGCGACTGAATGACCTTCCCGGGCAGCGCGCCGATATAGGTGCGGCGGTGCCCACGGATCTCTGCCTCGTCGCGGATGCCGCCCAGACTTACCCGCACGAAGTTGCGACCCAGCGCTCGCGCCACCGACCGCGCCAGCGACGTCTTGCCGACGCCGGGAGGCCCCACCAGCACAATGATGGGCCCCTTCATCTTGCCCACCTTCTTGGCCACGGCGAGGAACTCGATGATGCGCTCCTTGACCTTATCGAGGCCGTAATGGTCCTCATCAAGGATGCCCTCAGCGTTCTTGAGATCGAAGTTGTCCTCAGTCTTCACGCTCCAGGGCATGCCCAGCAGCGTATCGAGGTAGTTCCGCACCACGTTGGCCTCGGCCGACATGGCCGACATGAGCTTGAGCTTCTTCAGCTCCTTCTTGGCCACCTCCGTGGCCTCCTCGCTCATCTTGGTGGATTCGATGCGCTTCTCGTACTCCTCGATCTCCGCCTTGCCGTCCTCGCCATTGCCCAGTTCCTTCTGGATCGCCTTGATCTGCTCGTTCAGATAGTACTCCTTCTGCGTCCTACCAATCTGGCCCTGGACGCGTTCCTTGAGCTTCTTCTCGAGTTTCTTGATCTCGGCTTCCTCGAGCATCCGCTCGAACACCCGCTCCAGACGGGATTTTGGCTCGAGGTTCTCCAGCAATTCCTGCTTCTTCTGCAGGTCGAGGTTCAGCAGTGGGGCGATGCGATCTGCTAGCAGCAACGGCTCTTCGGTGTTGAGTGAGAGCTGGTCCAGGCTTTCCGAGTTGCGCTTGATCTCACGCAGGTACGTCTCCACCTCACCGCGGGCCGTCTTGGCCAGCGCGATGAATTCCGCGTCAACCGTGGGATCTTCTTCGATGGGCTCCACCGTGGCCAGATAGGTGGTCTCGTCCATTTGCGCCTGTTGCAGACGCCCACGCGACTTGGCTTCGAAGAGGGCTTTGACCGTTCCGTTGGGGAGCCGCATGATCTGCAGGATCTGACCGATCGTGCCGATATCGTACAGATCGTCCCGCGAAGGCTTTTCCACCATCGGATCCTTCTGCGCGATCACGAACACAGTCCGATCTGTTGCCAGCGCCTTTTCAAGTGCCTCCATGGACTGTCGGCGACCGATGAAGAACGGGGTGGTCATGTGCGGAAAGACCACGATGTCCCTCATGGGAAGCATCGGAAGTTGCTTCGCTTCTGCCATGCGGATTCCCTTTCGCTAGGGGTGCGGTAAGCCTCCTGCCTCAATTGAAAATTATAGAGGCCGCCCAGAGGCCTGTCAAACCGCGCTTTCAGCGCCTTTTCCAGTATTAAACGAATTCCGGCCGCAGAAGATGCATGCCCGGTGGGCTGCATATTGTGAGCCACCCGATACCGTGAGCCGAGGCCCATGTGGATTCTGGCGCACGGATTTCGTTCATCTCACATTTATTGCGACACATCGCCTCCGACAGTACCCAGCAACATTCCAATTCACCCACGAAGTTGTTAGGATAGCCGCACTAACCGGTTGATTTTCCGCACAATTGCCAGCGGGCCTGGGGGAAGCAGGCCCACGCTTGCAGGTGGGGCCGATTCTTGCTTGGCAAAACGGCGGGAGAGCGGCGACGAAAGCCTTTACGCGCCGTCAGCATGAGGCTATTCTGCGGAATGGGCCCGTTGCAGACGGATGGTAGCGAGGACCCAGAAACGGTGCGGCTCAACACTGTGGTCACTTACAGGCAGCATCCCGAGGGGCGATGTTGAAGCAACCGGCCCGAGCGGAAGGCGGGCATTCAGGCCAGCATATGCACCCGACGACAGCCGCCAACGGCATCTCTCTGCTTGTGCCCAAGGCGCTCGTCGAGTTGGCGCAGTCTTGCGAGTTCCAGTCGGATGTCCCGGTGGAGATGCAGTCCTACGCCCGCCTCACCCAGGCGATGCTCAAGCGCCTACCCAAGGATCGCATTATTCTCATCGGTGACGGGAAGGACTATGCCACCGCCGCCAACGGAATGCAGCCGGGGGAATATCTGGGAGGCTGGGGCAAGCTGATCGTGGTCGCTTCCGACGCGGATCTGGCCAAGTCACCGCTGCCCTGCCATCGCTGCATTGACGTCATCGCCCCGAAGCCCAGCCAGGAGCTCCTCAGCTACAAGGTGAACCGCGCCCTGGCGGAAATGGCGTACGACGCTCAGGTTGACATCCTGAAGACCGAGGGCGTGAAGCGTGGCAGCGATCTCGAGGCGCTCAATGAGATCGGCATGGCGCTCTCCACGGAGAAGGACCTGGGCCGTCTGCTGGACCTGATCGTTTCCAAGTCGCGCCAGATGACTTGGGCCGATGCGGGGTCGCTGTATCTGATCGAGGCCGACCCGAACATTCCGGACGACCAGAAAGACTACTTCAAGAACAAGAAGATGCGCTTCCAGGTGGCGCAAAACGACTCGCGCCAGGTGCCCTTCAAGTCCTTTGTGGTGGAGATCAACAAGAGCTCGATCTACGGCTATGTGGCGCTGACCCAGGAGCCGCTCAATTTCGACGACGTCTATCACATCCCCAAGGATGTGCAGTACGGTTGGGGCGGGCGCGAGTTCGACGCCAGCATCCGCTACCGCACCATGTCCATGCTCACCGTGCCCATGGTGAACTGGCGTGGAGAGACGATCGGGGTGATCCAGCTCATCAACCGCAAGGTGCAGCCGGAAATCATTCTGGACGATCCGGAATCGTGCGTGGATTACATCCAGCCGTTCACGTCGCACGACCTGCGCATGGCGATGTCCATCGCCTCTCAGGCTTCCATCGCCATCCAGAACACGCAGTTGGTGGATTCGATTCGCACGCTGTTCGACGGCTTCATTGACGCCAGTGTGAAGGCCATTGAATCCCGGGACCCGACCACGTCCGGCCACTCGCAGCGGGTGGCCACACTGACTGTGGCGTTGGCGGAGAAGGTGGACGGCCTCAAGACCCCAAAATTCCGGGACCTCCGATTTACGCGCGAGCAGATCCAGGAAATCCGCTACGCCTCGCTTTTGCACGACTTCGGCAAGATCGGCGTGCGCGAGCATGTGCTGGTGAAGGCCAAGAAGCTCTATCCAAACGAGCTGCGGGCAGTTGAGGATCGCTTCGAGCTGATCCGCACGCTCACGGCACTGCGCCATGCCATCACCAAGGCCAAGTTGCTGGAACAGAAGCCGGACGCCGAAGTGAAGGCGCTGATGGCCCGTGAGGACGAAGTGCTGCGCAAGGAGTTAACGCAACTGGAGGAGGAACTGGCGTTCATCAATCGCTGCAACGAGCCCACCGTGCTCGCCCAGGGGGGCTTCGAGCAGCTTACCGAGATCGCGAAGCGTGCGTTTTCGCGGATGGACGGCCTGCAGGTGCCCTATCTGGACGAGAAGGAACTGATCTCCCTTTCCGTGCCGCGGGGCTCCCTGACGGAGCACGATCGCAAGGAAATCGAGTCGCACGTTACGCACACATACAAGTTCCTCTCCACGATTCCGTGGACGAGTGACCTGCGCAACGTGCCGGAGATTGCCTATGCGCACCACGAGAAGCTGGACGGCACGGGCTATCCGAACCGGCTCGCCTCTGACCGAATCCCCGTCCAGTCGAAGATGATGACCATCTCGGACATCTTCGATGCCCTGACCGCGGCCGATCGTCCCTACAAGAAGGCTCTACCCGCCGAGCGAGCCCTGAATATCCTGCAGGAGGAGGCCAAAGCGGGGCACATCGACCCCGACCTGCTGGAAGTGTTCCTCGACGCGGATATCTACCAGCAAGTGCTGCAGACGCAATAGTCCGAAGGGAAACAGCCCCGGCGCTGCGCCGCGCGAAAGCGGGAGCGCCGGCGGTGGCTTAGCCTTGCTTCTTCAGCAGTTGCGCGATCACCTGATCCAGATTGGCCACGAACTCGTTCATGCCCGTGCTGGGCACGAGCCGCAAAGCGCCGTTGAGCACGATGGTTGGGGTGGCCTCCACACCCATGGCATTGGCGCGGGCGACGGCTGCCTTGATCTTTCCGTCCACCCAACTTGCGTGGGCCTCCTGCTCGTAGGCCTTCGCCAGACCCGCGCTGCGCGCCAGATAGCTGACGATCTTGGGATCGTTGATGTCCACGCCGTAGCGGAATGTCGCGTCGAAGATGAGGTTTTTCATCTCCTCCGCCCGCCCTGCACGCTCGGCGATGAAATACAGCCGCAGCGGCCCATCGGATTGGCCGCGGAACAGAATCGGGATATAGGTTGCCTTGAGGCGCTTGCCATACTTGGCAAAGAGCGGCTTGGCCACTTCGCGGAAGTTGTTACAATGGGGACAGGTGAAGTTGAGAAACTCCTCGAGCCTGACCACGTCTAGCGAATGGGCCTTGGGTACGGGGCCAACCGTCTCGTAGTTGCCCTGAATCTGTTGTCCGAAGGCCCCCAGGGTCAGGCCGAATAGACACACTACAGTGAGAGGAATCAGCTTGAAGGACAGTCGCATTTTGAGAGCCTGTTGCGTTGACGGAGCGGGGTTGGGCCGCTGCTATGGCCGGTTAGAGCGGCGCGGCCGATGATTGACCTGAAGCGGATTCGCGCCGTGGCGCTCGACGTTGCCGGTGCGGGTCATTCCCATGACCGGCAGAACGACCTTTCCGAGTTTATCTGGCATCTGCTCGAGCGTCACTACCAGATGTACATATTCAGCTCGAACACGGACGAAGACCTCGCCGGCGAGGACTTCGCCCACCCCCAGTTGGTCTTCCTCCGCGAAGAAATGCCACCAACCAAAGCGTTGCTGGAGGCCCATCCGCAGTTGCTCGCGCCGGAAACGGTGTGGATCACGGACGATGCGCAACTGCAGGCTTGGATTCGGGCGGCTGGGCTGCCGTTTATGTACCTGGAGCATCATGGGCACGATCTGGCGGGTGGACATCACCTGCCCCATCTGTCCGAGCTGAGCGCCCTACTGAACCCCACGGCACTGCTGCTGCGCGACCTCACAGCCATGGTGGACGATGTGCGCCGCTTCCGGCCTCAGGGCGCCCTCTTGGTGGGTATCGGAGGCCCGCCCCAGAGCGGCTACCGGGAATTCACGTTGGACCTGCGGGCCCTGTTGCAGGACGCCGGGCATGACCTTGTCGAATTGATGGACGTGTCCAGCCTGATGCGCCCCATGGAAGCACTGTTGGAAGGGGATGGCGATCTCGCTGACCCGTGGGTCAGTCCTGAGGCCGGGCGCTGGCTGTGCGAGGCGGTTCTGGCTCCATTGCGAGCCGGGGAGCCGGTTTTCGTGGAGAAGCGACCGGCAAATCTGCCAGCGGACTTCGACGCGCATTTCCCGCTATACCTCAGCGAGGCCTCGGTAGTGCTGCTGTTCGCCGAGTTGGTGTTTACGCAGGAGGTCGCCGAAGCCCTCGATCTCTCGATCCTGCTGGAGGTGTCGTCGGACGAAACGACGCGCCGCCTGTACGAGATTCCCGGTGGGGAACGCTTCGATCCCAAGTTTACGGAACAGTATCTCAAACGCGAAGGCCGCATCTACAACGACTACCTGCAGCGCAATCGGGTGCGGGAGCGGGCCAGTATCCGTGTGGATGCAAACCGGCCAGGTGCCTTCCAACTGGGAGAAACGGACCCCGCGCCGCTCGTGTGACCCGCAAGCTGGGATTCGTCCGAGGTGTTTGAGTGGTTGCTCGCCATATTATGTGTCCTTGCTAACCAACTCTTAAATCCACACCCATTACCTAACCTCCCCCTTACCCAGATAGAGCTGCACCAGTTCGCGCTCCGCGTCACGCAGTTCAATGCGCTTCCCTGTGTAGGGATGCGCGAACGCCAATTCCGAGGCGTGTAGGAGCTGGCGCTCTTCGCCGTTCCGCTCCCCACCCTGTACCCACGCCAGGAACGCCTCCTCGGATTGGCCATAGAGCTTGTCCCCGCACACCGGATGTCCCAGTAGGGCCGCGTGGGCCCGGATTTGGTGCGTGCGGCCGGTGAGTGGCTCGGCTTGCACCAAGCTCGCCGCCGGCAGGCGGGCCCGCAAGACGAAGCGAGTCTGGGCGGGCCGCCCATCGGGATGCACCTCCTGTCGGATGCGCACCGCGCCACTGCGAGCGTCCCGTAGCGGCGCACTGACATACACGCCCCTGCGGGGAAACTCGCCGCAAAGGATGGTCGCGTAGCCCTTGCCCACGCGGCCGGCCTGAAAGTCCAGGCCCAGGGTGCGCGCCGCTTCGCGGTGCTTTGCGAAGAGGTTGATGCCGCTCGTTTCCCGGTCCAGCCGATGCACGGCGCGCAATCCGGGTAGGTCGCGTTCCCGCTGCAGCATGTGCACCAAGCAATTCGCCCAGTACTTGCCGGACGGACTGGTGGGGATATTCCCGGACTTGCTGACTGCCAGCACGTGCTCATCCTCGAACAGCACACGGTAGCGCGCGTCCACGGCTGGCTCCGGACCGGGCGGCCGGTCATAGATGATGCGGTGCCGGGTCTCCAGGAGGTGCCCTGGCATGACCTGCTTTCCATTGACGGTGACATGTCCGCCGCGAATCCGCTCTTCCCATTCCAAGACCGAATGGTAGCGGAATCGTCGCACGAGGAACTCGAGCAGCGTCTCTGGGATCGCGTGGCGGACGTATTGGAATGACAGCTTGGGCATGATCACTGGTGTTCAGTTCATCGAAGCGGCATCAGCACCATCGATCAGGATAGCCGGGCCAAAGGCCAAAGGCGAGCGCTCTCCAAATTAACGATGGAAGCGGCACGTACGACACGGGACGCTCGGCATCGCTTCCGGTAGCCCTCCGGGGTTAGTTCGAGCACAGATGGGTTGAAACTTGCGAAAAAGAAGGAAACGCGACACTCAAATCGCACACGAAGAGGATATTTGATTTCGTCGCATGCCGTGGTCCGTCGAACAAGGCAGGTCCGGACGTTGGACCAGTTGGAGGGGCGCCAGGACCGGGGCGTCGGGTCGGGCGTTCTGCGGGGACCTGCGCTTTTCACTGGACCAGGGGGATTGCTTGCGGTAATTACAGTTACCGCAGCAATCGCTCCGTCAGGCGGACGGTGCGGTCGAATCATCTCCATGGACGGAGGAGGAGCGATGGACGTGGACCGAATCGGAGGGGGTGAAGTCTCGCTTGTGACCGACGCCCTCGTGCGCACCAACCGGGCCGCCTCGAAGGCCAACGAGACCAAGCGGGCCTTGTTGAAGAATTGGGCACTGTTCGAACGCTGGTGCTCGAGTACTGGCGACCAGGCGCTGCCCGCAACGCCGGAGACGGTCGAGCGCTTCTTGCTCTACCTTTCCGACCAACACCCGGTTCGCGACCGCAAGGGCCAAGAGTTGCGGCGTGGCCTCAAGGCGTCGGCTGTCGCGCAGGCGCTTTGGGCTTTGAATGCACGGCACCGTATGGCGGGTCTGCCCGCGCCAGGCGAGTCGGCGCTGGTGAAGACTGCGCTCTCGGGCATCCGGCGGCGCAAGGCCACGCGCCCCAAGCAGCAGGCGCCGCTGACGATCGAGCACCTGCGGGCGGTTCGGTTCCGCGATGACTTGAAAGGCCGGCGCGACAAGGCCCTGTTGCTGGTGGGTTTTGCGGGCTGCCTGCGGCGCTCTGAACTGGTTGCTCTGCACGTCGAGCATCTTGAGGAGACCCCCCTGGGCTTGCGCATCTACCTGCCCCGCTCCAAGACCGACCAGGAGGGCGCCGGCGCCTGGGTGGATCTGCTGCGCGCCGCGCAATATCCAGAACTGTGCCCGGTGGAGGCCTTGCTGGAGTGGCTGGCTGCCGCTCGCATCGCGGCCGGCCCCGTGTTCCGGTCGCTCGGGAAGGGCCGCCATCCGCGAATCGCAGAGCATCTTTCCGCTGCGTCCGTGGATGCCATCGTCAAATGGGCCGCTGGCGCGTGCGGCCTGGATCCGCACCGCTACGGCGGTCATTCCCTGCGTGCGGGTCAAGCCACGTACCTCTCAGAACATGGCAAATCGCCGGCCGTGATTGCCCGTCATGGAAGGTGGAAGAGCTTGAATATGGTGCTGACGTATTGTCGAAGCGAGACGGCGCGTGAGTTGGTTGGAGTGTATTGAGGGGATAGTGGGGATCGGCGTGTAAGTCTACATAATGCGAAGACATGTTAATACAAGTCTTCCTAGGCGCTTGATATAGCCGCAAATATCCGTATGCTACAGATGTGCACTTATTCGACCGGATGCCCGCAGACTGGGAGCCGGGACCTTTAATATGGCATCGCTGCGCATGAAAGACCTTACCAAGCGGCAAAAGGAAGTGCTGGACATCATCGAACGCACCGTGCGCAGCAAGGGCTATCCGCCATCCATGCGAGAGATCACCGCCCAGTTACACCTCGCTTCGGCCGCCGGCATTCATAAGCATATCAAAGCGTTGGTGCGGAAGGGGTTCCTGTCCAAGGAGAACTACCTCTCGCGCTCCCTGCGGATCGTCCGGGACGAGGCGCCGCTCAGCGACCCGACGCAGGCCGATCTGCAGGATGTGCCGCTGGTGGGCACCATCGCCGCGGGTCAGCCTATTGAGGCAATCGAGCAGCAGCAGGAGACCTTGGCGCTGCCCGCAGCCATGTTGGGGGCCGCCGGCATTCGGCACTTCTTGCTCCGGGTGCGGGGCGATTCTATGGTCGAGGAAGGTATCCTCGACGGCGATTACGTGGTGGTAGAGTCACGGGAGACGGCGCACAACGGAGAGGTCGTGGTGGCCTTGGTGCACGGACAGGAGGCAACCCTGAAGCGCTTCTATCGCGAGGATGACCACGTGCGATTGCAGCCCGCCAACGCCAGCATGGCACCCATCCTGCTGCCTGGCGCCGACGTTCGCATCCAGGGGGTCGTCGTGGGGATCTGGCGCCGCTTCTAAGCCTGCCCGCAGCGCCAGATTCAACGGAACCCGACGGGTCGCTACATCGCCGAAACGGGGGCGTCACCAGCCGGGGCGTCGCTTGGCGCAGGCAGACGCGCCCGCTGCTCGGCCAAGCGTTTCTCGTCCTCCTCGCGCTGCTCGGGCGTCAGGGCTTTTGGCGCGCGGCTGAGCGCCACGGCCAGCACCTGATCGAGCCGCTCCACCGGCGTGATCTTCATCTCCTTCTTGATCTCGTCCGGCACGTCCGCCAGGTCCTTCTCATTCTCCTGGGGAATCAGCACTTCGCGCATGTGGTGCCGCTTCGCGGCCAGCAGTTTCTCCTTCAGCCCACCGATCTGCAGCACCAGTCCGCGCAGCGTGATCTCGCCGGTCATGGCCACGTCCTTGCGCACAGGAATCCCCGTCAGGGCGCTCGCCAGTGACGTTACCAGCGTGACTCCGGCGGACGGTCCGTCCTTCGGCAGGGCGTTCTCCGGGAGGTGGATGTGCACGTCGCGCTTGCGCAAATCGGACGTCATGATGCCCAGGTCGTCCGCGCGCGAGCGCACATAGCTGAACGCGATCTCGGCCGATTCCTTCATCACGTCGCCCAACTGGCCCGTCACGGCGCGCTTGCCGCTGCCAGGCATAGTCTCCACTTCCGTGATCAGCAACTCGCCGCCGCCTGACGTCACTGCCAAACCGTTGGTGATGCCCACCTCGTCGTGCTCCTCGGCCTCCATGTGGTGATAGCGCGGCAGGCCCAGGTATTTGCTCACGCTCTTCGGCGTGATGATGATGCCGTTCTTGCTCTCGCCATCCTTCACCAGGTGGGTGACCACCTTGCGGAAAATCTTGCCCACCTCGCGCTCCAGGCCCCGCACGCCGGCCTCGCGCGTGTAGTGCTGGATCACCTCCACCAGGGCGTCGCGGCGCATGCGCACATCGGCGTCGCTGAGCCCGTGCTCTTCCTGCTGCTTCCTCACCAGGTGCTTCTGGGCGATCTTGATCTTCTCCAGTTCCGTATAGCCGGGCAGGTTGATCACCTCCATGCGATCCAGCAGGGGCGGTGTGATGTTCTGGGTGGAGTTCGCCGTGCAGATGAACAGCGTCTCCGACAGGTCGTATTCCACCTCGACGTAGTGATCCATGAAGTAGCGGTTTTGTTCCGGGTCCAGCACCTCCAGCAACGCCGCGGATGGATCGCCCATGATGCTCGTATAAAGCTTGTCGATCTCGTCCATCAGGATCACGGGGTTGTGGCTCTTGGCCTTGCGCACCGCCTGGATGATCTTCCCGGGCAGCGCCCCGATGTACGTGCGCCGGTGCCCGCGAATCTCCGCCTCGTCGCGGATGCCGCCCAGGCTCATGCGGGCGAAGTTGCGGCCCACAGCCCGTGCGATGGACTTGGCCAGTGACGTCTTGCCCACGCCGGGCGGACCCACGAAGCACAAGATCGGCCCCTTGAGTTGGCCCTTGAGCTTGCTGACCGCGAGATACTCCACGATCCGCTCCTTGACCTTCTCCAGCCCGTAGTGGTCCTCGTCGAGCACCTGCTGGGCCTTTTCCAGGTCAAAGTTGTCTTCCGTGCGCAGCGACCAGGGCAGGCTGACCAGCCAGTCCAGGTAGTTGCGGCCCACGTTGGCCTCGGCCGACATGGGGGACATCAGGCGCAGCTTCTTGAGCTCCTTGCGGGCCACCTCCTCGACGGCCTCGGGCATCTTCGCATCCTTGATCTGCTTCTCGATCTCCTCGAAGTCGTCCCGAGCGTCCTCTGCCTGGCCGAGTTCCTTCTGGATCGCCTTGAGCTGATCCTGCAGGAAACCCTCGCGGTGCGAACTGCCGATGGACTGACGCACCTGCTCCTTGAGCTTCTTCTCGAGCTTGCGCACCTCGGACTCTTCTTCCATCTCGCCCAGCACCCGCTCCAGCCGCTCCCGGGGATCCTGCACCTCAAGGATCTCCTGCTTGATCTCCCGCGCGGAGTTCAGCAGGGGCGCCAGCTTGTCCGCCAACTCGTCGGCCGGGGCACCCAGCAAGGCGTCAATGTCGATTTCGTCCGGGTTCTTCTTGTTTTCCTTAATGTAAAAGCGGGCCACGGACTTGATTCGTTCCGCCAGACTCGAAATCTCCTCGCCGTCGTCCTTCAGCACCGGCAACACTTCAACGGTGGCCGAGTAGTGCTCCGCGTCCAGATCCGCATCGATCATCCGCCCGCGCGATTTGGCCTCGAAGAGGGCCTTGAGCGTGCCGTTCGGCAGGCGCATGATCTGCAGAATGTTGCCGATCGTGCCCACATCGAACAGGTCGCCCTGCTCCGGGCGCTCCACCGACGTGTCGCGCTGCGTCACCACGAAGATGCGTCGATCCGTATTCAGGGCTCGCTCCACCGCCTCCATGGACTGCTTGCGCCCGATGAAGAACGGGACGGTCATCCCGGGATAGATGATGTCCTCCCGCATGGGCAGCATGGGGAGTCGCACCTCGGTCGTCTGACTTTTCTCTGACATCCTGTCACCTGGTGTCGCGCGTTGCGATGGCTTGCGAAGGGGCCTTACAAGGTTGAACGGCGGGCCGCTCCACATAGTTTAACAGAAATCCCGGGCATGTCGAACGCTCGGCCGGCACATCTCGGTGGCGCGCTGGCGGCCCTCCTGCCACCGATTGCCGTGCAAGTTTTCCGCCCTTTGTGGGCTCCTGGCGGGTGGCAGCGGCACAACCCGGCGGGCCTCTCAGACCCCGTCGCGCGGCCCCATGGCGCGCTGGCGGCGGGCCATCTGACCGGCCACCAAACGCACCTTGCGCGGCGCCGCCCGCCAGATACAGACGATCGACACCCCGCTCAGTACCAGCGCCAGCCAGAACGCGGGGGCATAGCTACCCACACGGTCCTGTACCTCGCCGGTGATCCAGGGCCCCGCCCCGGCCCCGACGGAAGCACACAGGCTCACCACGCCGAAGATCGTCCCGTAGGCACGGCCCTGATAGAGCTCGGCCGGGATCACACCGTAGACCGACGCCAGCCCGTAGCCCAGCAGCCCCTGGGCAGCCACCATGGCATACATCAACACTGGGGAAGGATAGCTGCGCATCACCAGCAGCAGCGCGTAGCAGAGCGCAAAGCCGGCCACGGCCATCGTCCAAACCCATTCGCGCCCAATGCGGTCCGACAGATGGCCCAGCCCGATTTGACCCACGATGCCCGTGAGACCCACCAGTCCCAACGCAAAAGCCGCCAGGGTGGGGTCGATGCCGATCTCCACCAGATACTTGGTCTGATGCACCTGTACGGCGTACCAGGCAAAGAGACCGCAGAAGTAAGCGCTGGAGAGCCACCAGAACCGCGACGTGCGCATGGCCCGCCGCAGGGTCCAGGGTGTGTCGGCCCAGGCGCGGTCCACCACGGCCGCGTGCAGCGCCTCGCGCTGCTGCTGCCCCCCCGCCGCGCTGGCGCCATCCGGCAGCAGGCCCAGGTCTTCCGGCCGCTTGCGCTGCAGCAGGAAGTTCAGAGGCAACACGATCGCCAGCATCAGCAGGGCCAGCGCGTAACACGCGCTCCGCCATCCGGAGCCGTCAATCAGGCGCTGGATCCAAGGAAACAACACGACCGAGCCGACCCCCACGCCGGAGAAGGCCACACCAATGGCGAGACCGCGCTGCCGGTGAAACCAGTTGGGCACGAACATGGAGTGCCCAATATAGCTGAACATCACCGTGCCGCCCGTCACCATCATCCCGAGCGTAAGGTACATCTGCCAGGGTTCCCGCGCGAAGGTGGTCAGCCATAGACCCGCGCTCACGACCACCGCGCCGAAAGGAATCACCAGCCGGGGCCCAAAGCGATCCATCGCGGCGCCGATGAACGGTGAATAGGCAGCCGAAGACAGGAAGCCGATGGAGAATACGGCCGCAGTCGCCCCGCGCTGCCAGCCGAACTCGTGCAGGATCGCCGGAAACAGCAGCGAGAACGCCGTGCGCACGTTGACCCCGATGCCCATCGTCACGAAGGCCACCAGCACGACCACCCAGCCGTAGTAGAACGGCAGGCGCCCCAACGGGGAAACTGGCGGGGGGGACGCCGCAGCGGCGGACGGGTCGGGGGTCTGGCTCACGGGGCCTCATTGCGTAGCGGGTGGGCGGATGTCCGCTCTACGTAGTGCGCCGGCCCGCCAATTTGCAAGCCCCGCCACCTGCGGCCAGGAGGAGTTGCGCGCCCAGTGCCCTGCGACGCCTTCCGGACAGCCCGAACGCCGCTGGCCATACGCGCCACAAATTGACAGCCCTTCGTCCCCAGCCTAAACTGAAAAACGAACGTACGGGCGGGTCGGATGCTGTTCGCGACCCCCCGCAAGCCCCCGGAGGGAGCACCCAGCGATGATCCATCTGACGGAAGCAGCAGCCAAGGAAATCCGCAAAATCAAGGCCGAGGAAGGCCTGGAAGAGGAGGTGCCGGTGCGGATCGGAATCAAGGGCGGCGGCTGCTCGGGCTTCACCTACACGTTCAACTTCGACGCCAAAAGGACTCGCTTCGATCTGGAGTTCGAATCCCAGGGCATGCACATCCTGGTGGACAAGAAGAGCCATCTCTACATCGACGGCACCACAGTCGACTGGAGCTACAGCCTGATGGACCGCGGGCTCAAGTTCACCAATCCCCAGGCCAAGGGCTCCTGCGGATGTGGCACCTCGTTCATATACGAGCCCCCGGAAACTGGCGCAGACCTGCCCATGTTCGAGCTGAAGCTCTAAGCGATGGCCACCGTTCTGTTGCTGAACGGCCCTAACCTGAATACGCTGGGCCAGCGCGAGCCCGAGCTTTACGGCCACACGACCCTGCCCGAGATCGAGGATCGCGTCCGGGCACTCGTGGAAGGCGCGGGGCACGCCCTGCGCAGCTTCCAGTCCAACAGCGAAGGCGCGATCGTAGACTGGCTGCACCAGAACCGGCAGGCCGACTACCTGCTCGTCAATGCGGGGGCCCTGACACACACCAGTGTCGCCCTGCGCGATGCCATCAAGTTCACCGATATTCCCTTCATCGAGATCCACATCTCCAACGTGCACGTCCGCGAGCCCTTCCGGCACCACTCGTATCTGTCGGACATCGCCGTGGGCGTCATCGTGGGCCTGGGGCCCCGCGGCTATGAATACGCGGCCCAGCATGCCTTGGAGCACCTCAAAACCGATTGATCCAGCGATACCCGCACGGCCGCCCGTCTTGCGGAGGCTCCGTGGGTGCGCTAAGAATCGCCCTTTGCAGCGCCTCGCTGCAAGCCACTCACCAGTGCGATGGGCCAACCCGACACCCCTCAAGGAGCACCTGAGAACCCATGGAGCAGACGCTTTCAATCATCAAGCCGGACGGCGTGCGCAAGAACCACATCGGCGAGATTCTGCGCCGCTTCGAGGCCGCCGGCCTGACGATCCGCGCCACGAAGCTCGTGCGCATGAGCAAGGCTGACGCCCAGGCGTTCTACGCCGTGCACAAGGAGCGCCCGTTCTACGATAGCCTGACGGACTTCATGTCCTCGGGCCCGGTCGTCGTCTCCGTGCTGGAGGGCCCCGGCGCCATCGCCAAGAACCGCGAAATCATGGGCGCCACTAACCCCAAGGACGCCGCGGAAGGAACCATCCGCAAAGACTTTGCCGAGAACGTGGAGATCAATACCGTGCACGGCTCCGATGCTCCGGAAACGGCGGCCCAGGAGATTGGCTTTTTCTTTGCCGAGCGGGAGTTGCTCGCCGGACAGCGCTAGCCGCCGCTGGCCCGGGACGTGCTGCGGGACACCCGCGCGCATCCCCCCATTGTACTGACGATTGCACTGCCATCGGCAGTGCGATAGGTTGGAAGCGAGCCGCCCGGGAGTGGGCGGCCGCTTGCCGGGCCAGCCTCCGGGGCGCCCGGCGCGGGATTACATGGACGCAATCCCAGCCAAGGCAACGGACGGCATGATTCTGCACGAGCTCAAATCCCACCTGGCGACTTCGGAGCCGGTGACGCGCGAATT
>DATFMP010000041.1:0-50278 GCA_035266845.1 bacterium
GCGCATGACCTATCGGGTACGCCCCGTGCAGAAGGGGAGGGGGACTTGCCTCGACCGCGATGGCATCCGCTCGCTCCTGCGGAGGAGGGCAGACGGAAGCTACTGTGCGCCGATAGCCGCAATGTCGCGCCGCAGGCTTGCGCTGTTCAATCCATAACCGTTCAGGAGTGTCGTGATGCACCAAATCCCCGTTCGAACCAAGCTGCTCGCGGTGGGTGCAGCGCTGCTCGTGCTGTTCGCGTTCTACGCGGCCGCGCTGTACGCGCAGAGCCCCCCCGCCGCCACCCCGGCACCCGCGGCGGAGCCGGCCGGTGACCCGACCGGCGCGACCCTCACCACCCCGAATGCCTTCCTCGCCGGATGGGCCTCGGGCGTTTCCAGCAAGCCGGACGGCTCGGACTGGACGGCGTTCAAGGACCCCGAAAACCCGACCACCAAAGAGCTGGCTGCGGATGTGGCCCATGCGTTCTACTCCATCAACTTCGTATGGACGCTCGTGGCCGGGTTCCTGGTGATGTTCATGCAAGCCGGGTTTGCCATGGTGGAAACGGGCCTGATTCGCGCCAAGAACGTCGGTCACACGATGGCCATGAACTTCATGGTGTACGGCGTCGGGATGACGGGGTTCTTCGTGATGGGCTTCGCCCTGTTGTGCGGCGGCGTCAATGGCTCACCGATCGGAGGGCCGGGCGCGCTCGGCGGTATAGCCGTGTTGAACAAGATGTTCACCATCTCCGTCGGCGGCCACGACTGGGGTCTGTTCGGCACGACTGGGTTCTTCCTGTCCGGGCATGCATATGATGCGGCGGCCATTGTGTGGTTCCTGTTCATGATGGTGTTCATGGATACCACCGCTACCATTCCCACCGGTGCCGCGGCGGAACGCTGGAAGTACTCCAGCTTCTTCGTGTTCAGCTTCTTCATTGGCGCCATCATTTACCCCATCTACGGCAACTGGCTGTGGGGCGGCGGGTGGCTGGCGGAGCTCGGCCTCAACGCCGGATTGGCTCATGGCGCGGTGGACTACGCAGGGTCCTCGGTGGTGCACCTGCAGGGGGGCGCGCTGGCGCTGGTGCTGGCCATCATGATCGGGCCCCGGTTGGGCAAGTTCGACTCGGAGGGCCGCCCACGGCCGATCGTGGGCCACAACATTCCCATGGCCGTGATCGGCACGTTCATCCTGGCCTTCGGCTGGTTTGGGTTCAACGCCGGATCGTCCCTGGCCGGCACGGACGGACGTATCGGCATCATTGCCGCCAATACCATGCTTGCCTCGGCAGCAGGTGCCATTGGCGCCACGGTGTACCACTGGTGGTTCCACAAAAAGCCGGACGTCTCCATGATGTGCAACGGCATGCTGGCCGGCCTGGTTGCGATCACGGCGCCCTGCTCCTTTGTGACGCCCTGGGCGGCGTACCTGATCGGACTGATCGCTGGTGTGTTGGTGGTGGTCAGCGTGTACTTCTGGGAGCGCCTGGGCATTGACGATCCAGTGGGCGCCATCAGTGTGCACGGCGTCAATGGCGTGTGGGGGATGTTGGCCCTGGGCCTGTTCGCGGACGGTACCTACGGTGCCGGCTGGAACGGCGTGGGCTTCAGCTCCTACCTGGGCACCGCCGGTCAGGGCGTCACCGGTCTGTTCTACGGCGACGGCAAGCAGTTCCTGGCCGAGGTCATCGCATCCGTTTCCTGCATTGCCTGGAACGTGGCCGCCGGCGCGTTCTTCTTCTGGCTGACCGGTCTCATCGTGGGTGGCAACCGCGTGTCCGAGGAGATCGAGCGGCAAGGTCTGGACGTGCCGGAGATGGGTGCCCCCGGCTACACCGGACTGCGGATGGAGGACGCAGAAGCCCTGCGCGCCTAAGCAGATTCAGCCCGGTTGCGTCGGCACCGCCGAATCCCCTCTCCCCAGGGCCGGCTCCCAGCGCAACCGGGTTGTTTCCTACGCTGTCACTTCCCTTGCCAGAATCCCGTTCAGCTTCTCCACGTAGCGCAGTCCCACCGGATCGTCACTGACCAGCGCAATCTGATCGGGCCCCGTCACGCCCAGGCCCAGTTCCGCCGCCCGCGCGATCTGCTCCTGCGCGAAGATGGGACGCTCCATGATGTCGCGGTTGGAGCCCAGTGCCTTGAGGATGGCCAAGCCCACGGCATCCACGGCAATACGGTCCGTGCCGGCCACGATCACCTTCGGCTGCTTGCGCGTACCTCGGGAGGGGCCGCCGTCCGTGAAGGCCTCCAGCCCGTCCATCACGATCAATGCCGGTGTGTACGCCTGGTTGATCTCCGCGATCATCTTGCGCATGGAGCGGAACGACGTGTGCAACTCACCCATGTGCCGCTTGTGCGTGAGGCCCACGGACAGCTTGAGGGACATCGTGAACACGCCCCCGTAGCCGTGCGTCTTGAGGCAGCATGTGCTCACGACCCGCTCCGCCTCCAGCACCGGGCGGGGCACGTCGAACCCGTCGCTCCAGTGCGAGCCCTCGGGCCGCACGCGCACCCAGTCCTCCGGCGGCAGCTCTTCGAAGTTGATCAGCCGCACCCCCAGCCGCTCGCAGAGCGCCAGCACGCCCTTGTCGCGCATCACGCCGCCGGTGTCCGGCGGACCGGAGCGCTCCCCGATGACGATATCGCCGGCACCCATCTGCCGCAGTTGGACGATCAGGTGCTTCAGCGTGTCGTTGTGGGTGGAGGCCGGAAAGGGATCGGCGGTGTTGAAGTTGGGCTTGATCAGCACTTTCTTGCCACGCACCGGGTTCACTTTCAGCAACTCCACGGCCCTGCGGATGCCCGTGGCCCGATCGGCCCCCTTCACCAGCGCCACGGTGGACTTGCCGCCCGGCGCTCGCACAAACGGCGCAGCAGTACCCCGCGAAGGCTTGAGCCATGCCCCCGCCCCACTGCCTAGCACGCCACCGGCCATGGCGATCAGCAATGTTCGTCGGTGCATCATGGGATGTGGCTCCCGGTTGCAGCGCCATCTCCCCGCAGGAACCCCACAATTATCTGCCTCCATTGTAGCCCGACCGTGAAGCGCACAGAAGCCATCAGAGCGAACTTGCGAGGAAGCCCGGCGCGGGCGCCCGTTCGTGGGCCGATGCGCCACAGTGAACGGAACGGGCGCTGCGTTATCCAATCGAAGACGGACGAGGGGAGGAGACCTGCACGCCGCCCTCCCGCTTTTGGCTATTCCACGGCTGGTGCGCACGCAGTCGGCGCGCCGCAAGGAGAATCATGAACACCTCAGCACGCAAGACGATTTGGACGCTGGGAAGCTTCCTGGCGGCCATGGTGCTGGTGGCTGGCGTCGCGCTGGTGGCGCCCGCTGCCCACGCGAAGACCAAGGCGCCGATCCGCATTGGCGTGATCGCGCCGTTTTCGGCCATCGATGGGGCCTCGATCATCAACGGGGCCGAGATGGCGGTGGATGAAATCAACAAGGCCGGCGGGATCGAAGGGCGGCCTGTCAAGCTCTTCAAGTACGATAACCACGCCTCGGCCACCGACGCCGTGCGGGCCTTTCAGCGCGCGGTGAAGCAGGATCATGTGGTGGCCATGGCCGGCACGTTCATCAGCGAGGTCGCGCTGGCGATCGAGCCCTGGTCCGCGCGGCTGCACACGCCCTTTATCGTGACTGGCGCGGCGAGCACCAAGATCACGGGCGAGGTGCACAACCACTATGCCCGCGACAAATACGTGTTCCACAACTGGCTCAACTCGGACTTTCAGGGCCGCGTCGTCTGCGATTTCGCCAAAGATGAACTGGTGGGCAAGCTGGGCTACAAGACGGCCGTGGTGATGAGCGAGGATGCCGCCTGGACTCAGCCACTGGATGTGAGCTACCTGAAGTGCCTGCCCAAGGCCGGCCTGAAGGTGCTGGATCACATCCGCTTTTCACCGGATACCAACGACTTCACACCGCTGTTCAATAAGGTCGAGTCCGAGCACGCGGACGTCATTATCGCGGGCTGGGCGCACGTGGGCGTGAAGCCGACCGTGCAATGGCACCAGCAGCAGGTGCCGGCGTTGCTGGCCGGGATCAATGCCCAGGCCGGGGCGAGCAGCTTCTGGAAGAGCACCAACGGCGATACGGAGGGCGTCATCACCGGAACCGCCGGTGTGTCCGGTGCCGCCGTGACGCCCAAGAGCGAGCCCTTCACCAAGGCTTATACCAAGCGCTACCACACCACGCCGGCCTACAACGCGTACTCCACCTACGATTCGATCTACATGCTCAAGGCGGCCATCGAGCGTGAGCACTCCACCAACGCGGACAAGCTGGTGACGGGTCTGGAGAAGACGGACTACCTGGGCACCGTGGGTCGCGTGAAGTTCTACGGCCGCAACGATCTCTATACGCACGGCATGGAGTACGGCAAAGACCTGGTGCAGACGGTGGTGTTCCAGTGGCAGCACGGCAAGCAGGTGCCAGTCTGGCCGCACAGGGTCTCCCTGGCCAAGCTGGAGGTGCCGTCCTTCGTGAAGCAGCACGTCGCGATGAACCGGTAGGCTCCGTGATCCTGCCGCACAACGACCCGAGAGCGAAGCGATGACCCTGTTGCTGCAAGTGCTGGTGGATGGCTTCGTGATCGGCGCGCTTTACGGCCTCGGGGCTGCCGGCTTCACCATCATTTTCGGCGTCTCGGGCGTGCTGAACCTCGCCCATGGCGGCGTGATGGTGGTGGCGGCCATGGTGGCCTGGATGGTTGCCGGCGGTATCCTGCACGCCAGCCTGCTCACAGGCGTGGTGTGCGGGGTGGCCGCCGGCATGGTCACCGCCTACGCGACCTACTATCTCGTGGTGCGCCCGGCGCAGCGGTCGCGGCGCATCCCGGATGAGGAGCGCGAAATCTTCATTCTCACAGCGACGCTCCTGCTGGGCATCGTGATCCAGGAGGGCATCGCCTATCTCTTTACCTCTAATCCGGTCACCGTACCGCCGCTGGTGTCTGGCGTGGTGCACGTGTTCGGCGTGCGCACCCCCACCAACGAGTTGCTGATCGGTGTCATCTCCTGGGTGGTGTTGGGATTACTATGGCTGTTCGTCAACCGCACGCGGCAGGGCAAGGCCGTGCTGGCGGCGTCCATTAACCCCCACGGGCTGGCGATGCTCGGCTTCGAGCTGCCGCAGATCCATCGGCTGGTGTGGGGCCTGTATGGCCTGCTGGGTGGCGTGGCGGGCGTGCTGCTGGCCACGTTCGAGGGCGCCAGTTCCGGGTTGGTCGGAGGGCTAACGGCCAGCGCCTTCATCATCGTCGTGCTGGGCGGCCTGGGCAGCGTACCGGGCTCGTTGGTGGCGGCCTACGTGATCGGCTTCATGGAGACGGTGACGGCGTACCTGATTTCCCCCGCCATCCGCACCCTGCCGGGCATGGTGCTGTTGCTGCTGATCCTCTACGTCCGCCCCCAAGGCCTGCTTGGCCGGCGCTGAGCGGCGGACGGAAACGCAAATCGGAACGTCAATGAAAAGGGAGCGGCTGATGCAGTGGCTGCGGAGCCCCCGCCTGTGGGTCGCCGCCCTCGCCCTGGTGGCGATGGTGCTGCTGCCGTTGTGGGTCTCGGAGTATGTGCTGGGCGTATTGACCATCGCGTACTACTTCGGCGTGTTCGCCATGTCCTGGGACCTGCTCTTTGGTTACGCGGGAGAGGTGAACTTCGGCCCCACGTTTCTGATCGGGATCGGTGCCTATGTCAGCGGCATGCTGAACATCTACACCAGCGTGCCCATGGTGCTGTGCATCGCAGCTGGGGCTGTCGCCGCCGTGATCGCGGGCGTGCTGCTCGCCTTGCCGGCCCTGCGACTGCGGGGGGCGTACTTCGGCCTGGTGACGCTGGTCTCCGTGCTGATCCTGCAGACGGTCATCGTGCTGTTCGCGAGCTACACCGGCGGCGAGATCGGGTTCTCGGTGCCCAGCATCCTCTCCATCGATTCCGGCGTGAACTACTACTATGCGCTGGCCTTCATGGTCGTTAGCGGGATGGTGCTGCTAGCCGTTGCACGTTCGCCCATGGGTCTGATCCTGCAGGCGACGGGGCAGGATCCCCTGGGCGCCCAGGCGCTGGGATTCAACGTCACCAAGCACAAGCTGGCCGCATTCTGTCTGAGCGCACTGTTTTCCGGTCTGGCCGGCGCACTCACGATCTTCTACCTGGGCTCGGTCTCCGTGAACACGGTGGTGGATCTCGCCGTGACCGTGCAGATCATCATCGCCGCGGTGCTGGGCGGTCGACGTACCATCGTGGGCGGCGCGCTGGGCGCCATTTTTCTCATTGTCGCCGCGGAATATCTGCGGCCCATTGGTGAGCTGAGCAACTTGGTGGTGGCGGCGTTCGCGCTGATCGTGCTGCTCTTCATCCCGGATGGCTTCCTGGGACTGTTCCCGCGCAGGGAGGCGCGCTCATGAGCCTGCTGAAGGTGACGGGACTGGGCAAGCGCTTTGGCGGGTTGATCGCCGTACGCGATCTCTCCTTCTCGCTGGATCCAGGGGAGATTCTGGGGCTGATCGGCCCCAACGGCTCGGGCAAGTCCACCACGATGGGGCTTGTGATGGGTGTTATTCCGCCGGACACAGGCTCGGTCCGCCTGGGGGGCACGGACATGACCGGCTGGGCGCCACACCGCGTGGCCAAGCATGGCGTGAGCCTGATGTTCCAGCACTCCCGGCCACTGCGCCGGCATTCGGTGCTGGAGAACATCGAACTGGCCCTGCTACCCGATTCCCTCTGGAACTTTGTGCCCCACCCTCGTGTGGCGCGCCGCGCACGGGAGATCGCCGAGCGCGTCGGACTGGAGGAGTTCGTGGAGCGCTGGCCGGAAACCCTGCCCTACGCGCATCTGCGGAGGCTGGAGCTGGCGAAGGCGATCGCGCGCGATCCGCAGGTGCTGCTGATCGACGAGCCATTCGCCGGCCTTACCATGGCGGAGATGCGGGAGTTCTCCGCATTGATCTCGTCCCTGCGCGACGAGCGCCGTGCCGTGCTGCTGGTAGACCACAACGTGAAGGGCGTCCGCGCGTTGGTGGACCGTGTGCTGGCCATGCATGTGGGCAGCAAGATCGCGGAGGGCACGCCCGACCAGGTGATGAGTGATCCCACCGTGCGCTCCGTATACTTGGGCGGCTCGCTGGATGGCGGCCCGGAGACGGCCGACCGGGGCGCAGTCGCCGGTCCACCGCTGCTGCAGGTGGAATCCCTGCGCGTGCACTACGACCGGGCGCAGGCCCTGGACGGCGTGGACCTGGAGGTGCGTGAGGGCGAACTGGTGTCCGTGGTGGGCCTCAATGGCGCAGGCAAGACGACGCTGTTCAATGCCGTCTCCGGCTTCGTGGCGCATGAGGGGTTTATCCGCTGGCGTGGGGAATCGCTGGATGGCGCCACGCCCGGTGCGGTGGCCCGGGCGGGCATCGTGCAGTGTCCCGAATCGCGTGAGCTGTTCGGCGACATGACCGTGGCGGAGAACCTCGAGATGGGCGGCTACCACCTGTCGCGTGAGGACTACGCCCGCCAGCACGCCACCGTTCTGGCGCTGTTCCCCATCCTGGCCGAACGGCAACGGCAGACGGCGCGCACCCTGAGCGGCGGAGAGCAACAGATGCTCGCTATCGGGCGTGCGCTCATGACGCGGCCACGCCTGCTGATCCTCGACGAGCCCAGCATGGGGTTGGCGCCGCTCGTGATGGAGCACATCTCCACCGCTATCGAGGCCCTGCGTGCCGAGGGCGTGACGGTGTTGCTGGGCGAGCAGAACGTCTCGTTCGCCTTGCGTCATTCCGATCGCGTGTATCTGCTGGAGCAGGGCCGCATTGCCTGGCAGGGGGCGCCAGGCGCCTTCGCCGAGGCCACCGGCGAGCGCTACCTCTAGCCCTCCTACCTGTCGTCCACGGCGCGTCCGTGCTTGGCCGATCCAGCCAGCCGCCTCCAAGCCCAAGGGGCACACCCCGCATCGGCCGCCGCTGCTTCCCAACGCATGCGCCGATTGCCCCCGGCGGGCAGATCCGCCGTCAGGCCCCGCTATTCGCCGCCGCACGCAATTCCGAGAATTGATTTAATGTTGGCGCAGTCCAGATGTCTGTGTTAGGAACACGCAGACGGGGGAAGCGTCTCAGTCCCTATGCGAATGGAAGCGGGGTCTGGCGTCTCGGGCTGTCAGCCGTGGCGGCAACCGGCGGGTCAGTGCGGCATCGAGCGATGCAACTGGCCAGCGTGGCGACCGCCAAGCTGCAGCGCCAGACGAGCAGACCGGCGTGCCCCTGTCGCCGCCACCACCACCCTGTGACCGTACGCAAGGGCGTGGCGGCCGACCACGTCGCTGTTCGAAGGGGAGCGTGGTGATGGCGCTTCGATCGTCGCGCAAGCGCGAGGCGGAGGGGATGAAGCCTCTGCTTGCTGAGGCCCGAAGCCCACGAAGTCTGGGGTTACGACTGGGCACGGAACCTTGGCCCAATCGTGGCCTGCAACGGTTCATTTGCTGTTCACAGCGGTCTGCACACGTCCACTGTTTGCGTGGAAAGGGGTCCTATGTTTCGCAAGGCATTTACCATCGTACTAAGTCTGACTTTTCTGGTGCTGGCGGCTAGCGCGGCCATGGCCTACCGGCCCAATGCGTCCGATGTCAACGTGCCGCCAGGCTACAAAATCGAGCCGTTCCTCACCGGCCTGACTACGCCCATGGGCGTTACCTTCGGTGAGGGCGAGATCTTCGTGGCCGAATCGGGCTGGCTGAGCCCGTCCAAGAAGCCCGCGGCGATTCAGGTGTTCAACATGCACGGCAAGCACCTGCGCACCCTGGCTGCGGGCAAGCTGGACGTGAACGCGCTGGGCATCACGTATTACGACGGTTCGCTCTATGTGAGCGGGATCAACACGATCCTCAAGGTCAATCCCAAGACCGGTGCCGTCAGCACCGTGCTCAAGAACCTGCCCTCTTATGGCGACCACAACGTCAGCAAGGTGCAGTTCAAGGGCGGCTACATGTATTGGGGGCTGGGCAGCTACACCAACTCCGGCGTTGTGGGTACGGACGTCGCTGGCCCGACGTTGGCCAAGACGGTCGACCCCAACACCGGTGAGCGGGCTCACGACGTGCCATGCCGTGACATCAAGCTTTCCGGCGTGTCGTACAAGACCGAGAACGGCAAGGTTTCCACCAGCCCGTTCCGACCCTACGGCGTGACGGCTCCGAGGGGTTTTGTGGTCAAAGGGCAGGTGCCCTGCAGCAGTTCCGTGCTGCGTGCCCCGATTGACGATCCTCACCACATCGAGCTGATGGACTGGGGCTTCCGCAATCCCTTTGGGCTGGCCTTCTCGCCCGAGTGGCACCCGGTGCTGCACGGCGCCCTGCTGGTGGCCAACAACGGCATGGACCATCGCGGCAGCCGCCCGGTGGACAACGCCCCTGACGAGCTGTTCGTGGCGACCGGCACGGGTGCGTTCCATGGCTGGCCGGACGTCGAAGGCTTCCTGCACGCCACTTGGAAGCAGGGTTCCGCGGACGTCACGGGCAACGTGCTGGGCGACAATGCCCGGGGTGCCAAGGCCGTGTATGAGGAACTGCCCATGCCGGTCACCAACCCGATTGCCGTGTTCCCGGTCGACTCCTCGGCGGACGGGATGGACTTCAGCCGCAACCATCAGTTCGGCATGGAAGGCGATCTGTTCGTGTCCATGTGGGGCCAGATCGGCTTTGCTCCGGTGGATCAACAGGAGAATGCCCACCGTGTGGTGCGCGTGCACTTCCTGTCCCCCGCGGGCACGCAGATCACGGACTTCGCGACGAACAAGGTGCCCGGTCCGGCCGACCAGACTGGCAAGGGCGGCTTCAACCACCCGGTCGACGTGCGCTTCAGCCCCGACGGCATGGCCATGTACATCACGGACTTCGGCCCGGTGGATGTGCGCGCCTTCCGCCCGACGGATGGCGCTGGCGTCGTCTGGAAGGTGACCCGCAAGTAGCATCGGTTCCCCGCAGCCACATCACGTCATTCGGCGCGATATGGCTGCGGAGTCTTCCCTGGGCTTGCCCCGGGGGCTGGCTCCCGTCTCCGATCGGCTCCGGCCGTGCCGGGGACGGGACGTATCCATTTTCGCGGGTAAGCTTCTGCACCGCCTGGCGGGTACGTCTCGCACGTGCTGCAAGGCTGTCGCACTGCGCTTTGATGGCTGGGCCCCATGCCCGGCGCCCGCACTTGACCTACAGAGTGTTCATGCGTTCGTTTCGACTTCCAAGGTGGATAGTTCCGGCGGTTTTGGTTGCCGGTGTTGCGTTGGTGGCCCTTCCCGGGCAATCGGCCCTGGCCAAGGGCAAGGCACTCAAGATCGAGCCGCTGTTCCAGAAGAACTGCATGCGCTGCCACAACATCAACGGAGTCAACAGCGTCTGCCCAGACCTCTCGACTATCGGCAAGCGCCATGACGCGGCGTACATCCGCCAGTCCATCCTGGAGCCCAACGCCTACATCGTGCCGGGCTTCCCCAAGGACGTAATGCCGCTGAACTTCAAGGAACAACTGACGCCCCAGCAGGTGGACAAGATCGTGGCGTTCCTGCTCACGCTCAAGGGCCAGACGATTGACAAGGCCAGGGCGAAGCAGGGCGTGAAGTGGTGATTTGTCGGCGTGGGGTGTGGCGATGAGTGGGACCGGCCATGGCCGCTAGGCGGCGCTGGTGGCGGGCCATCCGGTGGCGCCGCTGGCTGGCTGTACTCGGCGCCATGATCCTGGTGCTGTTCGTCTGGCAGCAAGTGGCCGGGCGCCGCACCGAAGCGCAGCAGAGGGAGTCCGTGGCCTTTGGCCAGCCGACGTTCCGCTTCTACTGCGCACCCTGTCATGGCTTTCACATGCAGGGGCGTCCATTCATCGGCAAGGTCGGTGCTCCACCACTGAACAAGCGCGGCTACCGCATCTTCTTCCGGCTGATGCCGGATGCGATGGAGGGCTGGGTCGCCGATCAGATCGCGGAGGGCAACGCGATCATGCCGGCCTTCCGCGGGACGCTGAACGCGCGCCAGCGCCGGGAGGTGGCCCTGTATATCCGCCTCGTCAACATGGGCGGAGCGCCCGTGCCGTGAAGTTGCGCGATGACACGTCTGCGCCGCGGGCGGACGCCTTGTTCGCCTGGAGCGTTGATCCTATGATGAAGCGCACCCGAATGGGGGTAGCTACTGCCGTCGTGTGCGTCGGCGAGCGTCCGCCCCGCCGAACGCGCGCCACCGGCAGAAGGAAGGGCGAGCCATGAAGGAACTGTTGTACGACCTGCTGCGCACGCGCGCTCCGGCGCCGGCCCTGGCTTGGCTGGACAAGGCCCTGGCGGACGTCACCGGTGCGATGCGCACGGAGCAGGTGCTGGGCATCTATGCCGGCGCCTCGCGCCGCATGGGCAAGCAGGCGCTGGCGCTCAGCGATGCCGAGCGCGACCGGCTGCGCGCCCTGGATGCGGAGGTGGTGCTGGACCACTGGGGCATGGACGAGGCGGCGCGGGCCCTGCTGCTGCTTAGCCTGCCCGACCGCGACGTGGATACACACGCAGAGCGGGTGCTGGCGTGCTACGAGAAGGGCGACAGCCGGGAGCAGGAGAGCTGGCTCCGCGGCTTGGCCGTACTGCCGCAACCGGAGCGCTGGGTGCTGACGGCGGTGGACGCCTGCCGCACGAACATCCTGCCCATGTTCGAGGCCATCACTTGCGAGAACCCGTTTCCGGCCCGGCACTTCCCGGAGCTGAACTTCAACCAGATGGTGCTCAAGGCCCTCTTCAATGGGGTGGCCCTGGCGCGTATCGTGGGGCTAGGCCGGCGGGCCAATGCGGAGCTATCCCGCATGTCGGACGACTACGTCTCCGAGCGCGAGGCGGCCGGGCGTGCCGTGCCCGTGGACATCTGGGTGGCCCTTGCGCCCCATGCCACGCCGGCCGCCCTGGAACGGGTCTATCGCTACCTGGAGCACGAGAGCCCGGCGCATCGCTATTGGGCGGCTGTGGGCCTGGGGGCGGTGGCCGGAGATGAACCACGCCGCCAGCTGGTCGCCCGCCGGGCTGCCGAGGCGGATGCAAAGGTGCGGGAAGCCGTCGAGGTGTCCCTGAGCAGGTTGGGCTGATCGGCCGCGTGGAATCGGCGCGGGCACTTGGTGCAAGGCACGAATGAGCAAGGAGCAGGCTATGAATCTGTTCGATCCGCACATCCACATGACCTCGCGCACGACGGACGACTACGCCGCCATGGCGCAGGCCGGGATCATCGCCGTGGTGGAACCGGCCTTTTGGCTGGGTCAGCCCCGCACCCACGCGGGCTCGTTCGAGGACTACTTCAACTCCCTGCTGGGCTGGGAGCGCTTCCGTGCGTCTCAGTTCGGCATCCGCCATTTCTGCACCATCGCCCTCAATCCCAAGGAGGCCAACAATCCCCGGCTTTCCGAGGAGGTGCTGGATATGCTGCCGCGCTACCTGCAGAAGGAGGGCGTGGTGGCCGTGGGTGAGGTCGGCTACGACGACCAGACCGACATCGAGGAGAAGCTCTTCGCCCGCCAGGTGGAGATGGCGCTGGAGTACGACCTGCCTGTGCTGGTGCACACGCCGCACCGCGACAAGAAGAACGGCACTATCCGCACCATAGGTCTCATTCGCGACGTGGGCATCCCGGAGGAGCGGGTGCTGATCGACCACAACAATGAGGAGACCTTACCGTTGGTGCTGGACACGGGCTGCTGGGCCGGCCACTCCATCTATCCCAACAGCAAGATGGACGAAAACCGCATGGCCTTGCTGGTCAAGCAGTACGGCAGCGAGCGTATCATCATCAATAGCGCCGCGGACTGGGGCATCAGCGATCCACTCAAGGTGCCCAAGACCGTGGCCAAGATGCGCGAGATGGGCATTGCCGAGGACGTTATTCAAACCGTCGTGTGGGACAACCCTGTCGCCTTCTTTTCCCAGAGCGGCAACCTGGACGTGGACGATATTGACAAGCGCCCCAGCATCAACCAGACGCAACTCTTCGACGGCAACTCTGTGCTGCGCGGCCAGACGCCCGTGGTGGATTCCTAGCCTCGGCCCCGCGATCCTGCGATGCACCCCACTGTCGTCATCAACGTCGTCGGATTGGCGGGCGACCTGCTGGGCGAGCGCACGCCACGCCTGAGCGCCTTCGCGCGGGCGGGGGCGGGCGTGCCCCTGCACACCATCACGCCCGCGGTTACGTGCAGCGTCCAGTCCACCTTCCTCACCGGCGTGCTGCCGGAGCAGCACGGCATCGTCGGCAACGGCTGGTACTTCCGCGAGTTGGCCCAGACGCTGTTCTGGCGCCAGGCGAACCGCATCGTGCAGGCGGAGAAGGTGTGGGAGACGGCGCGCCAGCGCGAGCCGGACCTCGTCACGGCCAAGATGTTCTGGTGGTACAACATGTACGCCAGTGTCCAGTACGCCGTGACCCCCCGACCCATGTATCCCGCTGACGGGCGCAAGGTGTTCGATACCTACAGCGAGCCCCCGGAGCTGAACGACCGCCTCAAGGAGGAACTGGGGCCGTTCCCCTTCTTCAGCTTCTGGGGACCCAAGTCCGGCATCCCATCGAGCGAGTGGATCGCCGCGGCCAGCCGCTGCGTGTTCGACTGGCACGCGCCAGGGCTGCTGCTGATCTATCTGCCGCATCTGGACTACAACCTGCAGCGCCTGGGTCCGCACGATCCCCGTATCGGGGAAGACCTGGCGCGCATTGACGCTGTGTGCGGCGAGCTGCTGGATCACTTCCAGGAGCGCGGCGCGCGTGTGATCGTGCTCTCCGAGTACGGCATCACGCCCGTGAGCGGGCCTGTGCACATCAACCGAGTGTTGCGCGAGGCAGGCCACGTCCGCGTGCGTCCGGAACTGGGCCTGGAGATGCTGGACCCGGGTGCCAGCACGGCGTTCGCCGTGGCGGATCACCAGGTCGCCCACGTCTACGTGCGCGATCCGGCGCAGGTGCCGTCGGTGAAGGCGCTGCTGGAGTCCGTTCCGGGCATCGATCGCGTGCTGGACGAGGAAGGCAAGCGCGAGATGGGCCTCGCCCACGAGCGGTCAGGCGAATTGGTCGCCATCTCTGCGCCAGACCGCTGGTTCACCTACTATTATTGGCTGGACGATGCTGTGGCGCCGGACTTCGCCCGCACGGTGGACATCCACCGCAAGCCCGGGTACGACCCCGTGGAGCTGTTCGTGGATCCCGCGATTCGCTTCCCGCCCGCCAAGGTTGCCTGGATCCTGGCCAAGAAGGCGCTGGGCTTCCGCTACCTGATGGACGTGATCCCGCTGGATGCCTCGCTGGTGAAAGGCTCCCACGGGCGGGTCACAGACGATCCGCGCCAGGGGCCGGTGTTCCTCACCAATGCATCGCACCTGCTGGAAGCCGATGCTGTGCAGGCCACGCAGGTGCGCGACCTGATCCTGCGCCACCTCTTCGATTAGTTGCTTGTTCGGGAGTCTACCCGGGCGGGAGAATTCCTCACGCTGCCGCGGCGGCTTTCCGGGCGCGCTGTCAGGTCACGCTGGGTGGCTGCTGGGCCAGCTTGGTGCCCTGGGTGTAGGTGGCCCCGCTCTGCTTGAGTCCGACCAGGAACTTGCCCAGCTTGAGCCGGTTCAGCTCCTTGAGTCCCAGGTATTGCAGGTGGACCTGGGTGTTGCCGTCGTCGCGCTGAAACAGACCCACCACCTGCGCTACCAAGTCGTCCTTGATCTGCGCCGCGGGCAGGCGGAACACGATCATGTCTCCCTCGTGCACCTTCTCGTGATGGCCGTTGGCCACCACCAGCGCGCCGCCAATGCTGACGTCGCGGATCGCGCCATCGAAACGGTACTGCGAATCCAGCGCACGCAGGGCCCCCGCGGTGCGCTCGGAGGCGAACTCCTGGCGGATCACGAAGAATTCCGTGGGAATGTCCACCTCGATGCGGTCCGCGTTGCGGAACAGCAGGCGGCTGATGCCGCGCGTGTGCCCACACATCACGGGTTTGGTGCCAGTGGGGAGCTGACCTTCGATGGGGCAGGTGAACTCGTATTCTGCGTCGTGCTCTCGCGACACGCGGAACTCCAGTTCGCGCAGGCCGCCGAGGCTCACCGGTTTGCCTTTCGCAGTGGGGGGCCGGATAATGAACTGGTTTTCGTTGATGCCCAGCACGGTCGTGAGAAAGCTCACGTCGCGCTTGGGCAGGCGGATGCGGCAGCGCACACGCGTGCCGGGAGCCAGCATTCGCGTATCCACGAACGGATTGCGCACGTTGCTGAAGCCGTACTCCAGGTGCTGACGCAGCTGCGAGATGCGCTTCAGTATGGGGTGGCTGGGGTTGGCTTCGCGGAAGCGCGACACGGCTTCCTCGAACGTGTCGCGCGTTTCCATCAGCTCCAGCAGGTCCGCCGTGTCGCCGCCGCCCAGGAGGGTCTGCAGCAGGGCGATCTCCGAGCGGCCCAGGTTCAGCTCGGAGACCATCAGCTTGAGGCGCGCTTCCTCGCGCTGCTCGGCCAGTTCCGCAGCGCGGCGCTTGCTGCGCAGATAGAAGAACGCGCCGATGCCGGCCGCGATGATGACCGCGACCAGCAGGGCGGCTCCGATAACCCCGTTCATGGCCGCCGCTCCGCTGGCACGGAAGCGCAGCGCACTCAGATCGAGGTTCGTCGACTGCGCGAGGAAGTACAGCAGTCTGTTCATGTTCGCTTTCCCAGGCCAAGCCCCCCACGGGCCAATCCGCAGCGGTAGCCCATTTTCGCAGGATCGCCCCCCAATTGAAAGCCCTGCAACCGAAGGATCGTCCGGTCTTCGCCGTGTTCGGCGGCTCGTTCAACCCGGTGCACGAGGGGCACGTGGGGATCGTGCGTGCGTTGGCCGCCGATGCGGAGTTGAGCGGCACGATCGTGATGCCGGTTCGGCGTTCGCCGTTCAAGCGTGCCACGGCGCCGCTGCCCGATCCGGTGCGCTGGGCGATGCTGCAGCATGCGCTGTCCGGACTGCACGGCGTGTGGTTGAGCGACATCGAGCTGCGCCGCCCCCCGCCTTCCTACACGGTGGACACGTTGCGCACATTGTCCGCGCTGCTTCCCGCAGCGCGGCTGTGCTTCGCGCTGGGCTGGGATGCTTTCGCTGAGTTTGCCCAGTGGCATCGGGCCGCGGAAATCCTCGGCATTGCCGGTCTCATCGTCTTCGATCGCGCGGGCCATGAACGCATGGCCCCGGCCGACCCGGCGGCCTGGGTGCAGCACCTGCCGCCGCCATGGGACGCCCAGGCCCGGACCATGGGTCACGATCGCCTCGTCGCGGACGGTGGCCGCCTGCTGGTGCGGCACCTGTCCTTGAGTCTGCCCGCGGTGGCCGCGCGGGAGATCCTCAGCGAGCACTCGTTGCAGGGTGTGCCGGCCGGCGCACGCGAGGTGCTGGCGGACTACTGGCGGCGCGCAGGGGCGCGGTAGGCGCCATGTCCGGCTTGCGTGTGGTGTGGGTGGGGCGCTCCCAGCAGCGCTTCGTGGAGCAGGGCGTCGCCTTCTACCGTGAGCGCATCACGCCCTTTGCGCCGCTGGAGTTGGTGGAGGTGCGTGCCGCCGCGCACTCAGGTCGCGACCCCGCTCAGGCGTTGCGCCGCGAGGGCGAGGCGATCCGCAAGCGACTTGCGCCGGAAGATCCCGTGGCTCTGCTGGACGAGCGCGGCCGCCAGTTCTCCACAAGGGAGCTTGCGGACTGGCTCGCTGCGCGTCGTGCGGCCTCGGGCCGGGCGCTCACGTTCGTGATCGGCGGGGCGTATGGTGTGGACGAAGCCGTGCGGCGGCGCGCCAATGACACGATCGCGCTCTCGCACCTGACCCTGCCCCACCAGTTGGTGCGCGTGGTGCTACTGGAGCAGCTCTACCGCGTGCTCAGCCTGCAGGCGGGCCACGGCTATCATCACGACTGACGCGCGATGGCGGCCAAGCCCACCAGGGTCGGCAATGGCAGACCAGGGCTGACTGGCGACCCCCGACGTCGAGACTACGTCGGGGGGTCTCCGAAGTGGGGACTACGCGGGCTTGTCGCGGGTCAGGGAGATCGTCTTGCCACGCACGCTGACCCTGAGCTTGTCGCCCGGTTTCAGGCCAGCGCGCATGAGGGGCTCCTGCGGCACGTTCACGCCGAAGGCATTGCCCTTGCCCCGGCGCTTCACTTCAACCTGCTCCACCCGCTTCAATTCTTTGCGGCCGCGCCGACTGGGCTTGAAGGGAGGCACCGGGTGCCCGGTGAGTTGGGAGGCCTTCACCAGTCGGTTGTTCAGCGTGAAGGTGGTCTTGAAGCCAAGCTGCTTGGCGATCTGCTTCTGATTGTGCCCCTCCGCAGCCAGCTTTTCCACCTGCTTTAGTAACTGTAGTGCTTGCTCTTTGTTATCTCTTGCCAAGGATTCCATTGATCGCAACCTATTCGCATGTTCCGAATCAAAACCACCGATCCACGCCCGAAGTTTGTCCGCAAACCGTCAGTGACTTCGCGCTGAACAGACACCATGACTTGACCATCCGGTTGGCACCTGTCTTGGATGCAATGATAATCGTTCTGCAAGGTTAACAAACATGATGCCTGCAAATCTGTCAAGGATCAAATGATTTGATTGGCCCACTCGCGGGATCGGTTCTCCGGAAAGCTTAATGCCTGGGTCGGGTTCTTACGCTCAGTGCCCGAGGTCCGGCCCTTCGCGCGCATAGACATTGTGACCGCTGGCATCCAGGCTGGGGCGACGCGATCGGTGTGGCCAGCGGGTGGCGCCAAGCGGGACACACAGGTCTAGAAGTTCAGCAGACCAAACAGGATCACCTGCGCACCCCGATACTGGTCGTCATTGAGCGGGTAGGCGACGTCGACGCGGATGGGGAATTCGATGAGCCGTAGCAGGTTGATCTCCAGTTCCACGCCCAGGCCGGCATCCTGGCGGCGCGGCCGCTGGTCGTAGCGCTCGCCGTTGTTCCAGCCACGGCCCATGTCGCCGAAGAGGTACAGCGTAATCTGGCGGATCTGCGCCGTCGTGCCGATGAGCCGGCGCGTCAGCACATAGCCGTAGTCCAGCTTGGCGGCGGCCACCTGGTCGTTCGCCAGCAGCACCACGCGCGGGTAGCCCCGCATCAGCTCCGGCCCGCCCAACTCGTGGCGCAATTGCACGGGGGGCGTGCCCTCGGTGATCCCTCGCGTGAGCTGGAGTGTCAGCAGGTGGGCGGAGCCCAGGGCGAGGGTCTGGCTGACGTCGGCCCGGTAGGTGGTGAAGAGGTAGTCGCTTTCGTATCCGGGGCGGGAATCCACCATCGTCAACAGCAGGTCGTTGGAATAGTGCAGCCCCGGCTTGCGCCGAAACTCCAGTTCCGTCTCGATATTGTTCACACGGCTCTTGGGTTGCGCCACCAGTGCGCCGTTGAAGTCCAGGTAACTTGCCGCCCCCACAGTCTCCGCATTAAGCTGAACCAGGGCCCTCAGGTCGTGGCGATCCGTTTCCACGGGGATGTACTGCAGCCCGACACCCTGCAGGCGTGTGCCGCCTAGCTCCTGAGCCTTCACCAGAAGGTCCAGCCGCGGCGCCAGGAAGTCCTGCCAGGTCCAGACCGCTTGGTAATTGCGCAATCCGGTGCGCGAGCCATAGATGGGAATCGCGGTGAGTTTGTTGTTCTCGTTGAGGGTCAGCCGCACCCCGAGCCCCACATAGTTGCCGTCCGTGGAGTTGCCGCCTGCGGTGCCGTGGAGCGTGACAAGGAACTCGCGCTGCTTGGACCAGTCGAAGATGGGCCGCACACGGTATAGTACATCCGTGCGGTTGTCTTTTCGGTTCAGCTCCAGCCAATGTTCCTCAGGGTCGATGGCGATGCTTGCCGCGGGGCCGGGCAACAGAAACGTGAGCTCAGCCGCCGCGCCATCGCCCTCCCAGCGCTGATCGAACATTTGGCCGTCCTTGGTCGTGACCCGCACCAGCACGGGCAGTTCCGGCAGCGGCGTGCGTCGCACCCGCACGTGCACCTCGTAGCCGACCGGCGTGGCCTGTTGTTCCCAGCTATCGATGGCGAAATTGATGTGCGGGGTGCCGTAAAACCATTCGCGGAAGAACGGCCGCAGATCCATTCCTGACGCCTCCGTCATCTCCTCGCGCAGGGTTTCTGCGGTGACTGCGGTGTAGCGATGCCGGAAGTACAGCGCGTTGAGCGCCCGCGCGAAGGCTTGGCGACCCATCACATAGTCCAGCGATCGCAGCACGATCGGCGCCTTGTTGTGCGTCACCAGCAGGGCTGTGCGCTGCAGCGGGTAGTGGCGCAGCGAGATCATCAGCGGCGCGTCCTCTCCCGCACGGATCAGCTCGCGCAGGGGGGCCTCGAAGAAGTGTTCGCGGTACTTGGGCTGCAACCAGTCCATCAGGTTGTGGATGCCCGCGTTCCAGCCATAGAGCGAGTGGAAGTAGTCCAGCGCCAGGTAGCCGGACAGGCCCAGTTGCAGCCAGGATTGCGTGTCGCGGTTGGACCACACGGCCTCGCCAAACCACACCTGGGCCACCGCGCGCGAGAGCTGAGCCAGGAACACGCGGTCCAGTAGTGGGCTGTTCTGGAAGTAGTCCTGCGGAATAAGGATGAGGCTGCCCACGGTGCGGATATCGCCCGTGGGCACGTTCACCTCCACCATGGCGATGCGCGTGTCAGGCGGAGGCAGACCGTACTGGCGATACACGTAGCGCCGGAAGTCCTCGGCGATCTGCACCGCGAGGTGCCCGAGACGCGTATGGCTTGACTGGTAGTACGAGTACAGCGACAGGTCGTACGCGTGCCGCACCACCTCGGGCTGCGACCTCATGAACACCAGCGGCAGCATGCGCAGTGGGTGCGGATCCAGTGCCATCTCGGCCGTCTGTCCCGGCTCCAGTTGCCAGGAGTATCCGTGGCCCAGAAAGAGCTGCCCACCTTCCGCCACGGTCAGCCGCGCGGCGTAGCGGCCGGGGCGCGGGTCGAACATGTCGAAGTCCCATTGCCCTCCGCTGCGATTTGCGAGCAGCGGGTACCACTGCTCCAGCAACATGCCTGCCTCGCTCCAGCCATCCCAATAGCGCCGCGGCAGGTGCGTGGTGAACGCGATGCGGAAGTGGCGGGCGCTGCTGGCGGCTCCCAGGCGCACATGCATCAGTCCGTTGTGTACGGAGAAACCCTGGGGGATCGCGGGGTTGTCAGTCAGCTCGAAAGGCAACGCCGCGCCGGTGCCCGTCTCCACGTGTTCGATCGCAATGTGCCCTTCGCTGAAGCCCGCCGGCCAGCGCGGGTCGAACAGCGTGTCGGTCTGCCGGAAGCTGGTGGCGAAGGGCAGCGAGTCGGTATCGCGGCGGCGGCCCCGCGGATCCTCCTCCATGAAGCGGTTGGGCGGCAGGTGGAACCACAGATCGCCGCCGATGCGCGGGTCGCCCGGCTCCAGCTCCAGTTCCAGCTCGCCTTGGATCGTGTGGGCCTGCAGGTCCACACGCGCGGTGAGCCGATAGATGGGCGCGGCCTCGGCCGGTGCCTGGGCCCGCGCCGCGCGCTGCACGGTCAGCAGCACGAGCAGACCTGCCCCCACCACCAGCGCCACGCATCCGGCGCGAGCAAGGGAGCGGGATCGTTTGGGCGCAGATATGTATGTCAGCATGGGCGCCCCGTGGCCAGCCAGGGACGGCCAGTGGGCCTGAAGTGGGTGGAGGACAGCGGGGACGGCGGCCTCACATGCGGAATACACCGAAGGGCTGGCGGACGTAGGGCCGGTTCAGCGAGGCTGCGATGCCCAGGGCCAGCGCCTGTCGCGACTCCTGCGGCGTCAGGATGCCGTCGTCCCACAGCCGCGCGGTGCTGTAGTAGGGCGAGCCCTCGCGGTCGTACGCGTCCAGGATGGGCTGCTTGAAGGCGGCCAACGCCTCGTCGCTCATGAGCTCGTTGCCCTGCGCCCGCAGGTTGTCCTGGCGCACGGTGGCCAGCACACTGGCGGCCTGCTCGCCGCCCATCACGGAGATGCGGGCGTTGGGCCACATCCACAGGAAGCGCGGGGAGTAGGCCCGGCCGCACATGCCGTAGTTCCCGGCGCCGTAAGAGCCCCCGATGATCATCGTGAAGCGCGGCACACCGCAGGTGGAGACGGCCGTGACCAGCTTGGCGCCGTCCTTGGCGATGCCCCGCGTCTCGTACTCGCGGCCCACCATGAAGCCCGTGATGTTCTGCAGGAACAACAGGGGAATCTGGCGCTGGGCCGCCAGCTCGATGAAATGCGCGCCCTTGAGGGCGCTCTCGCTGAACAGGATTCCGTTATTGGCCAGGATGCCGATGGGGTAGCCCATCACGTGCGCGAAGCCGCACACCAGCTCCTTGCCGTAGTGGGTCTTGAACTCGTGCAGGCGGCTGCCGTCCACCATCCGCGCGATGATCTCGCGCACGTCGTAGGGCACGCGGTTGTCCGCGGGCAGGATGCCCAGGATCTCCTCCGGGTCGTACGCCGGGTTTTCCGGCGCCTGCATCTCCAGGTGCTGGCGCGGCCCGCCGCCCAGGTGCCGCACGATGGAGCGCACGATGCGCAGGGCCTCGTGGTCGTCGTGGGCGTAGTGATCCACCACTCCGCTGCGGAACGCGTGCACCTCCGCCCCGCCCAGGTCCTGGGCGCTGACCTCCTCGCCTGTGGCCGCCTTCACCAGCGGCGGGCCGCCCAGGAAGATCGTGCCGTTGCCCTTGACGATGATGGACTCGTCGCACATCGCCGGCAGATAGGCCCCGCCGGCCGTGCAGCTTCCCATCACGGCAGCCACCTGCGGAATGCCCAGCGAGGACATCTGCGCCTGGTTGTAGAAGATGCGCCCGAAGTGCTGCGCATCCGGGAAGACATCGGTCCATAGGGGCAGGAAGGCCCCGCCGGAATCCACCAGGTAGATGCAGGGCAGGCGGTTCTCCATGGCGATCTCCTGCGCCCGCAGGTGCTTCTTCACCGTCATGGGATAGTACGTGCCGCCCTTCACGGTGGCGTCGTTGGCGATGATCACCACCTCGCGCCCCTCCACGCGCCCCACCCCGGTCACCACGCCCGCGCTCGGAGCGTCGCCATCATACATCTCCCAGGCCGCGAGGGGCGAAAGCTCCAGGAATGGCGCGCCAGGGTCGATCAGGTGCCCAATCCGCTCGCGGGCGGGCAGCTTGTTGCGCGCGCGGTGCCGCTCCATCGCGGCCGTGCCCCCGCCCTGCCGCACCACCTCGGCGTTCTCGCGCAGCACGGTCAACAACTGCTCGTAGGCGGCCCGGTTTGTCTGAAAGGCGGCGCTGTTGGTCTGGATGGCGGACTGGATGACGGTCATTGGCGGGTGGCTCCGGCGGCGAGGGCCTCCAGGTATTCCTGCCACTCGCTGGGGATGAGAGATTGCTTCTTGCTGTTGCAGTCCTTGCAGCAGGGCACCACGTTGGAGCGCGTGGAGCGCCCACCGCGGATGATGGGCACCACGTGATCCATCGTCAGCTCCCGGGCCGGGAAGCGCTTGCCGCAGTAGTGACACACGCCGTGCGCGCGCCGGTTCTTCCACCACTGGCTCTGGCGTAGCTCGCGCGCCTTGGACCTCTCGCGCCGCACGTGCGCCTCATCGGCGTCGATGATGAAGGGGCTGCGAGTCATGGCGTGTGTACGGTCTGCGGGGTGCGGCCGGATGGGTTCATGCGCTTCGTCCGCCACTGCGTCCCTTGCCGGACGACCGCCCCTCGCGCGGCTTAGCGGTGGATTTGCGCGCGGCAGGCTTGCGCCCCACAGGCTTGGCCGCGGCTGTCTTGCGAGTGGGCGCCTTTCCGGCCGCGGCCTTGCCGGCACCGGCTTTGCGCGCGGAGGGCTTGACCGTGCCGGTCTTATCGGTGCCGCGCTTCGGGGCGGTTGCGGAAGCAGGGAGAACGGTCACCGGCTCGCCACCCGGCAGGTGACCGGCCTGCGATTCGTCCAGGGCTTGCGCGGGTCCACCGGTATCGGCATCCACCCAGCGACCGGCCTCGAACGTGTAGAGCTTGAGCACGCGCCCGAAGTGGTTGAACACCTTCAGGTAGGAGTCCTCGTCGCGGCCCGTCACCACGATCCGACCTTCCTGCTCGGCCACGTCCACCCCGCCGTGCTGCACCCACAGCGAACGGTCGAAGGTAAGAGTCTTGTCGTGCACCTGCATGAGCGGCCCGTTGCTTGCGGGGTGCCGGGAGCGGCCTGCGGCGCGCCGCGTGCGGCGCCCATCCGCGGGCCTTCAAGCATCTGTAATTCTGAGCAATCCGGCGCGGAAGGTCAATGCGCTGGCCTCGCGCGCCTCTGCTATGCGTTGCCGGTCGCCCGTGCCGTGCCGTACACTGACGGGGTCACCACTCGATCCTGTGCCTCTCTTCAATCACTGCCGTGAATTCCTCCAACCCTTCCCGTTCGGCCCGCGAGGCCGCCAGCTTGCCCGCTACGGAAGCCCGGTCGCGTCTGCACGTGGTGTTGGTGGAGCCGGGGGACAGCCTCAACGTGGGCTCCGTCGCCCGCGCAATGAGCAATCTGGGCTTCGCCAATCTGCACCTGGTGGCTCCGCCGCGCTATGATTCCGAACGCGCGGCCACCACGGCCTGCTGGGCCACGGACGTGCTGGAGCAAGCCCAGGTGCACGAGACACTGGCCGAAGCCCTGGCGCCCATGCAGGAGGTGGTCGGCTTCACTGCGCGCCATGGCCGCCACCGGCCCAGCCACGTGCTGCTGCCGGATTGGGTGGCCGGCCTGCGCGAGCGGCCGCCGGTGGAGACCGCGCTGATGTTCGGGCCGGAGGATACAGGGCTGCGCGCCGAGCACCTTTCCGCCTGCCGCTGGCTGGTGCGCATTCCATCGGCCGGGGCCAACCCGTCGTTCAACCTGGCTCAAGCTGTGCTGCTGGCTTTGTCCGAGGTGAGCCGCCTGGATTGGCACCGCATTGACGAGTTGCCTGCCACGGATCGCGCTCGCGAAGGCGACCTGCAACAGTTGGAGCGGCTGGTGGAAGAGGCCGCCATCCGAAGCGGCTTCTATGGCAAGGGCACGCCCGAGCCGCTGCCGGATCTGATGAAGCGCCTGCTGCGTCGCATCGAGCCGGACACGCGGGAACTGCCGGTGCTGCTGGGCCTGTTCGACCGCATCAACCGCACGCTGTCCGGTCGCTCTCCCGTGCAACCTCTGCCCGGGGAGGAGGAGGGCGGTACCGAGTAGCCGCGGTCGCTACGGCTCGGCGTGCCGGCATCCAGCATGCGTCCTATGGAACCCCTTGCCCACTTTCCTGTCGAGGCGCGCCGTGCCGTGCGGTTCGTGCTGACGGACATCGACGACACGCTCACCCACGGCGGTCGGCTGCCGGCGGTGGCCTACACAGCGCTGGAGCGGCTGCACAATGCGGGCATCCGCGTGGTGCCCATCACCGGGCGACCCGCGGGCTGGTGCGACCACATCGCGCGCATGTGGCCCGTGGACGGCGTGGTGGGGGAGAATGGCGCTCTATACTTCCACTATGACACGGCCGCGAAACGCATGGTGCGGCGCTATGCAAAGTCCGCTACGGAACGTGCGGCGGACCGGCAGCGGCTGGATGCCCTGGCCGCGCGAATTCTGGCCGAGGTGCCCGGCGCGGCCGTCGCGGCGGATCAGGCTTACCGCGAGGCGGACCTGGCCATCGACTTCTGCGAGGACGTGCCGCCGCTGCCCCGCGAGGCCGTGCAGCGCATCGTGGCCCTGTTCGAGGCGGCGGGCGCCACGGCCAAGGTCAGTTCCATCCACGTCAACGGCTGGTTCGGCGCCTACGACAAACTGGGCATGACGGCGTGCCTGTTCGACGAGGTCTTTGGGGAGGAGTTGGCGGCGGTCAGGGTCCAGGTTGTGTATGCGGGCGACTCGCCCAACGATGAGCCCATGTTCCGCCACTTCCCCAATGCCGTGGGCGTCGCCAACGTGCGCCAGTGGGCCGACCTCATCGCGCATCCCCCGCGCTGGGTCACGCAGGACGAGGGTGGCGCCGGCTTTGCCGAACTGGCCGAGGCTCTGCTGGCCGTGCGCTGAATCCGTGCGCCCTGCAGCCAATGACCAAGTAAAAGTGGTGTGCGTGGAGCGTCGCTGCCGACTGTGGTAGGCAATGGGACGCGGCCTTGCGCCGTGGCACAATCCTCCTTCCGCCAGGGAGCCTGCCCATGACCGCCCATCCTGTAGCCCAGGCAAGCCCAGCCACAGATGCGTGCAACGGTTCGGAGCGCATCGCCCCCGATTGCCGGGGGCTGAACTTCTACGCGATTGATGCGGCCCTCCAGGGCCTGCTGGGCCTGTACCTCGCAGGGCCACTGCGGGAGCACCTGGAGCCACACCTGCAGCGCATGGGCGAGCTGGCCGGGGGGCGGCTGGATGAGCTGGCGGAGCAGGCGGACAAGCATCCGCCCGAGCTGCGCCCGCGGGATCGCTTCGGGCGCGACGAGGCGTATATCGATTACCATCCGGCCTACCGCGAGATGGAGCGCATCGCCTTCGGCGAGTTCGGGCTGCACGCTATGACGCATCGCGGCGGTGTGCTGGGCTGGCCGGAGCCGCTGCCGCCGATGGCCAAGTACGCCTTCCAATACCTGTTCACCCAGGCCGAGTTCGGGCTGATGTGCCCGATCAGCGTGACGGACACCTCAGCGCACCTGGTCGAGCGCTTTGGCGATGCCGCGCTACGGGAGCGCCTTCTGCCGCGCATGCTGGCGCAGGATATGGAAGACCTCTGGAAGGGTGCCCAGTTCATGACGGAAAAGACAGGCGGCTCGGACGTGGGTGGCATCGAAACCACCGCCCGCCGCGAGAGTGACCACTGGCGCGTCACGGGGGACAAATGGTTCTGCTCGCATGCGGACGGCGACGTGGCCCTGCTGTTGGCGCGGCCGGAGGGGGCGCCGGACGGCACGCGCGGGCTGGCGCTGTTTGCCATGCCCTGGCGTCTGGAGGATGGGCGGCGCAATGCGTACCGCATCGTGCGGCTGAAGGACAAGCTGGGCACACGCTCCATGGCCAGTGGAGAGATCGTGCTGGAGGGCGCGGTGGCGTATCAGGTGGGCGAGCTGAATCGCGGCCTCAAGCAGATGCTGGAGCAGGTGAACCTCTCTCGTTTGTCTCACGGGGTGCGGGCAGCCGGGATGATGCGGCGCTGCCTCAATGAATCACTGCAGGTGGCCCGGTACCGCACGGCCTTCGGGCGTCGTCTGATCGAACTGCCCCTGCTGCGGCGTCAGCTGTTGAAGCTGCTGGTGCCCACAGAGCAGGTACTCTCGCTGGCACTCTTCACGGCCCACACCATGGGCGCCGCGAACGACGGAGATTCCGCGGCGCATGCTGCGCTGCGCATTCTCACGCCGCTGCTGAAGTTCCGCGCCTGCCGCGACAACATACAGGTTGCCACGGGGGCCATGGAGGTGCGCGGAGGCAACGGATACATCGAGGACTGGGTCAACGCCCGCCTCGTGCGCGACGCCCACCTGGGCGTGCTGTGGGAGGGAACGAGCAACATCAATGCGCTGGACGTGATCACTCGTGCCGTCCGAAAGGAGGGTGCGCACGAGCCTCTGGCGGAGGGGCTCTACGAGCGGCTGTCCGCTGCCGATGGCGTGCCGGTCGCCTTCCGTGCCCGCGTCAAGGCTGCCGCGGGACGCGCCGTCGCCTTCGCGGCGGAGGTGGCCTCCAAGCCGGACGCTGAGCCGCTGGCACGTCAGGCCGCCAGCGGGCTGTATCACGCTGCCAGTGCAGCGCTGCTCACTTGGGAGGGTGCGCGTCTGGGAGGTGCGGGCGGCGATGCGCGGCGCCTGCTGCTGGCGCGCATGGTGCTGGCGCATCGGTTGGAGCCGCACGATCCACTGGCGGCGGACGGTGGCACGGACTGGGATGGCCGCGCGGGAGCGCTGCTGCTGGAGGACGCTCCGGTGCCACTGGAGCAGGCCGCGCGGTTGGTCGCGGAGGAATAGGCGGTGCGCGCACCGTCCGTGGATACAGCTCACGGTGTGATGCCCGCGTGGCAGCCGGATGCCCCGCGCTGCGACCCCCATGCCGCGGGCGCTGCGCGTGTGCTATGCGTGAAACAGGAAATTGCCGGATGCCAATCAAGCACCCGAAACGTCTCGCAATCCAACCAGGAAGGCAGGGCATGATCAACTCGCAGGAAGCCATGGAGTACCTGGCGAGCCACCTGGGCAACGCGCTGGCGGTAGCGTCGCTGGGTCACGTCAAGTACGAGCTGGCCGCGGCCAACGAACGGCCGGAGAACTTCTACCTGTGGAACTCCATGGGCATGGCCTGCTCCATCGGTCTGGGGATGGCTACTGCCCAGCCGGACCGCCGGGTGATCGTGCTGGATGGGGACGGAGCGCTGCTGATGAACCTGAACTCCCTGGCAAGCGAGGGCTGGCGCGCTCCACGCAACCTCGTGCACGTGGTGTTCGACAACCGGGCGCACTACCTGACCGGAAGGCAGCCCACGGCCACCTCGGCCCGTGCCGATCTGGCGCGTATTGCCGAGGGTGCGGGGTTCCCACATGCGGAACGGGTGGAAACCTTGGCCGCCTTCAGCTCCGCCGTGGATCGCGCGCTGGTGGAAGAAGGCCCGTGGTTTCTGCACGCCCTGGTGGAGCAGCAGCCTCGCACCGGGAAGCCGCCCAAGAGCCCCACCTTGCTCCGGCACCGCTTCATGGATGCACTGGGCGTGCAGGTCTGAGGGCTACAGGTTCCGATACCCGCTCTGGGCCTGGAAGCAGGCTTCGGACTGCCCGCTGGCCTGTAGCTCGCAGACGATGGTCCAATCCACGCGCGCGCGTCGCGTTTCGCCCAGGGCACTATAGGCGCGGGCGCGATTATAGTAGGCGGCGATGGCGAAGGGATTGCGGCGCAGGGCGCGGTTGAAATCTGCAATGGCGGCGCGGTATTGACCCAGGTTCAGGTGTGCGGTGCCGCGGTCGAAATGGAGATGTGCGTAGGGTTGCCGCTGCAGCACCCGGTCGAAGTCCGCCACGGCTTCGGCAAAGGCGCGCTCAGCCAGATAGGCCCGGCCGCGTTGGGCGTACAGCTCAGTGGCCTCAGGCCGCAGGCGCAGCACGGCGGTGAGGTCGGCGATCTGGCGTGGGCGCTGCCGGAAGCGGGCATGGATGCCGGCCCGCTGTAGATAGGCTTCCGCCATGTCGGGCTGCAACTCGATGGCACGGGTGTAGTCCTTGAGAGCGTGTTGCGAATTGTTGATTTGCTCATAGGCCAATCCGCGTCGGTAATAGACCTCGGCTCTGGTAGGCTCCAATCGCAGCACCGTGTCGAAGTCGTGCACGGCCGAGCGGGGATCGCGCAGCGGGCCCGCCAGCAGCAGGGCCCGCAGGTAGTGCAGTTCCGGTTGCTCCGGCGCCAGGGCGATGGCAGTGGTCAGGTCGGCCACGGCCTCCCGTGGCATCTGGAGTGCCTGATACGCGCGGGCGCGGTCCAGATAGCCGGCATGCTCCTGCGGCGTGAGCAGGATGGCCAGTGTGAAGTCGCCAAGGGCGGAGCGCGGGCGGCCGTGTGCCACCAGTTCCCGGCCGTGGGTCAGGTAGTCCGCGGCCAGACGCTCGCGTTGCACGAAGATTACCGCCGTGGCCAATGCCGCCAGCAGCACCACAGCCAGCAGCAGCCAACGGAAGCGCGGCAGTCGCATGGCGTCTCCGGGGGAAGGGGCGGGGCGCCACGGGAAATGTGGCACGAACGCACCCACTACCCATCATAATTCGGTCCCAGGGGACTTGTGAACCCGATTCGCATCGACCTTTACAGCGACACCAAGACCCGACCCACCCCCGGAATGCGCCGTGCCATGGCCGAGGCGGAGGTGGGCGACGAGCAGTCGTGGGAGGACCCCAGCGTCAACCGCCTTTGCGAGCAGGTCTGCGACCTGTTAGGCAAGGAGGCGGCATTGTTCCTGCCGTCCGGCACGATGTGCAACATTATCGGCTTCGCGGTGCACTGCCGTCCCGGCGATGAGGTGATGCTGCACCGCACGGCACACCCGATCACCTCGGAGGGCGGCGGGCCGGCCGTGCACGCCGGTGTGATGCTGCGGGGGTTGGAGGGGGATCGCGGTATTTTCGCGCCGGACGCGGTGCGCGCCGCACTCGCTTCGCCGGGGGTGAAGCGGCCCCGGCAGCGGTTGGTCTCCATCGAGCAGACCAGCAATGCGGGCGGAGGGAGCATCTGGCCGCTCGCCACCGTGCGCGAGGTGGCGGCGGTGGCCCACGAACACGGGCTGGCCGTGCACATGGACGGTGCGCGGCTGCTGAACGCGGTCGTGGCAAGCGGCGTTTCAGCGCGGGACTATGCGGCACTCTGCGATTCGGTGTGGATCGATCTCAGCAAGGGCCTGGGGTGCCCCGTGGGTGCTGTCATCGCCGGTAGCCGGGCCTTCATCGAAGAGGCCTGGCGTTGCAAGCACCTGTTCGGGGGCGCCATGCGGCAGGCGGGCATCCTCGCCGCAGCGGGTCTTTACGCGCTGGAGCACCATGTGCAGCGGCTGGCGGAGGATCACGCCAATGCCCAGGCATTGGCGGCGGGCTTGGTGGATATCCCGGGCATCGTGCTGGATCCGCCGCAGGTGGACACCAACATGGTGTTCTTCGATGTGGCCGGCACCGGCTTCACGGCGCGTCAGCTTAGCGAGCGCCTCGCCGCGGACGGGCTGCGCATCGGAGGCGGCGACGGCACCCGCATGCGCGCCGTGACCCACCTGGACGTTTCACGCGATCAGATCGACGAGGCCATCACCATCGTCCGCGGGGCTCTGCGCGAAGCGCGCTGAGGCGCTGCCCAACGCCCGGTGGTTCCCCAGGGGGCGCCGGCCATGGCCCGACGCCCGGACTGGCGTTCCCGCATCCGACAACCCAGGAGCATGCGATGCCCAAGGCAGAAATCAACGGGGTGAACCTCTACTACGAGGACACCGGCTCCGGCGTACCGGTCGTATTCGTGCACGAGTTTGCCGGGGACTACCGTAGCTGGGAGCCGCAGGTGCGGCACTTCTCGCGCCGCTATCGCTGCATTACGTACAACGCGCGCGGCTATCCGCCGTCGGACGTGCCGGAGCAGGTGGAGGCCTATTCGCAGGACATTGCCGTGGACGACCTGCTGGGTCTGCTGGATCACCTTGGCCTGCAGCAGGCGCACATCGTGGGTTTCTCGATGGGCGGCTACGCCGCGCTCATCTTTGGGCTGCGCCACCCGGAGTGTTGTCGCTCGCTGGTGATCGCCGGTTGCGGCTATGGAAGCGACACGGACCGGAGCAAGTGGGAGCGCGACGTGGAGCAGGTGGCCGCCCGCTTCGAGCGCGATGGCATGCAGACGGCGGCGGACTTCTATGCGCGCGGGCCGACGCGGGTGCAGTTCATGGACAATGATCCGCGCGGCTGGCAGGAATTCTACGAGCAGCTTCGTGCGTCGTCGTCCATTGGCCATGCCATGACCATGCGCGGCGTGCAGCGGCGCCGTCCTTCAGTGGGGCAGTTGGAGCCGCAACTCCGCAAACTGGACGTGCCCACGCTGGTGATGACGGGTGACGAGGACGAGCCTTGCCTGGAGCCGGGGCTGCTCATGAAGCGCAGCATCCTCTCATCCGCCCTGGTCGTGATGCCCAAGTGCGGGCACACGATCAACCTGGAGGACCCGACCGCGTTCAACGGCCACCTGGAGGCGTTCTTCTCAGCGGTGGATGCGGGGCGCTGGCAGCCGCGCAATCCGGCCAGCCTCTCGACGTCTGCCATCCTGCCACCCAGTGAGGAACCGGGCTGAATGATTGCCGGGGGCCGTGCAGCCGTCCCGGGGCGAATCAACGCGAAGCGTGGAAGGGAGAGGGGCGCGCTCACTAGGGTGCCCCGATGGAGGTGCGGCCCTGTGGTCAGGTGGCGTGGCGCAGGCGGCGCCAGCCGCTCTCGGCCGCCAGTGTGAGCGCGAACAGCACGGCGGCGCAGACCACCACCGATGGCCCGGAGGGCGTATCCCAGCGCAGCGAGGCGCCCAGCCCGCCCAGCACCGCAAGCGCCCCCAGCGCACTGGCCAGCACGGCCATCTGCTCCGGGCTGCGCGCAAAGGTGCGCGCGGCAGCGGCCGGGATGATAAGCAGGGCCGTGATCAGCAGGATGCCAATGATCTTCATGGCCGCCACGATCACCAGTGCGATCAGCAGCATCAGTACCAGCCGCAGTGTACCCACGGGCAGGCCCTCCGCCCGTGCCAGTTCCTCGTGCACCGTGATCGAGACCAGCCGGGACCACAGCAGCACCATTACGGCCAGGATCAGCACGCCGCCACCGTAGATCCACAGCAGGTCCGTGCGCGTGACGGCCAGGATGTCGCCGAAGAGGTAGCCCATCAGGTCCACCCGCAGCCGCTCCATGAAGCTGATCGTCACCAATCCCAAGGCCAGCGCGGCGTGGGAGAGGATGCCCAGCAGGGTGTCCGTGGCCAGCCTGCGCTGGGCCTGCAGGCTCGCCAGGGCCAGCGTGAACACGACGAAGGCCAGCAGCGTGCTGGCATTGAGATTCATATCCAGCGCGAAGCCCAGCGCCACGCCGAGCAGCGCCCCATGGGCTAGGGCATCGCCAAAGTAGGCCATGCGCCGCCAGACGACGAAGCAGCCCAGCGGCCCGGCCACCACGGCCACGCCGATGCCGCCCAGCAGGGCGCGCCAGATGAAGTCGTCAAACATGCCTGCTCCGGCCTGCCAAGGGGGAGTGCGTGAGAGATCGCGGTGCGTGGTGTCAGGCACCGGGCACGGCTGAATTTGCGATGATCAGGAATCGGGCGCGTGCGGAGGCCTGCCGTGGTGCGCGTGGTCGTGCCCCCGCGCATGCGTGTAGACAGCCAGCCCGCTGGCAGCACGGGGCCCAAACAGGTTCAGATACGCCGGGTCGCGCAGCACCGACTCGGGGTGTCCATGGCAGCACACGTGTTGGTTCAGGCACACCACGCGGTCCGTGGCAGACATCACCAGGTGCAGGTCGTGCGAGATCAGCAGCACGCCACAGCCATGCGCGTCGCGGATGTGCGCAATCAGGTCGTAAAGGTCCAATTGCCCGGACACGTCCACACCCTGCACGGGCTCGTCCAGGATCAGCAATTCCGGGTTGCGCACCAGCGCCCTCGCCATCAGCACGCGCTGGAACTCGCCGCCGGAAAGCTCGCTGAGCAGTTGGTGCTCGAGCCGCTCTGCCCCGACCTCCGCCAGGGCCGCACGCACTGCGTCTCCGTCCGCCGCATAGGCCAGCGTCAGGAAGCGATGCACCGTGAGTGGCAGCGTGGGCTCTACGTGCATGCGCTGCGGCAGGTAGCCGATGCGGAGACCCGGCCGGCGCCAGATTTCGCCGTCCGAAGGGCGCAGAATGCCCAGCAGTGCGCGCACCAGCGTTGTCTTGCCCGCGCCGTTGGGCCCGATCAGCGTGACGATCTCGCTGGCGTGCACGGCCATATCGACGCTGCTCAGCAGTTCGCGCCGGCCGGCCCGCACGGTAAGGCCGCGCGCCTCCACCAGCCGCTCGCCCTGCGCTAGCGGGATACGCGGCGCGTGTGGCGGCGGGTTCAGCGGCAACGTTGACATGTCCCCAGCACCTCCACCATCTGACGCTCCACTTTGAATCCCTCCTGTTGCGCCAGGCGGTTCACCGCCGTGGCAATCTGCGGCACGTGAATCTCGTGCACGGCACCGCACTGCCGGCAGATCAAGAACTGGCCCTGGTGTGAGCGATGTGGCTCTGCACAGCCCACGAAGGCGTTCAGGCTCTCCAGTCTGTGCACCAGCCCCTGTTCCTGGAGGAACTGCAGCGCCCGGTATACCGTGGGCGGCTTGGCCGCCCGCTCAGCATCGCCCAACCGCTCCAGGATGTCATAGGCCTTCACCGCGTCGTGACCCCGCCACACCTCACGCAGCACCCGCCGCCGCAGGGCGGTCAGGCGCCTGCCGTTGTCCGCGCAGAGCCCTTCCGCGCTGACGAGGGCCTGCTGCACGCAGTGGTGGTGGTCGTGTCTCCGGGCGGTCGTGCGCTCCGCTGCCATGCATGCCTCGTATTCTTCCGTGCACTCGCCAAAATGCAATGTTATAACATCTCTGATGGCTAAGTTCTCATCTCACGAGAGACAACCAGTCTGCGATGGCTCGTGCAATCTAAATGTTACAATATAACCATTGGCGGGCAATGACAACGATGGGGCGAGCACGGTGGACGTTCGGCTTCGGATCGCGAAGCTTGGCTGCACGCTGGGGCTTGCTGCCGGTCATGCTGGCCGGTGTGGTTGTCGTCGCCGTGGCGGGACTGGTCGCGCGCCCTGCGGCGGCCGCCGGTACGGCCCCGACGGTGGTCGCCTCCATCAAGCCCGTGCACTCGCTCGTGGCCGGCGTGATGGAGGGCGTGGGCACGCCAGCCCTGCTGGTGCGTGGGGGGGCATCGCCGCACGCCTACACCCTGCGCCCCTCGGAGGCCCGTGCGCTGAGGGAGGCCCAGGTGGTGTTCTGGGTGGGCCCCAAGCTGGAGCTGTTCCTGCGTGGGCCGCTGGCGGCCCTGGCCGGCGAGGCCCGTGTGGTGGCCCTGGCCGAGGCACCCGGCGTGGCGCGGCTGCCCCAGCGCGAAGGCGGCGTGTGGGGGCACGACGAGGATGAGTCCCACGGACCCGGAGCCTACAATCCCCACGTATGGCTCGATCCACGCAATGCCGAGGCGATGGTCGCCACCATCGCGGACGTGCTGGCCCAGGCCGACCCGCCCCACGCCGCAGCCTATCGTGCCAATGCCCAGCACCTGCGGGCCGGCATCGCGGCGCTGGATCACGAACTGGCAAAGCGCCTGGAGCCAGTGCGCGAGCGGCCGTTCCTGGTGTTCCACGATGCCTACGCGTATCTCGAACATCGATATGGCCTGCACGCGGTGGGTGCCATCACCGTGGAGCCCGATCAGCCCCCGGGGGCCCGCCGGGTGATCGAGTTGCGCGAGCGCATTCGGGATGCCGGTGCCGTGTGTGTGTTCGCCGAGCCGCAGTTTCAGCCCCACCTCGTGCGCATTCTCATCGAGGGCAGCGATATCCGGGCCGGTGTGCTGGACCCCCTGGGCGCCGACCTGCCGGCAGGTACCGCGCTCTACTTCACGCTGATGCGGGACCTCGCCAAGTCGCTGCAGACCTGCCTCGCTCCGCGCTGATCGGGCGCAGGCGTCAATCCCGGCGGAAATGTGGTATGGGTAAGCGGGGGGACCGTCGTGCCCCCGTCTTATTTGCGCCTTCGCACCCGTGCCGGCACGGCACCCATGACGACCATCCGTCTCTCCGAGATCAGCGTGTCGCGGGGCCGCATCGCGACCGGCTTCCGGCTGGGCCGCGCTCGCGCCTTCGAGTTGCACAAGCTGACGCTCACCGTCCCGCACGGGCAGACGCTCGTGCTGCTTGGCCCCAGCGGGTGCGGCAAGTCCACCCTGCTGCGCATCATCGCGGGTCTGGATGCGCCGGATAGCGGGCGCGTGCTCTACAACGGGCAGGACGTGGCGGGGATCAGCCCTGGCGAGCGCCGCATCGGCTACCTGTTCCAGAGCTACGCGCTGTATCCGCACCTCACGTCGCGGCAGAACATCACCTCGTACTTCTTTTTCCGCCGCAAGACGCCGGAGCTGACCCGCATGCGCGAGGAGATGTTCCGCCGCACCAGCGAGCTGCTGGACGTGGATATCTCCTATCTGCTGGAGCGTCGCCCGCCACGCCTGTCCGGCGGCGAGAAGCAGCGGGTGGCGCTGGGGCGCTGCATCACGCGCGAGCCGGAGCTGTTTCTGCTGGACGAGCCCTTCACGAACCTCGATGCCAAGCTGCGCAGCCGCTACCGCGTGCACCTGAGGACGCTGCTGCGGGAGTTTGCCATCACCACGGTCTACGTGACCCACGACCAACAGGAGGCAGTGCTGCTCGGGGATCTGATTGGGGTGATGCGCATGCACTCCCACGACGATCACAACGAAGGCACGCTGGAACAAGTGGGCACCGTGCGTGAGCTGTACGAGCATCCGCGCAACATGTTCGTCGCGGACTTTCTCAATTTGCACAGCGACGTGGCGCCCATCAGCTTCCTGGCCAGCGAGACGCTGGTGCCGGGGCTGGCCGGCTACACCATCGGTGTGCGGCCAGAGGACGTCGCCGTGGACGCCGAGGGCGGTGCGTCGGACGCGATGCCGGCGGAAGAAAGCGTCCACAGCTTCAGTGCACGGGTAACGGAGGTCGAGGACGATCCCCTGGCGCAGTCCCGCGTGCTGACCCTGCACGTGGGACCGGACACGCTGGTGGCCAAGGTGGCGCCCAGCACGCCCGGTAGTGTGGGCGAGACCGTGCGTGTGCACCTGCGCCGCTACCATCTGTTCGAGCGCGCCAGCGGAGAGGCCGTGCACCCGGAGCACGAGGTGCGTGCCGCGCTGGGGTAGCACGTTCGGTCTGTGCGCCCGCGTGCTTGTAGCCGGTAGGGGCGCGCGCTACGAATGACCGTCGGCGCCGTCGCTCGGGGGAGCGGCCGCGCGCCATCCGATTCCATATCCATCGGGAGGGGAAATGAAGACGAAAGCCGCGATTCTGTATGAGCCCAACGCGCCGCTGGCGGTGGAGCAGATCGAGCTGGACCCGCCCGGCGCGGGCGAGATGCTGGTGCAGATGAAGGCCACCGGCATCTGTCACAGCGACCTGCACTGCATCCAAGGCGACTGGCCGATCCCCATGCCGATGGTGTTGGGCCACGAGGGCGCCGGCGTCATCAAGGAGGTGGGCGCAGGCGTGACGCGCTTCCAGCCGGGCGATCACGTGATTCTCACGTTCCTCCCAGCTTGCGGACACTGCAACTGGTGTCACCGCGGGCGGCCGAACCTGTGCGATCTGGGTGCGCAGTTGCTGAGCGGCAAGCTGCCGGGTGGCGAGACGCGCATGCACACCCAGGGCGGCGATCCTCTCAACCACTGGCTGTTCGTCTCCACGTTCGCGGAGTATGCCGTGGTGCCGGAGCTTTCCGCCGTGAAGGTGGCTCCGGATGTGCCGCTGGAGAAGGTGTGCTTGTTGGGCTGTGGCGCCACCACGGGCTTCGGCGCTGCCTGGCGCACGGTGCAGGTGGCCCCGGGCGATGCGGTGGTCGTGGTGGGCGCAGGCGGGCTGGGCCTGAACACCATCCAGGCCTGCGCGCTCAGCGGGGCCTCGAAGATCATCGCTATCGACGTGCACGAGGAGAAGCTCGTGCTGGCCAAGAAGTTCGGAGCCACGCACACCATTCAGAACAACCACGACATCATGGGTGTGCTCGGGCAGGTGATGGAGCTGACTGAGGGCGTGGGCGCGGACTATGGTTTCGAGGTGGTGGGCGAGCACATGGAGGAGACCGTGGCGCTGGCCTTCAATGCCACGGCCAAGGGCGGCACCACGGTGATCGTGGGCGTCGGCCGCGCGGACGCACAGGGTATCGCCGTCTCGCCGTTCGTGCTGCCGCTCTATGCCAAGACGGTGAAGGGCACGCTGTTCGGGAACGCGCAGTTCAAGTACGACCTCGGCAAGCTGGTGGGACTGTACCAGGAGGGCAAGCTGAACCTGGACGATCTGGTCTCGCAGGAGCTGACCCTGGATCAGGTCAACCAGGGCCTTGACGACATGCGCGCGGGCAACAAGGTGGCCCGCTCGGTGATCCGTTTCGACTAGGGCGGGTGCGGCAACGGCCGGCTGGTGGGCGCCTTACCGGGCGCCCTTCGGCAGAGCGCCGTCCGGCGGGGAGACTTCGACTGTATCCACGCGTTCGGCGTAGAAGCACAAGTATCCGGCGATTGGGGCCGCTTCGCGTACCGGCTGCGGATAGCTCCATACCACGTTTTCATACGTCTGCCCGCCGACGCTTGCATGCCAGTAATGCGCTTCGCCCTTGTACGGGCAGCGGGTGTGCGCGTCGGAGGGCTGCAACAAATCCATGCGCACGTCCTCGCGTGGCAGGTAATGGCGCGTGGGGTGCCCCGTTTCGAACAGGAACCGGGCGTGGGTGGAATCGGCCACCACCTCCCCGCCCAGCGTCACCCGCACCCGGCGCGTGCTGTCCAGGATGTCCACGCGCACGAAGGGATCGCGGGGGTGCACGAGGATCTCTTCGTCTTCCTCGTACCAGCCGTCCATGCGCTCCCAGTAGAATGCCAGATGCCCCGCGATGGACTCTGCCCCGGGCAGCGGGGTCTCGTAGCTCCAGGCGGCATTCTCCTCCGTGCGTCCACCTGCGCGCAGCGTGAAGTACGACGCATCCCCCTTGCGGGGGCAGTGGGTGTGGTGCTCGGTGGGTTGCAGATGCTCCATATGCACGTCCTCACGCGGCACGTAGTACACCGGGAGGTGTCCCTTCTCGCGCAGCAGCAGCGCTCGGGCGCTGTCCGCCAGCACCTCGCCCCCGAAGAGCACACGCAAGCGCTTGGGGCTAGGCAGCACCATCACGGGATTGGGGTCCGGGTGAATGTGTCCGCGCTCCTTGACCTGCTTCCACTGTTCCATCGCTGCCTCCTTGAGGGAGATCAGTCTGCCGCCGGCACCGCCCGACGTCCTTCCGCCCCGGCCAGTTGGCGGCTCACCAGGTGCGCGTAGAGGCCGCCGCGCTCCAGCAGCTCGGCATGGGTGCCTATCTCGGCCACGCGGCCGTCGTCCAGCACGACGATGCGGTGGGCCGAGCGGATGGTGGAAAGCCGGTGCGCGATGACGACCGTGGTGCGCTCCGCCATCAGCTCGTCCAGCGCCCGCCGTACCAGCGCCTCGCTGATCGCGTCCAGGTGCGAGGTCGCCTCGTCCAGGATCAGCACGGGCGCGTCCTTCAGGAACGCCCGCGCAATGGCCACGCGCTGGCGCTGCCCGCCGGACAGGCGCACGCCGCGCTCGCCCACCCGGGTCTCCAGGCCCTCCGGCAGCGCGGCCACGAACGCGTCCAACGCCGCGCGCCCCACTGCCGCGGTGAGTTCCGCCTCGCTGGCCTCGGGTCGGGCAATGCGGATGTTGGCGCCCAGCGTGTCGTTGAAGAGGTAGGTATCCTGCGTGACCAGCGCGATCTGGCCCCGTAGCGCTTCCAGCGGGAAGTCGCGCAAGTCGCTGCCGTTGAGCCGCACCACGCCCGTCTGGGGATCCCAGAAGCGCATCAGCAGGTGCGCCGCCGTGCTCTTGCCCGCACCGGAAGGACCCACCAGGGCAACGGTGCGTCCCGCCGGCACCTCCAGCGTGACGTCCCGCAGGGCCGGCCGGTTGCCGTGGAAGTAGCGGTAGGTGGCGCCTTCCATGGCCATGGAGGCCGGGCGCGCAAAGGCTTCCGGCGGTACACCGGGGCCGTCCTGCACCAGCACCGGCTCGTGGTGAACGGCCCAGACGCGGCGCGTGGCGCCCAGCGTATCGGCAAGCTGGCGCCCGATGTTGGCGATCTCCGAGATGGGCAGGAAGGCCGCCATGGCCAGCAGCGTGAGCAGGGGCAGCAGCGCGCTCTCAACCCGCCCGGTCTGCACCAGCCACGCCCCGGTCACGATCACGGCCAGCCCGCCCAGGCCCGTGGCCACCTCCAGCAGCGCCATCTGCAGCGTGAGATCCGCGAAGAACGGCAACCGCACGCGATGGTGGGCGCGGATGCGCGCCACGAACTCCGCGCCCCTCCGCCGCTCGGCCTGGAAGGCCACCAGCTCGGCCAGCCCCTGCACGCTGTCCACGGCATGGGCGTTCAGCGCCCCCAGGGCCTCGCGGGCCCGCGAGCCCAACGCATCGATGCGGCGCCGCATGGCGAAGGGGCTGAAGGCGACCAGCGCCAGGAAAGGCACCAGCGCCGCGGCCAGCGGCCAGCCGCTCCAGGCCAGCGTGCCCAGCACGGCCGCCGGCACCAACACCGCCACGAACGCAGGTGCCACCGTGTGCGCGAAGAAGTACTCCACCGTCTCCACGTCCTGCGTGGCCATGGCCACCAGATCGCCGCTGCGGCGCCGTAGCAGGTAGCCCGGCGCCAGCCGGTCCAACTGCCGGAACAGCGCGATGCGCAGCTCGGAGAGCAAGCGGAAGGCCATGTCGTGCGCGATCCACGACTCCAGCCAGTGCAGCACCCCCGCCGCCGGTGCCACGACGGCCAGCGCGATCAGGTAGCCGCCCCAGGGCGTGCCTTGCTTCACTGCGGCCACCATCAGCGCGCTCAGCACGCCCACGCCGATGAACGCGGCCACGCGCGCCACGCCCAGGGCGAAGGTGAGCGAGAGCTGGCCGCGCCAGGGCGCCACCATGCGCAGCAGCTCCATGGCGGCCTGCGTCCAGCCCATGCCCTCGGCCCGCAGGATGGCGTCCGTGGGCTCGGTCTGGGCACGGGCTTCTGCGGCGACGTCGCTCGCCGAAGGTTCGCCCACCTGCCCCGCGCCCTCGGTGAAGAGCAGCGCCTCGCCGGGTTGGCTCGCGGCGCGCTCGGCGTCCTGAGCCTGCGCGGCCATCAGCGCGTGGTAGCGGCCGCCCAGAGCCATCAGCTCGGCATGGGTGCCCTGCTCGGCCACGCGGCCCTCCGCCAACACCAGAATGCGGTGCGCGCCGATCACGCTGGAGAGCCGGTGCGCGAAGATCAGCGTGGTGCGCCCGGCCATCAGACGCTCCAGGGCCTCGGAGATAACCGCCTCGTTCTCCGCATCCACGGAGGAGAGCGCTTCGTCCAGCACCAGGATGGGCGCATCGCGCAGTAAAGCCCGCGCGATGGCAATGCGCTGCCGCTGGCCCCCGGAGAGGCGCAGCCCGCGCTCGCCCACCACCGTGGCATAGCCGTGCGGCAGGCGCTCGATGAAGCCGTGGGCGTTGGCCGCCCGCGCGGCGGCCTCCAACTCGGCCTGGCTGGCGTCCGGATTGCCCAGGCGCAGGTTCTCCTCCACCGTGCCGTGGAAGAGGTAGGTGTCCTGGTTCACCACGGCCAGTTGGCCGCGCACGGTGGCCAGCGGCAGCGTGCGCAGGTCGTGCCCGCCCAGGCGCACGGCGCCCGCCTGCGGGTCGTAGAGCCGCAGCAGCAGCTTGACCAGCGTGGACTTGCCCGCGCCGCTGGCCCCCACGATGGCCACGCGCTCGCCCGCCTTCACCTGGAAGCTGAGCCCGTCGTGGGCCGGGCGGCGTCCACCTGGATAGGCGAAGTGCACGTCCGCGAACTCCACCGTGGCTGCCAGTGGCTCCGACGGCGGCTGGGCGGCGGCTTCGTCGCGCACCTGCGGGCGGGCGTCCAGGATGGCGAACACGCCCATGGCCGCGGAGAGCCCGGTCATGCCCTGGTGCAGCAGCGCGCGCAGATCGCGCAGGGGCCGGAACACCTCGACTCCCAGCATAAGGATCATCAGCAGCGCGGTCAGGCTCATGGCCCCATGCTCCACCCTCCACGCGCCGTAGCCCAGCGTGGCAGCGGCGCCCACGGCGATGCCCGTGTCCGTGATGCCCCGCGCCAGGGAATTGGTGGCCAGCACCCACATCGTGCTGCGGAACAGCGCGTGCGCCTTCTCCGCCAGCATCTGTGTGCGCGTGCCGGCCTGCCCGAAGGCCTTCAACGTGGCCAGGCCCTGCACGGAATCCAGGAACTCCGCGGCGAAATCCCCATAGGCCTGCATGCGATGCCTGGAGTTGGCGCTGTCCCAGCGGTGAAACACCGAGGGCGCGACCAGCGTGATCAGCGCGAAGGCCGTCAGCACGGCGGCCACCGGGAGGTCCAGAAACGCCACGATGGCGAAGATGATCAGCGGCGTGACGGCCGCCACGAAGAGCTGCGGCAGGTACTGCCCGAAGTAGGTTTCGAGCTGCTCCACGCCGTCCACCAGGGACAGGATCACGTCTCCGGTGCGCTGCTGGCCGAAGTGCGCCGGGCCCAGCGCCACCACCTGGTCGTAGAGCAGGCGCCGCAGGTTGAGCTGCACCGCCGCTGCGGTGTGGTGGGCGGCCAGGTTGCGGGCATACTCCAGCACGCCGCGCAGCAGCATCACGCCCGCCACGCCGGCCGCCGGCCAGACCAGCGCGCTGAAGGGCGCGCCTGCGAAGACCTGGGCCAGCAGCCAGCCCAGCAGCGCCAGGCGCACGATCCCCACGCCCGCCGCCAGCAGACCCAGCAGCACGGTGCCGGCGATGCGCCCGCGCACGCCCCGCGTGAAGCCCCACAGCCGCCAATCGAAGTACACGTCCACCCCTTTGCTTGCCGGCTGCGTCGTGCGCCAGCCGGTCGTGGTGTCAGAGCGGCCAGGATACCCGCCGCAAGCCCGGCTTGGCCAGCCTCGCGGGTCGCCTGCGCCAGGTTGTGTTTTGAAACGCTTTCCAGCCATGGGGGCGTAGGGGCCTCGGCCCCCACAGTGAAGTTTTGCTGGTCATCAAGCGGCCGAGCCGCTTGATGACCCAATTTTCACCAAAACCTAGAACTCCAGTTCCAGCGCGGCCTTCAGGGTGTGGTCGGGCGTGTCGCGGGTCAGGCCCGCCAGGTAGCCCAGCTCATACCGCAGCCGGGACGCGTGCCCCACGGGCAGTGTGCCGAAGAGCACGGGCCCGGCCCGTTGCTCGTGCGGTTCGCCAAAGCCCTCCAGACCCGGTTCCAGCGGCTCGTGGATCAGCCAGCGCGCCTGCCAGGCATATGTGCCGCGCACCACCCCGTCCGCATGGCTGCCCGCCTGCCGCTCAGCGATCAGGTTCAGCGTGGCCAGCAGACGTCCGACTTGCTTCTGCAGCAGAGGGCCGACCGCCAGCACGTCCGGTTGGTCGCGCTGCGCGGCGGCTTCCACTGCGGCGTAGAGTCCGGCGTCCAGCCAGTAGCGGCCTTGCGGGGTGAGCTGCACCACGTTCTCCCAGGCCGCCGCCGTGCGCTGCAGCCGGCCGCCCGGCGGACGCTCCCATTCCAGCTCCAGCTCGGTGAACCAGCGCTCCGTGACACCATAGCCCGCGGCCAGCACGGCCGTGTCCTCGCGCGAGGCGCGCTGAGCCCGGCTCCACTCCTCCGCGCCCCGCACCTCCAGCTCCGCCTCCCCCGGCTCCACAATGGGCGAGCGTACGTGAAACTCCTCGGCCCGCGCCCGAGGAACGACGGTGACGAGCAATCCCACTCCCAAAGCGAGCGCCACCAGCCTCGTCAGTGCCGCGGGCATCCGGCCGGTTCCTCCGACTCGCGGTGGAATCTGCATTGCAGAACAAAATATGAGAATGCGTTTCAATTTCATTATTGCAGAGACTCCCATTTCCACTCCAGATCATGAATTGGCCTCAATTTTTTTCGAGTTGATGCGAGTTGATGTTGGCGCGGATGACGGTGACACATATTAGACTGAGACGCAATCGCATAATTGTCTCAAGCAATCGCATTCCACCTGGGTATAGCCGGCGGCCGGGCGGCCAATGCCGGCGGGCATTAAGGTCGCTGGACCGCGGGCCGCTCAGGCCCGGACGGGATCGGGACGCAGCACGCGGTGCAGATCGAGCACGGGCGTGGGCACACCGGCGTGCGAGAGCAGGCCGTGCACTTGGCCACGGTGGTGGGTCTGGTGGTTGAAGAAGTGCGCCAGCAGCACCGCCACAGGGTCGTCGTAGGGCTTGCCCTCGTTGTTGACGTAGCGGATCGAGCCCGCCAGGAAGTCCGGGGTCAGCCCCGCCGCCAGGGCTTCGATGCGGGCGTCCTCCGCGGTACGGGCCGCGTGCAGGGCGTCGAAGTCCTCGTAGAGGATCGCGTCCAGGCCCGTGGAGGGCACCTCCCGGCCCGCGAAGCGCGCCAGCCAGATGCGGTCGCCCACCAGGATGTGGTTCAGCGTGCCGTGGATGCTGCGGAAGAACGCGGGCCGTTCCCGCTTGCGCTCCGCATCGGGCAGACGTGCACAGGCTGCGTATAGGATCGCGTTGGCCCGCGTGCTGTACTGCGCCATCCGGCGAAAGTGTGCAATCAGTGCGTCGCTCATGGTGCGCCTTCGCTTGGGTCGCGCGGTTGCGCGCGGTCGTGTGGGGCTGAGGCGTCCGGGCTGCCGTCCTGGGCACTGGCGTGCAGGGCCGGCCGGTAGCCCAGCGCCAGCACACGCACGGTGGTGGGCGGCGTAAGGACGTCCACCGTGGCGCCCGCCGGTCGCGCCCGGTGCTCCGCATAGCCCTGGGGCGTCCAGCGCAGCAGGGCCCCGCCCAGCACGAGCCAGGCATCATCCCGCGCGCCTGCATCGTCCAACGCCACCAACGTGCCGTCCGGGATCGCGTCCAGGGCCGCGCGGTGGGTCTGGCCCCTGGGGCCGCGCGTCGTGCGTTCGGCGTGCAGGCGCCGGTCCAGCGAGGCGAGGGGGGCCTCGGGCGCCAACCCCGCGGCGGCCAGCCAGAGCGCCTTGAAGCGCCGGTAGTCTTCGCGGCGGCACTCGCCGCAGGGGCGGTGGCCGGCTGCCAGCGCGGTGGCCTCGTCCAGGAAGAACAACTCGGTGTAGCGCCCGGGCACCATCACCGGACGGTGCCGGCCCTTGAAGGAGAGACGGCAGGTTACCCAGGCCCGGGTGGTCCAGCGTCGGCCCGTGAGCCGTCCGTGCGCGTCGTGCAGCACGCCGCGATTGCCCATCAGCGTGCCGCGGGCCGGCACGGCGATCAGTTCGGAGCGTGGCGTGACACGGTTCGGGCGCGGCATGGCAGGCCATGAGAAGGGCGTCAGCAGTCGGGGCGCGTGAGGCCCCGCAGGGCGCAGCATACGCGGGCCGGCCCCGCGGCGCTACCCGCTTCGGATGGCCGCCGCGCAGCCGTAGGCGTGGCCGCACGGACATGCTATTTTCACCGGTAGTATGCATTATCGCTTGAGGCGCTGCGCGGCCCCCGGAACCTGTGGGGGGTGTGCCGCACACTCCTGGCATCGCGAGGCGTGAATGTTTCGCGATGTCGTTGGGCTTCGATTCGGTGACGTTGCGAGCGACCATGGCCACGCCATCCGCCCCATTTCCACAGTCCGTTCCGCGTATCGAAGCGGCGCCGGCGGAGTTCTCCGTGGTCATCCCCGTGTTCAACGAGGAGCACACGCTGCCGCTGCTGTTGCAGAGGGTAACTGCCGTGTTGGATGGCCTGGGAGCCCCGTACGAACTCCTGTTCGTGGACGATGGCAGCCGTGACCGCACCCTGGAAGTGCTGCGCGAGGCGCAGACCCATCGGCCCGAGATCCGCGTTGTCGAGCTGTCGCGCAACTTCGGTAAGGAGATCGCCGTTTCGGCTGGGCTGGACCACACCTCGGGCCGCGCCGTGGTGGTGATGGACGCTGACCTGCAGGACCCGCCGGAACTGATCCCGGAGTTGCTGGAAAAGTGGCGCGAGGGCTACGATGCCGTCTACGCCACGCGCCGGGTGCGGCACGGTGAGAGCTGGCTGAAGCGCTCCACGGCCAGTCTGTTCTATTATCTGCTCAGCAAGACCAGCGACGTGCCGATCCCACGCGAAACCGGAGACTTTCGCGTGCTGGATCGATCGGTGGTGGAAACCCTGCGGCGCCTGCCGGAGCACAATCGCTTCATGAAGGGGCTCTTCGCGTGGGTCGGATTCCGGCAGACAGCCGTCTATTTCGACCGTCCGGCGCGGGCCCAAGGCAGTAGCAAGTGGAACTTGGCCGGCCTGTGGCGGCTCTCGGTGGATGGTTTCACGTCGTTCAGCTCCCTGCCGCTGAAGATCGCGGGCTATGTGGGCATGCTGGTGTCCCTTGTGGCGTTCGCGTATTCGATCTTTCTCGTCGTGCGTACGATTGTCTTTGGGGTGGATGTGCCCGGCTACGCATCGCTTATGGTGGTGATCCTTTTCCTTGGTGGACTGCAGCTCTTCACCCTGGGCGTTGTTGGAGAGTACCTGGGCCGCGTATTCATTGAGGTCAAGCGCCGTCCGCTCTATGTCGTGCGGCGGCTGCACGGGTTTGGCGAGGGCGAGCAATAGGCCGCGGCGCTCGGGGCCCGTGGCCAATTATCATTTCCAGGTGCCGCTGATTGGGTGCGGCACAGGAGGCAACTTAGCCGGTGCGTGGTCGTGAAGCAGAGTCCGCCATGGAGGTGACCAAGCCATTCGTCGGTGAAGGAGCCGTAGCGGCAGCACGGGACCGGCCGCTGCCGCTTCTCCTGCGATTTGTCTCGGTATTCGTGCTCGCCAACTACGCCGCGTTGGTGGGCGCATACCTGTTGCTGGACAATTTTTTCGATTACGTCGAGCCCGGGCTAGCCTCGGTTTCGTGGCTGGTGACGCAAGGGCAACCCCTCTACGCGGGGCCCGGCGCCGCGGCGCAGCACAACTTCATGTATGGCCCGGTGCTGTTCCTGGTGAATGCGGCGATACTGAAGCTGCTCGGCCCTGGCCTGTTCACCTCCAAGCTGGGCGCCGGTCTGTTTGCACTGCTCAGCGTCGGTTTTCTAGGCCTCGCATTGCGGAAAGTGGCCGGGCCGCACACGGCACTGTGTGGCGCCGCGTTGCTGGTGCTGATCTACTTCGCCTTCTGGCCCTTCAACACCTTCATCGCCCGTGCTGATGCGCTGATCCTGGGCTTTGTGGCGCTGGGGCTATGGGGGGCGCTCCTGCCCGGGCCGCGCGCGGCGGCGCTGGTGCTGGCCGTCGCGGCCGGCTGCGCCGTCAACGTCAAGGCGCACGCGGGGTTCTACTTCCTCCCCATTGCTTTGCTGATGCTGGAGGCGCACGGGCTGGGCTGGCTGCTTGCTGCCGCACTCGGCGGCGCAGCCGTTGTATTGCTGCCTTTCCTGGTGTCGGCGGAGATCAGCCTGAGTGGCTACGTTGCATGGCTGGAGGTGGCGGCGCGACCGGGACTGGACTGGAGTACGTTCCTCGATCGTGTGGAGCAGACAACCATCTTCCTGGTGCTGCCCGCGGTGATGGTCGTGCTCGCTTTGGATCGTCCCCTGGAGCGGCTGCGGCCTTGGAAGCTCTATCTGTGGGCGCTGGGAATCGCGACGGCGGCCGTCATGATCGTGGCGTCGCATCCGGGCGCGGGCAAGGTGCACCTTGCGCCATTGGCCATTCCCTTGGCGTATTGGCTGGCCCTGCTGATGCGCGACGGCTTTGGCTGGCGCAGTCTGGCGGCCAGTGGTCAAAGGCGCGTTCGCGTGCGCGCCTGGGTCAGCGCCGGGCTGTTCACGATCCTGGTGCTCACGGCGATTCCCGTGAATATCCGCATGGGCAAGCTGGCCATTCTGGAAGGCCGCCACAACGATGCGGTGGAAGACATCCAGTCTGTGCTGCGCCGTTACCCTGGCCAGCACGTGGCCATGGGCTATGGCACCACGGATCACAACTACCTGACGTGGTTCCGCCCGCTGCTCGTCTATGCTGGCAATCCCTACTTGATCGACGAGTCCTCCATGGGCGATCTGCAGGCCGCCGGGCGCGACCTGCCTCCGGCTACGCTGCAGGCGCTGGCGGATTGCCGTGTGGATATCTGGCTCATCCCCAAAGGCGACCCCCCGTTCATGCTGGGCAGCTCATTGGGCTACAAGCATCTGTTCAGCGATCGCTTCCGACAGGCCTTCCAGGCTCACTACGAACGGCGGACTTCATCGCGGTACTACGACCTGTGGTTCTGCCGGCGCTGAGACGGGCGCCAGTGCATCTGACCGCCGCTTGAGAGCCCGCCGGCCCAAACGAGCCACGGAGCCATAAGCGTCAGCGTGCGCCGTCCGGCAGCAGCACGACCTTGCCAATCACCTGGCGACCCTCCACCAGTTGCAGCGCCTCGATCAGCCGATCCAGTGGTAGGCGATGCGAGATGACCGGCTTGATCTTGCCTTCTCCGTACAGTTGGAACAGGTGCTCCTGCGCCTTGGACAGCAGGTCCGGGCGGTGCTTCTTGTAGCCGTGCAGGGTGAAGCCGGTGACCGCAAACGTGCGCAGCAGCATGCGATTTGCAGCGATCTCCGGGATGCGACCGCTGGCGAAGCCCACCACCACGAGGCGCCCATCAAAGGCGATGCAGCGCCGGCTCTGGTCGAAGACGTCTCCACCCACCGGATCGTAAATGATATCCGCGCCGTGCCCGTCCGTGAAGTCCAGCACGGCCTGCACGAAGTCTTCCTTGGTATAGTCGATGGCATGGTGCGCGCCCTGGGCCCGACAGGCGGCGAGCTTCTCGGTGCTGCTCGCCGTGGCGATCACCCTGGCTCCCAACGCCCGGCCTACCTGTACGGCCGCCAGCCCCACCCCCCCGGCCGCCCCGTGCACCAGCAACACATCGCCGCGCTGCAGTCGGCCCTGGTACACCACGCCCGCATAGGCGGTTTGGTAGGCATTGAGGAAGGCCGCAGCATCGTCGTCCGGCATGCCGTCAGGCGTCGGCGAGGCAGCTTCGGCGGGTATCACCGCGTATTCCGCATAGGCACCGCGAGGGGCCATGCCCATGATGCGCTGCCCGGGCTGGAACGGACAGTCTTCGCCCGCGGCCACTACCTCGCCGGCGGCGTCCGTGCCGGGCGTGAAGGGCAGCGGATCGCGGATCTGGTACTTGCCGGCAATGCGCAGCGTCTGTGAGAAGGACACGCCGGCGGCGCGCACGCGGATCAGCGCCGTGCCGGGTGCAGGCTCGGGGCGGGGTGCCTCGTCGAAGCGCAGCACCTGCCGGTAGTCTCCATACTCCTCCACCATCCACGCCTGCATGCGATTCCTTGCTGAAGGGATGCCGAGAGTTCGGGGCGCAATGGGCCGCGGCGGTGGCGTCCCGGCCCGCGTCCAGCGCCCAGCATAGCGCAGGGACGGCCCCGCGGGACACTCCTGGCGCCCGCAGAGGGGGCCAGTCAAGCCTGGAGTCGCTCAGCGCATCATCTTGCGCACGAATACAACGACGAACAGGGAGAGGGAAAAGGCGCCGGTAAACGCTTCCAGCATGGCCACCACGCGCGTCAGGCCTACCGGGATGATGTCCCCGTAACCGACCGTGGTGAACGTGATAACGCTATAATAGACGCAGTCACCGAACATGAAGAGATTGCGCGCCAGGCCCGCGGCGGGATTGAGGGTCAACGGGCCTTCCGGGCCGCGGACGCCCAACAGGAAGTACAGCATCGCGCAGAACAGCATCACCAGCAGCGAGAAGCCAATTACGCGATCGGTTTCCTCGCCGTAGCCGCACAGCAGATCCACCAGCTTGGACCACGCCCACTCCCGGCTCCAAGGGCGCATCTGCATGCGCCGCATCACCTTTTCCTTGTGGTAGAAGTGCCCCGCCCGCGAGAAATGGCCGATGCGCTCGGTGACCTGGGTCAGGACGCGGTAGACCTCCTCCGCCTCCCCATAGAGGGTCATGGCCAGCGCATCCTGGCCCGCCCGGTGGGCCTGCCGCGCCTGAGTCTCCTGATGCAGGTGCCGGCCCCAATCCACACGCTCCAGGCGCGTGCCGTCCAGCTCGGCACCGAGCAGATTGGCGTCCTCCAGGCGTGCATTGTTCAGGTTGGCGCCGTTGAGCTGCGCCTTCATCAAATTGGCGCCCCGCAGATCCACGTTGAACATGTGCGCGTCACGGAGACTGGCCCGCGAGAGGTCGGCGTGCGACAGGTTGACCCGTCGGGACGTGTCACCGAAGGTCAACTCGGCGCCATGCAAGTCGGCGCCCCGCAATGCGTAGCCTTCCAGCGAGCGGCCCTCGCGCGCCAGCGCTTCCAGGCGCGGCTGAACCTGCGGATCGCCTTTGCTGCAGGTGGGATCGTGCCAAAAGCACAGGCCGGCTTCGCTCTGGGCTGGCTCCGGGCATGGCTGCTGGCTGGGCCCCACATAGCGGCAGGTGGTTGTTGGCGTTTCTGCGGGCGGTGGTGACGTGGGCTGCGTGGTCATGACTCGTCCAGGCGCCGCTGGCTGCGAAGGGGTGCGAGGGTTCGGAGTGTCCGTGACGCGGGGCTTGGCGGCGCAGCAGCGCCCCGGCAGGCAGACGATCACTTTGCCTGCGACGGTGCAAGTCCCCTACCAAACGCCGCGTTACGGGCCTGCACGCTCCGCGCGGGTGATAACCCAAGTGCGGTGCGGGTCCGCGCGTGATGGGCCCTTTGCACCATCAGCCGCTAGTCGCTGTGGAAGGGTTCTGTGAGGAATCGGCCCAGGCCGCGGAAGAAGTCCTTGGTCTTGCTGATGGGGTTTGGGGGAACGTTCTCTTCGACGGGCGCCTTGCCGTCCATACCCGCCAGTGCTGCCACGCACGGATTGTCCTTCACGGCGCCGGGTTGGAACCAGCCCAGCAGCAGCACAAACGGGTTCTGGGACCCGACCAGCAGCCACGCCACATCCTCGACCACGCCGCGTGCCTGTGGCGACACGCTGGGGTGCGCGAGCGTGCCGGTCACCTTCACGGGCGTGGAAAGCCGCAGCAGGCTGGGGTCGCGCGGTTCGGGCCAGAGCAGCAGGTCCAGGTCCTCATTGGCAAGGTTGATGGAACCGACGCCCTTGATGGCGATGCGGTCCACGTCAAGCAGAAGCGAGCGTGTCTCGGCCTTGCCGCCCTTGACGTCGAAGTGGCCCACGGCGCACTTCAACTCAACAGACCGCTTCTTGCCGAAGTTCGGCAGCAGCGCCACGAATAGGTTGGAGGCCCACAAGTCCAGGTAGCTGCTGTCGATCTGACCCGAATCGCCGTAGAACTCCCCAGCCCCCTCCGCGTTGGCCAGTGCTTGGCGCAGGTCTTTGCCCTGCCCCTGGATATCCAGTGCCACCTGCGCCGTCCCGGGGTTGATGCCAACGGAGCTGAGCGAGCCCATGGCCTCCGCGTAGTTCAGGCCCTTGATCGTGAGGGCTACCGAGGCGCGCGGCGGATCTACACTGGCATCCAGGCTGAGCGATCCGGTCACCCCCCCCTGCCACACCTCCGCGGCGATAGGCTTGATCTCCAGTCGGCCGTTGTGCAGGTGCGCCTCGAACGACACATTGCGCAGCGTCGTGCGCGCCAGGTCGACCCGCCGGGCAGCGGCCCGCAGGTCCAGGTCCAGCGACCGCAGGCGCTGCACGGGGAAGTCCAGCTTGGGGATTGCGCGCGCGTTGGCGGCACCCCCGGCGTTGCCTTGCGGTTGGGCTTTGCCCTGGGTCTCCAACGTAGCCTGCGCCGCGTGCGAGAGCGGGCCATTCGCCTGGGCGGCTCCGGCGGGCACGGCCGGCGTGGGCTCCAGGTCAGCCAGGCGCAAGGTCTCGGAGTTCAGAGTAGCCGTAAGTTGTGGCGGCTGGCCCGGCACGTACCGCAGGTCGCCGGACACGTCGCTGGCACCGATGAGCGCCTCCAATCCCTGCACGCGCCAGCCCGGCTCCGTATCCGTGACCTGCCCGGAGATGCGATAGGGGCCCAGCGGCGGGAGGCGGGTGCCCAGCACGGGG
>DATFMP010000042.1:0-27898 GCA_035266845.1 bacterium
ATCTTCATGAAGGCGGACGAAGGCGTGATCGCCGCGTCCCTGCGCGAGACGGCGGAGCGCTTCGCGGACGTGCTGATCGGCTCGTACCCCAGCTTCTTCCGGCGCGAGTACTCGGTGAAGGTGACCCTGGAGGGCCGCGAAGCCAACAGCGTGGAAGCCGCCCTGGCGCACCTCAACGGCCGCCTCGGCACCCTGCCCGTCACCATCGTGCGCGTGACCTGAGGCCGCGCCCGCCCCCCCGTCCGATAGCCCTGGGAGCCCCCGCATGGCCGAATCCCCCAAGCCCGCCGCGCCCGCCACCGTGGGTGTGCTGGAGCAGCGCCGCATCGAGGCGGGCGTCATCAAGCCGCTCGTGCAGGCCTTCGAGGCGGAGCTGGGCCGCGAGAAGACCCGCGCCGTGCTGGAGCGGGTGATCAAGCAACTTGCCCGCGAGCGCGGCCGCCAGCTTGCCGGGGAGGCTCCCAGCCGCACCCTGATGGGCTTCGCCGCCATGAAGGAGCCCTGGACGCGCGGCAACGCGCTGGAGCTGGAGGTGCTGGAGGCCGGCGACGAGCGCTACAGCTACAACGTGACGCGCTGCCGCTACGCGGAGATGTACCGCGAGCTGGGGCTGGCCGAGCTGGGCTTCTACTTGAGCTGCAACCGGGACGCCACGCTGATCGAGGGCTTCAACCCCGACCTGCAGCTCACCCGCACCCAGACCATCATGCAAGGCGCCCCATTCTGCGATTTCCGCTACACCCGCAGGAAGGGCTGAGCCCCCCGCCGCACACCTTGCATCCCGGCGCGGGCAGCACGCACCGGCGCGGGCACTTGGCTGTGTTTGGAAATGGGTTCTTAAGCGGCTCAGCCGCTTAAGAACCACAAGACATCCCGTGCGGGGGCCGAGGGGGCCCCCACACCCCCGATACGGTCCCTGACCAAACCCGGCGGGGTCTGGCCCGCAATGAGAGTCCAGGGAGCCAAGCTCCCTGGTAGGGGTTTGGGGGCAACGCCCCCATCACCATCATGCTTTTCAAAACAGAACTTAATCCACGCCGTTCAGCGTGAAGTCGAACACGTCGAAGTTGCGCAGCCGCGTGGCGGGGTCGCTGGCCCGCGCGCGGTAGGCAGCGTTGAGCGGTGCGCTGAGCACGAACGGCACGCGCTGCTCCGCCAGTCCGCCGTGGGAGCGCAGGCCGCCCGCGAGCTGGCTCAGGTCGTGCTCCGCGGGGGATTTGCCCAGCGCCACGTCGCCCTGGCTCACCACCACCAGATCGCCCACCCGGTCCGGAGGCAGCTCGAAGCGCGCGCAGGCCTCAGCCCGGGTGGCGGCGTACTCGATGCCGGGTTGGGCGCGCAGGCGCTCCAACAACGGCGCGGGGTCCATGCCGTGCGGTAGGTACACCGTGGCATAGGAGCCCAACGCCCCGTGGTGGAGCACGTAGGGATCGGTGATGGGCAGGATCACGCGGGCGCGGCCCGGCCCCACCCAGCCGTCCAGCAGGGGGGAGAGGTAAATCACGTGGGGCTCGCCCGCGGCGGTGTTCTTGGCGTTCATGCCGTGGTCGGCCGTCAGCCCCACCACCGCGCCCAGAGCCGCCAGGCGCCCCCACAGGGCATCCAGCGCGCCGTAGAAGGCATCGCTGGCGGGATCGCCCGGGGCGTGCTTGTGCTGCACGTAGTCCGTGGTGGAGAGGTAGAGCACCTGCGGGCGCTCGGTCTCCAGCAGGCGCACACCGGCCTCCAGCACGAACTCGCTGAGGGCAGCGGAGTACACGTCCGGCGTTTCGCGGCCCACCAGCGCGTTGACCTGCCCGATGCCGTGCTCGGCCAGGGTGGCCTCGTGCGCCTTTTCCGCGGAGAAGCAGATGCCCCCGCGCAGGCCATGCCCCAGCAGGCGCCGCAGCTTGTCCTTGGCCGTAACCACCGCCACGCGCACGCCCGCCTCGGAGAGCGCCGCCAGGATGCTCCCGGCACGCAGGAAGCGCGGCTCGTTCATCATCACCTCGGAACCCGTATCGGGATCGAGGAAGAAGTTGCCCGAGATGCCGTGCACGGCCGACGGCGCGCCGGTCACGATGGACAGGTTGTTGGGATTGGTGAAGCTGGGCACGACGCAGTCCGCCTGCCCGTAGTAGCCCTCCGCCCGGAAGCGCGCCAGGTTCGGCAGCAGGCCGCGCGCCAGGGCATCTTCGAAGTACGCGGGCGCGCTGCCGTCGATGCACACCACGACCACGGGGCGCTGCGGCAGGCGGTAGGAGCGACCGTTGACGGTGACGGAATCCATGGGCATCCGGGGCCAGAGGGCAGTGCGCGGCGCTTCTGCGCCAGCCTATCACCTGGGCCCCGGCGATGGGAATGCGGGGTGGGGTGAGCGGCGACGCTCCCCCCACCGCACCCGTGATTTGCAGGTGCAGGTGCAGGCGCAGGCGCGGACCTCCCTCCCCCCCGAAGGAGCCGCCCTACTCCCGCACCTCGGTTTCCAGGGCGCTTTCCAGCAGGCGCAGCACCACGCCCACATCGTCCTTGCCCCAGCCCTTCACGCGGCCCTGCTGCAGCAGCGTGTAGGTGTAGGAGCCGTAAGCCAGCGGGGTCTCGGTCTGCCGACCCAGGTCCAGCGCCAGCGTGAGGTCCTTGTGGGCCAGATTCAAGGCGAACTCCTGCGCCCAGTCCCCACGCAGCCCCTTGCGGCTGAGGCGCTTGAGGGAGTTGCTGCCGCCGCTGGAGGCGGCCATCACGTCGGCCATCATGCGGGGGTTCAGGCCGGCCCGCGTGGCCAGCATCAGCGCCTCGGAGGCCACGGCGAGGTTGCAGAAGGACACCATGTTGTTGCAGAGCTTGGCGATGCTGCCCGAGCCGATGGGCCCCGTGAGGAACACGTTGGCGCCCATGCAGCCCAGGATGGGCTTCACGCGGTCGAAGGCGTCCTGCTTGCCGCCGCACATGATGGCCAGCGTGGCCGCCTCGGCGCCGTCCACACCGCCGCTCACGGGGGCATCCAGGAAGGCGATGCCCTTGGCGGCCAGCGCCTCGCTGATGCGCTTGACCACGGCGGGGGCGTTGGTGCTCAGGTCCACCACGGTGGCGCCGCTCCTGGCGCCCGCGGCAATGCCGTTCTCGCCCAGCACCACCTGCTCCACGTCCGCCGGCATGGGCAGGGAGGTGAAGATGATGTCGACCTGACCGGCCACGGCTTTGGGCGAGTCGGCCACGGTGGTCTTGGCGCCGCTCACGCGGGCGATCGCGTCCGGGTTGATGTCAAACACGACCACCTCGTGGCCGCCCTTGAGCACGTTGCGGCACATGGGGCCGCCCATCATGCCGACGCCGACGAATCCGACTTTCATGGCTGCCTTCCGAAGAATGCGGGTGGGGGAGAGGGCTGCGGCGCTCGCGGGGGGTCCCGGCGGGCGGTCGCGGCGACCCGTGCATTCACGCACAGAACGCGTCCCACAGGCAAGCGGCGCCGGGCGGCTCGCCACCACCCGCCCCGTGAGCCGACGTCAAGCCGGGTTCCCGGCACCGGCCATACCCACATCGGTGGCGCGAGCGTCCCCGCCCGCGTGCCACCCCGTTTGGGCGCGGGCGAGCCAATGCCCATCCCATCTGCGCTGTGCCGGTGCCCATTGACGCGCCCCGCGCGCTCCGGCTATGAGCGGTGAGCGGGCGCGGCCATGGCAGGCCGGCCTGCGCTGCCGTTCACCCCGCATCCGGCTCGGGCCCATGACGCTCTCCGAACAAGTCCTGCAGGACAACGCCGCGGTCTGGCGCACCTGGCTGCCGCACCCGTTCACGCAGGCGGTCGCCGACGGCACCGTGCCGCGCAAGGTCTTCCTGCGCTGGCTGGCGCAGGACTACCGCTTCGTGGCCGACGGCCTGCGCTTCCTGGGTGCCCTGCTGGCCAAGGCCCCGCCGGCGCTGGTGGATCCGCTGGCGGAGACCCTGCACGCATGGCACAGCGAGTTGGGGCTGTTCCGCGAGGCCGCCGAGCGCGAGGGTGCCGACCTGGCCGCGCCGCCCAGCTTCATCACGCAGGCGTACTCGGACTTTCTGCTGGCCGTGGCACACCAGGAGCCCTTCGCCGTGGGCTGGGCCGTCTTGTTCGGCGTGGAGCGCTCGTATCACGACGCGTGGCGCTGGGCCCGCGACCGCGCCGCGGCGGACAATCCCTACCGCCCGTGGCTGGAGAACTGGGGCTCGGACGCGTTCCGCACCTTCACGGAGAGCCTGGCCGAGCGGCTGGACGCCCTGGCGCCGGGCCTGGACGAGGCCACCCGGGCCCGCCTGCGCGAGCGCTTCGCCCAGACCGCGCGCTTCGAGCACCACTTCTGGGAGATGGCTTGGCACGGCGAGCGCTTCGCGGTGCCACGCTGAGCCGGGCTGCCCTGGCCGCTCTTCCATTCGTCGGCCGGGCGGGCTAGGCTCCCGGCGAATCCGGATGCAAACCAGCCCACTGGAACCCGGAGTGCCGCCCTCACAGACCAATGGAGGCAACGACATGGCCGATGCATCGAGCACAGTGGAGCCGCGGGACATCCTCACCTTCTGGTTTGGGGATGACGCGGCCCAGCCGCTGGCCAACGCCTCGCGCTGGTTCACGCGTGACGACGCCTTCGATGCGGAGGTGCGCACCCGCTTCGCCGGCGCCCTGGAGCGTGCCGGGCGCGGCGAGGTGGAAGACTGGAACGAGTGGCCGGATACTTCGCTGGCGCTGGTGATCCTGCTGGACCAGTTCCCGCGCAACATCCATCGCGACTCGCCCGAGGCCTTCGCCCACGATGCCCACGCACGGCAGTGCACCCTGGCGGGGGTCGCTCGCGGGCAGGACACCATGCTGACGCCGGTGCAGCGCTGGTTCTTCTATATGCCGCTCATGCACGCGGAAGACCTGGCATTGCAGGATCGCGGGCTGGTGCTGTTCCTCGACCTGGCCCGGACGCCCGGCCTGTCGCCCGAGGTGGCCGAGGCCCTGGGCCGCGTGGTGGACTACGCCGAGCGGCACCGCACCGTGATCGAGCGCTTTGGGCGCTTCCCGCACCGCAACGCGGCGCTGGGCCGCGCCACCACGCCGGCTGAGCAGGCCTGGCTGGAGGCGCACCCCGACGGGTTCTAGCGCCACCGGGGGCGGGGAATGGCCTCAGCGCACATCCCGCCATTTCCTCTTTCACCTCAATTCGCTAGAGTGGCCACACACAAGAAGGGTGGGTCATGCCCCGGGGAGGTGCCGCGTGTAGCGCTGTGCGACCCCACACCAGTCCAAAAGGGGGAGTCGAGCATGACGCCTGCATTCGCGACGGACGTCCAGCGTGAGGTGTGGGACGCGCTGCAGCGGCTCAATGCCGCGTGGCTGCACGGGGAGCTGGACAACCTCTCCGAGCTGCTGCACGAGCGCATGGTGATCGTGCCGCCGGGCTTTCAGCAGCGCATCGAAGGCGCGGTGGCCTGTGCGGAGGGCTACCAGGAGTTCGCGCGACTGGCCACCGTGGAGTCCTACGAGGAGTCCGACGCCACCGTGGAGGTGTTCGGCGCCACGGCTATCGTCAGCTACCTCTACCAGCTCACCTACACGATGGAAGGCGCCAGCTACCAGGACTCGGGGCACGACCTGTACGTGTTCGTGCACGAGGACGGGCGCTGGCAGGCCGTATGGCGCACCCTGGTGCCCCTGCTCTCCGACACGGCGGCCCTGAGCCGGCGCTAGGCACTGTTCGGCGAGACCGGCCTGGCCCCGCGACGGCAGCGGCGGGCCTGCGCAACGAGCATACCAAGCCCCAGCAGGCGCGCGGCCTCTACGGGGCGGTGCTGGCGTCCGCCGCCGGTGGCCACACGGCGCCGGAGGTCATGCCGCCCGGGCCTGAGCCGCCGTTTCGATTGACAGCACCCCAGCACCGCGCTATCCAGAGCAATCACACGCACGAGAGCGCCATACCCCGTCCAGAGCCGTCTGTCGACGCCTGCTGCCAGTTTGGAGCCGATCCGGCGGGCTTCTGCACGCGAGGCCGTGCTGGACGCCTCTGTTTTTGCGGCCTTGACGGCATATCGGCTTGGGGAAGGGAGCGTTCCGGGTGTGGGGCGGGGGGAGGACCCAACGCAAACAAGGGAGCAATCATGGACAAGCAAAGCCCGAAGGGTATGTCCCGCCGAGCGTTCGTCAAGACGGCGAGCGCAGCGGCTGCCGGCGTGACACTAGGCTACTTTGGCGGCAAGGCGCCGGCCATGGCCCAGGAGCACCAGTTGCACAGCCTGCAGCTCAGCAGCTTCGTGTCGGCCACCGACGAGACGCTGAAACAGATCGCCGCGGAGTTCGGCAAGCAGGCCGGCGTGAAGATGAACATGGAGTTCATCGGCCTCAACGACGTGCTGCCGCGCGCCATCGCCGCCGTGGAGAGCAGGACCGGGCCGGACCTGATCCTGCTGCAATGGAACCAGGGCTACCTGTTCGGCAAGTCCTTCGTGGACATGGGTGACGTGGTGCAGGCCGTCGGCGGGAAGAAGATCTACCTGTTCAACCGCCAAGCTGTGCACGTCAACGGTGTATACCGCGGCGTGCCCCACTACAACGTCGGCAGCGCCATGGTCTACAACAAGCCCATGTGGGACGAAGCGGGCATCAATGAGTATCCGGACACCTACGAGGGCCTGCTGCGTGACGGCACCAAGCTGAAGAAGCTGGGCTATCCGATCGGCTGGACACTGGGCCACACCATCGGCGACGGCGCCTTCGGCAACTACCCGCTGCTGTGGGCCTTCGGCGGCTACGAGCGTGACGCCAAGGGCCGCGTGGCCATCAACAGCAAGGGCACCCGGGCCGCGTGCGACTTCATGCGCGAGTTCTGGAATGCGGCCTGCGACGAGGGCGGTATGGCCTGGAACGACTCCAGCAACAACCAGGCGTTCCTGGGTGAAACCATCTCGTGCTGCCTGAACGCGGCCAGCATCTACATGAAGGCCCGGCGCGACAAAAACCCCATCGCCGACAAGATCCGCCACACCGTGGCGCAGAAGGGGCCGGCGGGGCGCTTCGAACTGATCCAGCAGTACAACTACCACGTCCCCGCCTACTCCAAGAACGTGTCCCTGGCCAAGGAGTGGTTGCGCTTCCTGCTGCGCCACGACAACTACGAGCGATTCTTCGTGTCCAGCGGGGGCTTCGCCCAGGGCATCTCGGCGGAATGGGAGCACCACAAGCTGTGGGATCAGGATCCCGTCATGAAGCCCTATTCCGAGCTCAGCAAGTACGGCCGCAACATGGGCTACAAGGCCGCGTACGACCGCGCCTCCTCCGAGGTGCAGGCCAAGTACATCGTCGCGGACCTGTTCGTGCGCGCCATCAAGGATGGCACCAATTCCGCCATCAAATGGGCCGAAGGCGAGCTCAAGCAGGTCTACAAGGCCTGAGCGGTTCGCTTCGCTTCGCGCGGCGCCCGGCAGGGCTAGCGGCCCTGCCGGGCGCTGCCGCACTTCTCCGATGGACGCCGGCACACCTGCCGCCACGCCCTATAGTTGGCAGGTCACGCCCGGCGACTCTCTCCGCGGAGCCCCGCCATGAATCCGTTCAAGCAACGCCTGGCCGCCGGCGAGCCGGCCCTGGGCATCCTGCTCTCCATGCCCAGTCCGCAACTGGCGCAGACGCTTGCCGCCTGCGGGCTGGACTGGCTGTTCATCGACATGGAGCACGGGCCGATCGACTTCGCGGACGCCCATGCCCTGATCGCCGCCACGCAAGGCACGGCGTGCGCGCCATTGGTGCGCGTGCCCAGCGACAACCTGGCCGCCGCGCGGCCCGTGCTCGATGCCGGGGCCTTCGGCCTCATCGTGCCCATGGTGCGCACGGCCCAGCAGGCGCGCGACGCCATGGCCTACCTGCGCTATCCACCTGCGGGCGAGCGCGGCGTGGGCCCTCTGTACGCGCCGCAGCGCTGGGGCCTCTCCATGGCGGACTACCTGCGCGCGGCCAATGAGCAACTGGCCGCGGTGGTGCTGATCGAGCACATCGACGCCGTGCGCAACCTGGACGCCATCCTGGCCGTGCCGGGCATCGATGTGGCGCTGATCGCGCCCTACGACCTCTCGGCCTCCATGGGCCGCCCGGGCGACCTGCAGCACCCCGATGTGGCCGGGGCTATTGCCCAGGCCGAGCGCACCATCCTGGCCGGCACCGCCGCGCTGGGCGGCTTGGCGCAGAGTCCCGAGGATGCCAAGGCCAAGCTGGACGCGGGCTATCGCACCATCCTGATGGGGATCGACGTGTTCCTGATCCAGCAGACCGTCGCCGGCCTGCTCAAGGCCGTGGGGCGCTGAGCCAAGGGGGAAGGCAGGGCGAGGCGGGTCAGCGATAGACGTCGCGGCGATGGCCGATGCGCGATATCACGACAATGCGAATCGAGTCATCGATCTCGTACACGACCCGGTACGAGCCCACACGAATCCGGTACAGGTCGCCTGCGCCGCGCAATTTGCGCGACCCATCCGGCCGGGGTTCATCAGCCAATGAAAGGATGGCGGAGTCAACTCGACGCGCGTCGTCTTTTGGCAGCCCGCCCAGCGTGCGCCTTGCCCGGGGACGCATCTCCAGCCGATAGCTCATCGAGGCCCAACTCCTTTCTCACCTGTTCATACGGAATGTTCGGCCCCGGCTCGGCCTTCGCCGCGCGCACCGCCTCCAGATCGATGCGGTCCTCTTCCTCCTCGATCAGGCGCTCCAGCAGATGCAGGTCCTCGATGGGGATCAGCGCCGCCAGCGGCTTGCCGCGCCGCTCCAGCACGATGCGCTCCTTGCCATAGGCGACGCGGTTCACCACTTCCCCGAAGGCATTGCGCGCTTCGTCCGTCTTGATGCGTTCCATCGCGTCCTCCATGATCGGTGTGCCGCCTGACCAGCTTAGCAGTTCTCGCCAAAGTTGACAAAATAGCGGAATAAGCCGAAACGCCGATTCCGCCGCTTCCCAACCGAGAGAAACCGCCATGTCCGTGACTGTGGAGAAGCAGGGGGCCGTGACCACCGTGATCCTGCACCGGCCCGAGGTGCGCAATGCCGTGGACGGTCCGACGGCCGCCGCGCTGGCCGAGGCCTTCCGCGCCTTCGACGCGGACGAGACGGCACGCGCGGCGGTGTTCTGGGGCGCGGGCGGCACGTTCTGCGCCGGGGCCGACCTGAAGGCCTACGCCGACGGCAGCAATCCCACGCTTAAGACCGAGACGGGCGACGGCCCCATGGGTCCCACCCGCCTGCAGCTCTCCAAGCCGGTGATTGCCGCCGTCGCGGGCTACTGCGTGGCTGGGGGGCTGGAGCTGGCGTTGTGGTGCGACCTGCGCGTGGTGGAGCAGAGCGCGGTGCTGGGGGTGTTCAACCGGCGCTTCGGCGTGCCGCTCATCGATGGCGGCACGGTGCGCCTGCCGCGCCTGATCGGCCAAAGCCACGCGCTGGACCTGATCCTCACCGGGCGCCCCGTGGCGGCGCAGGAGGCCCTGGCCATGGGCCTGGCCAACCGCGTGGTGCCGGACGGGCAGGCCCGCGCCGCCGCCGAGACCCTGGCCGAGGAGCTGGCGGCCTTCCCCCAGGGCTCGATGCGCACCGACCGTGAGAGCGTGTACGCCCAGTGGGACCGTCCTTTTGCCGAGGCCATGCGCCACGAGTTCCGGCTGGGTCTGCAGCACCACGACACCGGCGAAGCCCGTGCCGGTGCCCGCCGATTCCGTGACGGCACCGGGCGGCACGGGCAGTTCTGACCAACAGCGAACGGCGAAACGGCTTGCGGGGGAGCAAGCTCCCCCACACCCCCATCATGCAGATCCGAACGTGGGCCGTGGCAGCACGGCGCCATCGCGGGGAGCGCCGGCCCTCTCCCGAATCCCCCTGCCTTCGTCCGGTGGCGTGTGCTAGGTTGACGGATTGAGTGCGCGCCGGGCCGCCGCATCCAGCGGCGGCGCGCGGACGCAGCCACCGACAGCACGGAACGCACGCACGATGTCCATCACGATGGATCAGCTCGTCTCCCTGGCCAAGCGCCGGGGCTTCGTCTACCCCGGCTCGGAGATCTACGGGGGCCTGGCCAATGCCTGGGACTACGGCCCGCTGGGCGCGGAGCTGAAGAACAACATCAAGCAGCTCTGGTGGAAGCACTTCGTGCAGGACCGGCGCGACGTGGTGGGGCTGGACAGCGCGATCCTGATGAACCCGCGCGTGTGGGAGGCCTCGGGCCACGTGGGGGGCTTCTCCGACCCGCTGATGGACTGCCGCGTGTGCAAGACGCGCCACCGGGCCGACAAGCTGATCGAGGCGCACCTGGAAAAGCAGGGGCAGGACCCCGCCGGGGCCGCCGCCATGAGCGAGGCGGAGATGGAGGCCTACATCCAGGGCAACGGCATCAAGTGCCCGGACTGCGGCAATGCGGACTTCACGGGCATCCGCCAGTTCAACCTGATGTTCAAGACCTTCATGGGCGTCACGGAGGACACCACGTCCGTGGTGTACCTGCGGCCGGAGACGGCCCAGGGCATCTTCGTGAACTTCAAGAACGTCGCCACCACCTCGCGCCAAAAGGTGCCCTTCGGCATCGGGCAGGTCGGCAAGTCCTTCCGCAACGAGATCACGCCGGGCAACTTCATCTACCGCACGCGCGAGTTCGAGCAGATGGAGCTGGAGTTCTTCTGCCACGAGAACGAGTCGGTGGAGTGGTTCGGGCACTGGAAGGACTTCTGCATGGATTGGCTGCTGGGCCTGGGCATGAAGACCGAGAACGTGAAGATGCGCGACCACAGTCCGGCCGAGCTTTCGCACTACAGCCGGGCCACCACGGACATCGAGTACCGCTTCCCCTTCGGTTGGGGCGAGCTGTGGGGCATCGCGCACCGCGGCAACTTCGACCTGACCCAGCACCAGGAGCACGCCAAGAAGGAGCTGGCCTACGTGGACCCGGTAACGGGCGAGAAGTACTTGCCCCACGTGATCGAGCCGGCGCTGGGCGTGGACCGCCTCACGCTGGCCTTCCTCTGCGATGCCTATCGCGAGGAGGAGGTGCGGGGCGAAACGCGCGCCGTGCTGGGCCTGCACCCCAGGCTGGCGCCCATCAAGGTGGCCGTGCTGCCGCTCTCCAAGAAGCTGGAGGAGACCGCGCAGCAGGTGCACGATGACCTGCGCACGCGCTTCGCCTGCGAGTACGACGAGTCCGGCAGCATCGGCCGGCGCTACCGGCGGCAGGACGAGATCGGTACGCCCCTTTGCGTCACGGTGGACTTCGAATCGCTGGAAGACCACGCGGCCACCATCCGCGAGCGCGACTCCATGGAGCAGGCACGCATCCCCTTCGACCGCCTGGGCGACTACTTGGCGGAGAAACTGGGGAGCTGAGGGCGCGGAACGGCGGAAGTGAGGTTCGCCAATCCCTTGTGAAGCACGGGCGCGGGCAGGAGCCACGCCCACCCAACCCGGCACGGATGCCACCTGCATGAGCTTCGACCTCTCCAGCCTCAACGACGAGCAGCGCGCGGCCGTGACGGCCACGCAGGGCGCCCTGCTGGTGCTGGCGGGGGCAGGCAGCGGCAAGACGCGCGTCATCACCACGCGCATCGCCTACCTGGTGCGGGAGCGCCGCGTGCCGCCGGAGCAGATTCTGGCGCTCACGTTCACCAACAAGGCCGCGCGCGAGATGGCCGAGCGGGTGAGCCGCCTGCTCAAGGGCCACCTGGGCAAAGGCGAGGCGGAGCGCCCAACCGTCAGCACGTTCCACAGCTTCGGTGTGCGCCTGCTGCGCGCGCACATCGAGAAGCTGGGCTACCGCCCGCAGTTCGTCATCTTCGACAGCCAGGATCAGCAGCAGGTGGTGAAGGGCCTGCTGGAGGAAGGCGGCTACGACATCGGCGGCGTGCAGCCCAAGGACGTGTACTTCGCCCTGCAGAACGCCAAGAGCCGAGGCGTGACGCCCGACGAGCTGCTCAGCCACAGCGATTCGCCCATGGATCAGCAGCTGGGGCGGCTGCTGGGCGAGTACAACGAGATGCTCAAGCGCCTGGGGGCCATCGACTTCGAGGACATCCTGCTGCTCTCGCTGCGCCTGTGCCGGGAGCACCCGGCGGCCGCGCAGGACTTCTTCTCGCGCTACCGCTACGTGCAGGTGGACGAGTATCAGGACACCAACCGCGCCCAGTACGACATGCTCAAGGCCATCGTGAAGCAGCACGGCAACCTGTGCGTGGTGGGTGATGACGACCAGTCCATCTACCGCTGGCGGGGCGCGGAGCCGGGCAACATCCTGGAGTTCGAGCGGGACTTCGCGGGTGCCCGCGTGGTGCGCCTGGAGCAGAACTACCGCTCCAGCGCCAACATCCTGGCCGCGGCCAACCAGGTGATCCGCAACAACACCGTGCGCAAGTCCAAGACCCTGCGCACCCTGCGCGATGCCGGGCGGCCGCTGGAGTGGCTGCTGGCCGAGGAGGAGCGCGAGGAGTTGGAGAAGGTCGTCACGCACCTCAAGCTGACGCGCCTGCGGGAGGGCGGTACGTGGGCGGACTTCGCCATCCTCTACCGCTCCAACCACCAGTCGCGCGCCGTGGAGGAGCTGCTGCGCGAGGAGGGCATCCCCTACCAGCTTGTGGGCGGCACGCGCTTCTACGAACGCAAGGAGGTGAAGGACGCCCTGGCCTACCTGCGCCTGGTGCACCAGCCCCACGACGAGGTGAGCCTGCTGCGCGTGCTGAACTTCCCGCGCCGCGGCATCGGCAAGACCTCGCAGATGCGCCTGATGGACCTCGCCGGACACCAGAAGCGCCCGGCCTTCGAGATTCTGCGCGAGGCTACGCACTATGCGGACTTCGGCGGGGCCGTGGGCACGGCCATGGAGCGCTTCGCGGGACTGATCGATGCCTACCGGCGGCGCTTCGAGGCCGCGCCGCTGGGCCCCACCTTCCGCGAGCTGCTGGCGGAGGTGGGCGTGCACCGCGCCGTGGAGAAGGAGCGCAAGGACGCCAAGGGCGCGGAGCGCGCCGTGGGCCTGATCTACGAGCTGGAGCTGGCCTTGGACCAGTTCGGTCAGCGCACGGGCCGGGACGGCGAGTCGGCCGCGGGCGTGAAGGACTTCCTGGAGCACGTGGCCCTGCTGACGCTGCCCGAGGAGCCGGAGAAGGGCGAGCGCACGCCCCAGGTGACCCTGATGACCGTTCACTCAGCCAAGGGCCTGGAGTTCCCCTGCGTGTACCTGATCAACCTCGCGGAGGACGTCTTCCCCAACAAGCGCAGCTTGGCGGAGGACGGCGACGAGGAGGAGCGGCGCCTGTTCTACGTGGCTGTCACGCGCGCCCAGCGCCAGCTCGTGTTCTCCATGGGCCGCGTGCGCAAGCGCTATGGCGAGGTGATCCGCCAGCAACCGTCGCGCTTCCTGCTGGAGATCGAGCCCAACCTGTTCGACGGCCCGGCGCCCGCCACGGACTACACGGACGTCGCGGCTCAGCAGGCCCGCAAGACCGAATCCGCCAAAGCCCGCTTCTTCGAGCAGATGCGGCGCATGAAGCACGCCGCCCAGGGGGATTAGGCGGAGTTCAAAGAAACAGTGCCCGGGTCCCGTCAAGCCGGTGCCTGTCATTCCGAGCGAAGCGAGGAATCTGTTGCTCCCGGATACAAAACAGATTCCTCGGCCCGAGGTGCGGGCCTCGGAGTGATAAGCCGCTCGCTATTGGCGCCACTCGCCTGTCTCCAAAAAGAGCCCGCGACGGCCTCCAGCGAAAAGCCCTGCAAAAGGGCGTGGCGCAATTACCACCCCATCCCGTCGCGCTGACGCGCGCCACCCTTCCCCGTGCACGGGGAAGGGAATGGCCGGCGCGAGCCGACCAAGGATGGGGTTCCTGCCCCGCCACACTCCCCTTGTCGTGCGTTCTGTGCTGAGGTGGGGGCATCCGTGGCCTGCCGGGAGGCAGCGCCACCACCCGCTATGAGGAGCATGCGCATGAGCGAGAGCGATCTGGCCGGCCGCGTGGCGCTGGTGACCGGCGGCAGCCGAGGCCTGGGCGCCGCTATCTGCACGGCCCTGGCACGCGCCGGGGCGGACGTCGCCATCAACTACCTCAGCCACGGCGCGGGCGCGGAGGCTGTACGCCACGAGGTGGAGGCTACCGGGCGGCGCGGGCTGCCCTGCCAAGCGGACGTCTCCCAGGCTGAGGCCGTGACCACCATGGTGGCGCTGGTGGAGCGCACGCTGGGCCCGGTGGACATCCTCGTCAACAACGCCGGGCTGATCCGTCCCCAGCCGCCGGAGGCCATCACCGAGGCGGATTGGGACGACCTGATCGACGTGAACCTGAAGTCCGCCTTCCTCTGCACGCAGGCCGTGCTGCCCGGCATGCGCGAGCGCCGCTGGGGCCGCATCATCAACGTGGCGTCGCTGGCCGCGCAGGTGGGGGGACTGGTGGGGCCGCACTATTCCGCGGCCAAGGCAGGCCTGCTGGGCCTCACCCACGCCTACGCCACCACGCTCGTCAAGGAGGGCATCACGGTGAATGCCGTGGCGCCCGCGCTGGTGGAGACGGACATGGTGCGCAACAACCCCAACGCGCGCCCCGAACTGGTGCCGGTCGGCCGCTTCGGCCGGCCCGAGGAGCACGCGGACGTCGTGGTGCTGCTGGCGCGGACGGGCTACATCACCGGCCAGACGTACAACGTCAACGGCGGCATGTACTTCAGCTAGCGCCTGCGCGGCCGCAAACGGCCCTCGACAGGCTCGGTCATCCGCACGCGCCTAGCCGCAGCCTGGTCCGGTCATATCGACACTTGCGTGCCGCGGCGTGCGTTCCCCACCCTGAATGCAGTATACTGCACGGCGTGCGGCCCGTGGGGGCCGCGCCGTCCGTCCGGCGCTTTGGGGGCGTGGACGGATGCCTCGCTCCCTCCGCACATGGAGGACCGCCGATGATTCCAATCCTGCAAACGGTACTGGCCGGACTGATCGCCACGGGTGTCATGACCGCTGCCCTGTATGCCATTCACTGGCGGGGCTTCGCCGAGGCGGACATGCTCCGGGCCCTGGGCAGCATCGTGACCCGCAACGAGACCAACGCCATGCCGCTGGGGATTGTGCTGCACTTCCTCTCCGGCATCGTGTTCGCCTTCCTGTATGTGATCGTGTGGAGCACGCTTCCGGTGGCGGAATTCCAGCACTACGTGCTGCTGGGCCTCATCAGCGGCTTCGCCCACGGGCTGGTGGTGAGCTTCGTGCTGGTGATCCTGGTGGCGGAGCACCACCCGCTGCCGCGCTTTCAGCAGGCCGGCATCGGCGTGGCCGTGGCGCACCTGCTGGCGCACGTGATCTATGGCCTGTTGATCGGCATCGTGGCTGGCTCGTTCCTGCTGCACCTGGCGGTATTGCCCAAGCTCGGTGGCTGAACTGGACTCCGGCGGCCCTACCGCGACAGGTCAGGTGCTGAAGGAATTGGGTCAGGGATGGAGTCATTCCGTAGCCCGCTCTGCGGATCAAGGAATCTGCTGGGTTCCGGCGAAAGCGCATGCCTCGCGGCGCTCGGAATGACACGGTCCGGCTTGGGCGCGGTACGCAACTGCCCAGCACGGACAGTGGCTCGTGTGGTGTCCCGGAGAGACCCACAAGCATTCGGGGGAACACGTTCCCCCGAACCCCCTGTTTGGGCGGCAGTGGCTGGCAAGCCAGCCACTGCCGCGAAGCGGCCCGTGAGAGTCGCGCCAGCCTCGCTCCGGGTCCGCGTTGGGGGCGCGGGGGCCCTCGGCCCCCGCATTGGATTTCTTGCGATTACACGCGGCCCAGCCGCTTGAAAACCGCCTTCCAAACAGCGGCTAGACGCTGCCGTCCAGCAGCACGTCCAGCAGCCAGGGCTTGCCGGAGGCGAAGGCCTCGCGCACGGCAGGCCCCACCTGCTCCGGGCTGCGCACGGCGGTGGCGTCCATGCCCAAGCCCTTGGCCAGGCTCACGTAGTCCAGGTCGGGGTCCGTGAGGTCCATGTGCGGGAAGGCGCGCTCGCCGCCCAGGCCGAACTCGCTGCGGAAGCGCGTCATGTTCAGCTTGAGCACGCGGTAGACGCGGTTGTTGAGGATGATGAACACCACCGGAATCTTGTGGTGGGCGGCCGTCCACAGGGCCTGAATCGTGTACATCGAGGAGCCGTCGCCCGAGATGCAGAGCACGGGCCGATCCGGATAGGCCAGCTTGTAGCCGATGCCGCCGGGCAGCCCCTGCCCGATGCCTCCACCGCGGGACGCGAGGTAGTCCGTCTCGCCCTCGAAGCTCAGCGTACGCGTGAGGTCGGCCGCTGCCGTAATGGCCTCGTGCACCACGGCCACGTTGGGCGGCAGGGCGTCATTCAGCTCGACCATCAGCCGGGCGGAGGACATGGGCGAGCGGTCCCAGGTCTCCTTGATGCGCGCCTGCTGGCGCTCCTGCTCCTTGGCCTTGAGCGCGGCCAGCTCCTCGCGGCGCTTGGCGGCGGCCGTGCCGTACGCCTTGCTGGCGCCGGCGCTGACGGCCTCGTTGAGCATCCGCAGGGTCGTCTTCACGTCCCCGATCAGTCCGCAATGCACTGAGTAGTTGCGCGCCATGTTGCGGGGCGAGGGATCGATCTGGATCAGCACCGCATCCTCCGGGAAGGGCGAGGTGTCCGAGTGCCACAGCTCCTCGAAGAACTCCCCGCCCACCAGCAGCACGGCATCCGCGTCGCCGATCATGCGGCGCAGGCTGGCCTGGTCGTTCGCCCCACGGTCGCGGTAGTGCGGGTGCGTATTTGGGAAGTTGAGGCGCGAGGGCAGCACTTCGTTGACCACGCTGGCCCCGATCTGCTCGGCCAGCGCCGTCAGGTCCTTCACGGCCCACGCATCGGCCACCTTATCGCCGCAGACGATGATCGGCTTCTTGGCCTGCAGCAGCAGGTCGGCCGCCTCCTGCAGACCTGCTGCGTCCGGCGCGGAGCGGGGGAAGAGGTTCGGCGGCGTGAGGGGACCGTGGGTCGTCTCCTGCTCCAGCACGTTCAGCGGCAGGGACACGAACACGGGGCCGGATGGGGTCTCCCGCGCGACCTTGAAGGCTCGGCTCATCAGCAGCGCCATCTCGTCCGGGTGCTCCACCTGCACGCTCCACTTGGTCAGCGGCGCGGCCATGGCCACCAGGTCGTGCCCCAGCAGCGGCTCGCGCAGGCGCAGGCGCGTATCCAGCGCACCGGCCGTGACGATCAGCGGAGTGCCGCCCTCCCAGGCGTTGTAGACCGCGCCCAGGCCATTGCCCAGACCCGGCGCCGTGTGCAGGCTTACCACGCCCACCTTGCGGGAGACCTGCGCGTAGGCATCGGCCATGCTCACGGCCACGGCCTCGTGCAGGGCCAGCACGTACTTGAGCTGCGGGTAGTCCAGCAGGCTGTCGATCATGGGCGATTCAGTGGTGCCCGGATTGCCGAAGATGTACTCCACGCCTTCGGCAAGGAGGGTATCCATGAAGACCTGCTTTGCCTTGTATGTCCTGGCCATGCCGCTCTCGCATCGGGGGATGGGGGGTTGGGTCGCCGCCGGCCACGCACCCAGGGCGCGGCTGCGGCGGCTGCCAGTGCAGGCTTTAGCAGGTCACTTGCGGCGCTGGCAAGCAGGCGCGCGGAGCGCCACCCGACGCGGCGCACCGGGCGGGCGCACTTCCGCCGCCCGGTGCGCCGGCGCTGGCGTTCAGCCGCCGGCGGCGCTATGGTGACGGAGCGCCAGGGAGCGGCGCGGCATCCCCAACGCGGGCACGACTGCCGGAGCCGGAAGCAGCCGGCCGTGCCGCCGCGCGAGCGCGCCGCCATGCAAGCCCAGCCGACCTCCTCCGCACACCCCGATCGTTCGCAAGCCGCCGCCGCACCCACCGGAGCCGTGCTGCAGGCGCACCGGCAGCGCGTGGCCGAGCTGGACGACGCCCTTGTGCGCCTGCAACGCATGCACGACGATGCCTTCGAGCTGTGGTGCCGCATCGTGAAGCTTGCGGAGGGCGATGCGGAGGACCGCAACGCGCAGCTCGACGCGCTCCACGACGAGGCGTACGCGCTGGCGGATCGGATCACCCGCCTGCGGGAGGGAACCTTCGGCGCCATGAACCGCGAGTCCCAATTGCGGCTCACCTCCAGCGTGGAATCGGTGCACTCCTCCCTGCTGCACCCCGAGCATCCGCCGCTGCCCGGCGAATAGACTACCGCCACCGCCGGACCGATGTGGGGGCCGAGGGCACTCATACTCCCAATACGGGTGGGGATGTAAGCCCGCGCGAATTTGCCCCGCTCAGGAGTGCGGGGAACGTCTCTCTTTGGTGTGGATCGCAGCGGAGCAGCGCCCCGTTGGGCCGCGATCACATCGGACCCACCAGAGCTTCTCGCCCTACTCGCCTTCACCCTCCACCAGGGCCAGCACCTGTTCGGCCAGGGGGCCCGGCAGGGGCGTGCCGGCAAAGACAGCGGCGAAGGCGGGGTCGGCCGGTAGCGAGTCGGGATGCACCGGCAGATGCCAAGCCGCCAGTTCCTCCCGCAGCGGCGCCAGATCCTCGTCCGTGTGCTGATTGAAGACGACGCGCACGACCAGCTTGGCGCCGCCCTGCTGCAGCTTGCGGATGATGGCGGCCAGCCAGGGAATGGCCCACACGTCCGGCAGGGCCGGACGCACCGGGACGATCACCCGATCGCTGGCGCGCAGGATGCTCTCCGTCATATCGGAGAGCGAGGGCGGGCCGTCGATGAGGATCCACTCGAAGGCGCCGCGGAACCGCTCCACCTCCGTGTGCACGATTGGCTGCACCTGGGAGCGCGTCTCGATCTGGAAGCGCGAGGCGAAGCGGTTGCCCCACTCGCTGCTGGTGCCCTGGTAGTCCGCATCCAGCAGCAGCACGCGCCGCCCCGCCTGCGCCAGAGCCATGGCCGCCGAGATGCACAGCGTGCTCTTGCCCGTGCCGCCTTTCTGATGCAGGAATGAGACGACCGTCATGGCGGGCCCCGGATGCCTCAGTCCGCCGGGGGCGGCAGGGCGATCGCCTCGTCGATCAGCATCACGGGGATGTCATCGCGGATGGGGTACAGCCACTTGCCGTCGGCGCGCACCAAGCCGCCGTCAATGGGCTCCGTCACGGGCACGCCACCCCGGTTCTGCAGGCGGCCCGCGGCAATGGCCGCATTGATGCGCGCCACCAACTCGGCTTCGGCCAGCCGCACGGGGCTCTTGTCTTCCGGGCAGGCCAGGATTTCCAGCAGTTGCTCATCGATCATCGTACGCTCTCCAAGCGGGCGCGGCCCGGCGGCGGAAGCGCCGCAGCGAAGCAGACCCTGCTCCCTCCCTTTCAGACATGGCGCGCGGTTGTCAACCAAGTGGGCCGGCCGCGGCCGCGCACGGCGTGTCATGGTGCACCGCGGGCCAGCTTGCGGGCACGCTGGCCCGCATTTGCCGCCGCTGCCTCCCCTCCGGGATGGTGGGAGGAAGCCCGCACGTGCGGCGACTTTGCGCGCACCGCGCGGGCGCAATTGCGGCCACAAGCCAACTTCTGCTTGATCTTGTGCGCGAAATATCCTAGGCAAAAGACGCTTTTGCCAATCAACATCGCCACCATACTGTGGGGGAGGCGAATCATCAAAACAACCGAACGATCGGTCCGTCGCCATCGGGGGAAGTATGACGAAAGCCGAATTTATTCAAAAGGTTAGCAAGAAGACAAAGCTAAGCAAAGCACAGACCGCGCGCATCCTGGATGCGACACTCGGCGAAGTGCAGGGATTACTGAAAAAGGGAGACGCAATCGCCTTTACGGGATTCGGGACGTTTTCCGTCTCGCGGCGCAAGGCACGCAAAGGTCGCCATCCCCGTACCGGCGCACCCATGAGTATTCCAGCCACCAAGGTGCCGCGTTTCCGGCCCGGTAAGTTCCTGAAGGACGCCGTCAAGTAGGCACACCGCGACCTGCGCGGGCGCCCCGCATCCCCGCGGGGCCCCCGTGTGCCTCGCAACCACCGTCCGCCTCACCCTATTCGACCTTCCGCTGTTGGCGGCGCCGCGGCGTCGGCGAGTCGAAGTCTGCCCGGCAGCACCGCCACCTCGGGCATTCGCACGGATCCGCAGGCCGGGGGCACTGGTCAAGTCCTGCCTGGATGGCGCAAAATGGGATCGGAACGGTTGGCAACGGGTGTCGGTCCATGCAATAATACAGAAAAATATCTTTTTCTGATAATCGCCGGCCATGCGCCGGCCGCAAGTACACCAGACTGGGCGGGTGCTTGCACGTGGCTTCCAAACCGAGACAGACACGCGCGGAGCATACCGAGCTGGCCGCTCCGCCTACGCTGCTGCTGCTGTTGCCGTCCACGGACGGTGCGGCGCTGGAGCGCGCGCTGCTGGCGCAGGGCTGGTCCGTGGTGGTGGCCGTGGATGCCCGCGCGGCCGAACGCGCGGCGGCCGAGGCCACGCCGGACGTGGCCATCGTGCCCGAGCTGCGCTCGGCCCGCGCGACGACGAGCCTGTTGCAGCGCCTGGAGCGGGCCGCGCCCGGCCTGCGCCCCGTGGTGCTGCTTCGCGCCGGGGGTGCCGAGGCCGAGCCGGGGGCGCTGCTGACCTATGCCAATATCGGCGGCGCGCACTACTTGCTGCAGCCGCCGCAGAGCCCCCAGCGACTGGTGCGGGCCATCCGCCAAGTGTGGCAGCGGCAGCAGGAAGAGCGCATCGCGCTGGCGGACGAGAGCGGTGGAGCGGCCACGGCACGGCTGCGCGCCCTGATGGAGCAGCGCACGCAGGAGCTGCGCAGCGCCAACCGGGAGCTGCGGCGCGCCCTGCGCGAGATCGCGCGCAAGAACAAGGCGCTCACTACGCTCAACGAGTCGCTGCGCATCCAGTCCACCACGGACGCGCTGACCGGACTCTACAATCGGCGCGAGTTCCTGAACCGCATCCGCACGGAGTGGGGTCGCTTCAAGCGCTACGGGCGGCCGTTGAGCCTGATCATGCTGGACATCGACCACTTCAAGCGCATCAACGACACCTACGGCCACGAGTGCGGCGACATGGTGCTGCGCGAGTTGGGTCATCTGATCAGTCGCCACAAGCGGGCGCAGGACTTGTGCTGCCGCTACGGGGGCGAGGAGTTCATGGTGGTGCTCACCGAGACGACGATGGACGACGCCTTCCACGTGGCCGAAGGTCTGCGCCGACTGATCGGTGAGCACGCCTTTGCCTACGATGGGCAGCCGATCCAGGTGCACGTCAGCCTGGGCGTCTCCGGTGCCGCGGAGCAGTTGCCGGCGGATGTGGAAACCTTCATCAACATGGCCGACAAGGCCATGTATCGCGCCAAGCGGGAGGGCCGCGACCGCACCGTCGTCCTCGATGCCGCCGACGAGAGCCGCATCGCCCGCCAAACCCTGGCCGGGCCACCGCCGCGCCCGGGGCCGCCTCGTCCTGCACCTGCGCGATCCAACCGGCCTGCCCGGCCCACCGCCACGCGCAAAGGCCGCCCAGGGAAGCAGCGCGCCCGCAAGGCCAAGGCTTAGACTGGACGATCCCTGAGCCCCCGGGGGATTCTCATCCCTCGCACCCCCTGCATAACGATCGTGACGCCCCTCAGGCCGGCAGGGGCGAGAGCGGGGCCGCCATGGCGCCCAGGCCCTCCACCACGGAGGACATCACCTCACCCGCCGAGGCGTTGAGCACCAGTGTGGCGTAGGGGTCGTGGGGCGTGTCCTGGCGATTCACGATCACCAGCGGCGCCCCGGCCCGCATGGCACGGATGGGGAACTCCGCTGCCGGGTAGACCACCAGCGACGAGCCGATCACCAGGAACAGGTCACAGGCATCGGTCTCCTCGGCCGCGCGCGCCAGACTTTCCGGCGTGAGCATCTGGCCGAAGGAGATGGTGGCGGGCTTCATAAGGCCACCACAACGTTCGCAATCCGGTGCCTCGCCCGCAGCGCTCACAAGCGGCTGGAAGGCTTCGCGCGGCACCCGATGGCCGCAGGAGAGGCAGGCGACGAAGCGCGTGTTGCCGTGCAGCTCGATCACCTTGTCCGACGAGGTACCCGCAGCCTGGTGCAGGCCGTCCACGTTCTGTGTGACCACCGCGCCCAGCTTGCCCAGCGCCTCCAATGCCACGACGGCCTGGTGAGCGGCGTTGGGCCGGGCCTGCAGGATCTGCTCGTACATGGCCGTGCTGCGCAGCCAGTAGCGGCTGCGGGATTCCGGGCTGGCCAGGAAGCGGTCGATGTGGAAGTCGTTGGGATCGAACTTCTCCCACACGCCGCCCGGCCCGCGGAAGTCCGGAATGCCGGACTCGGTGCTGATGCCGGCGCCCGTGAACACGACGATCCGCCGGGCATCGCGCACAAACTCGATCAGCCTGTCCAATTGCTCGTGCATGGGCCCCTCCTGTGCAGACGCGGCGGGCGCCGCGGGCGGTGCGCGACGGCTGGCTGAACCCTATCGGTTCACCGCAGCCTCCAATTGAGCAGGTACCACCGCTCCGGCGCATGGAGCGGAACCCCCGACCGGCCGGCGCATGCCCGCATTCTCGCCTGAATGAGGTCCGATCCTACCACAACGCGCCCGCGCTGGACCGCGCGGGGCAGTGCGCCCCGAACAGATGCGGTTGCCAACCTGGGGGGATTGACGCACATTGGGGGTATGCATGGCACCGTCCGGGGCGTGGGGTCCCGCCGGTGCCATTTCTCATCCTGGACCCAAATGGTTATGTATCGCGCACTGCGAGTCGTTGCGATCCTGCTGCTGATTCTGGGCGCCTCCTGTTCCCATCCTCATGCGGATGAGAACCCGGAGTTGACCGGCGATCACGTGGCCAACATCACGCGCATGTTCCTGCGCACCCACTACAGCCGGGCCAACTTCGACGATGCGCATTCGGCGGAGATGCTGAAGGAGTACGAACAGCGCTTCGATCCAGGCCGATACTACTTTCTCCAGAGCGATATCGAAGAGTTCCAGCGCTATGCCACCAAGCTGGACGACCAGATCCGGCGCGGCAACATCGACGTGGCGTTCCTCGTCTACAACCGCTTCCTGAAGCGGGTGCAGCAGCGTGAAAAGTATCTCGATACGCTGCTCCACGAGCACTTCGACCTGACCAAGGACGACACGTTCGTGGTGGACCGCAAGGATGCGCCCTATCCCAAGACCGACGCCGAGGCCAACGCGCTGTTCCGCAACCGCATCAAGCGCGAGTTGCTGGAGCTAACCCTACGCGGGGAGACCCAGCAGCAGGCCAAGGAGGCACTGCGCAAGCGCTACCGCTCAGTGCACTTCCGCTTCGAGCACTTCACGCACAATGACGTCGTGACCGCGTTCCTGAATGCCTTCACCGCCGCGTACGATCCCCACTCGTCCTACATGTCCCCGGACGATCTGGAGAACTTCAACATCTCCATGCGGCTCTCGCTCGATGGCATCGGGGCCACCCTGCGCTGGGAAGACGGCTACACGGTGATCTCCTCCATCATCCCCGGCGGCGCCGCGGCGCGCGACGGCACGCTGAAGCCGGAAGACAAGATCATCGCCGTAGGCGAGGGCAAGGCTGGGCCCCTGGAAGACGTCACCAACACCCGCCTGATCGATGTGGTCAAGCTGATCCGCGGCGAGCGCGGTACATTGGTGCGCGTGGCCTACCTGCGCAAGGGCAAAGGCATGGGGGAGGTGCGCGGCGAAGCCTCCATCGTGCGCGACAAGATCGTGCTGACCGAAGGCGAGGCCAAGGGCGACGTGGAGCCGCTGCAGGTGAGCTGGCGGCCGCAGCCGCTGCACATCGGCATCATCAACCTGCCCTCGTTCTACGTGGACTTCTCCAAGCGCAACACGGACCCCGCGGACTTCAAGAGCGCTTCGCGCGATGTGGCGCGCATTCTGGAGCGCTTCCGCTCCAATGGCGTGGATGGCGTGATCCTGGATCTGCGCAACAACGGGGGTGGGGGCCTGGATGAGGCCATCTCGCTGGCCGGGCTCTTCCTGCACCGCGGTCCGGTCGTGATGGTCAAGGATACGCGCGGCAACATCTCCCGCATCAACAACCCGCACAGCGAGCCGCTCTATTCAGGCCTACTGGTGGTGCTGGTGAACCGCTACAGTGCGTCGGCTTCCGAGATCGTCGCCGGGGCTCTGCAGGACTACGGACGCGCCGTGCTGGTGGGCGACCGCGCCACGTTCGGCAAGGGCACCGTGCAGAACATCATCACGCTGCCGCAAGGGCTGGGCGCACTGAAGGCCACCGTGGCCAAGTTCTACCGCCCCGGCAGCGCTTCCACGCAGAACCGCGGCGTGGAGCCGGACATCGTGCTGCCCTCGATGATGAACTACCTGGACATCGGCGAGTCCTCGCTGGACAACGCCATGCCCTGGGATGCGGTGAAGCCCGCGTCGTTCAAGCCGTGGAGCGATCTGGATTCGGTGTTGCCGACGCTGCGGGAGCGCTCCCGCGAACGGGTGAGCAAGGACCCGTACTTCATCGAGGTGCGCAAGGAGGTGCAGGACTACCTTCACGACCGCAAGAACCGCAAGACGGTGACCCTCAAGGAACTGGTGAATGAGGCGAAGGTGGACAAGATGGAAGCGGCCGCGGCGGTGAAGGACGGCGTCGGATCGCCCCATGGCACCGGGGACAAGGACGCCAAGACGCCCGATCCGCGGCTGATCGAGGCCGAGCACATCCTCGCGGACTACATCCAGCTCCAGGGCCACGGCTCCCGGGCGATCGCCACGGGCAAGGGCTAGCAGGCACCTCCCGCACAGCACACAGGCGGGGCTCCGCTCGGAGCTCCGCTCCCATTCACACCCGATCAGCGACGCTTCATGCAGGGGGCGTGCGGCGCGGCCGTGTCGCGCCGCCGGCACTCGCCGAGGCTAGGCCTCTGCGCTGAGCAGGCAGATCGAAGCGCCACGGTGCGCGGCAAAGCGACGCACCGCAAGGCCCTGGGGCGAAGCGCTCTTGGATGCGGCCATCTGTGGGGGGTATTCGAATGCGGGAGGTGATCCCGCCATCAACGCCTGCCGGTTTGAGCTCGCTTTCTCAGGGACAGAGAGATTACCGGGACAGTGATTCACTCTGTGGCAGAGCGTTGATGACGTTCACGCCCCTATCTGTTTCACGATCCGTACCAGCGCTCTCGTAATCCCGCATCTCACTGATATGACGAATACTATCGAGAGATGCGCCCTTGCTGATGGCGGCGGAACTGCACAAGTATTGTGCAAAACGGATAGAACACGCCTAAACATTAGGCGGACGGGGCAGCGGGGACGACCTGCGCCGCGGGAGGGCGCCCGGCGATGGCCAAGAGCGGCGCCGGCCGGGGGTCGGGCGGGCGACGGCTGGTGGCTACCAGCGCAGCGCGAGCTGCATGCCCACCTCGTGCGGGGCGATGTACGGCGTGAGGTCGACCTGCACATAGCCCTTGGCGCGCCCCTCCACCATCAGGTCGTTGATGTCGCTGCGCGACTTGGTCCAGCGCCAGAACGCGTAGCCCGTGGCGCCGGCGGAGCCCACCAGCTCGATGCGGTCCGTGGTGTTGCTGCTGTTGTAGCGATTGAGCACGTACAGCGTGATGCCCCCGGCCACGAGGCCCACGGTGAACCAGAAGTCGCGGTCCTTCTCCGCGCTGCGCACGGACGTGGCCCAGCGGGTGCGGTCGGTATCCTGCACCAGCACGGGGGCCAGCTCCAGCGGGCGGATGCGGTTGGCCAGGCGGATGCCGGTGTCCAGCTCCTTGCGGGTGTTCTCGATCAGCTCGATCTGGCGCTGCGGGTCAAGGTAGGTGTGCACGTAATACCCCACCTGCGGCTCCTCGGTCTTGTGGATGAGGATGGCCTCGGAGGAGTTCTGGTTGACGTTGAGCACCTTGACGATGGCGACGTTCTTGCGCTGGGTGTCGATCTTCTGGCCTTCCAGGTTGGTGATCGGCACCTCCTGCTTGTAGATCACCATGTAGTCGCCCAGCCGGATGCCGTTCACCTTGCCCAGGCTGATCACGATGCCGCGGATGGACGTGCTCAGCACGCGCCCCTGCAGCAGCGAGTTGCGCGAGATGTTGTTGGCGAGCTGGAACAGGTCGTCGTCCATGGTGGCGTCGCGGAACTGGATCTCCTCCTCGTAGTCGTTGAGGTTGTTGGTGGTGTCGATCATCCGCACGCGCAGGGAGAACGTGGGGTCGGTGAGCGTGAGGGTGCCCACCAGCACGAAGTCCGCCCCGATGCGCTTGCCCGCCTCCACGCCGCAGGCGATCTCGCGGCAATCCACCAGGTCCGGCGCGGAGCGCTCGAAGGCGGCGTTGACCTCCCGCGGCCCCACCACATCGAAGTGCCCCGTGTTGCGCAGGTTCTTCTGCAGGATCAGCCCGATCTGCTCCGTGGCCGACTCGGTGAGCCCGAACGGATTGAGCCCCAGCACCAGCAGCTTGATGCGTCCGTCGTTCTGGAACAGGTCCTGATCGCTGGCGAAGAGCGTGCCCGCCATCGACGAGCCCCCGGGGCCCCCACCCTGCGCGAAGTTGGCCTGGGCCGGGGCCGTGCCGGGATTGACCGCCAGCAGGGCCGATGCAACAATGAGCGCCAGCACGGCGGGGCGGCTGAGCCAGCGGCCCAGCCCGGCCGGCAGGCGGTATCGGTGACAGCGGCGGAAGCGGCGCATCGGTTTCGGTTGCGGGTGTGAACGCAGGCGGGATGCTCGCCCAGGCGTCCCTGGCCGGGCTCCCTGCCGAAGCAAGCTTGCTTTCCTCCTGGGAAAAGCAAAAACAACGCCAGAGGGGCACGGTCTCCGCGGCACGAGTCTGTGCCCGCGCCGGGGGCCCGCCCCGCCGGCCCGGCACTTGGGAACCCGACCATGACGCAATCGCCCCTGAGCATCCCCCCGGCGCTGGTGCAGCGCTGCTTCGCCCACGGCGCCTCGACCTACCCCGAGGAGGGCTGCGGCGCGCTGAGCGGCCCGGCCAACGGCGATGCCGTGGACGGCTACCACCCCATCGCCAACATCCTGAACCAGATGCACGCCGAGGACCCCGAGCGCTACCCGCGCACCGGCGCCAACGGCTACTTCATGGACCCCGCGGAGATGATGCGCCTGGAAAAGGCGCTCGCCGCCGAGGGCCGCGCCGTCAAGGTCATCTTCCACTCCCACGTGGACGTGGGCGCCTACTTCTCCGCCGAGGACAAGACCCGCGCCCTGTGGGCCGGCCAGCCCCTGCTGCCCGGCATCGCCTACCTCGTCTGCGGCGTCAAGGCCCGCCAGCCCGATGGCGCCATCCTGGCCTGGTTCGACGACGACGCCGGCGACTTCCTCACCGCCCCCGTGGAGGGGTAGGCACCTCACCTTCGGCCGGCTCAGGACAGGGCCCCCTGGGCGGAGAAGGGGGCGACGCCCGCAGGCGCATTGGCTTCGTTTCGCAGTGCAGGGTTTCGCAGCGGGGAGGCCCCATCCCCCGAGCCCCCGGCCCCGCTGGGCAGCGGCGGGGGCGTCGGCCCCGTCGGCGACCCGTCCCCCGGCCAGCCGCTGGCCTCCCCGCGCCACGCGTGCACGTCGCGCAGATCCCGCTCGCGGGCGGCGCGCTCGCGCTCGGCGGCCAGTTGCGCCAGCTCCGCGCGCTCCTGTTGCCGCCGGTGCGCCTGCGACCGGCGTAGCTCCGCCGTCAGCCGCGCCGCGTTGCGCTCCAGCGTGGTCTCATAGCGCGCCAGCCGCGCCAGCGCCCCGCCGTAGGGCCCGGAATCCAGCGACCACGCCCCGCCCAGCCCCTGATCCTCCGTCAGCATGTCGTAGCGCAGCCGGTCCATCAGCTCCGCCTCCAGCGCCGGCACGCGCGCCAGCCGCCATTGCACGGCGGCGATGCGGTTCACGATCAGCACCTCGAGCTGCGTCTCCGGGCACAGCTCCGCGTGCAGGTTGCGCCGCAACTGCTCGAATTCCGACGCGTCCTCGTCCGCCAGCACCATGCG
>DATFMP010000043.1:0-3141 GCA_035266845.1 bacterium
CCCAGCCCCATGTCCGTGCCCGTCACACCCTTCAGCGAGACCAGGTAGATAAAGCCAGCGGCGGCCTCGGCGATGCGTCGGGCGTGCACATCGTCCGTGTTGGGCGCCTCCAGCAGCACGGGGGCCACTCCCTGTTCGCGGCACATGGCGGGCCAGTCGCCCGCCTCGTCCACCGGCAGGTCGGGGATGATCGCCCCGCTCAGGCCGGCCTCCGCCGCGCGCTCCAGGAAGGCCCGCTCACCGAAGCGGAAGATCGGGTTGTAGTGCGTCATCAGCACCAGCGGCACCGGTGTGGCCGCGTGGATGCGGCGCACCAGCTCCAGGTAGTCCCCCAGGCCGCTGAACTGGTGCAGGGCGCGCTTGCCGGCGGCCTGGATCACCGGCCCGTCCGCTATCGGATCGGAGAACGGGAAGCCCAGCTCCACCACGTCCGCGCCGGCCTCGGCCAGCTTGGGCACCAGGCGCGCGGTGAACTCGGGGTCGGGATCGCCTGCCATCAGGTAGGTGACGAGCGCCTTGCGTCCGGCCGCCTTGAGCCGCGCGAAGGTCGCCTGAAGCTGGTGCAGGCCCTCGCCCTTCACGGGCCCTCCTTGCCCGCCGCGCGGCCGGTGGGGGTCTGGAAGCGCTCCGGGGCGGCCTTCATCAGCGTGCCCAGGTCCTTGTCCCCTCGGCCGGAGAGGTTCACGACGATCGTCTGCTCGGGGCGCAGGGTGGGCGCCACGCGCCGGGCATCGGCCAGGGCGTGGGCGCTCTCCAGGGCGGGCAGGATGCCCTCCAGCCGCGAGAGCTCGAAGGCGGCCTCCACGGCCTCGTCGTCGGTCACGGAGACGTAGGCGGCGCGCCCGGTCTCATGCAGCCAGGAGTGCTCCGGTCCCACGCCGGGGTAGTCCAGCCCGGCGGAGATGGAGTGCGCCTCGGTGATCTGGCCGGCGGCATCCTGCAGCAGGTAGCTCTTGCTGCCGTGCAGCACGCCCACCTCGCCCGCCTCGATGGACGCGGCGTGCTGGCCCGTGTCCAGCCCGTGCCCGGCTGCCTCCACACCCCGCAGGGCCACGGAGGGCTCGTCCAGGAAGTCCGCGAACAGCCCCATGGCATTGCTGCCGCCGCCCACGCAGGCGATCAGCAGGTCCGGCAGGCGCCCGGTCTTCTCCAGGATCTGTGTGCGCACCTCCTCGCCGATGATGCGCTGGAAGGCCTTGACCATGGCCGGATAGGGGTGCGGCCCGGCCACGGAGCCGATCACGTAGAACGTGTCGTCCACGGTGGCCACCCAATCGCGCAGGGCCTCGTTCATAGCGTCCTTGAGGGAGGCGGAGCCGGCCTCCACGCTTCGCACCTCCGCACCCAGCATGTGCATGCGGGCCACGTTGGGCGCCTGGCGCTCGATGTCCTTGGCGCCCATGAACACCACGCACTCCAGCCCGAACAGCGCGGCCATGGTGGCCGTGGCCACCCCGTGCATGCCGGCGCCCGTCTCCGCGATGACGCGGTGCTTGCCCAGCCGCTGCGCCAGCAGCGCTTGGCCCAGCGTGTTGTTCACCTTGTGCGCGCCGGTGTGGTTCAGGTCTTCCCGCTTCAGGTAGATCTGCGCGCCGCCCCAGGCCGCCGTGAGCCGCCGTGCCAGGTAGAGCGGCGTGGGCCGGCCGATGTAGTCGCGCTGGTAGCCGCGCATCTCTTCCCAGAAGGCCGGGTCGTGCTCGATGGCCTTGAAGGCCGCCGTCAGCTCCTCCAGCGGGGCGATCAGGGTCTCCGGCACGAAGCGCCCGCCGAAGCGGCCGTAGTAGCCCTCGCGGGCCGGCGGTTGGTCAACTGGCGATGGCATCGCTGGCACTCCAGGTCTCATCGGGGGTCAGGGCACGGCGCAGCGCCGCGAAGAATGCCTCCACCTTGTGCGCATCCTTGCGCCCCGGCGCGGCTTCCAGGGAGGACGAAACGTCTACGCCGGCCGGCCGGGCTGTGCGCAGGGCAGCGGCGATGTTCTCCGCGGAAAGCCCGCCGGCCAGGATCACGCGGCGGGTTTCGCCCAGGCTGCGCGCCCACTCCCAGTTGGCGGGGCGGCCCGTGCCGCCCTGCAGCGCGGGGTCGTAGGTGTCCAGCATGAGCGTGGTATCGGGCGCTTCGCGCGCCGCGGCCAGGTCCGCCTCGTCCTTCAGCTTGAAGGCGCGGTAGCCCGGGCGGTTCAGCCGGGCCAGGGTCTCGTAGGGTTCGCCGCCGTGCAGTTGGATGCGGTCCAGTCGGCACTGCTCGGCCAGTTCGTTCATGCGCTCCACGGACTCGCCCACGAACACGCCCACCTTCAGCGTGTACGGGTGCAGATCCGCCACGATACGCGCCACCTCCGCCGGCTCCGCGCAGCGCGGACTGGGGGCGTAGAAGATGAAGCCCAGCGCGTGCGCGCCACAGGCCTCGGCCAGCTTGGCATCCTCCAGGCTCGTGAGGCCGCAGACTTTGACGCGCAGGCTCATGAGGCCGCCTCGTGCAGCGCCACCCCGCGCAGGCGGCGCAGGTGGGCGGCGGGGTCGGGTGCGGTCATCAGCGCCTCGCCGATCAGGAAGCCGTCCACGCCGGCGCTCAGAAGGCGCGCCACGTCCTCGCGGGTGTGGATGCCGGACTCGGCGATGCACACCTGGTTGTCCGTGAAGCGCGGCAGCAGGGCCAGCGTGCGGCCGGGATCCACCGAGAAGTCGGACAGGTCGCGGTTGTTCACGCCCACTACCACGGCGCCTGCGGCGGTGGCCTGGGCCAGTTCGGCCTCGTCCACCACCTCCACCAGCGCGTGGATGCCCGCCTCGCGGGTGGCGGCCAGCATCTCGGCCAGGGCCTCGCCGGGCAGCAGGCGGGCGATGAGCAGGCAGGCATCCGCCCCAATCGAGCGCGCGTAGTGCACCTGCCACGGCTCCAGCAGGAACTCCTTCTGGATCACGGGCAACTCGGCCGCGGCCTTCACCTGCCGCAGCAGGTCCGTGGAGCCGCCGAAGAACGGGCCGTCCGTCACCACGGAGATGGCCGCGGCGCCGCCCACCTCGTAGTCGCGCACCTGCCGCAGCACGTCGCCGTGCCAGGGGAACACCCCCTTGGACGGCGAGCGCAGCTTGATCTCCGCGATGATATTCACGCGCTGGCCCTTGCGGGGCACGCCCC
>DATFMP010000044.1:0-10296 GCA_035266845.1 bacterium
AGTTCGGCCACCGTCTTGGAGTCGGCCCCCAGGTCATTGAGGTTGACGGTGGCGAACAGGGCGCGGAAGGAGTGCAGCGGCTTGAGGCGCAGGTGGCCGAAGCCCAGCGCCACCTGGTGGCGCCGGAAGGCCGTGGTCAGGGCGTGGGCGCCGCTCAGGCCATGCGGCGGCCGAAGAGGCCGTTGGGGCGGAACAGCAGGATCAGCACGAACAGGACGAAGGTCACCATCTGCTTCATGGAGCCGGGCAGGAACATCGCGCCCACGGACTCCCCCACGCCCACGATGATGCCGCCCAGCAGTGCGCCGCCGAAGCTGCCCATCCCGCCCAGCACCACCACCACGAACGCGGTGATCACGAACAGCCCGCCCACGTGGGGATCCACGGGGAAGAACGGGGAGATCAGCGTGCCCGCCGCGCCCACGCAGGCGGAGCCGATGCCGAAGGAGATCCAGAAGATGCGGCGCACATCGATGCCCATCAGCAGCGCGCCCTCGGGCTCCTCGGCCGCGGCGCGGATGGCCTTGCCCAGGTCCGTGCGGCTCAGCAGCAGGTAGAGCAGCAGCGTGATCAGCAGCGAGGCCCCGAAGGCGATCAGGTGCACCAGCTTGATGGTGAGCGGCCCCACATAGTAGTTCACCGACAGGTAATGGGTCTGCACGAAGCGCGGATCGGCCGTGAAGGCGAACAGCGCCGCGTTCTCCACGAACAGCGCGATGCCCAGCGTGAGCAGAAGCTGGTTGTGCTCCGGGGCATTCATCACGGGCGCCACCAGGAACTTCTGGATCAGTGCGCCCAGCACGAACAGCAGCGGCACGCTGACGATGAGCGAGGCGTAGGGGTCCAGGTGCAGCGCCGACCACGCCCAGAAGGTGGCGTACATGCCCAGCATCATCAGCGAGCCGTGGGCGAAGTTGATGATCTTCATCACGCCGAAGATCAGCGTGAGCCCCACGGCGATGAGCCCGTAGACCCCGCCGGTGAGCAGGCCGTTGATCAGCGACTGCGTCAGGAACGCCCAGAACATGTGCCTTCGCGCCTCCGCCTGGGGGCTCCCGGGCCCGCCTACAGGCCCAGGTAGGCCTCCTTGAGATAGGGATCGGCCAGCAGCTCCTCGCCGCTGCCCGCGCGCGTGATGGCGCCGTTTTCCAACACGTAGCCGCGGGTGGCCAGCGCCAGCGACTGCTGCACGTTCTGCTCCACCAGCAGCACGGTGGTGCCCGTGCGGTTGATCTCCGCCACGATGCGGAAGATATCGCGCACGATCAGCGGGGCGAGGCCCAGCGAGGGCTCGTCCAGCATCAGCAGGCTCGGCAGAGCCATCAGGCCACGGCCGATGGCCAGCATCTGCTGCTCCCCGCCGGAGAGCGTGCCGCCCGGCTGACGGATGCGCTCGCGCAGGAGGGGGAACAGGTGGAACACGCGCTCCAGGCTATCCGCTCGCCTGGCGCGCGCCTTGGCCGAGTACGAGCCCAGCTCCAGGTTCTCGCGCACGGTGAGCGCGGCGAAGATCTTGCGGCCCTCCGGCACCTGCACCAGGCCCCGCTCCACGCGGCGGTGGGCGGGCACGGCCGTGATGTCCTCGTCCTGAAAGCGCAGCCGGCCGCCCAGCAGGGGCAGCGTGCCGGAGATGGCGCGGATGGTGGTGGTCTTGCCGGCGCCGTTGGCCCCCACCACTGTGACGATGCCGCCCGCGGGCACCTCCAGGGAGACCTCGCGCAGGATCTGCACCTCCCCATAGCCCGCGCTGATGCGTTGCAGCTCAAGCAATGCGGTACTCCTCGCCCAGGTAGGCCTCGATCACCCGGGCATCGCTGGAGATTTCGCGCGGGGAGCCCTCGGCGATCTTCTGGCCGTGGTGAATCACCACGATGCGCTGGGAAATGGACATGATCACCTTCATGGCGTGCTCGATCACCAGCAGCGAGATGCCCCGCTCGCGGATCTGGCCGATGAGGGCGATCATGGTGTCGTGCTCGCGCGGATTGAGCCCCGCCATCACCTCGTCCAAAAGCAGCAGCTTCGGCGCCGTGGCCAGGGCGCGGGCCAGCTCCAGGCGCTTGCGCTCCGGCACGGAGAGCGTGCCCGCCGCCCGGTCCGCCCGGGCCTCCAGTCCGCAGAAGGCCAGCGTCTCCTGTGCCCGCGCGCGGGCCTCGGCGGGGTGGCGCGTGACGTTGAAGGCGCCCACCATCACGTTGTCCAGCACGGTGAGGTGCTGGAAGGGCTTCGTGATCTGGAACGTGCGCGTGAGGCCGCGCTTGCACACCTCGTGGGGCGCCAGGCCCACCAGCGACTCGCCGCGGAAGACGATGCTGCCCGCGCTGGGCTCGTGGGTGCCGGCGATGAGGTTGAACAGCGTGGTCTTGCCCGCGCCATTGGGGCCGATCAGCCCCAGCACCTCGCCCTGGCGCGCTTCCAGATCCACGTGATCGATGGCCAGCAGGCCCCCGAAGCGGCGCGTGAGGCCCTCGGTGTGCAGCAGCACCTCGCTCATCGCGCGCCTCCCCCGCCGCCGTAGCGGCGCCACAAGGAATCCAGCAGGCCCATGATGCCCTGGGGCAGGAAGATGATCACGGCCACCAGGATCGCGCCGAAGATCATCAGGTGTACGCCGATGAAGCCCCGGAACAGGCTCTTGGCGATCTCGGAGAAGGGCGTGAGCACCAGCGAGCCCAGAATCGGCCCGAACACCGTGCCCGCCCCGCCGATGACGGGCCGCAGCAGGATCTCGATGGAGACCGTGGTGCCGAAGGTGATCTCCGGGTCGATGTACAGCAGGTACTGCGCATAGAAGGTGCCGCCCATCGCCGTGAGGAACGCGCTGATGGCCATCGCCGCCATCTTGTAGCGGAAGGCATTCACGCCCAGGGCCTCCGCGGCCTCCTCGTTCTCCCGGATCGCCAGCAGGTAGTAGCCCAGCCGCGAGCGCCCGATGCGCCAGACGAGCAGCGTCGCACCGGCCAGCAGCGCCAGGATGATGTAGTAGAACGAGCGCTTGGAGGCGAACTGGAACTGCAGCGGTGCACTGCCCAGCAGCGGCACCAGCACGCCCACCGAGCCTCCCACGGCGCCCCAGTTTTCCGCAACGATGCGCAACATCTCCGCGAAGGCCAGCATCACCAGCGCGAAGTAGGGCCCGCGCAGGCCGTAGCGGAAGCTGAGGAAGCCGCTGACCAGGCCGAAGGCCATGCCCGCCACCCCCGCGGCCAGCATGCCCAGCCAGGGGCTCACGCCCAGGTGCAGGTAGAGCAGGGTGGAGGTGTAGGCGCCGATCCCGAAGAACGCGGCGTGCCCGAAGGAGAACTGGCCCGCGTAGCCGCCCAGGATGTTCCAGGCCTGGCCGAGGAACGCGTAGAAGCACACGATGACCGCGAGGTGCAGCACCGTCGGGCTGGCCACCTGGGGCAGGAGCAGCAGCGCCACCGCGGCGATGCCCAGCAGCACCCCCACCCTGTGATTCATGCCCGCTCCGTTGTGCCGTCTGCTGCGATTGGCACCGGCCCGGAGGCCGCGCATTGACAATGCCGGGACGCTCTGTCGACAATGAGCGCGCTGCGCTCCCTGGTGGCCGATCGGCGGCCGCCTGCGCAGCCACGAAGCACGCGCGGCGGGCTCCCGACCGCGCTCCCGGCGACAGCCCAACCCGCTCCCGGCAGGAGGCCCCCGCGCATTATGTCCGCCGCGCCCCGCTATGACAAGCTGATCAAGAACGTGCGCGTCGTGCGGCCCCACCGCACGGCCGTGGACCTGCTGGACCTCGCGATCAAGGACGGCCGCTTCGCCCACATCGCCCCGGAGATCGCCCCGGGCGAGGCGAAGGAGGTGGTGGACGGCAAGCGCCTGCTGGCCTTCCCCGGCGTGGTGGATGCGCACACGCACGCGGGCATCTACAGCCCGCTGGAGCAGGACGCCGTCACGGAGAGCCGCGCCGCGGCCCAGGGCGGCGTGACCACCATGCTCACGTACTTCCGCACCGGGCAGTACTACCTGAACCGAGGCGGGCCCTACGCCGAGTTCTACCCGGAGGTGCTGCGCCTATCCGAAGGCCGCTACCACGTGGACTACGCCTATCACCTGGCACCCATCCACGGGCGGCACATCGACGAGATCGAGTCCCTCGCCAAGCTGCACGGGGTGACGTCGTTCAAGATCTTCATGTTCTATGGCAGCCACGGCCTGCACGGCCGCTCCACCCAGCAGCGGGACTTCCTGATGCTGGAGGACGGGGAGCGCTACGACTTCGCGCACTTCGAGTTCATCATGCGCGGGCTGACGCGGGCGATGGAGAACAACCCCGCCCTGGCCGAGTACCTGAGCCTGAGCTTGCACTGCGAGCTGGCGGAGATCATGACCGCCTACACCGAGCGCGTGGAGCGCGAGGGCAAGCTGAAGGGGCTGGCCGCCTACAGTGCCGCCCGCCCGCCACACTCGGAGGGCCTGGCGGTGTGGGTGGCCTCGTACCTGGCCAACGAGACCAACTGCGTGAACATCAACCTGCTGCACCTCAGCTCCCGCAAGGCGCTGGAGGCGGCGCTGACCATGCAGCGGGTGTTTCCGCATATCAACTTCCGGCGCGAGGTGACCATCGGGCACCTGCTGCTGGACATCGACACCCCCACCCAGGTGCAGGCCAAGGTGAACCCGCCCATCCGCCCCCGCGAGGACGTGGAGTACCTGTGGGAGCAGGTGCTGGCCCGTAACGTGGACTGGGTCGTGAGCGACCACGCCTGCTGCTCGTCCGAGCTGAAGTGGGACGCGGCGCACCCGGACGATATCTGGATGGCCAAGGCCGGCTTCGGCGGCACGGAATACCTGCTGCCCGGGCTCGTGAGCGAGGGCAGCAAGCGCGGCATGTCTTACAACCACATGGCCGAGCTGACCAGCGCCAATCCGGCGCGCCGCTACGGCCTGTTGGGCAAGGGGGATATCGCCGTGGGCTACGATGCCGACCTGGCGCTGGTGGATCCGGACGCGAACTTCACCGTGCGCGCGGCCGAATCGGAGTCCGGCCAGGGCTACACGCCCTTCGAGGGCCAGGAACTGCACGCCCGCGTGCGCCAGACCTACGTGCGCGGCACGCTTGTCTGCGAGGACGGCAACGTGGTGGGCAAGCCCACCGGCCAATACCTGCGCCGCCCGTACGGCCTGAAGCGCTAGGGTCGGGTCCCGCGCGTAAGTTGAAGATTCGCCGACGTGTCTGGCCGCGTCAGGGGCTCCGCCCCTGACCACCCCGCCAAGGGTCGAAGGCCCTTGGAACCCGTTTTCCCGGCAGCGGCTGGCGAGTCAGCCACTGCCGCCCAGACAGGGGGTTCGGGGGAACGTGTTCCCCCGAATTCCTGCCGGTGTCTCCGGGACGCCAGACCAAGGTCGCTCCGGCAGCGCGAGGGATCGTCCCGCCCGCTTCCGGACGAGGTCATTCCAAGCATAGCGAGGAATCCGCTGTGTCCGCGACAAAGCAGATTCCTCGGCCCGCGGAGCGTGCCTCGGAATGACAGACGGCTTGGCGCAGCGAAATCCGGGCCAGCTCCCGGCAGAGCCCGGCCGTGGGCCCGCAGGCGGCGGGTATCAGGACGTTCGGCCCACATTTGTCCGCATTTTGCCGCTGCGCTGCGGGCGCTCACGTGCGATGCTGTGGGTGGCGCCAAGCCGCCATGGGAGCGGTCTGGCGAGGTATTTGAGGAAATCTGCGAAACGAAGCCGAATCGAGCCGGCACGCGCCGGCTGCTGCCCATGGACAATGGCCTGATCGACTGGATCGACCCCGCCGCGCCGCCCGCGGCCGAGGTGGAGACGGAGGTGCTGGTGGTGGGGGGCGGGGCCTGCGGCCTCACGGCGGCGCTGGCCGCCGCCGAGGCGGGCGCCAGCGTGCTCGTGCTGGAGAAATCCCGCGCGCCGGGCGGCAACTCCAACCTCAGCCAGGGCATGATTCCGGCCGCGGCCACACGCTCGCAGCGCGCGGCGGGCATCGAGGACTCGCCCGAGGGGATGGCCGAGGATATCCTGCGCAAGAACGGCCGGCAGAGCGACCCCGCCCGCGTGCTGCACCTGTGCCGCGAATCGGGGCCGCTGGTGGACTGGCTGGCGGCGTCCCACGGCGTCGTGCTGGACGTGGTGACGGACTTCCTCTACCCGGGCTTCTCGCGGCACCGCATCCATGCGCCGCCCAGCCGCAAGGGCACCGCGCTGGTGGCCGGGCTGCGCAAGGCGCTGACGCGCCAGGGTCGGGCGGAGCTGGCCACGGGTGCGCGCGTGGAACAGCTTGTGGCGAGCCGTGCAGACAGCGCGGTGTGGGGGGCGCGGGTGCAGATCGCCGGGCAGCCGCCCTCGCTGGTGCGCGCCGGCAAGGTGGTGCTGGCCTGCAACGGCTTCGGCGCCAACCGCGAGCTGCTGCGCCGCTACATTCCCGAGATGGCCGACGCCCTGTACATGGGCCACGAGGGCAACACGGGCGAGGGCATCCGCTGGGGCATGGCCCTGGGCGCGGCCACGGAGCACATGGGCGCCTACCAGGCCCACGGGCAGGTGGCGCACCCGCACGGCGTGCTGCTCACCTGGGCGCTCATCGCCACTGGCGGCTGCCACGTGAACCTGCGGGGCGAGCGCTTCTGCAACGAGTACCACGGCTACTCGGAGCACGCCCTGGACGTGCTGGCCCAGCCGGAGGGGCTGGCCTGCGCCATCTTCGACCAGCGCATCCACGATGCCCTGGAGGCCTTCGAGGACTTCCGCCAGTGCCGCGAGGTGGGCGCCGTGCGGCGCGGCGAGTCTCCCAGCGCGCTGGCGGAGGCCCTGCGCATCCCGCCCACAGCGCTGGAGGCGACCCTGGCCGCGTTCAACGCCGCGGCGCGGGGCGAAGCGCCGGACGCCTTCGGGCGCCGGGACTTCGGGGCACCGCTGACGGCGCCGCTGTACGGCGTGCGGGTGACCGGGGCCCTGTTCCACACCCAGGGCGGGCTGCGGGTGGACAGCCATGCGCGGGTGCTGCGGCCGGACGGCCGGCCCATTGCGCACCTGTTCGCCGGGGGCGGCGTGGCGGCGGGCATTTCCGGCGATGGCTGCGCGGGCTATCTCTCCGGCAACGGTCTGCTGACGGCGACCGTGCTGGGCCGTCTGGCGGGGCTGCAGGCCGCCCACGAGCTGGGTCACGGGTGACCGCGTGCGCCCGACCCGGCTGGGATGCGATGCGGATTTGGGATTGTCACGAAATGCGCTAGACTCGCCGCGGGAGTGACCGGGTCGCTCACAGCTCGCACGCCACCGTCACCAGTGCATTGGAGGGAATCGCATGAGCACAAAGGGATCGGGATCGCCGCGCGGCATCAGCCGGCGGGAGTTCTTCAAGCGCGCCGGGCAGAGTGCCGCGGCCGCTGCTGCAGTGTCCACGCTGGGCTTTCCGGCCGTCGTGCGCGGGGCCGCCGCGGACACCATCAAGATCGGCCACATCCACCCGCTGACGGGCTTCCTGGCCTTCGATGGCGGACAGCTCCGCAAGGGCATGCTGATGGCGGTGGACGAGATCAACAAGGCCGGCGGCATCAAGGCCCTGGGCGGCGCCAAGCTGGAGCTGCTCGATGGCGACTCCGAGGGCAAGCCGGAAGTGGCCATCACCCAGATGGAACGCTTCAACTCGGCGGGCTGCCTGGCCGTGTTCGGCTGCTACCAGAGCGCCGTGACGCTGGTGGCCACGCAGGAGGCGGAGAAGTATCACATTCCGTTCATGGTCACCGTGGCCGTGGCGGACGAGGTGACGGGCCGGGGCTTCAAGTACACCTTCCGCACGCAGCCGGACGGCACCCAGATGACCCGGCAGACGCTGGACTACCTGGCCGCGGTGGCCAAGCAGAGCGGCACCTCGATCAAGACCATCAGCTACCTGCACGACAACACGGCGTTCGGCCAGTCGCTCTTCGCCCTGGTGAAGAAGTACGCGCCCGACCACGGCTGGGAGATCGCGCTGGACATGCCCTATTCGCCGCGCGCCACGGACGTGTCCACGGAGATCAACAAGATCAAGTTCGCCGGGTCGGACATCGTGATGCACTCGGGCTACTTCAACGACAGCATCCGCGCCCTGCGCACCATGCGTGACCTGCGCGTGCAGGCCAAGGGCATCGTGGGGCTGGGCAACGCGGCGTACTCCCACACCAAGTTCGTGGCGGAAGCCGGCGATGCCAGCAACCACGTGATGGACGGGAACTACCGCGCCAACCCGAACAATCCGCACACGACGCGGGTGATGGCGGCCTACAAGGCGCGCTTCAACGAGGACATGCCCGTCCACGCCGTCTACGCCTACCAGCCCGTCTACATCTTCGCGGACGCGCTGGAGCGCGCCGGCAAGGCGGACCGCGGGGCGGTGCGCGATGCGCTGGCCAAGACGCACTACACGAACCATATCCTGCCCCAGGGCCCGATCGTGTACGGTGCGGACGGCCAGAACGAGAACGCCCGCGCGGCGCTGATGCAGGTGATCGACAAGAAGGTGCGGGTGGTCTGGCCGGCGCCCTACGCCGAGGCCAAGCCCGTCTTTCCGCAGTAGGCAGGCTGCTCGTCGCGGTGGAGGGCGCGGCATCCCGCTCGCCCTCCGCTGTTGCTCCGGCTGACAGGTCGGCGTTCCCGGCGTATGCGTCGACGGCGCAGTCCCCCGGGGCGCCGCTTATAGCTTCTGCAGCCGCCTTCGACCAGTCCGCTCCCGCCCGTGCCAAGCCCATCTGGAGCCGTGCCGGACAGACGAGTGCTCCCGCCAGGACTCGAACCCGGAATAGCGGAATCGGAATCCGCCGTTATATCCAGTTTAACTACAGGAGCGCTCAGAACCCTTCTGGATGGGCCCTCATGGTAGAAAATGCCGCCGGACCTGGCAAGCGAAATCGCGGGGCGGCGCACCGAGTCCCTCCGCCCGCGCGCCACTGGCCGGTGGTGGGGCTGGCGGTCATGCTGGCGCTGGCGCTGCTGTCGCTCGGCGGCCAGCCGCGCACGGCCAGGGGCGAGCCGGCGGCCCACGCCGCCACGGAGCGCGAGCCGGAGACCCCGCTCGCGTCGTCGCGCGCGCCCCGGCTGATCCCGGCCGGCACGGAGCGCACGCTGACCATCGCCGCCACGGGCGACCTGAAGGGCTGGATCACCACCGCCACGCTGGATCCCGATCGCCGGCCGACCGGACTCGCCTATGTGGCGCCGCGCATCCGTGCCCTGCGCGCCGAGGACCCGGAGCTGATCCTGCTGGACGCGGGGGACGCGCTGCAGGGCGCACCCTCGGCCACGCTGGCCGGCACGGCCGTCCCGCCCATCGTCACGCTGATGAACGCCCTGGGCTACGACGCGATGGCCCTGGGCAACGTGGACGTCTCGCTGGGCTGGCCGGCGCTGGATCGCGCCCGGGCCGCCTCGCGCTTCGCGTGGCTGGCGGCCAACGTGCGGACGCCCAGCGGCGGCACCCGGCTGCCGCCCTACGCGGTGCTGGAGCGTCACGGCATCCGCGTGGGCATCGTGGGCATGACCACCCCCGCCGCGGTGTTGGGGCGCGACCCGCGCCGGCTGGAGGGTGTCACGTTCACGGATGTCGAGGCCGCCGCGCGCCGCTGGGCCTCCGTGCTGCGTCGCGTGGAGCGCGTGGACGTACTGATCGGCCTGTTCCACAGCGGGCTGGACAGCACCTATGACCGCGACGTGGCCCTGCGGGCCGGTGCACCGCTGTTCGCCGCGGCGGGTCGCGTGGCGGAGGCGGGGCTGGGCTTTGACCTGATCGTGGCGGGCGATGCGCAGCGGCTAAGTCCCCGCACGCCGTCCGGGGCCGAGACGCCCTACGGCACGCCCGTGGTGGAACCCGGCGCGCGCGGCAACGGCTTGGCGGTGGTCACACTGCGGCTGGCGGAGCGCGACGGCCGCTGGGCGGTGCAGGACGTGCGCCGCCGAACGCTGCCCGCGGCGGACGCGCCCGATCCCGCGGCGCTGGCGCTGGAGGGCCGCGCGCTGCGGCGCACCCGCGAGCGCCTGGCCGCGCCCACCCGCGTGTGCTTCCGTGCCGTGCCGCGCAAGACCGAGTTCCAGCGCTGTGCCGGCGCGCTGAGTCACGCGGCGGCGGCGCGGCTGACCGTGCCAAGCGCCGACCCCGCGCGCACACTCTCGCTGCTGCCGGCGTGGCGCTTCGTCCCGCCGCCCCGGGACGAGGTTGGGGAGCCGGTACGACTGGCGCACCTGGTGCGCTGGCTGCCCTTCGACGAGCGGCTGGTGCAGGGCCGCCTCACCGGGCGGCAGGTGGCGCTGCTGCTGGACGGCTATGTGCGCTGGTCGCGC
>DATFMP010000045.1:0-66390 GCA_035266845.1 bacterium
GACTCGGCCCAGGCGTCGTTGGCCAGCGATTGCAGTTGTGCGTCGGTGAGTGGCGAGCGCAGTTGGTCGCTGGAAGTGCCGCTGCCATCGCCCGGTACCGGCGCGCAGGCACCCAGCACCAGCGTCAGTGCAAGACCCGCAAATCCTGCGGTGAGAACCTGAAGCAACCGCCCCGAGTGCTTCATGACCCGCCCCTATTGTATTGTCCGCCACCGTGCCGGGAGCATCCCAGCCGCGCGCAAGACCCTGCAGCGTTCCTATTCTCATGCCATCCTCGCGCGGGTGGCGCCATTTGTCAAGAAAATATGCGATTTATAGCGACCGTCGCGAGGGCGCATAAAACCTGATGTGGGCCACCATGGCCGCATTCAGGGCACACCAGAGGCGGCCTGACGGAAGCGGACAACAGCGGAGAATGGACCGCCGCAGCGGGAAGCGCCGCGGCGGCCAGAAGGCACCGCATTCACAAACGGTGCAGACGCCCTAGAACCGCTCCAGTTCCGGGAAGCGCGTCTCGCCGCCGTGGACGTGCATACGGCCCAGTTCGGCGCAGCGGTGCAGGGTGGGAAACATCTTGCCGGGATTGAGCAACAGCTCGGTATCGAAGCTGCACTTCACGCGTTGCATGGCGTCCAGGTCGTTCTCGCCGAACTGGTAGGCCATCAGGTCGCGCTTCTCGACGCCCACGCCGTGCTCGCCCGTGAGTACGCCGCCCACGTCCACGCAGAGCTTGAGGATCTCCTCGCCCATCGTCTCGGCCGTTTCCAGCTCGCCGGGCACGTTCGAATCGTAGAGCACCAGCGGGTGCAGGTTGCCGTCGCCGGCGTGGAAGACGTTGGCCACGCGCAGCCCGTACTGGTCGGAAAGCTCACGGATGCGCGCCAGCACGCGGGGCAGGGCGGAGCGGGGAATCGTGCCGTCCATGCAATAGTAGTCCGGGCTGATGCGCCCCATGGCCGGGAAGGCGGCCTTGCGCCCCGCCCAGAACTTGAGGCGCTCCTCCTCGCTGCTGGATACGCGCACCTCGGTGGCACCTGCCTTGCGCAGGATGGTGTCCGTAAGGCCGATCAGGTGCTCCACCTCGGAGGCGGGGCCGTCCAGTTCCACCAGCAGGATCGCTTCCGCGCCCACGGGGTAGCCGGCGTGTGCGTACTGCTCGGCCGCCTCGATGGCCAGCTTGTCCATGATTTCCATGCCGCCGGGCACCATGCCCGCCGCGATGACGTCCGCCACGGCCTGCCCGGCGTCCTCCGAGCGGTCGAACACGGCCAGCAGCGCCCGGGCCGCCTCCGCCCGCGGCAACAGGCGCACGGTAACCTCCGTGATGATGCCCAGCAGGCCCTCGGAGCCGGTGAGCACGCCCAGCAGGTCGTAGCCTGCGTCGTCGTAGCCGCGGCTGCCCACGCGCATGATGGTGCCGTCGGCCAGCACCACCTCCAGGCCCAGCAGGTTGTTGGTGGTCACGCCATACTTGAGGCAGTGCACGCCGCCGGAGTTCTCCGCCACGTTGCCGCCGATGGAGCAGGCGATCTGGCTGGAGGGATCGGGCGCATAGTAGAAGCCCTGTGCCTGCACGGCCTGCGTGATGCGCAGGTTGGTCACCCCCGGCTGCACCACGGCGCAGCGGTTGTCCAGGTCGATCTCCAGGATGCGGTTCATGCGGCTCATGGCCACCGTCACCCCGTCCGCCAGGGGCAACGCGCCGCCAGAGAGCCCCGTGCCGGCGCCCCAGGGCACCACGGGCACCTCCAGCTTGTGCAGCGCCTTCATCACCTTGGCCACTTCCTGCGTGGTGCGCGGCTGCACTACGGCCAGCGGCTGTTGGCGGTAGGCGGGCAGGCCGTCCGTCTCGTAGGCGATCAGGTCTTCCGGCCGCTGCAGCACGCACTCGCGCGGCAGCACGCCGTGCAGGGCGCGCAGCACGGCGTCGCGCTTGGCCAGGCGCTCGGGCAGTGGTTCGGGCAGGTGCATGGGTGGCTATCGGTCTCGGGTGAGCACGGGCGAGGATGGCCAGGTGCCGGCCGGCTCCGGGCCCTGTGCGTTGTCGGCGAGAATCGCGGACCCGCGGACGAACGCTGCCAGCGCTTCCTCGTCGACGGCTCCCGCCGCCCACTGGCTGCGCAACGCTTCCCAGCGGCTCAGCTCCCGGGCTATGGCGTCGCGCTGCTCCAGCAGCCGGTTGAACTGCACGTCGCACCCGGCGATGGGCGGGGGATAGTTGCGCAGTTCGGCAAAGATGCGCGCCCGCGCGGCCAGCAATGCCGCCGTGATCGCGTCCCAGGCCGGGCGTTCCGGCGCAGGCGAGTCGTGGGCGGTCTGGCCGCCTTGCTGGGTTCGTGTCGACATGCGGCGCTCCCCTGGTGCGTGGGCGCTGCCCGCCGGCAGCGCAGGGACATCATACCCCAACCGCAGGCCACCGGGGCAAGTGGAAATGCGCCCCAAAGGGCCCGGCCATCCCGGGAAACGCGACTCCGCTAGCGCACCTGCCAGGACGCGAAGTCTCGCGTCGTCTCCGACAGGTCGATCCAGTACTTCGAGTCCCAGGGCGGCAAAGGCAGCTCGATGCTGCCCACTGCGTTGGGAGCGGTGCATTCCCCGCGGCCCAATGCGGGGGTGCCGGGAATGCCGTGGCGGTCAATCCAGGTCAGCCGGATGTGGACGCGCTCCTGCTGCACGGCGTGGCGGGTGTCCAGGTAGCGATCCTGTTTGCGTTTACACTCGAACACGAACACGATCCGCTGCTGGTCGCCTTTCGTGAAGCTGACTGCTTCCAGCACCCGCGCCAGGTCGTTCTCGGGATACCATCCGTAGGCCGCCAACTTTGCCGAGTGCGGTGCGTTCATCTTCGCCACGACGCGTTCGATGGTCTCCCGTGGATCGATCCGGGCGGCGATGGCCCGGCAAACCTCCCGGTTGCCCAGGTTCATCAATTCGTGCGTGACGCGAACATCCCGCAGCAAGGCTCCGGCCAGGCTGGAGATGAACTCGCTGCGCAACGCCGGGTCCTGCACCGACGCGATGGACGCCGCGAACACCGGATAACCCACCAGCGCGTTCTGTTCCGCCAGCGCGATCGCCGCGGCGCGTGCGTCGGGCAGCGGCTGTCCATCCGGGAACTGGTGGCAAGCCTTGCCGGTGACCGTTTCGGCCGCGGCGCCCGTCGCAAACAGCAGCAGCATGGCCAGCAGCACGGACGATTTCATGGGCATCGGCCGGTGCGGGTGCGCATCTGAATGGGGATTGCACTCAGGATGCGGGCATCCGCCGCGCGATGTCAATGCGCTGCTACGCCGCACAAGGCCCAGTCCGGTGTGGCGGGGCGAGACGGGCAGCTCATTGGCCGTTGAAGACCAACGCGCGATTGTTGTTGTAGTCCGCCACCAGCAATTGCGTCCCGTAGGCAAGCAGGCCGGCCGGGTAGGAGAATCCATCGCTGCCGCCGGATGTCGATTCATTGTTATCGGTAAACGTCGTGTGCCCAAGCACCGTGTCCGCCGCCGTACCATTGCCGGATGGCAACGCATTCCAGACCAGCACCCGATGGTTCGTCTCATCCGCCACGAATAGCTGGTTCCCATTCGAATATACGGCGCTGGGGGACGACAGGGTGGCGCTCGTCGTGCCACTGCTTGAGCTCGTGAAGTCGTTCTGTCCCACCACCAAATCGGCAGGTTGCGTGCTGCTGGTGGGGAAGCTGTTCCAGATCAGCACCCGATTGTTGTTCGCGTCCGCCACGATCAACCGCGCGCCGTCGCTCCACACGCTACGGGGATGATCCATCGTGGCGGCGGTGGGGTTGGCGTCCGAGACGTTGTTGCCGTCCGCGTCGTTGCCAGTGCAATGGTTCAAATCCACCTGCCCCAGCACCAGGTCCGCCGCTGCGCCACTGGCGGTGGGGACGGCGTTCCAGATCAGCACGCGGGAGTTGCTCGTGTCCGCCACCAGCAGCTTCCCGCTCGCAATGGCGACGCCCTGCGAGGCTGAGAGCTCGGTCGATGAGCATCCTGTGGACGGAGTGCTGAAGTCGGGCCAGCCCACCACCACGTCGGCCCCCTGGCCGTTGGCGGAGGGGATGGCGTTCCAGATCAGCACGCGGGAGTTGGCCTCTTCCGCCTCGGCGAGCTTGCCCGAACCGATGGCGACGGTTAACGGATCGGCCATGCCGTCGGCGGCCGTGCCCAATGCGGCGGTGGTGAATGAGGACTGCCCCAGCACCAGCGTGGCGGAGGCGTCGTTGGCTGCGGGAATGGCATCGAATCGGAGCACGCGATTGTTGTTCCCGTCGGATAGGTAGAGCTTTCCGTCCAGTGTGGCGGCATTCCCCCAAGGATTGGAAAGCGTGTTGGTAGCCGGTGTAAGGCCGCCACCCTGATTGTTTGAGGTGCCACTGAAGTCCGCCTGCCCGATCACCACGGAGGCAGCCTGTCCATTGGTAAGCGAAACGTACGCCGGTGTTTCCGAGCCGCCCCCACCACCGCCGCAGGCGGCGAGCAAGGGCACGACGAGGAGTGCTGCGAGAACCAACGATGCAGGAACGCGCCAGAGTGGACGCATGGGGTCCTCCTTTGTGCGGTGTGCCCGGCTTTGGTGAGCCGTGCGCGTGGCTATCCGGACGTCGGGGCCCCCATCCGCATGGGGCCCTGTGGGCATGCAGCCGGTGGGATGGGCTCAGTTGCCCGTACCGCAGGTCGTTCCGCTGCGGCCGCCCCAGGTCAGGCGGAAGTCGTCCGTCGAGTTGACAGTGGTGCAGCCGATGCCCCCGACGACCGAGGTGCCCTGGCCGGCGGCCGTGTTGGTGCTGCCACCGCTGACGGACGCGGACATCCCCGAGGCGTTGTTGCCGCTGCCGCCGCTCACGGAGGCATAGAGCGTGCTGGCGGTGTTGGTCCAGCCACCGCTGACTGCCGTGCCCTCAGCGCTGGCCGTGTTCTTCCGGCCGCCGCTGACGGCGGCGTAGTCCCCGCTGGCCGTATTGCCGTCCGTGTCTGAGGTGCCTCCGCCGCCCAGCACCGAGGCATAATCGCCGCTGGCGACGTTGAACCGGCCGGCTGCCACCACGGCGGCGGCACCCGTCGTGGTAGCCCCCGCGCTCAGGGGATCGCCGGCCACATTGGAATCGCCACCCAGCACCGTGGCATAGGGGCCGTTGGCCGTATTGCTGAGGCCGCCGGCGACCGCCGCACTGCTTCCGGCAGCCCAATTGCTCTTGCCTCCGCTGACCGAGGCATTGTTGCTGGTGGCGGCGTTGCCCAGTCCGCCGCTGACAGATGAACCAGTGCCGGAGGCTGTGTTGTTATTGCCTCCGCTTACCGCGGCGCTATTACCGCTTGCCGTGTTTTGGAAGCCCCCGGTAACGGTCGCGAAGTCACCCGTGATGCGGTTGTCATAACCCGCGACCAATCCGGCATAGCTGGAATAGGTATGTTCGGACCCGATCACCAGGTTGTGCGATCCGGTCTTGAAGTCCTCGGTCGGGTCTCCGGGCTCGGCCACCGTGGCCTCGTCGTACCCGATGATGAGGTTCCCCAGTCCGGTCAGTTCGCCGGTAGGCCCAAGTGTGTCGTCGGTGTAGCCGCTGCCGCTGCGGATGTGGACGTTGAGGCCGTCAATGAACACGTTGGTTCCGGCCATCAGTGAGCCATCAATGTGAAGGTCGCCGGCCTCATCGATGCTGAACGCAGCCAGCAGTTTCTCCAGCGCGGCCACGCGGTCCTCGAGCAGCGAGGTCTCCTGCGCACCCCCGCCCGCCCCCCCGCAGAAGGTGAGCGCCACGGAAAGCGAGAGTCCCATCATGAAGGAGAACAGATGGGCACGAATGCGCATCCAGCGTCGGATGCGGCGGCGTTGCCTGACAGAGGTGGTCATGGATCTCCCTCCGAACGGATGGGCAAAACTGGGCACCTCACCCCCCTTTGTCAGAAATTGATACCGTTTTTCCGGAGTCGACGGTTTGCCGAAGATGCACAATCGGTTGACATCTTGTGCACGGGCTACTTAACTTGCGCCAAAAGGACGTTCCTACCGACTCAAGCTATTGGAAATCCGAGGGCATCGGGCGCAGTGCGTTCCTGCGTCATGATGTCGCTTGATTGGGCATGGTGGCCACGTTGTCGCGTCTACGGATGCTGCATCGCAGCGGCCCAGCGGAGGTGCCCTATGCGGCTGCCGTATACCGAGCCGGCCATACTCCTGCACTTGGTCTACCTAGCGGCGGTGGCTGCGGGTGCGCCCAAGGAACCATTGCTGACGGCGGCCGGGCTGACGGAAGAGCAATTCGCGACGCCCTTCATGCCCATCGCCTCGCAGAATGCGTGCGCGCTGTTGGGCGAGGTTGTGCGGCTGACTGGGGAACCGGGGTTTCCGATGCACACGTTGGAGGGCACGACCCCATCCAGCTTCGGGCTGATCGGATATGCGGTCGCGAGCCATGCCACGGTGGGGATGGCCATCCATCGGGGTCTGCACGGCATGCGGTTCTTCCTGTGCGCCTATCCGGTGCGACTGGAGGAGCGCGGTCCGTCCGTCCACGAGGTCTTTCAGCCCGTCGGGCCGGCGTGGCCTCACCGGCATCGCTACGCCGAGTACGGGATGGGCCTGTGCCTGGACGTAATCCGCAAATCCTCCGGGCAACGGCTGGTGCCCAGCGAGGTGCGCTTCACCCATAGCGATGACGAGGCTCACGACGCCCTGGAGCGCTATTTCGGATGCCCGGTGCGCTTCGGACAGGCCCGCACGGAGATGGTCTATCCGGCCCATTGGCTGGATATGCCCTGCGCAAGGGCAGACCCCGATCTTGCGGACATACTGGCGCAGGTCGTGGACAAGGACCTGGCGCGCTTCCAGCCCACCCACCCGCGGTTGGCGGACCTGGTGCGCACAGCCATTGCCGATGCACTGCACGACAACCATGGGCAACTCGCGACGGTGAGTCGCCGCCTTGGCCTGCAACCCCGCAGTCTGCAGCATCTGCTGCACAAGGAAGGCGCGCGCTTTGCCGACCTGTTGGACGAAGAGCGCAGGGTACGGGCAGAGGATCTGCTTCGTGGGCCGGACATGCTGGATGCGGTCGCCTATCGCTTGGGCTACCAGAGCGCCGCTGCGTTTATCCGTGCCTTCCGGCGCTGGACCGGGCAGACCCCCGCCCAATTCCGGCGCACACTGCACACAAAATCGCCACAGGACTGACCAAGGACCCGGAGCTGTCGCCTGTCATACCTCTTGCCGCGAAGGTTAGCATTTGCTAACGTCCGGGCATGAACGCCGAGCCACTGCCGTTTCTGGTCGACGCGGGGGACGCCCCCGGCAAGCAGCGCATCCTGCGGGCCGCGCTGCAGCTCTTTGCCCACAAGGGACTGGAAGGCACCAGCATCCGCGAAATCGGAGCCCTCGCCGGCACGTCGAATCCTGCGCTGTACAAGCACTTCGAGAACAAGGATGCCCTGGCGCTGCACCTGTTCGTGGTGTGCTACCGCGAGCTGTGGCAGCAGCTCTCCCTGGCCATCGCTGCGCAGCGGGGTTTCGAACGGCAGCTTCGCGCGATGGTGGACGCCTTCATCGCGTACCACGACGCCTCCCCCGAAGCGGTGCAGTTCATCGCGGAGAACACGCAGACCTTCTGGCCGCGCGTGCCCCCGCCGATGGCCGAGCGTTCCGTGACCATCCTCAGCCGCGAGCTGCTGCGCCGCGGTTGCGAGGAGGGGGTGATCGCTTCCGGTGTGCCGGAGCCGGTGCGCGTGCTGGGGGTGGTGGGCCAACTCTTTCAGTTGGGGCGCATGATCGCGCTGGGGCTGATGGAGGGCCCGGGCCGGCGGTGGACGGCCGACCTGCAACACCAGATCCGCCAGATGCTGGAGTAGGTGGATGCCAGCGATTCCTGGGCGGGAACGGTCGGCCACAGGGCCGACGCATGCGTGCGAAGGAGATGAGTGATGGGTGGGGTGGAGATCACGGGCTTCGTGCCGGGCACGATTGGGCGGGTGACGGAACTGCACGGGCGCTATTACAGCCGCCACTGGGGGCTGGACATGCGCTTCGAGGCGGAGGTGGCGCGCGAGTTGGGGGAATTCATGGGCCGTTACGACCCCGCCCGCGACTCCATCTGGGCCGCCGTGGACGGGGACACGATTCTGGGCTCGATTACTATCGACGGTAGCGGCACGCCGGGTAACGATGCGCGCCTGCGCTGGTTCATCCTGGACGAGGCCTGCCAGGGCCGCGGTGTGGGCCAGCGCCTGATGGCCGCCGCGATGGACTTCTGCGCGGCGGCCGGCTTCGAGCATGTGTTCCTGTGGACCTTCCGGGGGCTGGATGCAGCGCGCGCGCTCTACGACCGCTGGGGCTTCCAGGTCACGGATAGCTTCGAGGACACGGACTGGGGCCATCCCGTGCTGCACCAGCGGCTGGACAAGGTGCTGGGCGGCGCAGAGGACTCTGCCCGATGAACACGGCTGCACCGGAGATTCCTCCCACCGCTGCACTGCAACGCCTGTTGCCCGTGGCGGCCGCGGCTGCGACGGGCATCATGGTCGGCTCCACCATCGTGGCCACGCGCTTCGTGATTGCGCAGACGCACCCGGCGTCGCTCGCGCTGCTGCGCTACGTGGTGGGACTGGCCTGCCTGCTGCCTGCACTGCCGCTGGCGCCACGGGTGCGCTTTGCCCAACGCGACGTGCTGCCTATTGCGCTGCTGGGCATCACGCAGTTCGGCATCCTCATCGCACTGCTCAACTTCGGCCTGGAGCACATCTCGTCGTCACTGGGGGCGCTGCTTTTCGCCACGTTTCCCCTGCTCACGATGTTGCTGGCGGCGGCCTTGGGCGTGGAGCGGCTGACGCTGCCGCGCACGCTGGGGGTCTCGCTCACGGTGGCGGGAGTGGGGCTGGCGCTGGCCCAGCGCCTGACCATCCCCGGCTGGGCCGGCGCGCAGTGGCTCGGTGCGGCCGCCGTGCTGGCAAGCGCCTTCAGCGGGGCGGCCTGCAGTGTGCTCTACCGCCCCTACTTGCGGCGCTATCCCGCACTGCCGGTAAGCGCCTTCGCCATGGCAGCCTCGGTGCTGGTGTTGGCTGCCATGGCCGCGGGCGAGGGCTTCTTCGCCGCCGTGCCCCGGTTCACGATGGGCGGATGGCTGGCCATCGCCTACATCGGCGCGAGCAGCGGAGCGGGCTACTACCTGTGGCTATGGGCGCTGCAACACGCCAGCCCCACCCGCGTCACGGTGTTCCTGGCGCTGAGCCCGATCACGGCCACGCTGCTGGGGGTGCTGCTGCTGGGCGAGGCCGTCTCCGGGCCGTTCCTGGCCGGGCTTGCCTGCGTGGCCGGCGGCCTGTGGCTGGCCCATCGGGAACGCGCCGCCGCCCCGGCCGTCCAACCCGGCTAGCCGCGGGGGAAGCGGCGGCGCAGCCAGTCCAGCATCAGGCGATTGAGGGCTTCCGGCTGCTCGGCCTGGGTCCAGTGCCCGCAATCGGCAATCACATGGCGCTCCAGGTCGGCGATCCATCCCCCCATGGGCTCGGCCATGGCCGGCCGCAGCACGACGTCGTGCTCCGCGCTGATCATCAGGCAGGGCACGTCGATGCGCAGCGGCCAGTGTGCCGTGGTCTCCCAGTTGCGCGTCAGGTTGCGATACCAGTTCAGCCCGCCCGCAAAGCCCGTCTCCGTGAAGGCTCGCACATAGGTAGCCAGGGACTCCGCGTCCAGCAGGGGCTCGCCGCCCCACTCGCTTTCCGGCTTCCGGAACGACTCCAGCAGTGCCAGCAGCCGGGGCTGCCGGGCGCGGTCATCCAGCACCGCGGGCGGAATGCGGTGGCGCCGGAAGAAGAAGCGCAGCGTGCGTGCCGGGTCTGCCTCCAGCAGCGCCTCCGCCACGCCGGGCGGCTGGAACTCCACCATGTACATGTGCTCCCCATAGCGCTTGCGCATAATCGCCACGGGGTCCGCCGGGGGCCGCGGCAGGTCCGGGGTGTTCACACCGATCACCCCGGTCACTCGATCCGGATGGGCGCGGGGCATGGCCCAGACCACGATGCCGCCCCAGTCGTGCCCGCAGAACACCGCGTGTTCGAGCTCCAGTGCGTCCAGCAGGCCGGCCAGGTCGTCGGTGAGGTGGTGGATGTCGTAGGCCGCGATCTCCGCCGGCCGCTCCGTGCGGCCGTAGCCGCGTAGATCGGGCACGATGACACGGTAGCCTGCCTCTGCCAGCGCACCGATCTGGTGCCGCCAGGAGAAGGCCAACTCAGGGAAGCCGTGGCAGAGCACGACGGGCATGCCCTGCCCCATCTCGTACACGGCCATGCGCAGGCCGTTGGCGGTCACGAATCGCAGCGCAGGGAAGGCGGTCATGGGCCGGCGGTCCGGGGCTGGGCGGCGCGCTTCAGGGCGCTCCGCGGTGGTATTGGAAGCGCCCCGGCTCCCCCTGGCAGGTGCAGGCCTTCGCGCGCACGTCGGGCTCGAAGCGGGTGGGGCACACGTGGTGGGGCGTCAGGCAGGAGAAAGTGCCCAATCCTGGCACGTAGCTGCCTTGTTCCTGCACGGTATCGGTAGCCAGAGTCGCTGGCGGTTCGTGGGTAACCGGCTGGCACGCAGCCATCAGCACGAGCGCCAGCGCCGCAACGGCGGCGCCGGCAAGGACTGCGGCGAAGCGTTTCAAGCCACGCGCCCGTCGCGACTGGCGGACGCGCACCATCGTCTGAGCGTCTTCTGAAGTTTCCGGCATCGCACCCCGCTCAGGCTACAGTGTGCTTGGCCATGCGCTCCAGCGCAGTGACCAGTGCGGAGTGGTCCAGGTCCGCCCCGCCATCGGCGGTAACCGAGTTGTACAGCTCCTGCGTGGCAGCGCTGCCCGGCAGGGACAGCCCGAGCTGACGCGCGGCGGAGAGCGCGTTGTTGAGGTCCTTCTGCTGGTGGCGGATGCGGAAGCCGGGATTGAACGTGCGCTTGATCATGCGCTCCCCGTGCACCTCCAGGATGCGGCTCTGCGCGAAGCCACCCAGTAGGGCCTTGCGCACGTTCTCCGGGTTGGCGCCGGCCTTGGAGGCGAAGAGCAGGGCCTCGCTGACCGCCTCGATGGTCAGCGCGACGATGATCTGGTTGGCCACCTTGGCCGTCTGGCCATCCCCGTGGCCGCCCACCAGGTTGACGTTCTTGCCCATCAGCTCGAAGTACGGCCGTATCTTGGAGAAGACCTGCTCCTTGCCGCCCACCATGATGGTCAGGGCCGCATTCTCCGCGCCCACCTGACCGCCGGAGACCGGGGCGTCGAGCATCTCCACGCCCTGCTCGGCCAGCTTGGCGGCAAACTGCTTGGTTTCCACCGGCGAGATCGAGCTCATGTCCACCACGATCTTGCCTTGGCCGATGCCGTCGCTGACGCCATCCTGACCGAACAGCACCTTCTGCACGTCCGGCGTGTCCGGCACGATGATGAACACGATGTCGCTCTTCTGCGCCACGTCCTTCGGACTGGCGCACTCGACGGCACCCTGGCCGACCAGTTCCTTCACGCCAGCGGGCACCATGTCGTACACATGCACCGTGTGACCGGCCTTGATCAGTTGGCCCGCCATGGGCTTGCCCATGATCCCGATGCCGATGAATCCCAGATTCGCCATGAGTTGTGCTCCTCGCCGTTCGGTGATGCGTCGCGGACGCCGGTGCCAGTCATTCGCAGGCCGCGGATTCCGCAGATTGCACAGATGGAAAGATTACTACCACGCGATGGTTTGCCAGGCTCCCTCATATTTGCCGGCGACGGACGCATTGCCGATCGGCCGTACGGGCGGGCCGCGTGCGGGCCGTCCCCGATGCGCACGGATTGGCGCGGCCCGTGAGCCGGGTGATGCCATCGAGCCTACAGGTACGGCTTGCTCCACCCCAGGCCTGCTTCCGTGCCGCCGGCGGGGACATACTCGCAGCCGATCCAGCCCGTGTAGCCGGCCTCGTCTATGAAGCGCAGCAGATTGGGGTAGTGGATCTCGCCCGTGCCCGGCTCGTGACGCCCGGGATTGTCCGCGAGCTGCATGTGCGCGATGCGCAGCAGCCGGTCATGGATGGTGCGCGTCAAATTCCCCTCCATGATCTGCATATGGTAAATGTCGTACTGGAGCCAGATGTTGGGGTGGTTGACCTCGTCGAAGACCGCCAACGCATCGGCCGAGTGCACCAGGTGAAAGCCGGGGACGTCCTGGCTGTTGAGCGGCTCCACCAACAGGCGGATCTGCTCCTTGGCCAGCGCCTCGGCCGCGAAACGCAGGTTCTCCACCAACGTCTTGCGTACCCGCTCCGCCGGCACCCCCGCCGGTGTCTTGCCCACCAGGCAATTGAGCTGGCCGCAGCCCAGCGCCTTGGCATATTCGATGGCGCGGCCCACGCCCGCCTGGAACTCGCCCACACGATCGGGGAGCACGGCGATGCCGCGTTCTCCCGCGCCCCAGTCCCCCGCCGGCAGATTGTGCAGCACCAGCTTGAGCTTGTGCTGACCCAGCAGATCGGCCAATTGCGCCGCGGGATGGTCGAAGGGGAAGAGAAACTCCACTGCCTTGAAGCCCGCCTGGGCGGCCTTCTCGAAGCGCTGCAGGAAGTCCACCTCCGTGAACAGCATGGTCAGGTTGGCATTCAGCTTGGGCATGGATGCTCCCTTGAATTGCGGAAGGCAGTGTGCGGCACAGCGCCGACCTCATGCTGGGGATCGTGCGCTGCGGGGCCTTTCATAGCGGCCCTGGTGTGGCAAGATGCCCCCGTCACGCGCTCGCGTCGTCGGATGGGAGACGCGTGGCCTCCAGCGCCGTGGGCGCGGTTGACCGGCGCCACCCTTCAGATCAAGCGGGTTCGGCCATGGTAGGGACAGCCGGGGACGATTTGCAAGCGGCCGGCACCGGGGCTTGGTGCCGCATTACTTGAGATATCGCTGGATCGTCTCCCGCAGCTTGTCCAAGTCGTAGGGCTTGGTCACATAGGCATCGCAGCCGACCGCATAGGCGCTCGCGGCATCCATTTCCATGGCAAAGCCCGTCACGGCCACAATGGGCGTCCTGGCCAGCCCATAGCGGCTGCGGATGCGGCGCGTGGCCTCGAAACCCGAGATCCCGGGAAGCTGCAAATCCATCAGGATCAGGTCCGGATGCTCATCTGCGGCCATGCGCACCGCCGTCTCGCCATCCCCCGCTTCCAGCACCTCAAAGCCTTCTGATTCCAGGAACGTCCGCATCAGTTCGGCCAGGGCCGGATTGTCCTCCACGCTGAGAATCCTGCGCTTGGTCATGGTCATCGTTAACGGGCAAGCTGAACCAGAAGGTGGAACCGACGCCGACTTGTGACTCGACCCAGATGCGTCCCCCATGCAATTCCACAAGTCGCTTGGAAATGGCCAGCCCCAATCCGGCGCCGGGAGGGTTTTGCGCAATGTGGGCGTCGCGTTGCTGGAATTCGGTGAAGAGGGTATTCAGCCGCTCGGGCGCGATGCCCGCACCTGTGTCGGCCACAAAATAGCGCAGCTCGTTGGCGTCTGCATGGAGCCCCAGGCGCACGGTACCGTGGTCTGTGAACTTGATGGCATTGCCGATCAGATTGAGCAGCACCTGGGTCAAGCGGCGCCGGTCGTAGCGAAGCGGCGCCGGCGCCGCGATCGGTTCGATCTCCAGGTGCAGTCCCTTGTCCTTGGCCAGCGGCTCCAGGTGCGCTACGGCGTCCTGGATGCACGTGGCTGACGGCCATTCCTGCCGGTCGAGATCCATGCGGCCAGCTTCGACGCGCGACAGGTCGAGCACATCGTTGACCAGGCTCAGCAGCAGTTCTCCGTTGTGCACCACCTGTTCCGTGGCGCCGCGGATGGCCTTGGGCACCCGGCCGTAGGTGCCGCGCAGGATGAGCTGACAGAATCCCAGGATGGCCGTCAGGGGCGTCCGCAGCTCGTGGCTCATGGACGCGAGGAAGTGGCTCTTGACGCGGCTGGCCTCCTCAGCCGCTTCCTTGGCGCGGCGCAGTTCCGTTTCGATCGCCTGCTGCTCCGCCAGTTGCGCGTAGGCTGTGCGCAGCCGCGAGCGCAGGCCAAACCACACGGCCGTCAACAACAGCGCCAGCAGCAGCACCAGCAGGCCCTGCACGGCCGCCAGGTAGCGCTGCACCCGCGCCAGCGTGGCCATCGTTTCGGTCGCCTGGCGCGAGTTCGACGCGTAGGCCAGGGATGCCAGCTCGTGCGTAAGCGCGCCCACCTCACGCAGGCCGGTGAGCAGCATCGGCCCCCGATCCACGGGATGCGCGATGAACGGCTCGGAGTCCACCTGGATCTGGGCCAGTAGTTGGCGGATGCGACGGAGCACCGGTTGCCATTCGGGCACCTCGCTCAGTCCACCACCGGTCGAGCCGCGTTGCAGCACCGCACTCGCAGTGACCACCTGCGCCACCTGGGCGCGAAGCGCCGCCCGGTCCCGCACCCTTCGCCCCGCGTTGGCCGTTGCCACGGCGCCCTCGAACTTCAGCAGCTCGCGTTGCAGACGCGCGACATCCCATGCGGCGATCTGGCCCTGCTGGAGGGCTATGGATTGGTCCACGAGGCGCTCCGACCGCCACGTCAGCCATCCCACAACCACCAGGCACACGATCAGCAGAGCCACCAGGAGCCAGCTCCAGGCCGGCAGCGCCGCCCGCTTCAGCAACCCGCGGGCCGCGTTGAGCGCGGTGCCGGCGCGGCCGCGCGCAACGGTGGCGGCTCTGCGCACCATGGTGGTGCTGCGGCGCAAAGTCGTCTTCCACCACTCCGCCGCACGGCCACTCGCGGCGCCGGCCCTACCACGCACGAGACCCGTCCAACGTCCGGCGGCTACGGCCCGTCGCTGCGCAGCGGCGGTCACGCCTCGCCTCGCGGTGGAAAGTCTGCGCAGCATGGGGGCCATGCGCCGCAAGCGTTCCGGCAGGTGGGCGTTCACTTGCGGGCTCGCCTCCAGACTCGCGTGGGTGACTAGTGCATTGCGGCCACGCTGCCACTTATTGAGCGGTAAGCCGGGGCCGGAGCCGGTGCTGCAGGCCCACGCCAACAGGGCGTTGCGTAGCAGTGTCGTCAAACTGAACAGAAGCGGGGGGCAAAAGCAATTGCGAGGCCTGCGTGCGTTGTATGCGCCCGCTTGCGATCCGGCCCGCACCGCATCCAGTGGAGGCGCAGGGGCTCTCTGGCCTGCTGAGAGGCGACCGTGGCCCGGTGCAAAGGCCCGACAGGGATAAAGTTTTTCCTTGACGCATGCGGCCCCGCCCGTTACATTGGCAATTAGCACTCTTTCAGTGGGAGTGCTAACATTGGGCTGGGACAAGCAGATCATCATAGGTGCGAGACGGCGGGTGCAGGGCGCGCCCGACGCAGCGCCGGCCAAGGCATAGGACGCCATGAAGGCACGGCTTGAAGCGCAGGTGATGGACGCGCGGTTGCGGTCGGTGTTGCTGGCCATCGTGGAGAACTACATCGAGACCGTGGAGCCGGTGGGCTCGCGTACGCTGTCCAAGATGCTCGATCTTGGGTTGTCTTCGGCCACGATCCGCAACGTAATGGCGGACCTTACCGAGCAGGGCTATCTGGAGCAGCCCCATACGTCGGCGGGCCGGGTGCCCACCAACCGTGCCTACCGCTTCTATGTGGAGCAGGGCGGCGGGGAGGGACTGCTGCCGGAGGAGGTTAAGCGTGTGGTGGAGCGGACGTTGAGTGAGAGCGCCAGCGGGCTGATGAACCTGCTGAGCTGTACCTCACGGCTGCTGTCCGAGCTGACGCAGCTCACAAGCGTGGTGGCCTCGCCCCGCGTCAGCAAGACGCGCCTGCGCCTCATCGAGTTCCTCAGGATCAGTGACCATCGCATCTATGCGGTGCTGATCACCCAGTCGAACATGGTTTACCACAAGATCATCGAGGTTTCGGAGGATCTCGCGCAGGACTTCCTGAACTCGGTGAGCCGCTACCTGAACGAGCAGTTTGCCCGCAAACCGCTGGAGGAGATGCGCCAGCAGGTGCAGGACCGGCTCATGGATGAAAAGGAAACCTACGACCAGTTGCTGGCCCATGCCGTGCGGCTGAGCAAGAAGGCGTTGGACCTTTCCGACGAGCGGGAGGTCTATGTAGAAGGCCTTTCCAGCATCCTGCGAGAGTTTGGTGATCTGAACCGCATCCGCGAGCTGCTGGTGCTGCTGGAGCAGAAGAATGCCCTGGTGGAGCGTATGGACGCGTCCCTGCAGCCCGGCGGCGTGCACATTGCGATCGGCATGGAAAACGGCCACCAGGGCTGGAACGACTGCTCGCTGGTCACGGCGAGCTACAGCTATGCGGACAACGTGCTGGGGGCCATCGGCGTGATCGGTCCGACGCGCATGAACTACCGGCGCGTGATCCCGATCGTCAACTATACGGCTCGCGCGCTGTCCCAGGCCATCATGGAACAATGAGGCGAGAACCAGCGCCATTGGCACTGGAAATGATGACCGTAGCAGACACCGCAACGTCATGAGCAAGAAGAAGCCCGAGCACACTGCAGCACACGACACGACCCACGCGGCCGAGGCCGCACAGCGGGAGGATCCGATGACGTCATTTGACCCCGAGGCCGACCGGGCCGCACCTTCCGGCGAGGCGGATGCCTCCGATGCTCCTTCCGAGCGCGACGCGCCCGGAAACGGGAGCACGGATGCGTCCCGCCGGGCGGCGGGGGAGGCAACGCCTGCCGAAGCGCCGGCCACCGAGGCCGTCCCGGAGCAGGCGGAGGCCAAGGGGACGCCCGAGGGACCTTCGGAGCTGGAACTGGCACAGCAGGAGGCCGCCGGCAACTACGACCGCTTCGTGCGTCTGCAAGCGGAGTTCGAGAACTACAAGCGGCGCATCGCCAAGGAACATGCCGACTCGCTGCGCTACGCGCTCACGCCGCTGGTGACCGACGTGGCGCACGTCATGGACGATCTGGAGCGTGCCATGGAGCACGCGCGCAAGGAGCAGGGCGATGCCGTCTCGGCGCTGCTGACCGGGATCGAGATGGTGCTCAAGCACATGTACGAGACCTTGAATCGCTATGGCGTGACGCGCATGGAGGCCGTGGGCAAGCCCTTCGACCCGGAGCGGCACGAGGCGATCAACGTGGTGGAAACGAACGAGGTGCCCGAGAACCAAGTGCTGGAGGAATATCAGGCCGGCTACATCCTGCATGACCGGGTGATCCGGCCCGCGCGTGTGTGTGTTTCCAAGCGCGGGAGCGATGCAGGCCGGCAGGCTCCACCCGCGGGCAATTGAGATTGGCAACAACGAACGCTGAATACGCAATCAACAACGGCAGAGGGCAACCTCTCATCCAAGTAAGGTAGCGACATGGCAAAGGTGATCGGCATCGACTTGGGCACGACCAACTCGTGCGTCGCGGTAATGGAGGGCGGTGACCCCAAGGTGCTCACCAACGCGGAAGGCGCGCGCACGACGCCCTCGATGGTGGCATTTACCCAGTCCGGTGAGCGCCTGGTCGGCCAGGTGGCCAAGCGTCAGGCCATCACCAATCCGGAGAGCACGATCTTCGCTATCAAGCGGCTGATCGGGCGGCTGTATGAAGCACCGGAGGTGCAAAAGGCCATCAAGAACAGCCCCTACAAGATCGCCAAGGGCTCGCACGATGCGGCGTACGTGGAGATCCAGGGCAAGAAATACGCGCCCGCGGAGATCTCCGCGTTCATCCTGCAGAAGATGAAGCAGACGGCCGAGGACTACCTGGGCGAGGAAGTGAGCGAAGCGGTCATCACGGTGCCGGCGTACTTCAACGATGCCCAGCGCCAAGCCACCAAGGACGCAGGGCGCATCGCCGGCCTCAACGTGTTGCGCGTCATCAATGAGCCCACGGCTTCCGCGCTCGCCTATGGCCTGGACAAGAAGAAGGACGAGAAGATCGCCGTGTACGACTTGGGTGGCGGCACCTTCGATATCTCCATCCTGGAACTGGGCGATGGGGTGTTCGAGGTCAAGTCCACCAACGGCGACACGTTCCTGGGCGGTGAGGACTTCGACGCGCGCATCATCGACTGGCTGGCCGAGGAGTTCAAGCGCGACCAGGGCATCGACCTGCGCAGCGACAAGATGGCCCTGCAGCGGCTGAAAGAGGCCGCCGAGAAAGCCAAGCACGAACTGTCCTCGTCCCAGGAGACGGACGTGAACCTGCCGTTCATCACGGCCGATGCCTCCGGGCCCAAGCACCTCAACGTGAAGCTGACGCGCTCCAAGTTGGAGCAGCTGGTGGAAGATCTGGTGCAGCACACGCTGGAGCCCTGCAAGAAGGCGCTGCAGGATGCCGGCCTGACCGCCAGTGACATTGACGAGGTGATCCTGGTCGGCGGCATGACGCGCATGCCGCGCATCCAGAAGGTCGTGGAAGACTTCTTCGGCAAGGCGCCCCACAAGGGGGTGAACCCGGACGAGGTGGTTGCCGTGGGTGCCGCCATCCAGGGTGCCGTGCTGAAAGGCGAGGTCAAGGACGTGCTGCTGCTGGACGTCACCCCGCTTTCCCTCGGTATCGAGACCCTGGGGGGCGTGATGACCTCGCTGATCCAGCGCAACACGACCATTCCGACCAAGAAAAGCCAAGTGTTTTCCACGGCCGCGGACAGTCAGCCGGCTGTGAGCATCCACGTGCTCCAGGGCGAGCGCCCCATGGCCACGGACAACAAGACCCTCGGCCGCTTCGAGCTGACTGGCATTCCGCCCGCACCGCGCGGCGTGCCGCAGATCGAAGTCACCTTCGACATCGACGCGAACGGTATCGTCCACGTGACGGCCAAGGACCTGGGAACAGGTCGCGTCCAGGATATCCGCATTACGGCCTCCAGCGGCTTGTCCGAGCAGGAGATCGAGCGCATGGTGAAGGAAGCCGAAGCGCACGCCGGCGAGGACAAGGCCCGCAAGGAGACGGCGGAAACACGCAACCAAGCCGAGTCCCTGGTCTATTCCACGGAAAAGATGCTGGGCGATGTGAAGGACTCTGTGTCCGAAGCGGACCGCAAGCAGGTCGAGGACAAGGTGGCGGAACTCAAGACCGTGCTGGCCGGCGACGACAACGACGCCATCAAGCAGGCCACCGAGGAGTTGACCAAGGCTTCGCACGTGCTGGCCGAGGCACTCTACAAGCAGAGCGGGGAACAGCAGGCCGCGGATGAGGGCGCCAATGGCAGTGCCGAGGGTGGCGCTCAGGAAGGCCAGCCGCCGGGCGGCGATGGCGACAACGTCGTCGATGCGGAGTATGAGGAAGTGCAGGACAACAAGTAGGTATGGGCACCCGCAGCCCCTGCGGGCAGGCTCGCGAACGCCCATCGGCCGCGTTGCGGCACAGCGGCCGCATGGGCTGCGTTAAGGACCGAGAAGGCCCGGTTGGCCGCGGATAGCGGCCAGGGCCGGCGTATTGATTGCCGGTGTCCGGGGGCAGGTGTGCTCGGCGGCAGGATGGCCGCCGACGCCGTCGGGGTGACAAAATCTCTAGGCAGGAGCAGGCGTCTTGGCCACGAAGGACTACTACGAGATCCTGGGCGTCGAGCGCGGGGCCAGCGAGGAGGAGATCAAAAAGGCCTATCGCAAGCTCGCGCTGAAGTACCACCCGGATCGCAACCCGGATGACAAGGACGCCGAGCAGAAGTTCAAGGATTCCACGGAAGCCTATGCCGTCTTGAGCGACAAGCAGAAACGGGCCCAATACGACCAGTTCGGGCACGTGGAGGGCATGGGCGAGCCGGGTATGGGCGGCTTCGACTTCGGCAACTTCGGTGGTGGCTTCGGCGACATCTTCGGCGACATCTTCTCCGACCTGTTCGGGGGGGGTGGCGGACGGCCGGGTGGGCGGCGCGGGCCCCAGCGCGGGGCCGACCTCCAGTACAACATGGAGATCAGCTTCGAGCAGGCGGCCACGGGCTACCAGACCGAGGTCAACATTCCGCGCTTGGAAACCTGCGGCCAGTGCGGCGGGCTGGGAGCGAAGTCCTCCCGTGATGTGGAGGTGTGCCCCGTCTGCCAGGGTACCGGTCAGCAACGGATGCAGCAGGGCTTCTTCCAGGTCGCGACCACCTGCCCGCGCTGCCGGGGCGAAGGCCGCGTGGTGCGCAATCCCTGCACCCAGTGCCGGGGTGCGGGCCGCGTGCGCCAGCACCACAGGCTGCGCGTGAACATTCCGGCCGGGGTGGACACGGGGGCGCGGCTCAAGCTGACTGGTGAGGGCGAGGACGGCGTCAATGGCGGTCGCAAGGGCGACCTGTACATCGCCATCTCCGTCAAGCCGCATGCCTTCTTCCACCGCGAAGGTCAGGATGTCTACTGCGAAATTCCGATCTCACTGACCACCGCGGCGTTGGGCGGAGAGCTTCAGGTGCCCACGCTGGACGGCAAGGTGGAGTTGAAGATTCCCGCAGGCACGCAGAATCTGCGCAACTTCCGGCTGCGTGGCAAGGGCATGCCCAGCGTGCGGGGGCATGGCCGTGGCGACCAGTATTGCCGCGTGATCGTCGAGGTGCCGAGCAACCTCACGTCCCGCCAGCGCGAGTTGCTGGAGGAGTTTGCCCAGCTGGAAGGGGAAAAGAACGGCCGCTCCCACTACCCCCTCATCGACCGCTTCACCCAGAAGCTCCGCGATCTCTTCGGCTAGCAGCCATCCCGACATAGGGCAGTTGCGTTGGGCCGCACCCGCCGGGCCGGGCGCCTGTGTATAGGCTTGTCCGGGCGGAGAGGCCGCGTGGCGCTGTCCGGCAGCGGCGGGTCGGTCCACCCCCGCCCTCGGGCCGGCGAAGCATCCGCATCCAGGAGGAACTGGCCCGGCCTGCCGGCCGGATCAAAGTGCCGCAGGGCTGAGGGGAGCCACCGCGGATGCTGCGGAGGGCTGAGTGCTGCGGGGGGGGACGGCCCACCCTTCATCCCGCGAGCCAGGACGAAGGGTGGCATGAGGCCGGGTCGCCTGAGGTTCAGTCGCCCAGTTCGTCGCGCTTGGTGATGATGTGCTCGATCAGGCCGTAGTCCAGCGCCTGCTCGGCCGTGAGCCACTTGTCCCGCTCGATGTCCACCGCGATCTCCGCAGGCTTCTTGCCCGTGTTCTGCGCATAGATCTCGATGATCCGCTCGCGGTCGCGGAGGATTTCCGTGGCCTGGATCTCCAGGTCCGTGGCACGGCCCTGGTACCCGGTCATCAGCGGCTGGTGGATCAGGAACTTCGCGTTGGGGAGCGAGTAGCGCCGCCCCTTATCCGGTGCCAGGGCGATGATGGAGCCCATGCTGGCCGCCAGACCCGTGACCACCGTCACGATGGGTGCGGAGACGAACCGCATCGTGTCGTAGATGGCAAAGCCGGAGAACACCTCGCCGCCCGGGGAATTGACCAGGATGGTGATACGGGCCTTGGGGTCGTCATGATCCAGCAGCACGAGCTGCTGCATCACCTTCTGCGCCAGTTCGGAATCCACCTGGCCGGAGATGACCACCGTGCGGGAGGCCAGCAGGCGGTTCGTCAACCCGCCGCCGTCCTCCTGCGCGCCCTTGTTGTCCTTGCTGCTGCGAATCTCCATCGGCGGTGCCTGGACGATAGGGGAGCCGCCGCGGCCGGTTCCCTGGCCGCGGGCGTGGGTATGTGCGTGGGCCGGCGCGGGGCAGGAGCTCCCCGCCGGCCAAGCGCGAAACCACGGCACACCATACCCTGCGCAGGCGCCCCGGTGGACGCTGCCGATCGGCATGGCGAGCGGAAGTGCGGTGCTACTTGATTTCGACGGTCGCGCCGGCTTCTTCCAGCTTGGCCTTGAGCGCCGCCGCTTCGTCCTTGCTCACGCCTTCCTTCACGTTGCCCGGCGCGCCTTCCACAAAGTCCTTGGCCTCTTTCAGGCCCAGACCCGTGATGGCCCGCACTTCTTTGATGACGTTAATCTTCTTGTCACCGGCGGCGGCCAGCACGACCGTGAATTCCGTCTGCTCTTCGGCGGCGGCAGCCGCAGGAGCGGCACCGGCGGCCGGGGCGGCCGCCACGGCGGCGGCGGCGGCGCTCACGCCGAATTTGTCCTCCATCTCCTTGACCAGCTCGGAAAGCTCGAGCACGGACATGTTGGAGATGAACTCGATCACTTGGTCCTTGCTAATGTCGGCCATGGTTCTGATTCCTCAAGCGTTGCGGTTACGGGGCTGTTGCCATCAGTTGCGTGGCCATTGCAGCGGCACCCCTGTGGGGGCCGCGTGGCCGGTACCGGCCCGGAGGCCATAGTCTGCGTGCGTATCGCCCTGTTAGCTGGCCTTCCTCGCCTCCGCGAGAGCTGCCAGCGTGCGCACGAACTTCGCGGGCACTTCATTGAGGGTGCGCACAAACTGCGTCTGCGTGCCTTGCAGCACGAACAACAGATTGGTCAGGAGCTGCTCGCGGGAAGGCAGGTTGCCCAGGGCCTTGAACCGCCCGGCATCGAGCAGGGAGCCGTCGTCGCCCTTGACCAGCACACCGGCGACGTACTGCAGCTTGGTGTTTTCACCGAGGTACTTGCCGATCGCCTTGGCCGGCGCCACGGGCTCGTCGCCGTAGATCAGGGCCCGCGTTTCGGTCATGTGCTCCTGCAGCGCCGCGAAGGGCGTCTGTTCCACGGCGCGCTTCGCGATGCGGTTCTTCAGGATGCGCATGTTCGCCGCGGAATCGTGCAGCCGGCGGCGCAGTTCGGTCATTTCCGCCACATTGAGTCCCCGGTAGTCCACCAGGAAGCCCACCTGCGACGAGCTGAAGATGTCGGCGAGCGATCCGACCATCGCTTCCTTCTCGTTGCGGTTCAACGCCTCTCTCCTTGCCAAGTCGGGCGGATCGCACCACCGCGCCAGAAATCACGGCGCGCGGGGAACGTCCGCAGATCGTGAACCGCTCCCACGGAGCGGCACAACGTGCTTTCAGAAAAGGACGGATGGGAAGACGGCGGGGACGCCTCGGAGGGACCGGCCGCGCGACGGGCCCGGCCTGAAAAACGGGACCGGTCAGTCTGTTATGCGCGGCGACTCCGATGTCTTGGCAGGGTAGGTGTTTAAGCCGCGCCTGCCGGCAGCGGCCCCTGCTGTCTTCGACATCGATCCTGCGGTGCTTCAGTCTGTCTATGCTGGCAGCGCAACTCCTCAGCGTTGCTGCTAGTGCACGAACGAGTTGGTGTCCAGGGAAATGCCCGGGCCCATCGTCGTGCTCAGCGTGATCGTCTTCAGGTACGTACCCTTGGCGGAGGAGGGCTTCATCCGCTTGACCGTGTCCACCAGGTTCTGGATGTTTTCCTCCAGCTTTTGTTCCTCGAACGAGGCACGGCCAACCGGTACGTGCAGGATGCCCGCCTTGTCCACGCGGAACTCCACCTGCCCGGCCTTGATGCTACGCACCACCTTGCCCACATCCGTGGTCACGGTGCCCACCTTGGGATTGGGCATCAGGCCGCGCGGGCCCAGGATCTTCCCGATCTTGCCGACCTGGCCCATCATGTCTGGCGTGGCGACGACACGATCGAATTCCATCCAGCCACCCTGCACCTTCTCGATCAGGTCCTCGGCGCCCACCAAGTCCGCTCCGGCCTCGGTGGCCTCGGTGGCCTTGGCGCCCTTGGCGAAAACAGCCACGCGCACCGATTTGCCGGTGCCGTGGGGCAGTTCCACCGAGCCGCGGATCATCTGATCCGCCTTGCGCGGGTCGACACCCAGGTTGAACGCGATGTCCACGCTCTCGTCGAACTTCGCCTTGGCGCTCTGCTTGACGATCGCCAGGGCATCCTTGAGGGGATAGCGCTTGGACGGGTCGACGAGTTGCTGCCAGGCCTTCATGCGTTTGGATAGTTTGGCCATGGTTGCTCTCTATTGCTCGATCTCTACGCCCATGCTGCGGGCGGTGCCGGCCACGATACGCATGGCCGCCTGCACGTCATAGCAGTTCATATCCGTCATCTTGGTGCGCGCGATGCTCTCCAACTGCGCACGGCTGAGCTTGCCCACGATGGTGCGGTTGGGCACGGGCGACCCCTTGTCCAGCCCAAGCTCCTTCTTGATCAGGATCGCCGCGGGCGGCGTCTTGGTGATGAAGCTGAAGGAGCGGTCATGGAAGACCGTGATCACCACGGGGATGATCATGCCCGGCTGGTTCTGCGTCTGCGCGTTGAAGCTCTTGCAGAACTCCATGATGTTCACGCCGTGCTGGCCCAGTGCCGGCCCGATGGGCGGCGAGGGCGTCGCTTGTCCAGCGGGCACTTGCAGCTTGATATAGCCTGTAATCTTCTTTGCCATGCGTGCGTCGGGTCCTTGCCCTTGCGGGATGCGATTGCCGCTGCCAGCCGCCTATCCGGCGTCCGGGTGGGGTTTGACCTTGTCGAAGTCCAGCTCCACCGGCGTGGAGCGCCCCAGGATGCTGATGAGCACCCGCAGCTTGTTCTTTTCGACGTTGACCTCGTCGATCTTGCCGGAAAAGTTGGCGAACGGCCCGTCGATGACGATGACCTGCTGGCCTATGTCAAACTCATCCTTGAGCGTGGCTTGGCGGAAGCCCTCGCTCATCTGCGAGCGGATGTGGCTCAACTCATCCTCGCCCAGAGGCTGCGGCTCGCGGTTGTTGCCGCCCACGAAGCCGGCCACCCGCGGGATGTCCATCAGCAGGTGCCACAAGTCGTCGGTGAGCACCATCTTGATCAGCACGTAGCCTGGGAAGTAGATCACATGCTGCGTGCGCTTGCGGCCGTTCTTGACGCGCGTGACGTCCTCTCCGGGCACGAACACCTCTTCCACCAGGTGCCCCAGATTGGCGACGCGCAGCTTCTCCTCAATGGTCTTCTTGACCCGGTTTTCAAAGCCCGAATAGGTCTGCAGGATGTACCACCGCGAACCTTCCACGGGCTGGATGCCCTGGGGCGCCTGCTCCTCCTCTTCCGCGGCCGGTTGCTCAGCCTGAGCCTCCTCGGCGGCGGGGCGCGCTTGATCTTCGGGGATGTTCGCGGACATGGCGGTGTCCTTACCTGATGATCTGCTTGACGGCCGAGGCCAAACCGACGTCCACGGCGCCCAGGAACGCGGCCACCGCCAGCGTGACCACCAGCACCACCGCAGTGGACTGCAGCGTTGCCTGCCGCGTTGGCCAGGACACGCGCTTGAACTCCGCGATTACGTCCTGAAAGAAGTTCCGAATCGAGAGAAAGAAATTCACGGTATCTCGACCATTGGCACGCTGGCTTCGCGTGCATCGTTGCGGCGTGCAGCCGGCCTGCCGCACGTCGGTTGAGCAGGCCAGGAGGGACTCGAACCCCCAACAGCCGGTTTTGGAGACCGGTGCTCTACCATTGGAGCTACTGGCCTGGATGAGAAGGCCACCCGCCGGCGCATGACGCCGCGCGGGAGGGTCACTTGGCCTCCCGATGCTCCGTATGCTTGTTGTCCCAGCGGCAGAACTTCTTCTTCACCAACTTTTCCGAACCCTTCTTCTTGTTGCGGAAGGTGGTGTAGTTGATCCGTTCGCACTCGCTGCACTGCAAGTGAATGATGTCCGCCATATCCGTCTGCCCTTTTCCGCAGGGAAGGGGGATGGAGCCCGGGAGCAGGATTGAACTGCCGACCTCTTCCTTACCAAGGAAGCGCTCTACCACTGAGCTACCCGGGCAGCCGTTTCGGCTGTCACGTTCGGAACGGCCTGTCCGCCGACGCCGATCGTCATCCGAGTGGGGAGGGAAGGATTCGAACCTTCGAAGGCGGAGCCAACGGGTTTACAGCCCGTCCCCTTTGACCGCTCGGGAACCTCCCCGGTGCGCTGGCGTCGGCCGCTTCCCGCATCACCGTCGCAGCCGTTGGAGCTGGCGAAGGGACTCGAACCCGCAACCTGCAGTTTACAAAACTGCTGCTCTACCAATTGAGCTACGCCAGCCCAATAGAAACTCATTTAGTTAATTGATCTGGCGACCCTTGTCAACGGCATTCTCCGGGCGGTTCTCAGCAGCGTGTTATCTTGTCAGTGTACGTGCCGCTTTGCGCAGAGACAAGCAGGAAAGCGTGGGGGCGGGCGGAGAGGTGGAAGCGCCCGGGAACGCGCGCGTCGGCTCCCCCGGACATGCAACGGAGCACGGGGCAAGCGCGGGTGTGGCGCGCCGCGCGTCGCACGGCCACGAGGCTGATTCTTCACCGCCGGCCGATCGTGCGTATGAGGCCACTTGCTGATGCTGCGCCAAACGCCGCCGCAGAAAGCGCCCACGGGGGCGCCCTTGGGCGATCACCACACGAGTGTGATCGCAAGCAGGTCCTGATACACGCCCGCCGGGACATTCTGGCCCGGCGGGATCCTGCCGAACACCTGAAACGACGTTGGTGCCCCACTGCCCATGCCGGACAGCACGGCAGTATTGTTCGTTCCATCGCCCCATACGATATTGCGGGCGGAGTCGATATATACGTTGTAGGCAAGATAATAGTTGCCGGAAGTGCCGCGCAGGCGGCGCCGTTGGAACGCGCCATCGGCGTAGGAGCCTGCGCCCAACAGCACCTGGTAAGGCGTGCCAGCCGAGCATACCACCGTCACGGTTCCGGTCGTGTCGATGGTTTCCTGGGGGCCTCCGCCGGAGCTGCCGAATTGCAGCCCGCTGGCGGAAACGCTGCAGGTGCCCTGGGCCCACACTGGCGCAGCCCAGACCACGAACAGCGTGACGATCGCAACCTTAATGGACTTCACAGTCGATCTCCCCAAGGTCCACGAGCATTTCGTCGCTCTTCGGGATTTTCATATCGAAGCGGCATTCCTTCTTGTTGGTATACAGCCGCGCAGAATGCGTGCCTGGAGGCAAGTTCTCCAAGTAGAATTCGCCTTTCTTTGCGACGATCGACTTCTTCGCCTTTCCATCCACCATCACCTCGATCCCCGCGTAATCTGCGGGCGTGCGGACTCCCTTCTCCAGGAAGTAGATGTGTCCCACGATGCCTTGTATCCGTGTCACATCAAAGTTCACCACGGCGCCGCTGCGGTAAGGCGGAGCGATGAACTGTCGCAATTCTGGTATTCGGTAGTCGACGGGCACGTCCTGTTCCTCCAGCCCGATCATATTGCCGAAGTAGGACGTAAGATTGGGCACCAGAATTTCGCCGTTCTCATCCGTACGGCCAACCTGATTGTTGCTGGAGTAGATGCGGACATTGTCCATGCCGTTGAGGCGGACCAGGGCAAAAGAGTCGGCAATAGGCCGGCCCAGATGCCACGAACCACCGACCTCGGCCACGGATCCGCTCAAGCCCAACGTCGTGGTGGGCTGTCCGTCCGTGCGCCTGTACTGGGCGGAGTACATGGCATGGTTGGCGTTGTATTGCATCGAGAATTCGCCGTCGTAGCCATGGTCCTCCTCCTGGCCCGGCTGACGCGAGGCAAGGATGTGGTAACCCAACCCCGGGCCGAGTGGCGGGTTTTGATCGAGCGAAATGGATCGGGTCTGCAGGCCATCCTTATCCTGATTCGCAACCTGGCTGGATAGTCCTCCGCCGAGGTCAATCCGCAATCCCACAAACCACTCCTTCTGATGCTGATCCCCAGCAGGGTTCAGGTCGGCTATATCCGTCGCCCTCGCCAACAGGGAGATGCGGTTTGTGACCTTACGGCTGTAGTAGAGGCTGCGAACGACGATATCGTCCCCCTCGTACAGGTCATTCTTGACGTAGCTGCCGGCTATCGTTCCCAGATACTTGATGGGAATACCCACGGTCGCTGTGCGCCGGGAACTGGTCTTGTTGTCAATTGCGTCAATGGAAAGGTTCGCATATTCCCCGCTCATCGACTGCTCGGACAAGCTGAAGCCGAAATGGCGCGACGCATATTGATAGGCCAAAAAGCGACCATTTCCTTCGGCATCTCCCTCCTTGCTGTGGGCATAACCCGCATCGATCTGCCCCAAACGCCAGAGCAGGAATGCGGTGCGGCCGCCATAATTGGCCAGATGCTCCCGACCTTCGGCACGCAGGCCCAACGTCAGCCAGTCCGTGATGCCAACGTCGTGAAAGGCTGAAAATATTGGCTTCCCGTACTTATTGCTCTCCGTGCCAAATAGTTCGCGCTCATAACCAAGATTGTAGCTGTAGGATTGCAGGCCCGGCTTCAGGAGGGTGTTGGAGACATAAAACGGTAGCGAGACACGGGATTCCCGTCCAAAGGCATCCTTGATGACCAAGGTCACTTCGCCCGCACCCTGCGCCAATGGCACGTTGGTGAGCTCGAACGGGCCTGGTGAAAGCTTGATCGTCTTGACAAGGATATCGCCCACATAGACGTCCACGTCCGAGGGCGTCTGGATCAGGCCCTTAACATCCAGAGGCGGATGCTGGATGAAGTAGGGGGCCAGTTGGAAGTTTTTTGAGATGCTCAGTCCTGCGAAGTTGCTTCCGCCGCCCAATTGGCCCGACTGCGCCACGGTGTCCCCCAGCACCACCCGTCGCTGAACGTCGGGATTGTCCCAGGTCAAATTGGTGAAGAGACGTACCGAGTTTTCGTCGGCGCTGCCCTGCCCGCCTGGAGTGGCCGGATTTTCAGTGCGGCTATACAGGAAGCTCGAGTAGGCAAGTGTGCTTCCCAACCGCAGGGCCATTTCCCACGGCACTTGCAGGATGTCGGGGGACGGTGGCGTGTTCCTGGTGTAGTTGAACGCGTAGTTTAGATAGAAGGAGTTATCCTCCGTATGGATGACGTTCGCTGGCGGTCTTTGGGCCAGATCAACGGTTTGCGATGCCAGCATTGCTGGGTCGGCTGTGATGCCCAAGGTTAGCGTCTGCAGGTCCACCTTGTAGGTGACTGACGGCCCAAGAGAGCGGAGAGACACGTATGGCTGACCCTCGATCTGGACGGGGGCCGGAAGGTGCCGCAGGCCCAATTCGTGAGCTGTATTGGTGGGGATGAGGACGTCACCACTCGAGTTGAGTTCGACTACATGAGCGCCGCGGTTCTCCGTATTGACGTGAACCTCCAGCGGCGCCTCATCCATATGTTGGGTGTAGGCCGGCGGCCCGGCCAGCAACACACAGCAGACCAGGCCAAGACTGAGCAGATACTTGGCCTCCACGACGTTTCATCCGTCCTATTTCTCGGGGATTGCCTGGCTCTGAACATTCTGCGGAGGCCCCGGCTTTGCCGGCGGTTTGGGTGGCGTACACAACGCCGTGGTGGGGCTCACATCGCCCATGAAATCCTTGCTGTCATTGCCGACCTTGACCACCATGGCCAGCCGGCGAGTGTCCACGCATTTGTCCTTGGGTAGCCGTACCCCGAAGGCTCGCGTGTGGCCGCTGAGCACATACCAGCCGTTGCCCTTCGCCTCGTAGAGTTGGGTCCCGTTCGCTCCCATCCCCTTGAGATCGATGCCCGTCACGACAATGTGGCGGTTACCGGAGTTGGTTACTTCGATGCGGCCGTGGCCTTTGTCAATGGCAATTCCGCGCAGTTCCCATTTCTTGGTCTGCTCCGGCGGCTCAATGAAGATGGGCACCCCCATTCGAAGGGCAAACTTGAGCACCATCTGGCCCGGCGCCGTGACGGGCAGTTCTTCCAGAAAGATGCGATAGGTGAGCTCGCGATCCTTGACGGGGGGAGTGCGCAGGCCGATGCGCAATACCTGCGCGCCTTCCGGTTGCATGGTGAAGATGCGCGGGAAGAAGATGATGTCCTTCGTATCCTCGTAGCGGTCTTCGCCCTGAGCATCCTGATGCCAGGTCTTGGCACTGACCTGGATGGTGATGGGGGTCTTGCCCTCGTTGGTGATCCGAAGCACGGCGGTCTTTTCTCCCGGCTCCAGGAACAGCCGCACCGGTACCACCTTGAACGAGCCTGCTAGGGCCTGCAGCGGCACCGGCACCAACAGCAAGACGGCGAGCAGAAATCGGGCGTACGATGCCATCTTCACTGGAAACCTCGCGAAACCAAATGGTTGGATGCGATTCGGCCGGGCTGCCAACGCCGCTGAGGCGTCATGCATGTGGGTCGAAACGGCTCGCTCAGAAGTGCACGGTCACCAGCACCGTGTCCTCGTAGATACCTGCTGGGCCGGCGAAACCGGCAAACAATTCGCCGCGCACGGGGTAGTCAGACCAGTCTCCGGTGCCTGTGCCCCCAACGCTGGGTCCCCAGATGTAGGTGCTGCCGTAATCGGAGTCGCCCCACTCGTGATCGTTGGAAGGATCGTAAAGCCCGTATTCCGCACGATAGCCGCTGTTACCAACGGCTCGCCACACCCCGTTGTAGTGTTCGCCCGCGTCCAGCGCGATGTCATAGGGCAGGCCCTGGTTGCAGCGCACCGAGATGGTGCCCAAGCTGGCAATCTTGCTGCCGGCGTAATCCCCGAAATCGATGCCGCTCGTCTGCGCATAACAAAACGCAATCACATTGCTGGTCACCTGAAGCTGGCCGCCAATGCTCCCTCCCCAGACTGCCCCGCTCGCCAACACAATCCCGGTCAGCGTTGCCGCCAAGCACCAAATCACTGCCTTGAAACGCAATCGCTGTCTGCCCATTTTCGTCCCCCCGTTCCACGACATTGCCACCGACACGGATCCCGGTTCAGGCGTTTTGGCCAGAGTCCTCTTCCTGCGCACATCACACGCACTCGCCGATAGCGAACGGATGTGAGAGGCCCGCGGAGGAGCCTGCCTCCGCGGGCTGTCTACGGGCTGCTAGAAATACACGTTCACCACCACGGTATCGGTGTAGGTGCCCACCGGGGGTGCCTGACCGCCGAGAACATAGGCGGTCATGTTGTGGTTGACAGAACCGCCTGTGCCAGTGCCCGCCAGGCTGGAACCCCACCCGTAGGTGTCGGCAAAGTCGGCGTCACCCCATTCACCATCACCGGTCTTGTTGATGGCGTATCGGGCAAAATTGGTGCCGTCAGACACTCGGCGCCAGGAACCGTCGTAGTGCGTACCGGCATCCATGGACACGTTGTAGGGCAGGTCCGGCGTGCATATCACGGTCAGGTCGTTCGAGACGCTGACGACAGTGCCCGCGTAGTCGCCCAGATCCAACGTGGTCAGGTACAGCCCGCACCAAGGCAGGATATTGGCGGTAACCGGCATGCTGCCAGTTATCGTGCCCGCCATGCTGGGGGCCGCGGAAAATGCGAGCGCCACCAGTCCCGCCAGGATCATCGCAATGCGCTTCATGGTCGTATCTCCGTGAAAGAAAGAATCGACCCCGATACCGGGTGCATCCGCACGTCCAGCTGCGTTACGGCAGATGGACGGTCGCTTGACACCCGTACGTTGGGTCGTTCAGGCTCCCATGTGGTTGGGAACCCACGTTGGTACGGACCTAGAAGTACACCGACACGAGGACGGTATCCGTGTACGTACCCACCGGCACGGCTTGCCCACTCAGCACATAGGCCGTCATGGTGTGCGTGTCGGTTGTACCCGTGCCTGTGGCGCCCACGCTGGAGCCAAAGATGTACGTGTTGGCGAAATCGTTGTCGCCCCACTCGGCCCCGCCGGCCTTGAAGATACCGTACGTCGCGAAGTTGGTGCCGTCCGACACCCGACGCCAGCCAGCGCCAAAGTGCAGACCCGCATCCATGGCCACGTTGTATGGTGAGTCCTTCGAGCACAACACGTACAGGTCATTGCTGACAGAGACGGCCGTACCGGCATAGTCGCCCAGGTCGAGAGTGTTCAACCCGAGAGCACACCACGCCTGGATATTGGCCGTGACCGGCATGCTGCCGGACGTCACGCCGGCATAAGCCCCCGAACTCAGCGAGAGCCCCAGCGCCAGCGCAGCAATCCCTAGCACTATCTTTTTCATCATGATACCCTCTTTCTGACTTAGGGTTTCGCGGCGCGATGGCCCCGGCTGAGTCACCCATGCCCATGGGAGCGCGACCGGCAAGGGCCATCGTGCTGCGTTTCCGCCCCGCACTGGCTGGGCCTAGCCCGGCACGGAGCGTCTACGGCGGATCGCACGAAAAAACAGACGTGCGATCTGGAGGGGGAGGTTTGTCCCCCAACTACGTCATCGAGCAAACGAATGCGTCGCCATTCAGCACTTATGCTGAACGGGCACGGTCCGAAGAAACCGAAAAAAGCCTCTGCCTGGCTCTGATTGAACAGGCATGAGCTGTACCGGAATCGCCTTGCCGGGGGTCCGCTGCCCGCGCGGGACAACCGAACTCACGGAAGGCGTATTGTTGTCGGGGCGCTCCTTTTTGCTCCCCCTGATGCTGCGCTCCTACAAACCCACGCCGGTCAGCCTTGGCATCGCCGACATGGAATCGAATTCAATTCAACCCACAGCCCATGGCAGGCACTTGTCAACGCATCATGCGTCCCGGGTGCCGCATCCGTTTCTGGCTAGCGGGGGCCCTTCTCTCGGCGGCACACGGTGCCATCGCAGGCACCCATCCGCCACGGAACTGTGGCGCAAACCTCCCGCGACCCACGGCTGCCTGGTGTCCGCGCTGATGGTCCCACAAGGCCCCCATGCCTCGTTGGATTAACATTTTGGCAATTTGTATATAAATCTACTCCTCCCGCAGCCAAATCGCATCCCCTAAACGGGTGAGGCCGCGACTTTTTTGGCGTATCGGGAAGTGCCAGGCCCGGCACCTCACTGGGCGCAAGTCTGCGGCGAATTGCAGCTCGCGCACCCTGCCCGCCGCCTATCCCGATGTATTGACGCGTGCCACTTCTCGGCGATCGGGCTCGGCGCGACGCTCCATCGGTCCACCGAGCGAGGGGCCCAGCAGCAGGCCCTCGGCCACGACGGAGGTGGGGCTGCAGCGCACCAGTTTGGCCAGCTCGGCCTGCCGCCGCGTGTGCGTTTTGAGAAAGATGGACTTGAGGTGCGTGCGCACGGTGTGCTTGCTCAGTTCATGCCGGTCCGCGATGTGCTCCAGGGTCAGGCCGTTCGCCAGTTCCGAGACGATGTTGGCCTCTGCTGCAGTGAGGCCGAACATGTTGCGCAGAGATTGCACGGACACGGCATAGGGGTGATAAGGACTGGAGACGAACACCGCGGCGCATACGCGCTTACCCGTCAACCCCAGGTCGTTGCGGTGGGTCCGCAACGGCGACACCAGCACATAGTAGGGCCTGTCGAACAGGGCCCCGACCCACATCGAACCTCCGGCGTCCATCCCCACGCCGGCACCCGTACGCACCGCCCCATCGAGCAGCCGCTCCAGGTGCTCCGTCTGAGCCGGCTCCGCGCCGAACACGTGGCCATCCTTCAGGATCAGGCCATCCCCAAGCCGCACCATCTCCTCGGCCTTGGGATTCACATACACGACCTCCTTGTCCTCATTGGCGAAGATCACCCCGATGGTGAGTGCATCGAGCACAGCCATTGCGGACTGAGAGTCTGACAACAGCCCCCAGAACTTCTGATTGATGGTGAGGGCCCGCTTCAGGTGGGGCTCGAACAGGGTGATCTGCCTCACCTCGGCATCACCGAAGGCGGGTGCGCTGCGTGGGCGCTGCCAGTCCATCAGCGCGATGCGGGCCTCGTCGCGGAAGATCACGCCGCCGGCGTGGTAGTGGACGTCCTGCGGGTGGAGCCAGTCGCGGTAGAACTCCGTGCGCATCAATTCGCGCTCCGGCACGATGTGCTGGGAAAGGTATACGGAGTCAGAATACCTGTGCAGTTCATCGAGGTACGGATTCAACCGCACGTAATATTCGCGGTAGGAGCGCAGAAACTTCTCGTCGCGGGCGTGCAGTTGGACGTAGCTCAGGTGTCGTTCCCTCGTATTGTGGAACGAGAGCACGGCCGATGCCGCATCGATGCGCTCGGCGAAGCTGACCAGCACCTCGCTCCACAGGTCCGGATCCAGGCTCGCTTCATAGATCTGTCCAACGAGATCCAGATCGCGCTGATCGTAGGTCGGTCCCGTCTTGTTGGCCACGTCGGTGACGCTCCGTGTCCTGTGGTCTATGTTGAATCGCTCCGGGCCCCTGGATTCTTGCGCATTGGGCGCCAAATGGGCTGCTAGCTATGCGGCCGGACGCCGGCCTCTTCCTGCCCGGTACGAGGTGCGAAGACGGAACAGCCTGACGCTCGATGCCGGATTGCAGGCTAACGGTCGTAGACGATTTCAGTCTGCAATGCGGAATGAGGTTGTGTGTCAGAATTCAATCTTTTTAATTTGGATATCCTGTCCAACTATACTCGGTGTGTACAATTTGTTGCATCAGGCAAATGAGGTACATCGCCTGCCCGGATATTGCCACATGGCTGCCAAGTGGCACCCCGCCACAACACCGAGGTTGCGGTCGGGCGGTTGCAACGCCGCCTGGGCTGCGCTAGGACGGCGGAGAGCCCGAGGGCCGCCGGCCGTGAGCCGTGCGCAGCCATGGGCACCCTCTAGTCGCTGCCACAGGAGCCATGAAAGACGAGACGCTGCTGGTCCACGCCTCCCGCGATCCCTTCCATCACGCCGGTGTGGTGAATTTGCCCGTCTATCGGGCCTCCACGATCCTCTACCCCACGCTGGAGGCCTACCGGCACCGCTTCGAGGGCAACGCCAAGTACGACGGCATCACCTACGGCGCCCGCGGCACGCCCAGCACCCTGGCTCTGGCGCAGGCGGTGGCCGAGCTGGAGGGCGGGCACGGCGCTGTCGTGACGGCCACCGGGCTATCCGCGTGCACGATGGCGCTCTCCACGTTCGTTGGCGCGGGCGATCACATCCTGGTGCCGGACTCGGTTTACGGCCCGGTGCGCAGCTTCTGCACCGGCGTGCTGCAGCGCTTCGGGGTGGAGACGACCTTCTACGACCCCACCATCGGCGCCGGCATCGCGTCACTGATGCGGGACCACACCCGGGTGGTGTATACGGAAGCGCCTGGCTCCATGACCTTCGAGATGCAGGACGTGCCCGCCATCGCGGCGGCGGCCCACGCACGGGGGGCGCACGTGCTGCTGGACAACACGTGGGCGACACCGCTGTACTTCAAGGCTTTCGAGCACGGGGTGGACGTGTCCATCCAGGCCGGCACCAAGTACATCGCCGGGCACTCGGATCTGGTGATCGGCATCATCACGGCCAAGGACGAATCGCTATACCGCCGATTGAAGGACAACACCGGCGCCTTCGGGGATGTGTGCGGGCCGGACGAATGCTATCTGGCCCTGCGCGGGCTGCGCACCATGGCCGTGCGGCTGCGGCACCAGGAGCAGTCGGCGTTGCGGGTCGCGCGCTTCCTGCAGGGGCGCCCGGAGGTTAAGCGCGTGCTCTACCCCGCCCTGCCGGAGGACCCCGGTCATGCAGTCTGGAAGCGGGACTTCCGTGGCGCCAGCAGCCTGTTCGGCGTGCTGTTGCACACCACGGACGAGGCCGCCGTGGCGCGCATGGTGGATGGCTTGGCGCACTTCCAGATCGGCTCGTCCTGGGGCGGCTACGAGAGTCTCGTTTCCTTCAACGACGTGCGCGACGGGCGCACTGCGGTGCCCTGGACGGAAAGCCCATTCGTGCTGCGCCTCCATATCGGCCTGGAGGATCCCGACGAGCTGATCGCGGACCTCGAAGCAGGCCTGCGCCGACTGGCGGACTGACGCTGACCCCACAACTCACTGGCGCGACTCCACCAGCGGTGCGCGCCGTCCCATGCCCTCGAGGAATCCCATGAAAGTCGGCCTGTTCATCACCAACCAGCAATACCTGGACCGGGACATGGTCAGTGCCCTGGAGGAACAGTACGCCATGGTGCGCCACGCCCGCGATTCCGGCTGGGACTCCCTGTTCTCGGGCCAGCACTACCTGAACGAGGGCAACAACCAGCAGCTGCAACTGGTGCCCCTGCTGGCACGGCTGATGGCCGAGGCGGGAGAGATGACCTGCGGCCTGGGCATCCTGCTCATCAACCTGCACAACCCGGTCTACGTGGCTGAGACCGTGGCCTCGCTGGACGTGATCGCCCGGGGCAACTTCGTTTTCGGCGTGGGCCTGGGCTATCGCGAGGTGGAGTTTGACGCCTTCGGCGTGCCCAAGGGCCAGCGCGTGCGCCGCTTCGAGGAATGCCTGGAGTTGGTGCAGCGGCTATGGACGGAAGAGTCGGTGAGCTTCGAGAGCGAGTATTGCACGCTGCGCGATGTGCACATGAATCTGCGCCCGGTGCAGAAGCCGCGACCGCCGATCTGGTTCGCGGCGAACAACGACGCGGCGATCCGGCGGGCAGCGCGGCTGGGAGATAACTGGTTCATCAATCCGCACTCCACCGTGGCGACTATCCGCCGGCAGATGGCCATCTTCAGCGAGGAGCTGGGGCGCGTGGGCAAGGCCTTCCCCACCGAGCAACCGGCGGCCAAGGAAGTGTTCTGCGCCAAGGATCGGGCCACAGCCCTGGAACTGGCCGGGCCGTACCTGGCGGGCAAGTACCGCGACTACGCCAAGTGGGGCCAGGACAAGGTGATGCCGGCGGGCGAGACCTTCGACCAGGGCTTCGACGACCTGCTGCAGGATCGCTTTGTGTTGGGCTCGCCCGAGGAATGCTACGAGCAGCTCCGCCCGTACTGGGAGGAGTTCGGGGTGAACCACCTCATCATCCGCACCCACTGGGCCGGTATGCCGCTGGCGACAGCGCTCTCCAGCATGCGTCTCATCTCGGACGAGCTGATCCCCGCACTGCGCAAGGTGCAGCCCCGGCAGGCCTGAGCGCTGGGGTCCGGCGCCTACGCATCCGCGCTTTCGCGCAGCTCGCACACGGTGACCTTGCGCTCGGACTGCAGCTCCTTGGTGGCTTCGCGGTAGGCCTGCATGCGCGGCGTGTTGGCGTGCACCTCCAGCGCGGCCTGATCCTGCCAGATCTCGTAGATGAACAGCTTGTTCTCACCCTTCTTGGGTACGACCACATCGAAGCGCACGCAGCCGGGTTCGGCGCGCGATGCGCGGGCGTGCTCGGTCATCTTGGCCAGGTAGGTATCGAACTTGCCGGCATGCGCCGTCATTTCCCCGACGATGGCGATCTTGCTCATGGCTTCCTCCGCGAAAGGTTGATCAGGCCCGCGCCACGCCGGCCTGCGATTGAACTGTAGGTCTGCGGCAATCCCGCCGCGATGGCAAGTCCCCGGCTTGCCATTTGTCGGCGGGGTGGCTTGAATGGAGCCCGCTGGTCTCATCCGTTGCACCTGCCCATCGGGGGATTCATGCCATCCAAGGATAGCGATGTTGACCGCATCGTGCGGGAGGTTGCCGCGCTTGTGGGCCTGACGCTGGGACCGCATCACCTGCCCGGCGTGGCGGAAAACTACGCGCGGCTCGCCGCGCAGGCCGAGTTGCTGATGGCATTCCCGCTCGAAGAGGGCGACGAGCCGGCGCCGGTCTACGTGCCATGATCGAGGCGCTGACCCGGACTGCAGCCGCGCACGTTGTCGCGGCCGCGGTGCGCGCGGGCGACGTCTCCGCCGAGGCCTTGGTGCGCGCCGCGTTGCAGCACATCGCTGCGCGGGACCAGGCGCTGAACTGCTTCACGGCGCTGGTGGACGATCAGGCTCTGGCCGATGCGCGCCGGGTGGACCGCGAGGTGGCGGCGGGCCGCGATCCCGGACCGCTGGCGGGCGTGCCTTTTGCCGTGAAGAACCTGTTCGACGTGGCTGGACTGACCACGCTGGCCGGGTCGCGCATCAATGCGGCGCGGCCGCCGGCGCTGCACGATGCCGCCGCCGTGGCCGCGCTGCGCCGGGCGGGGGCGGTGCTGGTGGGCGCGTTGAATATGGACGAGTACGCCTTCGGCTTCACCACGGAGAACTCGCACTACGGCCCCACGCACAACCCGCACGATCTCACCCGTGTGGCGGGGGGCTCCTCGGGCGGGTCGGCGGCGGCCGTGGCCGCGGGCCTGGTGCCCTTGGCGCTGGGGTCGGATACCAACGGCTCGGTGCGCGTGCCCGCCGCCCTGTGCGGCGTGTTCGGGCTCAAGCCCACCTACGGGCGGATTTCCCGCGCGGGCGTGGCCCTGTTCTCCTACAGCCTGGATCACGTGGGGCCGCTGGCGCGCAGCGTAAGGGATCTTGCGCTGGCCTATGACCTGCTGGCCGGGCCCGACGCGGCCGATCCCGTGTGTACATCGCGCCCACCGGAACCCACGCTGCCGCACCTGGGGGCTTCCATCGCGGAGTTGCGGGTGGCCGTGGCCGGCGGTGGCTTTGCGGAGGACGCCGAGCCGGAGGTGCTGGAAGCGTTGGAGCAGGTGGCGCGCGGCCTGGGCGCCGATCGACGTGTGGCGCTGCCCGAGCTGCCACGCGCGGCGGCCGCCGCCTCGCTGATCACCCACGCGGAGGGCAGCGCGCTGCACCTGCCGGACCTGCGCAGCAGACCGGACGACCTCGATCCCATGACCCGTGACCGCTTCCTGGCCGGGGCGCTGCTGCCGGCGGCCTGGGTGGTGCAGGCGCAGCGCTTCCGACGCTGGTTCCGCGCGCGGGCACTGGAGGCGTTCACGGACGTGGACGTGCTGCTGACGGCCACGACGCCCTTCCCGGCCCCGCCCATTGGCGAGGCAAGCCGCACCATCGCCGGGCGCGAGGTGGCCACGCGGGCGCACGTGGGAGCGTTCACGCGGCCGTGGTCATTCATCGGGTTTCCGGCCCTGACGGCGCCCATTCAGCGACCGGGCGCCCTGCCGCTGGGGATTCAACTGGTAGCGGCACCCTACAACGAAGCGTTGCTGCTGCGGGTGGCGGCGGCCCTGGAGGCCGAAGGCGTGGTCTCCGCGCCGGCTGTGGGCGCAGCGGGAGCCACTGCGGAGACGCGACGAGGCGAGCGATGAAGATCAACGACCCGGAGGTGGTGGCGGAAGTGACCGCCGCGTTCGAACGCTACGAAACGGCGCTGATGGCCAACGACGTGGCCACGCTGAACGAGCTGTTTTGGGATTCGCCCCACACCCTGCGCTACGGCGTGTGGGAGAACCTCTATGGTCACGCCGCTATTGCGGCCTATCGTGGCAGTGTGCCGGGCGGGGCGCCCCAGCGCGTCAATGGCCGCACGGAGATCACCACCTTCGGGCACGACTTCGCCGTGGTCAACCGCGAGTTCGAGCGCATCGGCACGGGGCAGGCCGGCCGCCAAAGCCAGACCTGGGTGCACCTGCCGGAAGGCTGGCGCATCGTGGCCGCACACGTCTCCGTGAAGCCCCCGCCCGTCAGCGCCTGAGTGCGTGCGCCGCGGTTCCAGGCGCACAGTTCGTGGTGTTGGCACCATAGCCAGCCCGGGAGCGGGGGCCCCTGGACCCTATTTGCGGAAGAAACTGCGCAGCCCTTGGTCAGGAATTGTATTGGGGGTGCGGGGGCCTTCGGCCCCCGCATTGGCTTGCTTGTGCTTTTTCAAGCGGCCCAGTCGCTTGAAGGGCCATTGCCAGACAGAGCCTAGTGCCCGTAGAGCAGACTGGGCAGCCAGGTCACGATCGGCGGAAAGATGATGCAGATGGAGAGGCCGATGATCTGCAGGGCGATGAACGGCAGCGCCCCGCGGAAGATCGTGGCCATGGTTACCTCCGGCGGCGCCACGCTCTTCAGGTAGAACAGCGAGTAGCCGAAGGGCGGGGACAGGAAGGCGATCTGCATGTTGACGATGTACACCACCCCGAACCACAGCGGGATGTCCGAGACCGACACGCCGGGCAGCCCCAGCACGCCGGTGAAGGCCAGCGTCTTGAGCAGCGGCACGAAGATGGGCACCGTCAGCAGCAGGATGCCCACCCAGTCCAGGAACATTCCCAGCACCACGAGCATCACGTTCATCAACAACAGGATGCCGTAGGGGCCCAGGCCGGTGCCGATCAAGGAGTCGGTCACAAACTGCTGGCCGCCGTTGACGATGTAGAAGCCCACGAACACGCTGGCCCCGAACACGATCCACAGCACCATCGCCGAGGCCTTCAGCGTCGTGATCGCCGCGTCGCGGGCTGCGGCCCAGTTCAGGCGCCGCGCGAAGGCAGCCACCACCAGAGCCCCGAAGGTGCCGATGCCGGCGGCCTCCACGGGCGTGGCGATGCCGATGAAGATGACACCCAGCACCAACACGACCAGGAACAGCGCCGGGAAGATGCTGCGCCCCAGACGCAGCTTCTCGCGGAATCCCACCCGCTCGTCCACCGGCAGCGGCGGCCCGTAGGCCGGATTGACGTAGCTGCGGATCGTCACGTACGCGATGTACAAGCTGGAGAGCAGCAGGCCGGGGAACACCGCGCCGATGAACAACTCGCCCACGGACTGCGCGGCGACGACGGCATACAGGATGGCCATGATGGACGGCGGGATCAGAATGCCCAGCGTCCCGCCGGAAAGGATCGCTCCGCAGGCCATCTCGGGGTTGTACTTGCGCTTGATCATGGCCGGCAGAGCGATCATGCCCATCGTCACTTCGGTGGCGCCCACCACGCCCACCGTGGCCGCCAGGATCGTCGAGGCCACGATGGAGGCGGTAGCCAAGCCACCACGCAGGCCGCCCAGGATCTTGTAGATGACGTCGAACAGTTCCTCGATCAGCCCACCCCGCTCCAGCATGGCCGCCATGAAGATGAACAGCGGCACGGCCGACAGCTGGTAGTCCGTCATGAACGGAAAGATGCGCGTGGGCAGGATGTTCAGCATCTGCAGATCGTTGAACAGATACAGGAACAGCACCCCCAATCCGCCCGTCACGAAGGCCAGGGGCAGGCCCATCAACAGCAGCACGGCCAGGGATCCGCTCATCAGGAGCGTCAGCCAGCCGATTCCGATATCCAGCCCCATGGTTACGCCTCCTTCCGGGTGAGAATGATCAGGTCCTTGTAGAGCTTAACGGTGCCCTGGATGAGGATCAGCGCGGCCCCGAGGGGCATCGTGATCTTCACTGGCCAATACTGGATGGCCCACTCGGTAAAGGAGCGCTCCCACAGTTGGACAGCGTTCATGGCAAAGACGGTGCCCGTGATCAGCAGCGCCGCACTGAACAGGTAGAAGAAGACCGCGGTAATAACATCCAGCAGGGCCCGGACGCGCACCGGCAGCATCACGTAGATGACGTCCACCCGCACGTGCGAATCCTCCCGCAAGGCAAAAGCCCCGCAGAGCAGGTACTGCATGCCGAACATGAGGAACATGCTTTCATGCGCCCAGTTGGTGGGGGAGTTGAACACGTACCGCGCCAGCACCTCGTAGTAGTAGACGAACACGGCGATGAGGGACCAGTAGCCCACGAATTCGCCGATGTATCCGTCGATCGTGTCGATCCAGTTGGTGAAGGGGGTATGCACCAACAGATCGGGCGATTCGCCGATGCCGCCATCCTGCACCACGGGCATGGGCATGACCGGCTCGGTCGGCGGCGGCCCCTGCGCCTCTGCCTCGGCGCAGCGCCGCACCAAGCGCGGCAGCAGGAACAGGTCGATCAGCAGCAGCACAGCCGTGATGGCCGCCATCACGCCCACCAGACGGAACCAGAAGTTGTAGTCGGCAGTATCGGCGGCCAGGTCGGCCTGGGCGGTTTCCATCCGCTGTTGGGCGGCCTCCAGCTTGGCCTGAGCACCCTCGTCGCCCTTCTGGATAGCTTCCTTGGCGAGTTGCATATCGAACTGCGCGGACTGCACTTCGCCGCCGCCATTGGAGACCAGGCCGCGTGCGTTGCGCACCTGCACGTTGCCCAGCAGGATGGCGAGGAACAGCGGAATATAGACGAGCCCCCACCAGCTGCGCAGGTAGAAGCGATGGACGCCTGCGAAGCCAGACGCAAGCCAGAACATGAACGCGATGGGCAGGGAGATTCCGCTGCCCGGTCCGCGCTTTTCCTCGCGCCGCACCAGGAACATGGCGACCAGCGGGAACACCGCCAGCCCGCCCCAGTACATCCAGTGCGGCAGCACAAACGTTAGACTCGGCATGAAAGACGATCGGCTTGGGCTAAGGGTAAGCACCAGAAACGATGCTCAGGGGCCGCCCCAGCGGGCGGCCCCGGCATCGATTCTCGTGCGGTACGGGAGTGCGGCAGGAGGGCTCCCGCCGCGCCGCGGTCAGATCTTGAGCGACTGGCCCTTGATCATCTGCGGTGTCACGTAGCCCAGGCTCGGTGACATCATGTAGTCGAGCTGGATCTTGAACACCCGCGCCGCCACCGGGTCCTTGTTGGCCCACTTGTACCAGAGGGGCACAGCGAGCTTCGTAAACTTCTCCACGTCCTCCTCGGAGAGCCGGGTGACGGTGACGCCTTTCTCCTTGAATTTTGGCCAAGCCTCCTGGTCGGCCTTCTGGATCTCGGCGTGGTGAATGTCCGAGTAGCGGTGCACCTCTTCCTCCACGAACTGCCGCATCTTCGGCGAGATGGCGTTCCAGCGCTTCATGTTGATCGTCAGCTCCATCAGGTCGACAGGCTGATAGATCGACATGAAGCCCGGGGGGCCCATGGAGATGTACTTGGCCACTTGGTACAGCCCGAACTCGTAGTTGATGGCCGGCCCCACGTAGTCGGCCACGTCGATGGTGCCCTTCTCCATCGCAGGGAAGATCTCGCTGCCGGGCAGCAACGTCGTCTTGGCTCCGGCGGCCGTATAGAGTTCGGCCACCATCCCGCCAGGCACGCGCATCTTGCGGCCACGGAAGTCATCGATGGAGCGAATCGGCACCTTGGAGTGGATGATGTTGGGCCCGTGCTGGATCGGCCCCACGTAGTACAGGCCGCTCTTGGCGTACAGGTCGCGCGCGATCTCCAGGCCGCCCAGGCCATAGTAGAACGTGTCCCACTCACCCTCGGTGCGCGGCCCCAGCGGATACGAACTGAGGAACACCGTGGCGGGCAGCTTGCCCGCGCCGTACAGCGTGAACCAGTTGAAGCCGTCCAGCACACCCGTGCGGGCGGCGTCGAAGGACTGGAAGGTGCCCACGACCGCCTGGTCCGGGAACGGCTTGATGGTCAGCTCGCCCCCGCTGCGTTCGGCAATGCTGTTGGCCCACTTCTCGAAGATCTTGTAGCCGATCAGGCCGGCGGCCCACGCGCACTGGACGCGCCATGTGGTGCCGGCTGCCTTGGCCGTGCGGATGTTGAAGCCGAGGCCGTTGGAAGCCGTCAGGGCGGCCACACCCCCGGCTGCAACGGCGCCTTTGATGAGATTACGGCGCGATACGGCGCTCGTGCCGGGCTTGGCCGGCGTTCCGTCTGCTTTCATCGTTGCAGCTCCCCTTGTTTTTATTGAAGGGCATGTTCCCAGACCCCACGGGCCTGCTTTGCTCCCTCGCCGCCTCTCGCAACGGCGCCCATACCCACGGGACTAGCCACAGCTTGCCGCTTTGGCAGGTCTCCGCACCTTGACTTAGATCAACTGGGCACAGAAATAAAGCAAAACCGGGCCAGGGCAGTGGACAGAACAGGAGCCGAAAGGCTAGGGGTGGGGGACCCGGCCGCGGAGCCGAGAGAAGTCCCCGCGGTGCCGCCTGGCTGCGTCTCTTGCAGTGCCGGGGTTGCGTCATTCCAAGCCAGAGGAGACCGTATGGCCATCAGTGATCGCCTCACTGAATTGGGTATCACCCTGCCCAAACTCTCCAAGCCGGTTGGCAACTACGTCCAGGCCGTCCAGACAGGGAACCTGCTGTACCTGTCCGGCAAGGGCCCATGGTCCGCGGACGGCACGGTGCCCAAGGGCAAGGTGGGCCGGGAGTTCACGGTGGAGCAGGGCTACGAGCATGCGCGCTCTGTGGGTCTGATGCTGCTCGCAGTGATGCAGGATCAGTTGGGCAGCCTGGATCGCGTCCAGCAGATCGTGAAGGTGTTGGGCATGGTCAACGCGGACCCGGAGTTCGGCGATCAGCCCAAGGTGATCAACGGGTGCTCGGACCTGTTCGTGGAGGTCTTCGGCGAGCGGGGCCGCCACGCGCGCTCCGCTGTGGGCATGGGTTCGCTGCCTGCCGGCATCCCGGTGGAGATCGAGGTCATCGTGGAGGTGGCATGAGCGGCCGCCCATCCACCGAGGGGGCTGCGGCGACCCCGCGCCGCGAGATCGGCCGCACAGGCGTCAAAGTGCACCCCGTCGGCTGGGGCGTGATGCCCCTTTCCACGCGCAGCCGGCGGCCCGACCGGCCCGCGGCGCTGGCCGTGTTCAAGGCGGCGCTGGATGCCGGCGTGGACTTCTGGGACACCGCGGATTCGTACTGCCTGGACGACACGGAGCCCGGGCACAACGAGCGCCTGATCGCCTGGGCCACCCGCGAGCTGGGCGTGGCGGAGCGCGTGCACGTGGCCACCAAGGGCGGCATGACGCGGCCAGGCGGCGCCTGGGTGCGCGACGGTCGTCCGGCGCATCTGAAGCGCGTATGCGAGGAGAGTCTGCGCAATCTGGGCGTGGAGCAGATCTTCCTGTACCAGTTCCACTGGCCCGACCCCAACGTGCCCTACGCGGAATCGCTGCAAGCCATGGCCGAGCTGCAGCGCGAGGGCAAAGTGCGTCACGTGGGCATCTCCAACGTCACGCCCGCGCTGTTGCGGCAAGCGCTGGGCCTGCTGCGCGTGGAGACCGTTCAAAACCGGTGCAGTCCCGGCGAGCAGACGGACCTCCACAGCGGTTTGGCAGACTTGTGCGCCGAGCAGGGCGTGACCTACATCGCGTACAGTCCGCTGGGCGGGGAGAGCGGCTACAAGCAACTCGCCCGCCAGCGCCTGCTGGCCGAGCTTGGCCGTGACTACGGCTGCAGCGCGTATCGCATTGCGCTGGCGTGGCTGCTTGGCAAGGGGCCGCACATCCTGCCCATCCCCGGCGCCAGCCAGCCCGGCAGCATCGCCGACAGCGCCGCGGCCGCCGGGCTGGTGCTGCGGGCGGAGGACGCCCGGCGGTTGGATGCGCTGGGGCACTAGCCTTCCTTGACGATGAACGGCTGTTCGGTGTGCGTGTCGGGGTCGTACGCGGAGCGCCCCGGCCCGGCAGCCACGAGATGGCAACGACCGGCTAAAGCTTTGGCCGCCTTGCTCTGCCGCGCCGGCTGGTTTGCCCGCGCCACGCGGCGTTATTGGCGCCACAGCGCCCATTCCCGGTATAGTGGCTGACCGCATTGCAGTCGCATTCCTGCGAGACGTTCACCAAGTCGTCCGATAAGTGATCGTGGACAGCACCGGTACCACCGACAGACCCTGACCGCTTCCAATGCGAGGCGGAATCTCAGCCAGGATGAGCAAGCGCTTCATGATTCCGATTTCCATACTCGACCTTGCCCCGATCCGGGAGGATGGAGACGCGCCCCAGGCGTTCCGCTCCATGCGGGAACAGGCGCAGCACGCAGAGCGGTTGGGCTATCATCGCTACTGGCTCGCTGAGCATCACAATGCCTTGGGAATCGGCAGTTCGGCCACGAGCGTCCTGATCGGTCATCTGGCGGGCGCCACGAAGACCATCCGCGTCGGGTCTGGGGGTATCATGCTGCCCAATCACGCCCCGCTGGTCATCGCGGAGCAGTTCGGGACGCTCGCTTCGCTCTACCCTGACCGCATCGACCTCGGATTGGGGCGAGCGCCGGGAACGGACCCCTACACGATGTACGCCCTGCGCCGAGACCTGGAGGGCGCTGGGGAGAACTTTCCGCAAGACGTGGTGGAGTTGCAGGGCTACTTCCGGGAGCCCACCCCAGACCAGCGGGTGCGCGCGATTCCCGGCGCGGGCTTGAAGGTGCCGATCTGGCTGCTGGGATCCAGTCTCTTTAGTGCACGGCTGGCCGCCTACCTGGGATTGCCGTTCGCGTTCGCTTCGCACTTTGCGCCGGAACTGCTGATGGCGGCCCTGGGGGAGTATCGCAGCAGCTTCCGTCCCTCGGAGCAACTGGACCGCGCCTACGCCATGGTTGGACTCAACGTGGTGGCGGCCGATACCGATGTGGAAGCGCAGCGGCTCTTCACTTCGATGCAGGTGCAGTCCACCGACATGCTTCGCGGCCGCCGGGGTCGGCTGCGGCCACCCATCGACGATATCGACAGCTACGGGTCGGTTGCGGAGCGGGCGGCAGTCGAGCAGAAGCTGGCCTGCTCCCTTGTCGGCTCCCGGGAAACCATTGGTCGCGGGCTTGCGGCGTTCATCGCGGAGACTGGCGCAGATGAACTCATCGTGACCGCCCGGATTCATGACCCCCTGGCTGCGCTGCGCTCCCTTGAGATCCTGGCTGAGGCGCACCGCGGCATGAAGGCGATGCAGAAGCACCCCGCTTAGCTTCGCGTTTGCGACCGCCGTGCGCAGATGCCTGCATCATTCGCTGCTGATCGGCCAACGCGAATCGGCCTGGATCGGGATGGAGAGGGCAGGTCAAGCGGTCTGTCTGCTTGACCCAAAGCTGCGGCCATCCGTAGTCGCGTCCGCCTCTTGGCCGGCATGGGCTTCCGCGATAGGTAGAGGGACATACCCAAACCACACCTGGAGCAAGCGATGAAGATCGGGTTGATTGGAATCAATGTGGGCGGCCCGGACGTTGCGGCCGTCATGGAAGCCCTGGCGCTCAAGGCCGAAGCCGTCGGGATGGAATCCCTGTGGACCTTCGATCACGTTTGCCGGTTCGTGGAATACACCTCCCGATACCCCGGAAGCGCGGACGGAAAGTTGCCCGGAACGCCGGAAACCAGCTACGTCGACCCACTGGTCAGCCTGACCTACGTGGCAGCCAGGACCAGATCGATCCGGCTCGGTACCGGGATCACCCTCCTGCCGCAGACGAACCCGCTGCTGCTGGCCAAGCAGGCGGCCAGCCTGGACGTTCTGTCGGGCGGACGCTTCATGCTGGGCGTGGGGGCTGGATGGTGTGCCGAGGAGTACGAGGCGATGGGCACGCCCTTCCCCCGGCGCGGGGCGCGCATGGACGACTACCTGACGGGCATCAAAAAGGTGTGGACGGGCGACGTGGTGGAGCACCGCAGCGAGTTTCTGAATTGGAGCAAATTCAAGAGTCGCCCGGTGCCGCTTCAAAAGCCGCACATCCCGATCTATATCGGGGGTGCCGCCGATGCCGTGATGCGCCGGGTGGTGGCGCATGGCAACGGCTGGCTGGCCAGCGGGCAGGGCCCCGATGTGCTATCGGGTTCCATCGACAAGCTGAACAAGCTGGCCCGGGATGCCGGCCGGGACCCCAATACCATCGACATCTCCTCCATTTGGATTCCCGGGGATGCCCCGCTGGACGAGATCAAACGATTCGAGGACATGGGGGTTTCCAGGCTCGTGATCCGCCATGGCCTGTTGGGCCCCGATCCGCTGGAAGGGCTGGATCGTCTGGCGGATACGGTACTGGCAAAGCTCTAAGCCGCGATGTGCTCACTCTGACGAGGCGTGCCATGAGACCGGCCTGCTGCTGCCGGCCTGTGAAGGCCTGATGGCGAGGCTATCTGATGCCACCCCCGAACTGGAATCGGCCGAACGCGCTGAGGCGGACCGAGTCTTCCATCTTGGTTCAATGCGCGACAACCCGACACACTCTTGAGGCAGCTAACACATGACCTGGAAGCGCGTGGTTCTCGAGATCGGCATGGGCACCGATATTCGAGGGGTGGACAGCACCAAGGCTGCTGTGCGGGCCCTGCGGGATGCCCTGTGGCACAACTCTCTAAGTGTGGCCAAGGCGCTGGGGATGTCGACCGATTCCATGCGGGTGGAAGTGACCATCGGTGTTCCACGCCCGGATACGGTGGACAAGGCGTCGGTGCTGGCGGTGCTGCCTCATGGCACCGGCACCGTGAACGTCGTGCAAGGGGGTCTGGAAATCCCCAACGACGAGGGCACGGATGCCACGCTGATCGCCCACGCTGCAGCCGTCGTGCGGCTGGATCTTCCGTAAGGGGCAACTCCATGACGGCAAAGCGCGTGATCCTGGAAATGGGTGCCGGCAATGACCTGCACGGTGGCGACTACACCAAGGCCGCAATTCGGGCTGTGGAGGATGCCATCCACCACAGTTCCCTAACCATGATCCGAACACTGGAAGTGGATACGAGCACCATGCAGGTGACTGTCACCATCGGAGTGCAGCAACCTGATCGGGTCGATGCCGCGGCAGTGAAGGCAGCCCTCCCCGTGGGCCAGGTTTCCGTGAAGGTGGTAATGGGCGGACTCGACGTTCCCGACGAGGCAACCGGTGACGTTGCAGTCATTGCGAGCGCGGCAGTCGAGGTCAGGCTGACGCTGCCCTAGCAGGGCGTCAGCCCTAAACCTCCGGCTGGACACCTCCATGGGGGCTCCACCCCCTTGGAACCCCCGCCAGGGAGCAAGCCCCCTTGACCCCATTTGAAGGGGTGCAGGGGCCTGCGGCGCCTGCCGGAGCGTGGAGGTGCGGACACGGCCGAGCGCTCGCGCGTGGCCGCCGGCAGCACCGGAGGCAGCGCCTTCCTCCTCCGCAACCCCCAATATTGAGCCGTGGCGCACCACCAGACCGCCGTGACGGCGAGCTGGGACGAGACCCGGAACGTTGGGGCCGCTGCGCACCGATGTGGGCCGACACCAGTTGGTGCGCGTTGAGCCCGTCTTCCGGCCCACTCGAGATGATTTCGTCGAAGCGCGCGGAACGAACCCGACGCGATGGATCGTTGACCCTGAATGGCCCTCATCGCTACCCGTCCAAATCCTTTTCCGACACTCGCATCTGCTTGATGCGATTGAGATAAATCTCAACGGAACACACGAAACAATTGGCTCGTTTCCTTCCAATTGAGTAGGATGTCGCACGATTGCACCGTGGTTCCGGCACACCTTTAGGGGGGCGTATCTCCTGCCTTGATGGGCTCGAGGTGTGGCAGCCTCTGGGGTTTTGAGCAACGGCCACCGGCCGTTGCCGGCTGGAGTCGAGCCACACAACCTCAAGCGGTTCCATCATGGCAGCCGAAGCGCCCACACCTCCGCCTACCCCTGCCGGTTGGTTCTCCCGCAGCCTACCGCGATGCGTGGTCGGTAGGGCTGGTCGGGCCCTACGTGCTGGCGGTGTGGGTGGGCAACTTCGACGGCGAGGGCGACCCGGCGTTTGTGGGCCGCAAGGCCGCGGGCCCGCTCTTTTTCCGCATCGTGGATGCAATTGCGGCCATCTCCCCCGCGCTGCCCAAGCTGCCCGGGCCCAAGGGCCTGAACCTGCGGCGCGTGAAGGTGTGCGCGGCCTCCGGCGGCATTCCAGGGCCGTTCTGTCCCAGCACGGTGATGACGTGGTTCATCCCGGGCGTGTCGCCCATCGAGCCGGACACGGTGTACCGGCAGGTGCGCATCGACGTGCGCACGGGCCTGCGCGCCTGCTCGCCGGATGCCCCCGGCACCCGGGCCGAGGTGTTCGAGTTCTGGCCCTCGGACCTGCTGGAGATCTTCCGCGAAGCCGATATCCCCCGCCGGGTGCCACCGCCGTATCCCCCGCACTGCGCCTACGCCTCCGCCACGGGGGCCCCACCGGAGATCACCTCGCCCCGCGTGGGCATCGTGTACACGATGCGGGCCGGGGAGACCTCCCGCAAGACGATCCCGCTACGCGCCGTGACCGATGGGGACGTGCGCCAGATCTACTGGTTCCTCGACACGCGCTACCTGGGCCATTCCCGCGCCGGCACGCCCTTCTTCTGGCGTGCGGAACCGGGCCGCTTCACCCTGCGGGCCGTGGACGACCAGGGGCGCTCCCAGTCCCGCGAGGTGCGCGTGGCCCGGGTGGATTAGGCCACTGGCGGTGGGCAGAATGAACGACAATGCCGGGGAGTGACGCCGGACGGCACCGGGCTCCGCCCTGGTGTGCCTATCGCACGGCTGCTGGAGACCCGCTCTGAATCAGCCATGGACAGGCCCAGCCGCACCCGGGCCCGGCAAGCCGACGTTCGCGATGGCCCCGCCAATCCGGAACGAGCCTCGACTGCAATGCTGGGAATTGTTTGGACAGGGACTGAACGTCCGGGCAGCGACCGGCCACGTCCAGGCTTGACTCCATACTTACGGCATCAGACCGGCTCGGCGATGAACACGGGGATTTTGCGCGATGTCTTGTCCTGATAATCGTTGTAGGGCGGATAGGCAGCGGCGGCAGCCTCCCAAAGTCTTTGGCGCTCCGAATCGTCCTCCACCTCCCGCACCCGCATCTTGAATACCTCTGCCCCGTCGCGGATTTCGACATCGGGATTGGCCCGCAGGTTGTAGACCCATACTGGGTTCTTCGGCCGCCCGCCGTAGGAACCCACGAGCACATAACCCGCTCCGACTTTGACGCGCATGAGCGGGATCTTTCGTACCCCACCGGTCTTGTTACCCATATGGGTAACGATGATGCACGGCAGGCCCGTGTCCCGCAGCGTCGTGCCCTTGGTACCGCCGCTGCTCTCATAAAGCTCTACTTGCTCACGAACCCAATCGATCGCAGGTGGAATGTACTGCGCCATCATTGTCTCCCTCTGACAACCGTGGTTATTGGCAACTCCGGCATGCGTCGGGCGCCCATCCGCGCACGGCAAGGGCCCGCCGGGACTGGAGAATTCTACGGTGCCGCTGCGTCGGTATTGCGGCGGGGCGCGGCATCGGCCGGAAAGCGCAGCCTCAAGCCAACGGGCATGAGGCGGATGCCGAAGCGATCCTCCAGCGCGCCCCACACGCCGCGAGGCAGAAACAGCGCGAACGCCAGAGCCGTGGCGCCCAGGCCGATCAGGTACCACACGCCGATGCCGCCGAAAAGGGTTTCGATCAGGAAGAACAGGATGGCTCCCAGAATCGGCCCTTCGAACGTGCCCAGTCCCCCCACCAGCGCCATGAAGATCATGTATGCCGACCATTGCACGCTGAAATAGGTCTTGGGCTGAAAGCTGATCAGCGTGGCGATCCACAGGGCCCCGGCAGCGGCACAGCCAGTCGCGGAGAGTACGAATATCAGGCGCTTGCTGGCCAGCACCCGCACCCCCACAGAGGCGGCCGCGTCCTCGTCGTCCCGGATGGCCTGTATGGCCGCGCCCGTGTTGGAGCGGAGCAGAAGGAACGTCAACCCCACCAGCACCGTCATCGCTCCAAGGGCCATCCAGTAGTCATAGGCCAGGCGTGCCTCGGGCGGATAGGCGTTCAGGGCAATCAAGGAGACGCCGGTTTCCCCGTTGATCAGGCCGTCCAGATTAACAAGCAGGTGCGTCAGTTCGGCGATGACCCACATCCCGATCGCGAATTCCCCGCCGCGCAGCCGCAACACAAACACTGAGAGCGGCACGGACACCAAGCCCACCAGCACGGTGCTCAAAATGAGCGCCGGATACACCGAAACGCCCCAGAAGGACAGACGGATTGCCGCATAGGCGGCCAGCCCGAAGAACGTCTGCTGGCCCACTGAGACCAATCCGCCATACCCAGCCAGCGCGTTCCACATCGCGGCCAGGATCACGTAGATGAAGAGATTCGTGAGTCGTTCCGTCAGGTACGGGCCAAGGAAGTAGGGCCCGAATGCAAGCACCACGACGAGTCCGACCAGGCAGCTCGTGCTGGCGACCGAGACCTTCGTCCAGCGTTGGATGTACACCCCGCCTTGGCCCATCATGCCGCGGGTCTCCGCGGGATGCGCAACAGCGAACGCAGGCCGCGCCCGCCCGCGAAGAAGCGCAGGGCGAGGACTGCCAGGAATGCCGCGTGGCCAGCCACAAGGAAGCCTTGTGGACTCACCTGGGCCCCCAAGTTCTGCGCCACGCCCAGGACGACCCCCCCCACGAGGGTGCCCCAAAGGGAGCCCGTGCCGCCAATGACGATGGCTTCGAAGGCGAAGATGAGCTGGGCCGGTCCCGCATAGGGATCGAATGCGGCCCGCATGGCCAGGAACGTGCCGGCGAAACCGACCGCGACCAGCGAGGCGGCCGCCGCGAATCCATAAACCTTGCGGGTATCAATGCCCACAAGCTCAGCCGTGTCGGGATCCTCCGTGGTCGCCCGAACGGATCGCCCCATCGGCGTGCGCAGCAAGAAGAGATGGAGCCCCCCGAGCAGCGCCACGGCCACAACGAACGTCAGCAAGGGCAGTTGACCGACATAAATCTGGCTCGTCACGCCCCAGCTGTTCCAGGCGAGATCACCGATGTTAGGGGCCAGCGAACGGCTGTCGGCCCCGAATGTCTGGAACATGGAGTTGTCCAGCACAACAGCCAAGCCGAACGTGCTCAGCAAGGGCACCAACTCGCCCGCCCCCAGGCTGCGTTCGAATACCAGCCGCTGGAGCAGCCAGCCCGCCAGCGCCATGCAAGGCAATACCAGCGCCAGCCCCAGGAAGGGAGAGAAGTGCAGCCGGTTCGCCACCACCCACACCAGGTACGCGGCCACCACCGCCAAGCTGCCATGGGCAAGGTTGATGATGCGCATCACCCCGAACATGAGGGACAAGCCACAGGCGAGCATGGCGTAGTAGCCGCCCAGCAGCACCCCCTGCAAGATTTGGTTGACCCAGATCATGCTGGCCCGTCCTCCCGCCCGACAGAGCTGAGGCCAAAGTAGGCTTCCGACACCTGCTTGTGCGTGAAGTCCGCTGTTTTGCCTTCCAGCACCGTCCGGCCCTCCAGCATGCAGACCAAGTGGGAGGCCACGTTCATGGCGCGGTCCAGGGACTGTTCCACGAGGATGATCGTCGCTCCGCTGGCGATGACGGTCTGCAAGGATTGGTAGACCTGGTCCACTGCAATCGGCGCCAAGCCCAGCGACAGCTCATCGATGAGCAGGACGCGAGGGTTGCTTATCAGGGCGCGCCCGATGGCGGTAGCCTGCTGCTCGCCCCCAGAAAGCTCGCCCCCCCGATTGCCCAGACGGTCCCTGAGCATCGGAAAGGCCTCCAGCACCGTGTCCACCGTCCAGTATCCGCGGCGGCCGCGGGCGCCGGCCACCAGCAGGTTCTCCCTGACAGTGAGGCCGGTAAACAGCCGGCGTCCTTCGGGCACCAGGGTGATGCCCATGGCCACTCGGCGGTGAGCGCGGTCCCTGCTCACGTCCTTGCCATCCAACAACACGCGACCCCCGGCCAGCCTGTGGGCCCCGGCAATGGTGCGCAGCAACGTGGTCTTGCCGGCGCCATTGGCCCCAACCAGCGCAAGAATCTCGCCCTCGGATACGGAAAGGGATACGCCACGCACCGCCTGCAGCAGCCCGTGTCGGGCGTCCAATTGCTCGACTTGGAGGAGGCTCATTCCATCCCACGGCCAAAGTACGCCTCGGCGACGGCCGGGTCCGCAATGACCGCCTGAGGATCGCCGTCGGCGATGACCCGTCCGGCGTCCATGCACACCAGCCGCCGCACAACCCGCACAAGCACATGCAGTATGTGCTCGATCCAGACGATGGCGATCTCCCGCCCCCTTAGCACCTGGATGATCTCTACGAGTACGTTTGCCTCGGCATCGGTCAGGCCGGCCCCGATTTCGTCCAGCAGGAGCACCTTTGGTTGGGTCGCCAGTGCCCGCGCCAGTTCAAGCCGCTTGCGGTCCATCAGGCCCAGCGTTTCCGCCTGACGGTTGGCCAGCGGCACCATGCCGCACAGTTCGAGCGACTCCACGCAGCGCTGGTAGGCCTGCTCACCCCGCAGCCCCCCGCCCGCGGTGGCTGCCACAAAGGCGTTCTCGAAGACAGTCATTCCGGCGAAGGGACGCGGCACTTGATGCGAACGGGCAATGCCGAGCAGGCAGCGCTGCGCCTCCGATTGCGCCGTGATATCGGCGCCACGAAAGGCCACAGTCCCGGCAGACGGGCGGTAGCTGCCGGCAAGGAGGTTGAGCAGGGTGGTTTTTCCCGCCCCATTGGGCCCCACAATGCCGACCGCATCGCCGCTATTGAGGGCAAAATCCACCCCGTCGACCGCCACGTAGGCTCCAAACCGTTTGGAGACCCCTGCGGCCACCAACATCGTCCCGTTTTCCACCACGATTGCGGCACCCTTCGCCCGTACGGGCTCAGCTATTGTAGGCCAGCAGCTTGGCCTGGATCGGCACGTTTGGATCGTTGGAATGCTCGGTGATGGGCAGATCGAACTGGAACTTGCTGCCCGGCTTCGACTTCACCCACTGGCATCCGATGATGCTGCTGGTGGCCACGTGCGGGAACGGCCCATGCGTGAAGTCCACCAGACCCACGGACGTGACAGTCTTCAGCTTATTCAGCGCAGCCGCCACGGCCGCCTTGTTCTTCGGGTTGCCACTTTCCTTGAGGGCCGTGAATCCCGCATCGAGCAGGGACATGGTCGCGCCAAGCTGCTGATTCCACTGTCGGCCCGTCTGTGCCTCGTAGCCATCGGCCAACTTGCGCGAGCTGATGCCGGTGAGAGAGGACTTGTATGGGAAGTCGCGGTGCCAATAGCAGCCGGTGGCCAGCTTATCCCCCAACGAGCCCAGCGCCTCGACCTGGGACGGAAACAGGCCCGTCTTCGCAATCTGGGCGATGACGGCCGAGCGCGTGTAGCCCTGCTGCGCAGCTTGGCGCCAGAAGGTGGCGAAGTCTGGCGGAATCGGGAATGTATTGAAGATCTGGCAGCCCTGCGCCTTGTACTTGGTGATTTGAGCCGAATAGTCGGTGGTGCCGTCTTCGAAGCCGCCCGGATCGACGATCGTGAACCCGGCCTTCTCCAACGCGGGTGCCAAGTGCTCACGGATCGCGTTGCCATCCGCGTCGTTGGGATAGAGCACACCGACCTTCTTGTTGGTGGGGAGCAGGCTCCACTGGGACACGTAGCAATCCAGGAAGTTCTTGACGCCGAAGCTGAAGTGGAACGTCCACTTGAACGGGTTTGGTTGCCCCGGCTTGGCCCCGCGGCCGAAGTACCAGGATTCCCACGGCACGACGGTGGAAAGACAAGGCACCCGGGCGGCCTCACAGGCGTCCGCCACCGGGTTCACGGTTTCCGGTGTGGAGGTGGTCAGCATAAAGTCGATGTGCTGACGATTGATCAGCTCTTGCGCCAATTGGCCCGCCCGCGCCGGATCGGATTGACCATCCCGGGCGAGGATTTCCACCGCGTATCGCTTGTGGCCAACCCGGAATCCGTTGCTGAGTGCTTTGCGGGCAAGGCCGACTACGTAGGGATCGCCTTCGCCAAATCCCGCCAGCGGGCCGCTGAGGGGGCTGACGAACCCCACCCTCAGGGTTTCCGCCGCCCCTGCAGTGCTCTGGAATGCGGGCACGCTGCTCGCCAGGGCGATGCCGCCCGCAGCAGCGGTGGTCAGCTTCACGAATTCCCGTCGCGAAAGGCTACGGGTATCCGCTGAGGAACCTTGTGGTTCGCGCTCTCGACGCTTGCTGGGCATCGTCATCCTCCCCAGATGTTAGGGTTGTGCGTATCACCGCGGCATGGACCGGTTTCCCCACGTCACCGGCGGACGAATCCACCGGAGTGGCGCGGCGTGCACAGGACAGGCGTCATGGCCCGAACCTGCGCTTTGCACTATATTTCATCTTGCGCTGCAAAGTGCCTTCCCCTGCTCACGCTTTGCAGCAATTCACGCGCAGCGAAGTGGGGCGATTGTTCTGCAATTGCCTGCCTGGGGTCAAGAACATTCTTTGATGTCAAAGCACCTATATGCACTATAATGCCAATTGAGAGCCGATTCGAACTGTCAGACCAAGCGCCGGCCGAATTGAACAGACTGACAATGCTCTATAAGAAGGAATCTGAGTTGTGTCATCAGGCAAAAGCACCTCTAGCCGCGTGCCCGATGGCCGCAGCTGGATGCCGTTTTGATGGCGATGGTCGCTGTAATTCCCGAAGACGCAGAGGCCGCCGCAATTGCCCTGAAATCTGAGGGCCACAAATTCCCCAAGCGACTCCATGGTGAACGGGTCGGAAATATGCTTTGGAAGGGGCCTGCGTGGTCGAACTAGCCAGAGGGAAAGGATGGCTGATATGGAGCCGGTTGCTAGCTATTTGCCAGTTGAAACAAAAAAGCCCTTCCCGCCGCGTGGCGAAAAGGGCTTTCCCATCAAGTAGCAGGAGGGAGACTTGAACTCCCGACCCCGCGATTATGAATCGCGTGCTCTAACCAGCTGAGCTATCCTGCCGTGTAGCGCTTCGAAACCAGCATGATAGCCAATGGGCGCAGAGGGAGCAAGCGCGAGCGTGCACCGCCGCGCGGCAGGGACCGCCCTTTGGCGTGAATGATGAATGCCAGCGGGAACAGCCGGCGGGAGCGGAGAAGGGCCGCCGCAGGCGATTTACAGGAGGGCAGCCGGGCGTGAAGCTGGAGAAGCACAACATCGTGGCCAACAAGCTGGACTACGCCAAGGGCAAGCGGCCGCCGGTGGACTGCATTCTGTGCGCCGTGGCGCGGGACGACCCCCGCGTGGACAACCTGCTCGTCTATCGCCACGACGCCTGGTTCATCACGCTGAACCTGTACCCGTACAATCCGGGGCACCTGATGGTGGTGCCCTATGCCCATCACACGGATGTGCGGCAGCTCAGCGAGCCCGAGGTGCTGGAATTGCATCGCCTGCAGGTATTGGCGCTGCAGGTGCTGGAGCGCGAGTATCGCCCGGGGGGCTTCAACGTCGGCTACAACCTGGGGCCGGCCTCCGGGGCGAGCATCGATCACATCCACCTGCAGATCGTGCCGCGCTACCGCACGGAGGTGGGCTTCTTCGACATCCTCTCCGATTCGCGCGTGATCGTGGAGGCGCCGCAGGTGACGCAACAGCGCTTGGCTCGGGCGTTCGCGGAGGAGGCGCCACGCTTCTTCGCCACCGATCCCGGCGGGGCCACGCCGACCGACGAGCGGGCCATCGACTGACCGGGCGGCAGCCGAGCGCAGGATGGGCGGGCCAACGCCAGGCGATTGGAGAACCGCCGGCAGAGGCGTATAATCGGATTCGCGTCGAGCTGACGCGGTCCAGCACAGCATCGGCCCGCTGGGGGCCACATTGGGCCGCGCGCTGACGCGGCCCTAGCACGCAGAGGTCATCATGGGTGTCGGCAAGCTGACCGGGCCGAAGAAGGCGGCCATCCTGCTGCTCGCCATGGGCGAGGAAGGCGCGTCCGAGGTCATCAAGAACCTCGAGGACAGCGAGATCCAACAGGTGGGCTATTACATGGCCCGCTTCACGGACGTCGCGCCCGAAGAGCTGGATGTGGTGCTGGAGGAGTTCTACAACAAGAGTGGGGGTGCCACGGACGGCTTCGTCATCAACGCCTCGGGCGACTTCGTGCGCAGCACCATCTCCAAGGCCCTGGGCGGCGACCGCGCCAAGGAACTGGTGGACAACCTCTCCGCCAACGTGGAGGAGAGTGCGCTCGAATCCCTGAAGTGGCTCGACCCCAAGGCCATCGCCAACTTCATCACCCACGAGCACCCGCAGACCATCGCCCTGATCCTGGCGCACCTGGAAGACCCGGAGCAGACCGCCACCGTGCTGAAGGAGCTGCCGGAGAACCTGCAGGCCGACGTGGTCTACCGCATGGCGATCCTGGAGAGCATCCAGCCCGGCGTGGTCTCGGAGATCGACGAGGTGCTGAGCCGCGAGATGCAGGCCGCCGGCGCCATGGGCACCTCCAAGGTGGGCGGCATCGAGGCCGTCGCCGAGATGCTGAACTCCCTGGACAAGTCCACCGAGACCCGCATCCTGGCCACCATCGAGGAATCCAACCCCGACCTGGCCGAGCAGATCCGCGAGTTGATGTTCACCTTCGAAGACATGGTGCTCATCGACTCCAAGGGCATGCAGCTCATCCTCAAGGAAGTGCCCAAGGAGGACCTGGTGCTCGCCATGAAGACCGCCTCCGAGCCCATCAAGGAGCTGATCTTCAGCTCCATGTCCCAGCGCGCCGCGGAGATGCTCCGCGAAGACCTGGAGGTGCTCGGCCCGGTGAAGGTGTCGGACGTCGAGCGCGCCCAGCAGACCATGGTCAAGGTCTCGCGCCGCCTGGAGGAAGAGGGCAAGGTCGTCATCGGCGGCCGCGGCGGCGGCGACGTGGTGTAGGCGCCAAATCCCCGGCCCAGCGGCGGCACGGTTTCGCGCTGCCGCATCCCCCGCTCTGACTCGTACTCACGGGATGTGGGGGAGCCACCGCTCCCCCGCGTATTGCTCCCGGCCGTTCGCCGTTCCCCCATCACTCGCCGGTGCAGCCCGCGGCTACCCTGCCTCCGACAGCGCGGGCGGCTGCCCTGTGGTCTCCTCCTGGTAACGCCCCTCGCCATCGAGCCGGGCGCGGATCCAGTCCTCCACGGTCGGGTGCACCGTGAGTTGGAAGCCGCCCTCCTCGGGACGCAGGAAGCGGGCCTGGGCGAGGCGCGCACCCGCGAGCAGGGCACCTTGCAGATTGGCATGGGCGAGGCTGGCGCGGTGCAGGTTAGCCCCGCGCAGGTCGGCCTTGGCGAGCATGGCGCCGTCCAGGTCGCAGCCCCGCAGGCTGGCCTCGCGCAGGCTGGCGAGGGCCAGGTTGGCCCCAGCCAACGCGACACCGAAGCAGTCCGCGCCGTCCAGCACGGCACCCTGCAGGTCGGCCCCGGCCAGGTTTGCGCCGCGCAGGGAGCACCCGGCGAGCCGCACGCCGCGTAGATCGGCCCCCTCCAGCTCGCAGCCCTCCAGCTCCGGAGGCACGGCGCCCAGGGCATTGAGGTCGCGCAGCAGGCCCGCCTTGCGCAGCACGCCCTCCTCCGTGGCCCAGGAGCGCAGGTGACCCAGCTCACGCAGCAGCGCATCGCGCAGGCGGGGCCGGCGCCGCACGCGCTCCCAGCCCAGCAGCAGAGCGGCGGTGAGCACCGTGTTCAGCAGCACGACGAGGGTGAGCAGGACGATCAGCGTTCCCAGACCGGGCGGCTGAGCCAGCGCCGCGGCGGGACTGCAGCCCGTGGCAAAGGCGGACAGGCCAACGGCCGAGAGCGACCGCGCCACCCGCGCGAGCAGGTGCCATTGCACGGTGGGTGCTGTGATTGGAGCGTTGCTGGGCCGCACGCCTGTCCCGTCTCTTCGTTCCGCAGGGAGCGCTCGCTGACCCGGCCCGCCCCGGGGAGCCCGGGCGGCTTCGCCACATGCGCGGAGCGTCGGGCGCAAGGCCAGCTACGCTGCGACTCTATCCGATGTGCGCGCAAATGGACAGGCGGGCGCGGGGGCCGCATCCGACGAGCGCGTGGGCAGTTTCCCCTCTCCACGGGCGGGACGCCCGCGCCACCATTCCACCAAGTGAACGCCCGCGCCACCGATGGGTGGCTTGCCCGTGCCGGGCCGCTGCGGGTGCGCGGCGGCTCAGTCGCCGCCGGCCTCGGGGGCTTCGAGGGCCCGCAGGGGCCGGGGGCTGCGCGGGGCAGGACGCCGGGTGGCGATGGGCCGACGGGCGACGGACTTGCCGGAGACGACGCGCTGCAGGTCGCGCGAGGCATCGTGCACGGAGGCCACCTGCACGCCCAGGGTCTCGATGGCGCTCTCCGCGTCCGTGGCGATACCGGCATACTCCTGCGCGAGCTGGCTGAGGCGCTGCGTGGTGCCGCTCACCTCCTTGGCGCGTCGGCTCTGCTCCTCGGTCTCGCGGGCGAAGTCCGCCGCCCCGGCCGTCATGGAGGTCACGGACTCGGCCACGGAGGCGAACTCCTGCTGCGTGTCGCGGGTCAGATCGGCACCCCGCGTGATGCCGGTGCGCACCTGATCCAGCAGGCCCTGGGTCTGCTGGGCGGCCTCCGCGGCGCGCTGGGCCAGGTTGCGCACCTCTTCGGCCACCACGGAGAAGCTCTTGCCCGCGTCTCCGGCGCGTGCGGCCTCCACGGCTGCGTTGAGGGCGAGCAGATTGGTCTGGAACGCGATCTCGTCGATGGACTTGACGATGCGCCCCGTCTCCCCGCTCAGCTCCGCCACCTCCACCATGGAGTGGCCCAGGCGGTCCAGCATGTCCTTGGCGTTGCCCGCGGCCTGGGACGAGCCATCGGCCAGGCGCTGCAGCTCCCGGGTCATCTGGGCCGTGCTCACGGCGTGGGCATCCATGTCCTCCATCACCACGCGGGCCTGATCCACGGCGGTTGCCTGCTGCGCGGCGCCGCTGGCCAGGTTCTGCCCCAGGTGCCCCACCTGCTCCATGGCCCCGGTGGCCAGCTCGCCCGCGTCGGCCAGCCGCCCGCTGGTGGCACTGAGCGTCGTCACCAGCGATGCGGACAGATAGTACTGCACCCCCAGCAGCGAGAGGAACAGCACCAGCGAGCCCAACACAAGCCCCCAGCGGATGACCACCACATTGTGGTACGCGGCGGTCAGGTCGTGCAGGTACACCAGCACGCCCGCGCGCTGGCCCTTGTAGTCCAGGATAGGCACCGCCGTGAGCAGCATGCCCCCGTGCAGGGCGATGGCCGGCCCTTTCCGGGCCCGCTGCAGCAGGTCGGCGGTGACCAGCGGGTCGGTCACCTCGGCCTTCGAGGCATAGGTGCGTGCCATGCCGGCCACCCGCAGCAGGTCTCCCCGCTTCACGAAGTCGGTGGTCTTGAGCGCATTCTGCTCCAGGTAGAAGGCTGTCTGCACGGAATCGGCCTTCGCGACCTCCATCACGCGCTTGAAGGGCATCAGCATCTCCACCGTGCCCAGGTGCTGCCCCAGTTCATCGCGGATGGGCACGATGCCCCGCACCACAAGTCCGGCGCGGCCCACCTCGATGCCGGTGACCACCTTGTCCTCGCGGTTGGCGTCCACCACCGTGGCGCGGAAGCTGGACAGGTCGTCCCCGCCGTCGCCCTTGCCCGGTGGCCGCCACGTGCGCAGGAAGCTGCGGGCCGGCGGCAGGTGGTAGTGGATGCGATAGTCCACATCGGGCGTGCTGGCGTGCAGGCGCTCGCGCACCGGCTCGATGGCGCCCCTCAGCTTGGTGCGTCCTTCGTCCTCGTGGCCCGCGCGCGCCAGGGCGTAGGCCTCCTGCACCCCCGGCACGCCGGCACTCAGGGCGGCAATGCCCAGCGTCTGATCCTCGATCAGGTGCAGGCCGCGCTGCACCAGCCCGGCCTGGATGGTGCCGATACGCTGCACGTCGCTGTTCCAGAGCGTCTGCACCGTCCAGAGAATGCCGGCCAACATGACGACGATGAACAGCAACAGCAGGGAAACGGGTATGACGATCAATCGCTTGCGGAGGGACATGCATGAACCCGGTGCAGTGTTTGGCCTAGAGAGGAGGCCGTCCGCAGCCGCGCCCGCGGTCCGGTGCCAACCTGCTCCCCACCCCTAGTGCGCTTCCCGCGCATTGTAGGGAGTGTCGCTCAGTGTCACCGTGACTTGGTCACACAAGGCGGCGTGCGTAGCAGGCAGGGACGGCCGCGCCACCAAGCCGATAGGCTGCGGTGGGGCGGGCCTCCGGCCCGCCCGGCCAAGCGTGGTGACTTGCTGCGCGCTTGACGGCCGGAGGGCTCCCGTCGCATGGTCTGGGCAGCGGTGGAGCGTCCCGGGCGGGCGTTCGCCGGCAACTGTTCCCTGGGGAGGAAGCGCCATGAACGCGCACACACCCGGCCTGCGGGCGGAAGCCGCGCTGGCCCAGCTTGATTCGCGATACGTCGACCCGGACAGCCTGCCCTGGCAGTCCACGCCCTTCCCGGGCGTGGAGATGAAGGTGCTGATGGAAGAAGAGGGCACGGGCCTGCTCACGGCGCTGATGCGCTGGGCGCCCGGGGCGGAGCTGCCCCTGCACGAGCACGTGGAGATCGAGCAGACCTTCGTGCTCGAAGGGCGGCTGGTGGATGACCAGGGCGAATGCCGTGCGGGCCAGTTCGTCTGGCGGCCCAAGGGCAGCCGCCACGTCGCCCGCACGCCGGAAGGGGCCCTCATGCTGGCCTTCTTCCTCAAGCCCAACAAGTTCTTCGGCGCCGGCGATTAGCACCTGAAAGCCTGCAACAAGGCCAGGATTTGTGGGGGCTCTGCCCCCACACCCCCGGCAGGGCGTGCGACTCCCCTGCAGCTGTTCACGGAATGCCGCAACGGGGCGAGACACCGGGAGATTCGATGAATCCAGCTTGCAGGGGGCGCGGGGGAGCGTGCTCCCCCGCAGTTGCGGGATGCGCGGCCTGGCCGGAGGGCGGGCGGCGGTGATTCATTGGAGCGATCTGCCCCTGCTGGGGCTGGTGGCGGCGTTCTCCGCGTTCGTGGGCTCCGTGGCGGGCTCGGGCGGCTCCACGATTCTGCTGCCGGTGCTGGTGCTGTTCTATGGCATCCGGGCGGCCGTGCCGATCGTGACCATCGCCAACCTGTCGGCGAACGTGAGCCGCTCGGTGATCAACCGGCGGGAGATCGTGCTGTCGATCGTGGGCTGGTTCGTGCTGGGCGCGATTCCCAGCAATGCGCTGGGGGCGTGGCTGTTCACCATCGCCGCGCCGGAGCTGCTGACGCGGCTGCTGGGGGCGGTGCTGATTACCGTGGTGGTGTGGCGCCGGCTGCGGCCACGGCCGCCCAGCAAGCGCGCGCACGTGTGGTTTCTGCCGGTGGGCACGGGCTTCGGCTTCCTGGAGGGCATCATGGGCAGCGTGGGGCCGCTGATGGCGCCGTTCTTCCTGGCCGCGGGGCTGGTGAAGAACGCCTACATCGGCACGGACGCGCTGGCCACGGTGGCCATGCAGAGCACCAAGCTGGCCGTGTTCGGAGGCGCCAACCTGCTCAGTCCGGGCATCCTGCTGGCGGGCTTCACGCTGGTGCCGTTCATGATCCTGGGCACGGTGATCGGCAAGCGCACGCTGGACCGACTGCCGGATCGCGCGTTCACGCTGCTGATCGAGGGCGTGCTGGTGCTGGCCGGGCTCAACTTCCTGATTCGCGGCTAAGGGCGCGGGGGCGGTGCGGCGATGATCGCGGCGGAGACGTTCTTCCAGGCGCTGGATGCCCGCGGCTTCGGGCCGTACCTGGGCGTGCCGTGCTCGTACCTCACGCCGTTCATCAACTACGCGATCGGCTCGCCGCGGCACCGCTACCTGGCGGCCAACAACGAGGGCGAGGCCGTGGCCATGGCGGCCGGGGCCTGCCTGGCAGGCCGGCGCCCCGTGGTGATGTTCCAGAACTCCGGCCTGGGCAACACGGTCAATCCGCTGACGTCCCTGGCGCACCCCTTCCGCCTGCCGCTGCTGTTGATCACCACGCAGCGGGGCGAGCCGGGCGTGCCGGACGAGCCCCAGCACGCGCTGATGGGGCGCATCACGGAGCCGCTGCTGCGGGTGTTGGGCGTGGGCTGCGCGCTGTTCCCGGATTCCGACGCGCTGGTGGCATCCCGCGTGGCGGAGGCCTGCACGGCGCTGGAGGCGGCCTCGCTGCCCTACGCGTTCGTGATGCGCAAGGGCAGCGTGGCGCCGCACGCGCTGACGCCGCAGCCGGCGCCGGCCTATCGCGCGGGGCAGGTGCTGCCGGGCGCCGCGCCGGACGCCCCGCCGGAGCTGGCGCGCATGGCGGCCATCGAGGCGGTGGCCGGGGCCGTGCCCGCGCACGCGGCGCTGATCGCCACCACGGGCAAGATCGGGCGCGAGCTGTTCACCTGCGCGGAGCGGCCGGGCAACCTGTACGTGGTGGGCAGCATGGGCTGCGCGTCCAGCATCGGCCTGGGCGTGGCGCTGGAGCAGCCGCGGCGGCCCGTGCTGGTGCTGGATGGCGACGGCGCGGCGCTGATGCGGCTGGAGGCGCTGGCGTCCATCGGCCACTACCGGCCGCCCGGGCTGGTGCACGTGATCCTGGACAACGGCATGCACGAGAGCACAGGCGGGCAGGCCTCGCTCTCCGCCACGGTGGACTTTGGCGCGGTGGCGGCGGCCTGCGGCTATGCCAGCGCGGAGCGCGTGGTGGCCGGCTCGGCACTGCGGGCGGCCCTGGCGCGGGCGCTGGGCAGCGAAGGGCCGCACCTGATCCACGCGCGGGTGCAGCCGGGCTCCGCGCCGGGACTGGGGCGACCCACGCTCTCGCCAGTGGAGGTGAAGGCGCGCTTCATGGCCTTCCTGGCGGCGTGAGCTGGCGCGGGGGCGCTCAGGACTCGGGGGACTCGGCGGCGGCGTCCGCCGCGGCGGCGCCATGGGGCTCGCCAGGGGCGGCGGCGGGGCTGGCCGGCCCGGTGTAGTGCTCGGGCAGGTAGCGGCGCACCACCTCGTTGTCCGCGGCCCAGCCGTAGCAGGTGTCGATCTGCCAGGGGCGGCGCGTGGTGGTGTCCTCATCGCCCTCTTCGAGCTGCTGCTTGGCCAGGTAGCGCAGGTAGGGGCGGATGGTCTGGAAGGCCACCGTGCCCACGGGGCCCAGCAGCTCCACCAGGTGCGTGCAGCCCTGGGGGCCGCCCAGCAGCTCCTTCACGCGGCGGCGCCAGCCGCCCTTGATGCGCTCGCCCACCAGGCGCTGGAAGTTGGGCCGCACGCCGCCGCAGATGGCGTAGGGCGTGCCGTCCATCGTCGTCTCCACCGCGTGCACCCGGAAGTCGTTGTCCACCGTGAGGCGGATCCACATGTCGTGGATGGGGTCGCCCGGCTCCATGTGGCCGCGCCACTCGTTGTGGAACGCGTAGGTCTTCACGTCCTTCACGTGGCCTTCGATATCCCACAGCCCGTCCTCGCGCAGGTAGCCCTGGCAGGTGATCTCGCGGGTGTGGATGTGCTTGCGGGCGGCGGGGGCGGAGAGCGGCATGGGCGCGGCGATGCCTCGGCTGGCGGTGGCGGATGGGCGCGCGGCGCGGACCCGCGGGCGGCGGGCGCGCTCCGGCACGCGATTTCCACAGGCTAGCCCAGGGCTGCCGCGCCCGGCAAGCGGGGGGAAGTCCGCGCCCTTCGAGACGGGCTCCTGTGGAGCCCTCCTCAGGAACGCGGCCTTGCCGGCGTGCTGGTGCGCGCACGCTGCGCGGGCGGGGACGCCCGCGCCACCGATGCGGTGCGGGGTCCTCGGCCGGCGCTGTGCGGATGGGACGCCCGCGCCACTGATTCTTTGGCCACCCTTACCACATGGGCGGGACGCCCGCGCCCCCCGTCCCTTTCCGCCCCTTGCTGCGCGGGCGGGGCTGGGCCTAGAGTGGAGCGCGGTTTCGTGCGCAGCAACGGCGGCTCCCCCGCCCGTCCCGACCCCCAGCCCCCGAGGCCCGATGCCCAGCAAGGAAGAGCTCAAGCAGGCGGTGTGCGCCGCCATCGACCAGCGGCGCGAGGAGATCGTGCGCATCGGCGACACGATCCTGCGGCACCCGGAGACCGGCTTCACGGAGGTGAACACGGCGCGGCTGGTGGCCGAGCAGATGGAGCGCCTGGGGCTGCGCCCGCAGACCGGCCTCGCCATCACGGGGGTGAAGGGCCGCGTGGACTGCGGGGCCGAGGGCGGCGCCAAGGCCGGGCCCACGCTGGCCATCCTGGGCGAGCTGGACAGCCTGCGCGTGAGCGAGCACCCGCTGGCCGACCACGGCACGGGCGCCGCGCACGCCTGCGGGCACAACGCGCAGGTGGCGGGCATGCTGGGCGCGGCGATGGGCCTGCTGGCGGCGGGGGCGCCGGCGCACCTGGCGGGGAGCCTGGTGTTCTTCGCCGTGCCGGCCGAGGAGATGATCGACGTGGAGTTCCGGCTGGGCCTGCGCGAGCAGCGCAAGCTGGAGTTCCTCACGGGCAAGGGCGAGCTGATCCGGCTGGGGCACTTCGACGACGTGGACCTGGCCATGATGATCCACACCAAGAACGACGACGGCGCCCCGGCCTACATGGCGCAGAGCTCCAACGGCGCGGTGATCAAGAAGATCCGCTTCCTGGGGCGCGCGGCGCACGCGGGCTCCAAGCCGCAGGCCGGCATCAACGCGCTGAACGCCGCCAACCTGGCCATGACGGCCATCGCGCTGAACCGCGAGACCTTCTACGACGACGACACGATCCGCATCCACCCGATCATCACCAAGGGCGGCGATGCCGTCAGCGTGGTGCCGGCCGAGGTGACCCTGGAGACCTTCGTGCGCGGCAAGACCCTGGAGGGCATCGTGGACGCCAATCGCAAGGTGGACCGCTGCCTGCGCGGCGCGGCCATGGCCATCGGCGCGGAGGTGGAGATTCAGACCATCCCCGGCTACCTGCCCCAGCGCAACAACCTGTTCATGGGCGAGCTGTTCGGCGCCAACGCCCGCGACGTGATGCGCGTCTCCGACTTCCCCATCGGCGGGCACCGCACCGGCTCCACGGACATGGGCGACGTGGGGCACATCATGCCCGTCATCCACCCCTACGTGCGCGGCGCCAGCGGCAACGCCCACGCCAAGGACTGGAGCCTCACCGACCCCAACGACGCCTACGTCACCCCCGCCAAGCTGCTCGCCTGCACGGCCATCGACCTGCTCTACGGCGATGCCGAGCCCGGCAGGCGCGTGCTGGCCGAGCACCCGCCCAAGATGACCAAGGACGCCTACCTCCAGTTCTGCCGCGAACTGTTCACCGAGGAAACGTACAGCGGGGAGTAGGGAACGGGTAACACCAGAAAATTCGTCAAAAAATGGTGGCACATTCTACAGGCGCTTGTTCGGCGGGTTTCATCAGATAATGCTCTCGTGGTACCGCGGTAGAAATCGGATAAGCTCCCTATATGCATCCACCTGTTTCCTAGTAAAACCCAATGCCTTAAGAGAGTTGGATTGG
>DATFMP010000046.1:0-51296 GCA_035266845.1 bacterium
CCGCCCCGGGACGAGGTTGGGGAGCCGGTACGACTGGCGCACCTGGTGCGCTGGCTGCCCTTCGACGAGCGGCTGGTGCAGGGCCGCCTCACCGGGCGGCAGGTGGCGCTGCTGCTGGACGGCTATGTGCGCTGGTCGCGCGGCTGGCGGACGCGCCCGGGCACGGTGCTCTGGCCGGGCGGCCTGAACGCGCCCGTACCGCCGGAGGGCTCCGAGCTGGCCGGCCTGCGCAGGGTGGGCGGTGGCGCCCCGCTGGAGCCCACGGCGCACATGCCCGTATGGATTTCCGCCTTCATCTGGTACGGCGGCCTGGGCCTGGCCCCGCGGGCGCTGCTGCCGGGCGGTCCGCCCCTGCGCGAAGCGCCCGCCCGGCTGCGGGAGGCCCTGTTCGCGCTGCTGAGCGACCCGGCCTTCGCGCTGCCCGGCCCCTGCGCGCGCTGGCTGACGCCCGCCCGCTGAGTTCAAGTGCGCTCTTGCACGGCAGGGTTTCCACCGGATGGAGACCGTGCCAGAGTGGGGGGAGCGCCATCCACCCCGCCAATGGAGCACGCCCGTGAGCGATCTGCTCGCCGCCCGCCTCCTGATGGGCATCTCGCTGGGCTTTCACATCATCTTCGCGGTGGTCGGCATCGGTATGCCCATGCTGATGGTGATCTCCGAGGGCCTGTGGCTGCGCACGCGGCAGCCGGTGTACCTGGAGCTGACCCGACGCTGGCTCAAGGGCACGGCCATCATGTTCGCCGTGGGAGCCGTCTCGGGCACGGTGCTGTCCTTCGAGCTGGGGCTGCTGTGGCCCTACTTCATGTCCTACGCCGGCGCCCTGATCGGCATGCCGTTCTCCCTGGAGGGCTTCGCGTTCTTCCTGGAGGCGATCTTCCTGGGCATCTACATCTACGGCTGGGAGCGCGTCACGCCGCGCCTGCACTGGTTCGCCGGGTGGGTGATCCTGGTGAGCAGCATGATCTCCGGCGTGTTCGTGGTGATGGCCAATGCGTGGATGAACGCGCCCAGCGGCTTCGACCTGGTGGACGGCCGGCCCGTCAACGTGCGGCCGCTGGCGGCGATGTTCAATCCCGCCGCCCTGAGCCAGGTGCTGCACATGACCGTGGCCACGTTCATCGCCCTGGGCTTCGCCGTGGCGGCGGTGCACGCGCTGATGCTGCTGCGCGATCCGCACAATCCCTTCCACCGCCGCGCCTACGCCATTGCGCTGGTGGTGGGCGGAGTGGCCGCGCTGGTGGGCCCCATCACGGGCGACTTCAGTGCCAAGGACGTGGCCCACCGCCAGCCCATCAAGCTGGCCGCCATGGAGGCCCACTGGACCACCGAGGCCGGCGCGCCGATCCTGCTGGGCGGCTGGCCGGACGAAGCGGCGGAGGTGACCCGCTACGCCGTCCCCGTGCCCTATGCGCTGAGCCTGCTGGCCTTCAACGATCCCACCGCCACCGTGCGCGGCCTGAAGGACTGGCCCCGCGATGAGCGCCCGCCGGTCGGCGTCGTGCACTGGGCCTTCCAGGTGATGGTGGGCATCGGGACGCTGCTGGCCGCCGTGGCGGTGCTGGGGGCGTGGCTGCGCTGGCGCTCCGGCCGCCTGCCGGCGCAGCGCTGGTTCCTGTGGTTGGTGATCCTCTGCGGCCCGCTGGGCATGCTGGCCATCGAGGCGGGCTGGACGGTGACCGAGGTGGGCCGCCAGCCCTGGATCATCTACGGCATCATGCGCACGGCGGACGCCGTCACGCCCGTGCCCTACCTGCCGCTGCGACTGGTGCTGTTCACCGCCGTGTACGTGTTTCTGGGCATCATCGTGACGGTGCTGATGCGCCAGCAGGTCTTCCAGAGCCCGCGCGGCCCCAACTGGCCGCAGGCCTGAGCGCCGAGGGAGGAGCCATGCCTTCGCTGGAAACGCTGGTCGCCGCCATTCTCTTCGGCGGACTCACGCTCTACGTGCTGTCCGGCGGGGCGGACTTTGGCGGCGGGGTCTGGGACATCTTCGCCAGCGGCCCGCGCCGCCAAGCCCAGCGCGATACGATCGCGCACGCCATCGCGCCGATCTGGGAGGCCAACCACGTCTGGCTGATCTTCGTGATCGTGCTGCTGTTCATGGGCTTCCCCAAGGCCTACGCGACCATCTCCATCGCCCTGCACATTCCGCTGGTGCTGCTGCTGCTGGGCATCGTGATGCGCGGCTCGGCCTTCGTGTTCCGCACCTACGACGTGCGGGAGCAGCGCACCCGCCGGCGCTGGGCGGTGCTTTTCGCCGGCTCCAGCGTGGTCTCGCCCGTCATGCTGGGCGTGATCGTGGGCGCCGTCACGTCGGGCACCATCCGCGTGGATACCGCCACGGGCCGGGTGCAGACGGACTACGTCTCGTCGTGGCTGGGCCTGTACCCGTTCACGGTGGGCCTGTTCGCGCTGGCCCTGTTCGCCTTCCTGGCGGCGGTGTACCTGACCCTGGAGACCGACCAGCGGCCGCTGCAGGACGACTTCCGGCTGCGCGCGCTGGTGGCGCAGGCGGTGCTGGTGCTGCTGGCCCTGGCCAGCCTGGCGCTCTCCACCACCGGCGCGCCCATGATCGGCTTCCGCATGGCCGCGGCGTGGTGGGGCCTTCCCTTGCAATTGCTGGCCGCAGCGGCCACCCTGGGCACCGTGTGGGCCCTGTGGCGGCGGCGCTTCGCCCTGGCCCGCCTGCTGGCCGTGGCCGAGGCCGTGCTCATCCTGTGGGGCTGGGCGCTGGCGCAGTATCCGTTCCTGGTGGCGCCGGATCTCACGGTGGACAGCGCCGCCGCGCCGCCCGCCGTGCTGGCGGCGCTGCTGGCCGCCGTGCTGGCGGGGGCGGTCGTGCTGTTCCCCTCGCTGGCGTACCTGTACCGCGTGTTCAAGGCCCGCCGCCGCACCGTCTGACCCGTTCACCCCAGCTTTGCGATTCGCCATGCAGCGTCCGCAGTCAATGGCCCACGATACGCCGACCGTGTCCGCCACCCCACCCGATGCCGCGCGCTGGATGCGCATCGCGCTCTGGCTGGTGGGCGCCACCATGGCCTACAACGCCGTGGAGGCGGGCGTGGCCCTGTGGGCCGGGGAGCGGGCGGAGAGCATCTCCCTGCTCGGCTTCGGGCTGGACAGCCTGATCGAGCTGGCCGCCGCGCTGGCGCTGTTCTGGCGCCTCTCGCGCGAGTGGGCCGGGGCCGATCACGAGGCGGTGGAGCGCAGCGAGCGCTTCGTGCTGCGGCTGGTGGGCGCCACGTTCATCGGGCTGGCGCTGTACGTGACCGCGGACGCGGGCTGGACGCTGTGGGCGGGCGAGGCCCCCGCGCGCAGCCTGCCGGGCATCGCGCTGGCGGCGGCGTCGCTGGTCATCATGCCGCTGGTGGCCTGGGCCAAGCTGCGCGCCGCCGCCCGACTGGACAGCAGCGCCCTGCGTGCCGAGGCCAAGGAGACCCTGGCCTGCTCCTATCTTTCCGCCGTGCTGCTGCTCGGGCTGGGGGCCAACGCGCTGCTGGGCTGGTGGTGGATGGACCCCGCCGCGGCCTTGGCCATGGTGCCCTGGCTGCTCAAGGAGGGCCGCGAGGGGCTGGCGGGGGAGCATTGCGACGACTGAGCGGGGCGGACACAACAGCAGATTTCTCGCTGCGCTCGAAATGATATCCGCCCGTTGCCTCGCGCCTGCTTGGCGCGTGCGGGGCGGAGCTCGCCCCCGCTGGGCAAGGCTGCCCTGCCATGCCATACTGTGCGCCGTCAGCGGGCAACCCCAGCCGGGAGGAGCTAAAGCCATGAATGAGACACTGCTTTCCGAGACCCTGGGCGAGGACACCACCACCCAGCTCTACCGCGATGCCGAGGGCGGCTATCGCGTGTGTGTGATGGCGCTGCCGGAGGACGGCGGGGAGCAGGTGCCGCCGGCCCGGTCGCCGCACGTCTTCCAGCATCAGCCCGTGGCGCGGGAGGAGGCCCACGCGCTGTACCGCTCCTCCGCCGCCCAGCGCTACGTGGAGGAGGCCGAGGCCTTCCCAGGCGCCGCAGCCTGAACCGCGCCGGCGCGCGTCCCCTTTCGATCCGCCAGGTACCCACCGCCATGGCCAACGAGCTGACCTACAAGTTCGACACGCTGACGCTGCACGCGGGACAGCGGCCGGACCCGGCCACGGGTGCCCGCGCCGTGCCCATCTACCAGACCACGTCCTTCGTGTTCGAGGACACGGAGCACGCGGCGGGGCTGTTCAACCTGGAGCAGGCGGGCTACATCTACAGCCGCATCTCCAACCCCACCGTGGCCGTGTTCGAGGAGCGCATCGCCGCGCTGGAGGGCGGCGTGGGGGCCATCGGCACCGCCTCCGGGCAGGCCGCGCTGTGCCTGGCCATCCTCACACTGGTGGATGCGGGGCAGGAGATCGTCTCCAGCGCCTCGCTCTATGGCGGCTCGCAGAACCTGCTGGCCAACACGCTGCCGCGCTTCGGCATCCGCACGGTGTTCGTGGACCCGACCGACCCGGAGAACTTCCGCCGCGCCATCACGGACAAGACGCGGCTGGTGTTCGGGGAGACCATCGGCAACCCGCAGATCAACGTGATGGACCTGGAGGCCGTGGCCGCCATCGCCCACGAGGCGGGGCTGCCGCTGCTGGTGGATAGCACCTTCGCCACGCCCTACCTGTGCCGCCCCATCGAGTGGGGGGTGGATCTGGTGATGCACTCGGCCACCAAGTTCATCGGCGGCCATGGCACCACCATCGCCGGCGCACTGGTGGACGCCGGGCGCTTCGACTGGGCCGCCTCGGGCAAGTTCCCACAGCTCACCGAGCCCTACGAGGGCTACCACGGTGTCGTCTTTGCGGAAGAGTTCGGGCCGCTGGCCTTCTGCATGAAGGCCCGCCTGGAGGGCCTGCGCGACTTCGGGGCCAGCCTGAGCCCCAACAGCGCGTTCAACCTGCTGCAGGGCCTGGAGACGCTGCCGCTGCGCATGGCGCGGCACGTGGAGAACACGCGGCGCATCGTGAAGTTCCTCTCCGAGCACGAGGCGGTAAGCTGGATCAACTACCCGGAGCTGCCCGATTCGCCCTCGCGCAAGCTGGCCGAGCGCTATCTGCCGCGCGGCGCCGGGGCCATCTTCACCTTCGGAATCAAGGGCGGCCGCGCCGCCGGCGCGCGCTTCATCGAGACGCTGGAGCTGTTCAGCCACCTCGCCAATGTGGGCGACGCCAAGAGCCTCGTAATTCACCCCGCCAGCACCACACACCAGCAGATGTCGCCGGAGGCCATGGCCGAGGGCGGCGTCACCGAGGACATGGTGCGCCTCTCCGTGGGCCTGGAAGACCCGCAGGACCTGGTGGACGACCTGGACCGCGCCCTCAAGCGCTCGCAGCGGGGCTAGCGGCATGACGACGCTCGACTTAAACGGCCATCGCGCCTACTGCCACGACGGCGGCGTGGCCTGGGACCCTGCTCGTCCGGCCGTGGCCTTCCTGCACGGCGCGGGGGGTGACCACACGCTGTGGCAGCAGCAGTCCCGCGCCCTGGCGCATCACGGCTTCAACGTGGCCGCGCTGGACCTGCCCGGTCATGGCCGCAGCGAGGACGTGCCCGGCCTGGAGGCGGTGGCGGACTATGCGGACTGGGTGGCGGCCTTCCTGGAGGCTGCGGGCCTGCCGCGCGCCGCGCTGGTCGGGCACTCCCTGGGCGCCTGCATCGCGCTGGAGCTGGCCGCGCGGCAGCCGGAGCGCGTCACCGCCCTGGCACTGCTGGCCAGCGGGCTGACCATGAAGGTGAGCCCGGAGCTGCTGCGCGACACCACCGAGGACAAGCCGCGGGCCGTCGACTTCATCACGGCCTTCGCCCACGGCAAGCCCGCGCATCTGGGGCACGCCCCCACGCCCGGCAACTGGATGATGGGCTCCGGCGCGGCACTCATCGCCGCGTGCAGCGCCGACGTGCTGCACCGCGACTTCGCCGTCTGCGATGCCTGGGACGGCGCGGCGGCGGCGGCCGAGGTGCAATGCCCCACGCTGGTGGTGGCCGGCGCGGCCGACCGCATGACGCCCCCGCGCGCGGGCAAGGCCATCGCGGACGCGGTGACCGGCGCGCGCTACGAGCTGCTGCCCGCGACCGGGCACATGATCCCCAGCGAGGCCCCGCGGCAACTGCTGCGGCTGCTGCAAGATTTCCTGCGCAAGGTGCAAGCGGCAGCGTAGCGCCTGCTCACAGGCCATCCCAGTGAGCCTGACGGCGGTCCGTCATTTGGGAACCCAGTTGGTGGGAATTTCGTTTCACGGGTATCTGTTCCTCTCCTACAGATTCGATGCCCCTGCGGGCTGGTTTTCCCTCCTTTTTCCGGCGCCCGGGGGCATCGTCTTTTTCCCGCATCGCGTGGCCGCCGTCTCACGGGCTCCATAGCCTGATGATGGCGTTTGCCCCGCCGCCGGGAAGTGCGATTCCCGTTTGTCCCTCCGTCGGGCCGCTGCTAATGTATGCCAATGACCGCACGGGAGCTGATTCGGCGCCTTGAGCGTGGAGGCTGGATTGAGGTGCGCCAGAAGGGCAGTCATCGCCATTTCAAACACGCGGATCACCCGTTCATCATCACCGTGCCGGTGCACAAGGGAGACCTCGGCACCGGGCTTGCCAGGGCGATTCTGAAGCAGGCAGGACTGGAGTAGCCAAAGCGGAGCAGCCATGAAGCGCAAGATAGCGATGGTGGTGCACGAGGCGGAAGAAGGCGGCTACTGGGCGTCGTTCCCGGAGCTACCAGGCTGCTTCACGCAAGGCGACACCCTCGAAGCGCTCCGCGAGCACGCTGCCGAGGCCGTGTCGGGGCACCTGGAGGCACTCCGCGAAGCCGGCAAGCCCCTGCCCGATCCGGTGCTGGCCGTGGAGGCCGTCGAGGCCGATATGGTGGACGTAGCATAGCGGACACAAATCGCAGGCTTTCGGTCGCAGACCGGCGCCCCACTCCCCTGTCTTTCCCGTTTGTCCCTCCGTCGGGCCGCTGCTATCCTGGGGGATATTTGTTCGCCCGATACGCCGCCGGGCCCACCGTCAGCGCCAGACAGGTCATGCCGCAGTTCCAGATCGAAGCCAAGTTCGACCTCGCGGGCAGCCAACCCCAGGCCGTGGATGCCCTCGTGGAGGGCTGGAGCGCCGGCACGGGCCATCAGGTGCTGCTGGGCATCACGGGCTCGGGCAAGACGTTCGTGATGGCGAACGTGATCCAGCGCCTGCAGCGCCCCACGCTGGTGGTGGCGCCCAACAAGGTGCTGGCCGCGCAGCTCTACCAGGAGTTCAAGGCCTTCTTCCCGCACAACGCGGTGGAGTACTTCGTCAGCTATTACGACTACTACCAGCCCGAGGCGTACGTCCCGCGCAAGGACCTCTACATCGAGAAGGACTCCTCCATCAACGACGAGCTGGACCGCATGCGGCTGGCGGCCACCAACGCGCTGTTCGAGCGGGAGGACGTCATCATCGTGGCCAGCGTGTCGTGCATCTACGGCATCGGCTCGCCGGAGACCTACCGGGGCATGGTGATCTTCCTCATGGTGGGGGACACCATCGAGCGCCAGCAGCTCATCGCCCGGCTGGTGGAGAGCCAGTACACCCGCAACGACTACGACTTCCACCGCGGCACGTTCCGCGTGCGAGGCGACGTGGTGGAGATCTTCCCCGCGGACGCGGACGAAGCCATCCGGGTCGAGCTGTTCGGGGACGAGGTGGAAGCCATCTCCCGCATCGATCCGATGCGCGGCACCAAGATCGAGCTGCTCAGCAAGGTGGGCATCTACCCCGCTACCCACTACGTGCAGCCGCCGGACGAGCTGCCGGACACGGTGAACCTGATCCGCGATGAGCTGCGCGAGCGCCTGATGCAGCTCCGCGCCTCCAACAAGCTGGTGGAAGCCCAGCGCCTGGAGCAGCGCACGCTGTTCGACATCGAGATGCTGGAGGAGACGGGCACCTGCAAGGGCATCGAGAACTACAGCCGCATCATCCAGCGCCGCACACCGGGGAGTGCCCCCCCCACCCTGCTCAGCTACTTCCCCAAGGGCTCGCTGTTGTTCATCGACGAGAGCCACGTCACGATTCCGCAGATCGGGGCGATGTACAAGGGTGACTTCTCGCGCAAGTCCACGCTGGTGGAGTATGGCTTCCGGCTGCCGTCCGCCATCGACAACCGCCCGCTCAAGTTCGAGGAGTACGAGGCGCGAATCCAGCAGAGCATCTACGTCTCGGCCACGCCGGGCCCCTACGAGCTGGAGCACAGCGGGGGCGAGTTGGTGGAGCTGATCATCCGTCCCACGGGCCTGCTCGATCCGGAGATCGAGGTGCGCCCGGTAGGGGGGCAGGTGGACGACCTGCTGGAGGAGATCCGCTTGCGCGCCGCCGCCAAGGAACGGGTGCTGGTGACCACGCTCACCAAGCGCATGGCGGAGGACCTGGCCCGCTACTACGAAGAGCTGGGCGTGCGGGTGCGCTACATGCACTCGGAGATCGACACGCTGGAGCGTGACGAGATCCTGCGCGATCTGCGGCTGGGGGTCTTCGACGTGCTGGTGGGGATCAACCTGCTGCGCGAGGGTCTGGACCTGCCGGAGGTCTCCCTGGTGGCCATCCTGGATGCGGACAAGGAGGGCTACCTGCGCTCGCGGCGCTCACTGCTGCAGACCTGCGGCCGGGCCGCCCGCAATCCCAAGGGCCGCGTGATCTTCTACGGGGACACCATCACCTTGTCCATGCGCGAGGTGATCGACGAGACCAATCGCCGGCGCGAACTGCAGACACGCTACAACGAGGAACACCACATCACGCCGCGGGCCACCGTGCGGGCCATCGCCGAACGCTTGGGCCCGGCGGAGGAGCTCAAGGTGGCGGAGCCCTTCCCCAACGTAACGGTGGAAACGGACGTGATGGCGCAGGTGAAGCGCCTGGAAAAGGAGATGCTGACGGCCGCCAAGGAGCTGGAGTTCGAGAAGGCCGCCGAGCTGCGGGACGCCATCGCCTACCTGAAGCGGCGCAACCTGGGCGTGGCCTGAGGGCGGCCGCGCACCACGCCCGCGACTACTCCGGGTGGTTGGGCCGCACGCGCACCTTGTCCAGCGCATCCTGCACCGCCCGCCGGATATCCTCGTCCGTGGGGGGATTCTTGCGCAGCACCATGGAGCCGGACTGCACATAGTGCGAAGGCAGTTCGTTCAGCGCGATGGCGTACACATCCTCCACGCACAACCGACACCCGCAGAAGTCCTCCGCGCCGGGCAGAAGGTCTCGCATGGAGGCGACCACGCGCGCCTCCTGCCGGTTGCGGATCTTGTCCAGCGTAAAGTCGTTGTAGCGATAGCGGTCGTCGGCCATCTCTGAGTGCATGTAGGTGGGTGGCATGGCAGTATCGGCAGTATATCCGAAACGGGGGTAAGAGAGCCACCGGCGGCCGCCCCGTGGTCCGCGCGCCGTGCCTTCTTCTTATATAACGCCGCATCATGCAACTCGTTTCCTCCGAGTGCATCATCCTGCGCAATCAGGACTACCTGGAGCGCGACCGGCTGGTGACTTTCCTGACCCGCGATGCCGGCCGGCTGCGGGGGATCGCGAAGGGCTCGCGCAAGCTGACCAGCCGCGGCGTGGGCAACTTCGAGCCCTTCAGCCGCGGTGTGATGTACTACACGGAGCGCGGCCAGGGCGGGCTGGTGAGCATCCGCAAGTGCGATCCCCTGCCCCCGTATCTCTACCTGCAGGGGGACTATCACAAGTTCCTCTACGCCGGGTACTTCGCGGAACTGATGGACCTCATCCCCATCGACCCCGCGGGCGCCGAGCCCTACTTCACCCTGCTCGCGGAGAGCGTGGAGGCGCTCTGCGAGCCCGGCCCGGCCCGCCGCCTGCCGCTGCTGCGGCTGCGCTTCGAGCTGCACTTCCTGCAATTGCTGGGCTATCTGCCGGACTGGGCGCGCTGCTGCCATTGCGGGGCATCGCTGCTCCGGGAGGAGAACGAGCGGGCCGTCCCCGTCTACGAGGCCCCGTACCAGTTCGACGTGCGCGAAGGCGGCGTGCGCTGCCCGGACTGCGCCTCGTCCGATCCCCATCGCCTGGTGGTATCCCCGGCCAGCCTGGCCTTCCTGGAGAACTGGCGCCGCGGTGCGGATGGCGCGGTCGTGCGCCCGACGCGGCTGGTGCTGGAGGAGCTGGAGCGCGCGGTGACCCGCCATTTGGTGCACTGCATCGAGCGCGAGCCACGCTCGCTGGGCATGCTGCCCACGCTGGACGCCCTGGAGCCCTCGCTGCATGCCTGAGCCAGGAAACCGGGACGAAGGGAACGAGGCTCCCTCAACGCCATGTGTGGGCAGAACCGCGCCGGCCTGGGTCAGGAGACTTATTGGGGGTGCGGGGGCCCCTCGGCCCCCGCATTGAAATTCCCTGGTTTGCTTACCGCCCAGCCGCTTGGAAACCCGTTTCCAGACAGAATCTAGAAGAGCGACAAGGCTTGGTTTTCGGATGAGGTCACGGCCCAAGAGGGCGCTGCCCCCTTGGAACCCCCGCCAGGGAGCAAGCCCCCTGGACCCCATTCGTGCAGGGGTGTAGGGGCCGCTGGCCCCTACCAGAGGGAGGAGGTGCGGAGGAGGGAGGCAGTGCCTCCCTCCTCCGCAAACCCGAAAATTAATGCCTGACCGAACCTAGTGCGGCTGGTGCACCGAGCGCAGCACGATGTCGTGAATCTGCACACGGCGGGGCACGGAGAGCATGTAGAGCAGGGCGTCCGCGATGTCTTCCGCCTTGAGCGGCGGGAACTCGTAGCCCCCGGCACGCCCGCCGGGCGTGGCCACGTCGTGGAACTCGGATTCCACCATGCCGGGCGAGAGCATGCCGATCTTCACCGGGCTGTGCTTGCGCACGAGTTCCATCCGCAGACCGTCGGTGATGGCCTTGAGCGCGTGCTTGGTCGCGGCATAGAATGTGGCGCCGTGTCCCGGCGGCACGCGGTGGCCCGCCACCGACGAGACGTTGATGATGGCTGCATCCTGCTTGCCCTGCATATCGCGCAGGGCCTCCTGCATGCACAGCGTGGCGGCGCGCACGTTGAGATCAAGCAGGGGCTGCAGGTGCTCCCAATCCGCCTCGGAAACGGGCACGCGGTGACCCAGCCCCGCGTTGTTGACCAGCACGTCCACGCCCCCCCAGGTCTCGCGCACCCGCGCGAACACCTCGCCCGGGCCCTGCGGCGTGGCCAGGTCCGCCGCCACGGCCAGCACCTCGGCGCCGTGAGCGGTCAGCTCGTTGCGCAGCGTTTCCAGCCGCTCGGCGCGCCGGGCCGTGATGGCTACGCGCATCCCGATGCCCGCCAGTGCCAACGCAACGGCATGGCCGATCCCCGCCGACGCACCGGTCACGAGCGCCACTTTGCCGTGCCAGCGCTCCAGGCGCTCCGATTCGTCCTGCATACCGAGGCTCCAGAATGAGGGGGAACGTCCGCGATGTGCAGCACCCGGGCCCACCCATCGCACCGCGCGGACAGTCGCGCCGGGGCCGGGCCGGCTACCCCTGGTCGAGCTGAAAGCGAAGCGTTGCGGCACCGCGCCGCCCCGGCGGGCGGCGCCGGAGCGTCAGTTGATGAGGAGCTTGAGCGGATTGATGGCGACGTCGTTGATGCGGATCTCGTAGTGCAGGTGCGGGCCCGTGCTGCGGCCGGTCGTCCCCACCACCGCGATCGTATCGCCCCGCTTGACCCGCTGGCCCTCGCGCACGAGGGACGCATTGAGGTGGCCGTAACGGGTGATCACGCCGTAGCCGTGGTCCAGCACGATCATGTTGCCCAGACTCGGGTCCACCCCGGAGAACGTCACGATGCCGTCAGCCGGGGCCTTCACGGGCGTGCCCTTGGGCGCCACGATGTCGATGCCCTCGTGCATCCGCTGGCTACCCGTGAACGGATCCAGGCGCGGACCGAAGGTGGACGACAGGAAGCCCCGCACCGGCCAGCGATAGGGCGTGCGCTGGATGAGGTCCTGCTTGTCCGCCAGATACGCCTTGAGGCTGTTGAAGCTCTCCTCCTGGTACTTCACCATCTTGTCCAGCCGCGACAGATCCTTGTTCAGCACCGCCAGCAGATCCATGCCGCTCTGGTTGGCCTGCTTGACCAGGTTCTTGTCGCTGGCCTCGCTGAAGCCCCCGATGCCGTAGATCGAGGGGCCGGGGCGTTGCACTTCCAGGTCCGTGATCAGCCGCAGCTTGTAATCCAGCTCCCGCAGGTGGTCCATCTCGCCCTTAAAGCGATCCACCTCGTTGGAAACCTTCTTGATCCCCACCTGCTGGCGCAGGTATTCGCTCTTGAGGCGCTCGTAGGCCAGCAACTCGCCCTGAAGCGTCACCGCGCGGTAGATGGACACAACCGCGACGACGACGAACACGGCCACAAGGGCCATGCCCGCCAACATCAACGGCTTGGGGATCTTGAGCCGAATTACCTTGGACGTCCTGGGTGGGATGACGACAAAGGTAAATTCTTTCTTCAGCAAGCTGAATCTCCTCCGAAAAAAGCACCTCGCCCCGACTGCACGACCATTGGCGCTTTACGTGCTTTTTCCCAGGCCTACCGACCTGTTTTTCAACGAGAAACGGCTCCGCCGGCCAGCGCCGGCATATGTACCCAAACCTGCACTTTCCCCTTAGATAACAAACCGCTAAAGCATAGGGTCGCGCAAACTTTTAACACACTCCACGGTGCGATGCAATGAAAACCCGCGCCAGACGGGCTCCCGAGCGGCCCCGGGGCGGCCGTTGCGCACCGCGTCCGGAATGGACGAAATAGCGACGCTTCCCGCCATTCGTGCGCCCCTCGCCAGTCTCATGCACGATCCGCTCCGCCCCTGCCGGTGCATCGGCCGGGGAAGACCGAGGTGCGCGGGCGATGGCGCTAGAAGGCATCCAGGCCCGTCAGGCCGCGACCCACGATGAGGCTGTGCACCTCGTTGGTGCCCTCGTAGGTGTAGACCGATTCCAGGTTGAGCATGTGCCGGATGGGCGGATACTCCAGCGAGATGCCGTTGGCCCCGTGCATGGCGCGGGCCATGCGCGCGATGCGCAGCGCCTGCGCGACGCTGTTCTTCTTGGCCAGGCTCACGTGATAGGGCGTGAGTTTGCCGGCGTCCTTAAGCCGGGAGAAGTGCAGGTTCATCAGGTCCGCCTTGGCGATTTCCCCGGCCATGTCCACCAGCTGCTCCTGAATGAGCTGCTTGCTGGCGATGGGCTTGCCGAACTGCACCCGCGAGCGCGTGTATTCGATCGTCGAGTGAAAGCACGCCTTGGCTGCGCCGATGGCGCCCCAGGCGATGCCCATGCGGGCCTGGTTGAGGCAGGCCAGCGGCGCGCCCAGCCCCTTGCTCTTGGGCAGCAGCGCCTCCTTGGGCACCTTGCAGTCCGTCAGCACGATCTCACCGGTGTATGAGGCGCGCATGGACATCTTCAGCTTGATGGGAGCCGTCTCGAAGCCCGGCGTGCCCCGCTCCACGATGAACCCGCGAATGTTCTCCGCCCCGTCCCCATCCAGCTTGGCCCACACGACGGCCAGATGTGCCACCGGGGCGTTGGTGATCCACATCTTGGTGCCGTTGAGCACGTAGCCCCCCTCCACGCTGCGCGCTGTGGTGCGCATGGAGCCGGGGTCGGAGCCGGAATCGGGCTCCGTGAGCCCGAAGCAGCCGATGGCCTCAGCCCTGGCCATGCGGGGCAGCCAGTACTCCTTCTGCTCCTCGCTGCCGAAGCGGTAGATGGCGTACATGGTGAGCGAGCCCTGCACGGACACGAAGCTGCGCAGGCCGCTATCGCCGTATTCCAGCTCCTGCAGCAGCAGCCCGTAGGAGACCATGTTCACACCCGCGCAGCCGTAGCCTTCGATGTGGGCCCCTAGCCAGCCCATCTCCCCCAGCGGAGGGATCACCTCGTCGGGAAACGTGTCGTGCTCGAAGTGCTCGCCGATGCCGGGCAGCACTTTGTCCGCCACGAAGCGGCGCGCCGTGTCGCGGATCAGAATCTCGTCCGGCTGCAGCAGCGAATCGAGGGCGGTCAACTCTTCCAGTGAAATCGTGTCCATGGTTCGGTCCCAAAATGCAGGGGGCGCCTGGGGCGCCGGGGTTGTCTAGGGTTTGGCCGAGCGGGGGCGTGCCTCATGCTACCCGCTGCCCGGTAAGCGCGCAATTGCGGCCCGGACCGCGCCTGCGCGTTGCACCTTGAAATTCTTGCCGATCCCTCCTAGCATCCATTCGCAGACAGGGCGGCCGGGAGCCGACGGGCCGCACTGCCCCCCATCTTGTGCCAGCAGGTGCAGCAGACCGCTTATGACCGATCGCATTCCCATCACGCAGCCCGGGCTGGACAAGATCAAAGCCGAGCTGCAGCACCTGACCGCGGTGGAGCGCCCCGCCATCCAGAAGGCCATCGCCGAAGCCCGCGAGCATGGGGATCTGCGCGAGAACGCCGAGTACCATGCCGCCAAGGAGCGCCAGGGCTTCATCGAAGGGCGCATCCAGGAGCTGAACGCGCGGCTGCCGCGGCTGCAGGTCGTCGATCCAACCACCAACAACACGGACACGATCGTCTTTGGCGCCAAGGTGACGCTGGAGAATCTGGATACCGGCGAGACCCTGCGCTACCAGATTGTGGGGCCCGACGAGGCCGATCTGAAGGCCCACCGCATCTCGTTCCTGACGCCTATCGCCAAGGCGCTCATCGGCAAGGCCGTGGGCGACGTCGTGACGGTGCAGATCCCGCGCGGCCAGATCGAGGTGGAAATTACAGACGTAGAGTACTCCTGAGCCGCTCCCCGCGTCCGTTGCAACGCCGCTGGAGCGCATTGGCGACCCGCCCCGTGGTGGCGATCCGCGCCGGTTCCCGGGGCATCGCTGCTCCGGATGGCCCAGGATTCCGCACATTGCTGTTGTTTGGGGCGGAAAAAGGGGTTATGAAAACCTGTTCCTCGTCCACGGAGGACCTGGAGCGGGAGCGCGGTCCGCGACCGACAAAGTCGTGGTACGTTTCGCTTCCGCGCTGCGGCGTCCATGCCCGTCCACGGGCGATTGCCATTGACGCCGGCGATCAGAGTCACTCATAATTGCGACACCGGCGCGACGCTGGAGCACCGCGGCCGGGAGGGCACCCACGCGAACCGGACCATGCGAACCGAACGCGCGGGCCACACAGCGGCGAGACTTCACATGGCGTCATCCAGTGAATATACGGTAGTCCCGGATATTCCGGATGCATTGCTGAAGGTCTACCTGGCGCAGAAAGAGATCGCCGTGGATACCGAGCTGCAGGGCCTGCGGCTCGGTCGCGACCAGGTGTGTCTCGTGCAGCTCAGCGACCGAAAGCAGCAGGTGTGCCTGGTGCGGCCCGAGCCGCCGCATGCGCCGCCCAACCTGAAGAAGCTGCTCACCCATCCGCAGACCATCAAGGTCTTCCACTACGCCCTGACGGACGTCGCCTTCCTCAAGCTCAGCCTGGGCATCGACGTGTACCCCTTCCGGTGCACCAAGGTGATGAGCAAGCTGGTCCGCACCTACACCGACCAGCACAGCCTGAAGGACCTCGTGCGCGAGTTCGTGGGGGTCGAGCTGGAGAAGATCTCGCAGACCTCCAACTGGCAGCGCCGGGACCTGAGCCCGGCTCAGCTCAAGTATGCCGCCAACGACGTGCTGCATCTGCTGGCCGTATACGACCACCTGATGCAGATGCTGAAGGAGCGCGGCAAGCTGCCCACGGGCATCACGGCCCAGGAGATGAACGAGCACACCCAGCAGGCACTGCCCACCGTCGTCGAGCTGATCATGAACGGCTATGGCGACAAGGACCAGGGCTGGGAAACCTCCCTCTTCAATCACTAGCCGCCGGGTTCCAGAGTCTTCCGCGCCGCACTTGCGGAAGACGCGAGGCCCCTCTGCCCTAGCGCCTGCGCCCTGGATGGATGCGGTGGCTGCCCGGGCACGGCCTTGGCATCGCCTCGTTTTGCGCACTATAATAGTGAATTGTGCTGGTCGGATGCGGCCCATCATGACGATGGTGAACGCCCACGGCACACGGAAGATTGTTCCCGCAACCATGCACCGAGGAGGACTCGCACAATGAGCACCGGCTATCACGTAGCCGTGGTTGGCGCCACCGGAGCAGTGGGCCAGGAAATGCTGCAGGTGCTGCAAAAGCGCCGCTTTCCCGTCCGTGAACTGACCCTGCTCGCTTCGGCGCGGAGCAAGGGCAAACGCATGCAGTACGGGGAGGAAGCCATCGAGGTGCAGGAGTTGCGGGCCGATTCGTTCAAGGGCGTGGAGGTGGCGCTGTTCAGCGCGGGCGGAAGCCGCTCCAAGGAGTTCGCCCCTGCCGCCGTGAAGGCGGGCGCCGTGGTGATCGACAACTCCAGCGCGTACCGCATGGATCCGCAGGTCCCGCTGGTCGTACCGGAGATCAACCCGGAGGCCGTGCGTCAGCACAAGGGCATCATCGCCAATCCCAACTGCTCCACCATCGCCATGGTGGTGCCGCTGAACCCGCTGCACAAGGCGTTCCGGGTGGAGCGCGTCCACGCCACCACCTATCAGGCCGCCAGCGGGGCCGGGGCCGCGGCCATGGAAGAGCTGCGGGAGGGCACGCGCGCGCAACTGGAAGGGCGCCCCTTCGAGCCCAAGGTGCTGCCCTATTCCTATGCGTTCAACCTCTTCCCCCACAACAGCGGCCTGGATGCGGACGGCTACTGCGAGGAAGAGACCAAGATGGTGCGCGAGACGGCCAAGATCATGGGCGACGTCAACTTGCGCGTGAATGCCACCTGCGTGCGCGTGCCCGTGCTGCGGGCCCACTCCGAGGCATTGAGCATCCAGTTCTCCCAGGATGTGAGCCCGGAGGAAGCCTACCAGGTGCTGCGCGAGGCGCCCGGCGTGGAGATCTTCGAGAATCGCGCGGAAAACCGCTGGGCTACGCCCCTGGATGCCTCGGGCAAAGACCCCGTGCTGGTGGGCCGCATCCGCCGCGACAAATCCCAGGCCAACACGCTGGACCTGTGGCTCGTCTCCGATCAGCTCCTCAAGGGCGCGGCCCTCAACGCCGTGCAGATCGCCGAGCTGCTGTAACGCCTGCCCCCGCGGACGCCGGTACTGGCCGGCGTCCGCAGGCTGCCCACCCTGCCGGCGTGACCACCCCGGTCGCGCCGCGACCCTCCGCTTTCCGCCAAGGCAGCACCCTCCGCGCCCCGCGCCGCTTTGCGCCCCCTCAGGACCGCGCGGGACGAAGCCGCCATCTTGTCCGGCGCCCGGGGACCCGGTAGCCTGGAGGCAGGCGGCGCGCCCCACGGCGGCGCCCAATGCCCCGAAGCCAACCCCACCTGGAGCCCGTCATGACCGAAGCCCTGCCCCTGTTCCTCAATGGCAAGCCGGAACCCTCCGCGGCCTCGGACTTCCTGGAGCTGCGTGCCCCGGCCACGGGCGAGGCGTATGCGCGCGTGCCGCTGTGTGAGGCGGACGAGGTGGATCGGGCCGTGCAGGTGGCGCAGGCGGCCTTTCCCGCCTGGCGCGATACGCCCGTGACGGAGCGCGCGCGCGTGCTGTTCCGCTACCGCCAGATGCTGGAGGCCGAGGCGGACAGCTTGGCGCGCCTGATCGTGCACGACCACGGCAAGGTGCTCAGCGATGCGCGGGGCGAGGTGCAGCGGGGCATCGAGGTGGTGGAGTTCGCCTGCGGCATGCCCACGCTGATGCAGGGGCAGACGGTGGAGGACGTGGCGCGGGGCATCGACTGCAAGTCGATCCGCCAGCCGCTGGGCGTGTGCGTGGGCATCACGCCGTTCAACTTCCCGGCGATGGTGCCCATGTGGATGTATCCCGTGGCCATCGCGGCAGGCAACACGTTCGTGCTCAAGCCCTCCGAACGCGTGCCGCAGACGGCGCTGCGCTTGGCCGAGCTGTTCAAGGAGGCGGGCCTGCCCGATGGCGTGTTCAACATCCTGCACGGCGACCGGCGCACGGTGGATGCCCTCATCGAGCACCCGCAGACGCGGGCCGTGTCCTTCGTGGGCTCCGAGCCCGTGGCACGGGCGGTCTACCGCAAGGCCGGCGAGCTGGGCAAGCGGGTGCAGGCGCTCTCCGGCGCCAAAAACCACCTGGTGGTGATGCCCGATTGCGACATGGACAAGACCATCGACGGCATCATGGGCGCCGGCTATGGCTCCGCCGGCGAGCGCTGCATGGCCGTCAGCGTGATCGTGGCCGTGGGCGACGTGGCCGAGCCGCTGGTGCAACGCATCAAGTCAGCAGCGGATGCGCTCAAGGTGGGAGAGGGCACGCAGCCGGGCAGCGAGATGGGCCCGCTCATCACCACCGCGCACAAGCAGCGCGTAACGGGGTACATCGACAAGGGCCAGGCCCAGGGCGCCAGCCTCGTGCTGGACGGCCGCGCGCACCCGGCCACCAGTGGCCCCGGCAACTTCGTGGGCCCCACGCTTTTCGACCACGTCAAGCCGGAGATGAGCATCTACACCGACGAGATCTTCGGACCCGTGCTCAGCGTGGTGCGTGTGGAGAGTCTGCAGGAGGCCATCGCCCTGGTGAACCGCAACGCCTACGGAAACGGCACCGCTATTTTCACCAACGACGGCGCCGCCGCCCGCACCTTCCAGAACGAGGTCACCGTGGGCATGGTGGGCGTGAACGTGTCCGTGCCCGTGCCGCTGGCCTTCTTCCCCTTCGCGGGCTGGAAGGGCTCGTTTTTCGGGGATTTGCACGTGCACGGCCGCGACGGCGTGGCCTTCTACACCGAGACCAAGGTTGTCACCTCGCGCTGGTTCGATGGCGGCGCCGGCAGCGGCCGCAACATGACCATCCGCCTGGGCTGATGGCTCCGCCACGGCAGACAAGGGGAGACACGATGGACTTCGCAACGATGCTGAAGGAATTCACCGCCGCGGTGGAGGCGGGCGATGGGACGCGGCTGGCCAACCTGTTCACCGAGGACGGCGTGTACCACGATACGTTCTACGGTGAATTCAAGGGCCGCGCGGCCATCCGCGACATGCTGGAGCAGCGCTTCTGGGGCGATGCCACGGCCTTCAAGTGGGACGCCTTCGATGGGGTCAGCGATAGCCGGCTGGGCTACTGCTGCTGGAATTTCAGCTACACCTCGTCGCAGACCGGCAGCGCCGGCAAGCGCGTGGTGGCCGAGGGCATGAGCCGCTTCCGCCTACGCGACGGGCTCATCGAGCACTACGGGGAGAAGTTCGACAGCGGCATGGCGCTGGTGCAGATGGACTTCGCACCGGAGCGCCTGACCAAGCTGCTGCGGCGCTGGAACGACGGGCTGCGCGAAAAGCCGGCGCTGCGGGCGCACTTCGCCGGCTGAGGCCCCGTGGCCGGCCCCGGCAGCACACCCGGGGGCGGCGGGCTCAGGCCTTGGTTCTGTGGCGCTCGGCGGAACTGGCGGAAAGCAGCGAGGCCAGTTCGCCTTCGTCGCGCAGCTTGGGCTCGTGGTAGTAGTGGATCTGGAAGCGCGCGGGCTTGCCGGTGCTCTCGATGCGGAAGGGCGTATCCACCGGGATCACGCCCGGCGCCTCCGGCATGCAGCGGATCGGCTCGCGTTGTCCCTCCAGCATCAGGTCCACCTCCCCCTCGCTCACGACCACCTGGCCCCACATCTCCGGATCGAGCGGAGAGAACAGGCGCAGGTGCCGCGGGATGGTGAGGTGGTTGTACTGCGCGGAGATGTCCTTCAGGTACGCCCCTTCCGGGATCTTGCTCGCCATCGGTTCCCGCTTCTCCTCCGTTTTCCCCAGAGCGGCCGTGCCGCGGGCTACTTCTTCGCGTTGGCCGCGGGCTTCTTCTTGTAGTCCTTCCAGGGCTGCAGGATGCGGCTGGCATCCCAATCGTAGATGCCCAGCAGCCGCCCTTTGTAGCGCTGGTTGAAGTCCTTCACCCAGTCCTGCAACGAGGCGTCCTTCACGGACGGGTCCAGCGCCGCATGAATGCTGATGTAGCGGAACTCGTCCTTCGCCTTGGCATCCCCAACATCCATGGTGAAGCGCCGTTTGTCAAAGAACTCGAACTCCACGTGGCCCAGGCGTTTGCGGCCAATCACGGCCGGGGCCGTGTCGCCCGCAGCCACCTTGTAGACGTCCAGCCCCGCCAGTTGATTGGTCAGGCGCTTGACCTGATCGGTATTCAGCTCGGCCGCCGGCAGGCCCGCCAGGCTCCAGGGCGCGCCGGCCTTGTCGCGGCTGAACTCCACAGCGCGTTGCCCCGCATTCTGCACGCGGACGGACTTGAGCATCTTGTCCGCCTCCACATCCAGCACGACCGTGTCGATCCAGTCCGCTGGGCGCAGATCCACCACCACGGAATCGCTGATGAGATACACGGCGTTGTCCCCGGGGTAGCGCACGTAGGTGCCGCCGAAGGTCATGGCGCCCTGCCCCTGGCGGTCGTTGCCAATGACGAGGCTGAACAGCGGCTTGCCGGACTTGTCAGAGATGCGAATCAGCTTGCCGGTCTTGCCCTTCTCCAACTTGCCGCCGTTCTCCTCCTTGGTCAGCACCCCCAGCACGCCCAGCTTGTCCGCCTCATCGCTGACCTTGTGGTCCAGCGTCAGGGTGGTCAGCTTGAGGAACAGGCGCTTGATCTTCTTGGTGTCCACCGGGAAGTCCTGCTGCTCCGCCACCGTCCACGAGCTGCCGTCGGTGGAGTTCAGCGTGACGGTGTGCTCCGGCGAGATGACCTGGATGCGGGCCACGTCCGCCGGGTCCACGCCGGTCATGAGCACCTGACCCACCCGGCCCATGTCGCCGGGGGCGGTGATCCAGCGATTCAGGGCGAAGGCGCCAACGGCCAGCACGAGCAGAACGCCGGCCATCCATACGAGCACCCGGAGCTTCATCGTTTGCCTCCACTGCGCCGCGACCTGCGGATAATGATGACGAAGCCCACCACTGCCACGAGCAGCGGCATGGCCAACAGGTTGATGGAGAGCAGGATGTTGCCCAGCGTCTCGATGTCCTGGCGCAGCACCTTGCGCACCTCGCGCAGGGCGTGGCGCGTGCGCTGCTCCTCCAGGCGATACTGGTGCAAGGCATCCACCTGCTCCGGGGAGAGCATCAGGTTGGAGCCTTTCGGGCGCTGGCGCTCCAGCTCGTTGAGCTTGCGCTTGACCGCATCCAGCTTGTCCGAGAGCGCCTGCTCCTGCTGATTGTACTTGGCCGCCGCCTTCACCTGCAGCGCCTGCACGCGGGTGAAGGGCCGCGAGAATTTGCCCCGCGAGCGGATGTGGATCAGCGCCTGGTTGCCGGCCAGATACTCGGCCGAGTTGAGCACCAGGTTCAGGTTGTCGTTGATCGGCTGCGTGACGACGTTGCCGAAGAAGTTCACCTGCTGCACGGAGAACTGGTCGGCGATGAAGTCCGCATCGGCGATCAGCACGACGCTGGATTCGGCCGTGGCCTTGGAGATGAAGTGCGCCTTGCGCTGGGCCAGTTGGGCCTCCACGTCCTTGCTGAGCTGCTCTTTGTCCTTGCCGGTGGGCTCGGGCGGCGGCCCGTCAGGATAGGCGGTGGGGAACTTCCCGGTCACCAGCGCCGCCAGCACCTTGGTCTGCCCGTCGGACTTGACCATCTTGGAGAGGGTCACCGGATCGACAAGGCGCACCGAGGTGAAGTCCACCATCCCCGAATTGGGCGAGGAGGTGGCCAGCGGCGTGAAGTTGAGCTTGAAGTCCTTGTCCGTCTGGAAGCGGCCCGCATCGATGAACGTCAGGTCGTCGAGCTGGCTGGTGATCACCTGCTCGCGATTGAGGTACTTGGGCGTGATCGAGATCCAGATCGGGTAGTCCACCACGCCGAACTGGGGCGAGTTGACCCGTGTCGCCAGCTCGTGGTCGCCCACCACCTCCAGCTTGTCATACTTGATGCCCCACGCCTTGAAGAGCGTGTCCAGGCTGCTGTTCGTGGGGGCGCCATACTGCCCGCCGCTCAACGCATCGATGCGCGAGTTGGGATCCACCAGCACCACCAGCTTGCCGCCGCGCAGCACGAACTGGTCCAGCGCGTAGGAGATGCGGGGCGGAATGTGCTTGGGATGCACCACCAGCACCACACGCAGGTCGGAGGGGATCTGCACCAGCGTGTCCGGCTCCAGCATGTCCACGTCGAAGGACTTCTGCAGTTCCTGCAGGATCGCCCAGTTCTTCTGCTGCTGGCGCTGCCCCATCGTCGGGGCGGCAGGGTAGCCGATGGGCAGGTAGGAGAGCAGACCGATCTTGGGCTGCTTGGCCTCCTGCACGCGCGTGATGGCCTGGGAGACGTCGTATTCCAGGAAGCGCTCGCGACGCGGATCGAAGAAGGGCACCGTCGCCTCCTGGTTCGCCGCCACGACCACCAGGCCAAAGTACAGGTTGTCACCGCTGGGCATGCGGGCGGGGCTCAGCCCGTAGCGCGTGGCCCACTCCTCCTCGTCCGTGTCCGGCGCCGGATCGTAGACCTCCAGCCGCAGCTTGCCCCGCGGCGCCGCCGCCGCGTACTGGCGCAGCAGCTCGATCACCTTGGTCGAGTAGGTCTGGAACGAGACCGGGATATCCGGCTGGCTGGACGAGTAGTACAGCTTGAGTGTGATGGGCTCCTTGATGCCCTGCAGAATCTCGCGGGAACCCTTGGAGAGCGTGTACAGCCGCTCCTCCGTCACGTCCAGCCGCAGCGGCACGTAGGCCGCCAGCACGTTGACGGAGATCAGCGCGACCACCAGCAATCCGAAGGCCGCCAGGGGTGCAAGCCGGGTGGCGAGCTTGCCTTTCGACGTCATAATTGCAGCTCCTCTCGGCTCAGGATGCCTTCTTGGTCTCCAGCACCAGCACGTTGGCCAGCAGCATGAACCCAATCACGGACAGGAAGTAGATCACGTCACGGAACTCGACCAGGCCGCGGCGGATGCCGTTGAAGTGCGTCGTGAAGCTGAATTGCGCGATCAGGTCGGAAATCCAGATCGGGAAGATGTCCTGCAGGGTGCGCGTCAGCACGCCCCAGCCCAGCAGCACCAGCACCAGACAGATAATGAAGCTGGTGATGAAGCTCACCACCTGATTCTTGGTGAGCGACGAGGTGAAGCAGGAGATGGACAGATAGGCCCCGGCCATCAGGAAGCTGCCCAGGTAGCCGGTCAGGATCACCCCGCCATCCGGAGCGCCCAGATAGTACGTCGTGAGCACCATCGGGAAGGTCAGCGCCAGCGCCACGCCGATGAACAGCCAAGCGGCGATGAACTTGGCCACGACGGCCGTCACCAGGTTCACCGGCAGCGTGAGCAGGATCTCGATGGTGCCCTGGCGGCGGTCCTCCGCCCACAGGCGCATGCCCACCGCCGGGATCAGGATGAGGTAGAGCCAGGGATGGAAGAAGAAGAAGATCGCCAGGCTGGCTTCGTTCGAATCGTAGAAGTTGCCCACGTACCAAGTGGTACCGGCCGTAGAGACCAGGAAGATGATGATGAACACATACGCCACGGGCGACCGGAAGTAGCCCAGCAGCTCGCGCTTGATGATGGAGATCATCGGTTTCATTGGTCCTCACCCCTCTCTGCCTGGCCGGTGGCCTCGCCGAGCGTCACCTGCCGGAACACCTCGTCCACGCGGCCGCGCTCCGCGAACACCTCGGAGAATTCGATGTGGTTGTCCTCCAGGAAGCGCGTCACCTCCGGCAGGATCACCCGCTGCGCCTGCGGGAAGATGGCGTAGGTCATGGACGCCCCGGCATCCGTGGGCGTCTCCTCCACCGCCGCCACGCCGGCCACGCCCCGCAGCCGCTCGGCCAGCCCGCTGCCGGCGTGAGTGCGCAGGGTGACGGCGTTGTGGTAGCGGGACATGGCGGCCAGATCGTCCGGGGTACCATCCACCACGATGCGCCCGCGGGCGATGACGATGGCCCGATTGCAGACCGCCTCCATCTCCTCGAGGATGTGCGTGGAAAGGATGATGGTCTTGTCCGCACCCATCTGCCGGATCACCTGCCGCATCTCGTGCTTCTGGTTGGGGTCCAGCCCGTCCGTGGGCTCGTCCATGATCAAGATGGGCGGATCGTGGAGCAGCGCCTGCGCGAAGCACACCCGCTGGCGGTAGCCCTTGGAGAGCGTGTCGATGATCTGGTCGCGCACGTCCTCCAGCGCGGTCAGCTCCACCACGTGCTCCACGCGCTTGTCGCGCTCGGCACCCGCAAACCCCCGCACCTCCGCGCAGAAGCGCAGAAACTCGGTCGCCGTCATCTCCGCGTAGGAGGGCGCGCGCTCGGGCAGGTAGCCGATCTGCCGCCGCGTCTCGATGGAGTGCTCCAGGATATCCAGTCCGCCCACGCGCACCGTGCCGGCCGTGGGGGGGATGAACCCGGTGATGATCTTCATGGTGGTGGATTTGCCGGCCCCGTTCGGCCCCAGGAAGCCCAACACCTGGCCCGGCATCACGCTGAACGTGATGCCGTCCACGGCGGTGTGCTCCCCGAACTCCTTGACCAGATTGCTCACTTCGATCATGGGCCTCTCCTCGGCACCCCGATGATGGTTGTGGCGGCTGCCCCGCCGGGCCGTCCCTTCCCCCGCCGGAGCATCCGGCGCAGGAAAATGCGCCTTGGCGCGCTCGGCGTCATCTCGCCTCGCGTAGACTTCAGCGAGAAGGTTGGAAGGTGCGCCCCCGCATGGGGCACGAGGGATGGGACGTAAGCACCGACGCTGTCGTGACCGGCGCGTGCCGGCCGCATGGGGCAATTCCCGTTGCCGTGGCCGCTCTGCGCTCGTGCTGCAGCCCTTCCCGACCCATCCAGAGCAGCGACCCGCCCGCTGCGGATGCAGCCGACATGATGGAGCGGCCAGCGACCTGTCGGGTTCAATGGGCGGCCCGCCCGGTGCCTGTGAGCCCGCCCCCGGCGCCCCTCAGCGCGGATCGGGGTCGGGCCGTGATCGCGCGCGGCACCCGCGGGGGCGCGCCGCGCACGAGCTACTTCTTCTTGCTGCCCTTGGCGGACATGACGGCCAGGACGTCATCCTCCTTGAGGATCATATAGTCGCTGCCGTCCAGCGTCACCTCCGTCCCGCCGTACTTGGCGAACAGCACCGTATCGCCCACCTGGATTTCCATGGGCACCACCTTGCCCGTCTTGTCCCGGGCGCCCGGGCCCACGGCGACGACCTTGCCTTGCTGCGGCGCTTCCTTGGCCGAGTCGGGAATGATGATCCCACTCGCCGTGGTCTGTTCGGCTTCGAGCCGTTCCACAACCAAGCGATTGTGCAGGGGTTTCAGCATTGCTGCGCTCCGATTCTTCTTGAAGATTCGACCTGCGAAGATGATCCGGTGCCTGACGTGGAGCCACCGCCTGCCGCGGCGGAGGGCAGCACCCGCCTGCTCCGACAGCTTATCCGGTTACTTGTATGGGATGTTCGCGGTGGCGTCAAGGGCCGTGGCCCGCAAAGCAAGACGGACCGGGCCCTTGCGGCTCTCATCGGTAGAGCTTGGTGTAGACGATGTACGAGAGGAAGACACGCTTCACGTAGCGCTGGGTCTCGCCGAAGGGGATGCGCTCCACGAACTCGTCCAGCGGCAGACCGCCGTAGCGGCGCACCCAGCGTTTCACATTGGTGGGACCCGCATTATAGGCCGCCGCCGCATAGAGCAGGTTCTCGTCAAAGCGCTTCAGCACGCGCTTGAGGTAGATCGTCCCGATCGGGATGTTGAGCTTGGGCGTGTGCAACTGGCCCTCGTCGTAGTCCAGCCCGTTGCGCTTGGCTATCTGGCGCGCCGTGCTGGGCATCAGCTGCATCAAGCCCTTGGCGCCCGCGTGCGAGTAGGCCGAGGTGAAGAACCGGCTCTCCTCGCGCATGATGGCGAAGATGAAATAGGGATCGATGCGCTCCTGCTCCGCCAGCCGCCGCACCACCTCCCAATGCGGACGCGGAAAGGCCCGGTGCCACAACGGGGTGTCGCCCGGCGTGCTGTTCCGCATCTGGTTCAGCTCGTGGTTGGCCAGCAGACGCAGTTGCAGGTAGTGGCGGTTCAGGTAGTAGAACAGCGCCTGTGCCTCCTGCAGGGCATCGTCCGGCATGGGCTGCGCCACCACGTCGCGCAGCATCGCCGTGCCCAGGTCGTCCTCGCCCACCGAAAAGAGGAACAGGGCCTGCGGGAAGGGCGGCAGCTTCCACAGTGCTTCGATGTGCGGCGCCTGCACCGGCTGCGGCGCCTGGCCATTGCTGCCGTCACTGCCATCGCCCAGCGCGAACTTGGCGCCAGCCTGCTTCCATTGGGCCATGGCGGTGTAGTAGCCGTAGGGCCAGCGCTGCTCCATGTCCTTCCAGGTGGCCTGCCCCGCCTTCTCGTGGCCCTGCAGCATCTGCACGCGGCCCCGCCAGTAGTGCAGGCGTGCCTGATCCACCGGGTCGAACGGCTTGCTGTGGGCGATGGCCCGATCCAGCATGGGCACCGCCTCGCCGTAGGCCCGGCGCTCGATGGCGTTCCAGATCAGCTCCCAGTAGGCGTCGGAGGTCTCCTGCGTGGCCGGGAACTCCGTCTCCAGGCGCTTGAGCCAGAAGGCCACCGTCACGACGTCGTGCTGACCCTCGTTGTACTTCAGCAATTCCAGGAAGATCGTGGGCAGCGACGGATCCTTGGGCGAGAGCTTCTCCAGCTCCTCCAGGTACTTGAGCACCGGGCCGATCTTGCGGCGCTTGAGCTGCACGCGGATGGCCCAGATCAACTGCTGGCGGCGGTCGAAGGAGAAGCGCCGCATCACCGAGCCGGTGTTGACCTGCACCGCCGCGTGGTGCAGTGCATTGCCGCGGATCAGCGCCCGGAAGTACAGCCGCCCCAGCGACTTGGCGTAAGACGTGGCCAGCTCCGGCAGCGCCGGATTTTCCAGTTCCGCGGCCAGCTCGTCGAAGAGCCCCAGCGAGAACAGGCGCTCCGCCCGCGCGTAGTAGTCGGCGGCCGAGGGCACCGCGGCATTGGCCGGCCCCGGCGTGCCCGGCAGGGCCGCCCACCGCTTGGCCGCCTCGGCATCCTTGGGATTGCGCCACAGCAGCAGCGTCAGCGATTTGCGCAGCGCCAGCCGATCCGGGGCGCTGGAGTCCCCCGCCAGCTCCCACAGCCGCAGCAGCAGGTCGTAGTCGTCCGAGTCCGGGGTGATGTTTTCCAGGTAGGTCGTGAGGTAGTCCATCTGCCGGGCCGGCGGCGCCGTGCCCGGGTCCAGCGTGAGTGTCGTGATCAGATCCCGCACGCGGTCGATCAGCACCGGGTCGGGGCTGGTCTCCAGCAGGGCCTCCAACGCCTTGAGCGCCCCGTCGTCATCCCCCGCCAGCACGTGGGTCTGCAGCAGCTCCCAGCGCCAGAACGCCGGCACGGCCATCGGCACGTCCAGTCCGGCCTGAAAGCCCTGCGCCGCCTTGGCAAGTTGCCCGGCCGCGGCCTGGCAGCGCGCCTGCACGAACTGCGTGTAAAGCCCGTCCAGCGGCGCGATCAGCTTCACGGGCGGGGCCGGCAGGGTGTCTCCGCACGGTGACCCGAAGGCCTCGGCCAGGGCCGCCGCGCGGGCATCCGGTGCGCTGCCGGCTTCGTCCGCATCCGGCGCGGCGAGCGAGATCCCCGTGCCCACGCCGGCGAGCAGGCAAGCTGCCCACACGGCGAGCACGACGATCAGGCGCAGACGGCGCTGGCGGGCAATAGCGGCGCAATCCATTGGCACCGAAGATGCTAGGATGAACGGCAAGGCGACCCCTCAACCACGAACCGAGCGCGGCTCCCGTGACGGATCGCAGCCCAAACCGACGACCGGCCCAGGACCTGCTCTGGATGTTCCGCCACGCGGCGGAGCCACAGCCCCGTGAGGTAGCCTTCGATCCGTCGGACGCAATCTACCACCTCTATCGGCAGACCCGGAATCCTTTCCTGGAGCGGGCCATTGCTCCATCGGCCCGCAAGCTTGAACGTTCGCCGGGAGACTTGCAACGGCTGTTCCGCTTCTTCCATCGCCACCGGCGATACGCCGTCGCGCCGGGCAACACCGAGCCGCCGTTCGACCGTCGCGGCCTGGAGCATCCCACTCCCCCTCCCCGGGCGGAAGCCCGCTACGTGGGGCCGGAGCAACTGCCCGGCGATCCGCGGCGCCTGCCCTGGATGGTCGAGGTGTTCTTCGGTGCCGTTCTTCAGCGGCTGCGGGAGCGTCCGGCCGCGTTCAAGACGGTCGTGGAGGAGCTGCTGGAGCAGTTCCGCCAGGACGGCATCCGCATCAAGATCTACGAGGCCTACCAGACGCTGCGGGACTGGGACGACCTGATGCGCACCCTGGAGGAAATTGCCCGCTACCCGGCCCCGGAAACGTTCGACCTGTTCTGCAGCGCGCTCTTCGCCTACTACGACCTCGCCTATCCGCCGAACGAGGCCTGAACTTCGGCATTCCGCGCGCCGGAGCCACCGCCACGGCAGGCCGGCTCAGCGCTGAAAGTAGTAGGCGTCCTGGCGTTCCGGATGGGTGTTGATCATCGCATCCGCGATGGCGGCCAGCCGCTGCTCCACCGCCTGCACGACCGCCTCCTCCGTTCCCACCTCGCGCAGGGCCTCGATCACCAGCCGCATCCATGCGTCGCGCTCCGCCTGTCCGATGCGGAAGCGCCGGTGCTTGAAGCGCAGAAACGGCCGCCCGTACTGCTCTGTGTAACGCCGGGGCCCGCCGAAAATCTCCACGAAGTAGTCGAACTGCCGGGTGCGGGCCCGCTCCAGGTCTTCGAACATGGGGGCCAGCACCGGCTCGCGCTCCACCTTCTCGTAGAAGCGCTGCACCCAGCGCGCGATGCCCTCCTCGCCGCCCAGACGCTCCAGATCCACCGTCGTTGCGTTCGTGTCGCTCATGCCGTCCGGTTGGGCCCGATGCCGCAGGACTTCCGCGGGGCGCTCGCCGCGAGCCTCTGGCCCGCGCGCCCGCGATCATTACAGCACAGGGCACGGACCCCGGCAACGCGGCCCGTGGCGTCGCCCGCGAGCAGGGCCGCTGCGCACCGCCCCGCACGCATTTGGGCCCAATCCTGCATCGACAGGGTCTGACGTGCATGATAATCGCATGATATGACTACACAATGCGGCCCCGGCCGCCCAACCGCGCGATCGCGACCAGCCCCGCTCCCCCCGATGCCCAACGCCGGTGCCACGCCGACCCATCGCTCCCTTTCCTGCGTCCTGATGCTGGGGGTGGTCTGGCTGTGCGCGATGCTGGCCGGGCCGGGGCTTGCGCGGGGCGCGGATGCCAAGGCTCCCGCCGAGCCGTCCGCCGCTGAGCATAGCTGGGAGCGCGCCTTCTACGGGCCCTTCGATGGCTCCGAAGCGCTGCTGTACAGCGGGTCGCTCTTCTACAGCAAGCTGACCTTCGGCGACCTGGACGGCGACGGGTTGCCCGACCTGCTGGTGGGCAAGTCCGACGGCCACATCGACCGCTTCCAGAACGTGGGCAGCAAGGATGCGCCCCGCTGGCGGCTCGTGGAGGAAAATATTACCGCGTTGCGCCCACAGGCGGCGGGCAAAGGCAGCCCGAGCACCGCGACGATCGACGCCGGCACCTACGCGGCGCCGGCCCTGGTGGACATCGACCAGGACGGCGACCTGGACCTGTTCGTGGGCACGGGCGACGGACGGCTGATGTTCTACCGCAACGTGGGCAATCCACGTCTGCCGGCCTTCGTGCTGGTCACGCCGAACTTCCTGGGCAAGGGCTTCGGCAACAGCATCGTGCCGGACTTCGCGGACGTGGACCTGAACCGCTCGCCCGACCTGTTCATCGGCAATGGCGCAGGGGACGTGTACCTGCTGGTCAACCAGGGCACCCAGCGCCAGGCGGCGTACTGCGTGCAGTTTCCGCCACCGGATGCGCTGCCGGACGAGAAACCGCCTTGCCAGCCCGTCCCGCAGCGGGTGGCCTCCATCGCACCGGAGAGCAACGCCGCACCCGGCGTGGTGGATTGGGACAGCGACGGCGACCCGGATCTGTTCGTGGGCAAAAGCAACGGCACCATCGCCTACTACGAGAACGGGGGCACCGCCACGGCGCCCGACTGGCGGCTGTCCGAGCGCCACTTCCAGGCCATCGATGACGGGGGCTACGCCGCACCGGCGTTCCTGGATGCCAACGGCGACGGCCGGCCCGACCTGTACGTGGGCAGCAGCACCAACAGCGTCACGCTGTATACGTACAAGGAGGCCCGCGGGCCGCTGGACGTGTGGAAGGTCACCAGCAACGCCCTGGACGTGCGGCGCTTCCGCAAGGAGATGAACCAGGCGATCGTCGCCACGGGCGACCTTGACGCGGACGGCGACCTGGACCTGATCGTGGGCGACCGTGGCGGTCACCTGCTGTGGCTGGAGAACGTGGGCACCCGCACCGCGCCAGCCTGGCGGCTAAAGCACGAGCACCTGCTGGCCGGTACCGTGCGGGAGAACGTCGCGCCCTGCCTGGTGGATATCGACGGCGACGGTGACCTGGACCTGCTCGTAGGCGGGGCGGATGGCCGCATCTGGCTGATGCGCAACGTGGGCACGCCCAAGGAAGCCCGCTTCACGCTGGAGACCACGAACTACGCCGGCATCGACGTGGGCGCGGATAGCGTGCCCGTAGCGTTCGATATCGACGGGGACGGCGATCCCGACCTGTTCGTGGGCAACCGGCGCGGACTGGTCGTCTTCTACCGCAACGAGGGCAGCAAGCAGGAGGCGGACTTCCGCCTGACCAGCGCGCGCTTCGCGGACGTGACGGCGCCGCTGCACGCCGTGCCGGCCTTCTTCGACTGGAACGGGGACGGCAAGCCGGATCTCGTGCTGGGTTCGCGCAAGGGCGACCTGCAGCTCATCCTGAACGAGAACGACAAGGGCGACACGGAGCTGAAGAAGTGGAAGGTCGAGGCAGACCCTTGGTTCAGCTTCCACACCGCCGGGTACAGCGCGCCGAGCTTCGCGGACCTGAACGGGGACGGCACGCCGGATCTGCTGATCGGGGACGTGAACGGCAACGTGCAGCTCTGGTTCGACCGCGGCGCGCCCAAGCCTCTGACGGCGCAGCAGACCGAGCAGACCGCCGCGCCCAGTGGGGCCCCGCGCGGCCCCAACGTGGCCGGCACGCCCAGCACCGCGCCGGGCCCAGGCCCCATGCCCGTGCGGCCCACGTTCGAATCGCAGAGCGGCCTGACGGCCCTGGAGCCGACCGAGGGAGCCGCGCCGGCACTCACCAGCCCGGCCACGGGCCTGACGGCGCCCGTGCAGACGGGGCCGCTGGAGCCCCTGTTCACCGCGGCAAGTCAGGCGCTGGGCGGCGTCAAGTTCAAGGGCCGCATCCGCCCCGCCTTCGGCGATCTGGACGGCGACGGCCGCATCGACGTGGTCGTGGGCACCACCGACGGCAAGCTGGCGTACTTCCACAACGATGGCACCAAGGCCGAGCCCAAGTGGACCCCGGCCGATGCCAACCTGGGCGGCTTCGATGGCGGCGGCAATCCCTCCCCGCTGCTCTACGACCTGGACGGGGACGGCCTGCTGGACCTCATCGTGGGCACGGAAGCGGGACAGGTGCGATTCTACCGCAACACGGGCACAAAAAGTGCGCCCGCCTTCACCTGGGTCAAAGACGCTCTGGCGAACATCAACGTGGGGCGCTATGCCGCGCCGGCCATGGGTTTGCTCAATAGCGACAAGTTCACCGACCTGCTGGTGGGAGACTTCCACGGGCACCTTTGGCTCTATGCCCGCGAGGGCGGGGCGCAGTCTTTGAATTTCAAGCTGGTGGATCGCCGCTTTGCCGGGGTGGATGTGGGTGTGGCCGCCGCGCCGTTCCTGGGCGATATCGACAACGACGGCAAGCCCGACCTGCTGGTGGGCTCCGATCAGGGACGGGTGAGCCTGTTCCAGCGCACCAAGGTGGACAAGAAGCACCCCGAGGGCTGGGCGTTGGGGCCGGACTACTTCCACGGCATCAAGTTCCCCTTCGGCACGAGCCCACGACTGGTGGATATCGATGGAGACGGAGACATGGACCTGCTGGTGGGCACGGAGAAGGGCACGATCTACTTCTACCGCAACGACGCCCTCAACCCGCCACCGGGGGCCCCGCAGTAATCGCCGGGAGACGAGCCCATGAGACACGGACGACTCATCGGACGGCTGGTGCTGGCAGGGATGCTGCTGGCGGGACTGTGGCTGGGGAGCGCGGCACACGCCGTGGATTCCGCCGCCGCGCCGACGGACGAGAACATCATCCTGCGCAGCATGGTGCTGGGAGAAACCAGCATCGCCCCCGGAGCCACGCAGCTGCTCCAGGTGACGGTCGCCAACACGAACCGACACGCCGTCACCATCGGCCTGCGCGCGGACCTGCGGGACAAGCACGACCGCCGCGTGGGCTCGCCCATGATGCGCCGGGTGAACCTGCCCGCCAAGGACGAGGAGCGCTACCTCTTCAAGTTCCGCGCACCGGAGTCCGTGGGCGACTACGCCGTGCGCTTCGAGGTGTTCACGGGCGACTTCAAGCACGCGATCATCCCCGGCGCACCGGTGTTCTATTCGCCCTTCGCCGTGGGCGAGGGCCGGCCCGCGCCGCGCCCGGCTGCGGCACAGGAAGCCCGCGCGACCGCGCCGAACTTCCTCCCGCCCAGCGGGCTCAAGTTCGAGCGGCCGGACCTGCTGTGGGAGAACGTGACGGTGCCCAAGAGCGTGCTGCTGGGCGAGCCGCTGCACATCAAGGCCGACCTGCGCAACGTGGGCGGCGATCTGGCCCGCAACATCCAGGTGAGCCTCGTCTACTTCAACACCAGCACGCCGGGCAACACGGAGCGCATCTCCGATTCGACGGTGCACATCCTGGCGCCGGGCGAGCGGCTGGAGATGGAGTTCGACGTCAACTTCCCGGATGACGCGTTGCTGGGCGAGTACCAGGTGCGCCTGAGCATCGACCCCGCGGACACCATCGACGAGCTGAACAAGGCCAACAATGTGGTGACGACGGCCCCGTTCCGGCTGACGCGCATCAAGCTGGTGTTCCCCGAGCCCAACTACGCCTTCGAGGAACAGGGCCTGTTCCTGTTCCGGTGGGACAGCCTGCGCTACGACCAGTTCAAGGTGCAGGTGGGCACCAGCCCCAACTTCTCCAATCCGGGCGATTACTTCGATCTGCCCCAGGGCGAGAAGTGGACCCAGGAGAAGGAGATCGTGCCGCTGGAGGGCGAGCTGCCCTCCATGGCGCAGGGCCTGCTGGAAAAGACCGGCGCCCATCGGCTCTACTGGCGCGTGCAAGCGCGCAACAGCAAGACCGGGCGGACGGATTTCTCCGCGGTGCAGCCCTTCACCATCAAGCCTTCGCCCAAGCCCAAGGAGACCACCGCGCCGGCCGCGATGGAAAGCGCCCCCGCGGAGCCACAGGGCCAGCCAGAGCAGCCCGCCCAGCCGGAAATGACCCCGCAGTCCGGCGCGCCGGCCCAGCCGGGCGCCACCCCGCAGTCCGGCGAGATGGCTCAGCCCAGCGGAGCCGTGGAGACCGGCAGCACGGCTGAGCCCAGCAGCACCGCCCAGCCCGCGGAGCCGGCACCGCCCGGCGATGCAGCCCAGCCCGCGGAGCCGGCACCGCCGGCGGGATCCGGACCGTCGGGCGACATGCCCCAGCCCGGCGGCGGCACACAGCCGCAGGGCGCGGCGCCGTCCGGCGCGGCACCGCAGGGCTGAGCGGCGCGCGGATCGTGGGGCGCCCCCGGCAGCGGGGGCCCCTCCACGTCCGCTCCAACGTGCCTCCACAACAATTCCACTGGGATGCCTCAGCGCAACGGCCTAGACTGGCATTCTCCCGGCCGCAAGGCCGGTCACACGCCGTGGCAAGCCGCATGAGCGAGCGGGACTGGAAACAGGAGTACGAACGGGCGTGCACAGCCGCCGGCACCGGCAGGGCCTGCCGGGCCTTCCCCGGCGCCGAGAAACGCCGGCACCCGCGCTTGCACACCAAGGGTCTGCGCCTACAGTCGGCCATTGCTGCCGGGCTGGCCCCGATCGACGTGCGGCCCGACCGCATCGAGTTCTTCGCCGAGGTGCCGATGCAGCCAGGGCAGCGCTTCTCCCTCCGCCGCGAGGCAGGCCCGCCCAGCGATGTGGAGGTCGTGGCCTGCCTGCTGGAAGAGACGGACGCCGACCTGCTGGAAGTCCGCTACCGCGTGTGCTGCCGCCTGCTGTCCCCGAGGAACTGAAGCCCCCACCGCATCTCGCACCCGGCCATCGCGCCGCACCATCGCGCCAAGCTGACCGCATCACGCCTCACCTCGCGAGCGGCAGACCTGTGCCGTGCCCCGTGCCGCGCGGCTGGTCAGCCCAAAGGCGCCCATGCTAACGTGAAGGAAGGCGAAAGCTGACCGATACAGGGGGATTGGCATTGACTGAGCCGCGGCGTGCCCGTGCGGGGGCTGGGCCGGCACCGCGAAGCACCAAGGAGAACACCACATGACCGCCATTGGCATCAACGGTTTCGGGCGCATCGGACGCAACGTGCTGCGTGCGGCCCGCGGCAACAAGGACTTCGATGTGCGGGCGATCAACGACATCGCCGACGCCAAGACCATGGCCCACCTGCTCAAGTACGACTCCAACTATGGGCGCTACCCCGGCGAGGTGCACGCGGAGGATGGCGCGCTGATCGTGGACGACAAGCGCATCCGCGTGACCAGCGAGCGCGACCCGGCCAACCTGCCCTGGAAGGAACTGGGCGTGGACGTGGCCCTGGAGTGCACGGGCAAGTTCAACACCCGCGAGGGTGGCGAGAAGCACTTGGCGGCGGGCGCGAAGAAGGTGCTGTTCTCCGCTCCGTCCAAGGGCGAGGACATCACCATCGTGTTGGGTGTGAACTTCGACCAGTACGACAAGGCGAAGCACCACCTGATCTCCAACGCCTCCTGCACCACCAACTGCCTGGCGCCCGTGGTGAAGGTGATCCACCAGAAGTTCGGCATCCTGCACGGCCTGATGACCACCGTGCACGCCTATACCAACGACCAGCACACGCTGGATCAGCCCCACAAGGACCTGCGCCGGGCCCGCGCGGCCGCCCTGTCCATGATCCCCACCACGACCGGTGCGGCCAAGGCCATCGGGCTGGTGATGCCGGATCTGAAGGGCAAGCTGGACGGCCTCTCCATCCGCGTGCCCACGCCCACCGTCTCCGTGGTGGACCTGACGGCCGTGCTGGCGCGCGAGGTGACCAAGGAGGAGCTGAACGCCGCGCTGAAGGCCGCGGCCGAGGGCGAGCTGAAGGGCATCCTGGGCTACTCCGAGGAGCCCCTGGTCTCCGTGGACTACAAGGGCGATCCGCACTCGTCCATCGTGGATGCCGCCTCCACAACGGTCATCGGCGGCACCGAAGTGAAGGTGCTGGCTTGGTACGACAACGAGTGGGGCTTCTCCAATCGCATGGTGGACGTCACCGGTCGCCTCGTCTGACCGCGCTGTGCCCGGTGCCGGCTCTCACGGCACCGGGCCCCACGGCGTTTCCAGCGCCGGCTCCGGCCGGTGCGCAGAGGCTGCCGCCAGCCTGCCCCATCCTTCCATAGCCCAGGCATGACCCAACTGCTGGCGCGCCGCTGGCCCACGCTGCTGCTGCTACTCTGGCTGCCCCTGGTCAAGTGGAGCCTGCCCGCGGGCTGGCTGCGGCTGCTGCTGTTCTTCGTGGGCGGCTGCGCCCTGGCAGGCTTTGCGGTGTGGAAGGAGGGCGACTGGCCCCGCCTGCAGCCACTCTTCGCCAGGCCCTGGCGCGGGCTGGCCATCGGCCTGGGCGTGTATGCACTGCTGGTGGTCGTGGCGCTGGGCCTGCTGATCGTGCCGGGCATATTCCGGCTGCTGCCGCTGCCGCTCTACGCGCTGGTGTCCATGTTCGATCCCCGCCCGGTGGTACACACGCTGGCAATGGGCGGGCCCTTACCGTCCGCGGTCGCGGTGGCGGTGTTCGGGCTGGGCTCGGTGGCAGAGGAGTGGATGTTCCGCACGGTGCTGTTCTGGCGCTGGCTGCCCGCGCGGGATACGGACGGACCGCGGCGGGTCTTCTCGCACCCCGGCGCCCAGGCGCGGCTGGTGGTCGTGAGCGTGTACTTTGCCGCGCTGCACTGGCCGCAGCCGCCCGGGGCCATGCTGGTGGCGCTGCTGGGCAGCCTGGTGCTGGGCAACCTGCTGCTGTGGGCACGCAACTTCACGCAGGTGGCGTTGCTGCACGTGCTCTTCAACTGGCGTCTGCTGCTCTAGGTTCTATTTGGGAACGAGTTTTCAAGCGGCTGGGCCGCTTGAAGTGCACAAGAATTCCGATGCGGGGGGCAAAGCCCCCATGGCCGAAGTGCTTTTCCAAACACAGCCTAGCGCCAGTAGCGGATGTCGGTCACCTCGATGCGCGCGTAGGGCACCTCCCGGCCGTCGATCACCCAGCTCACCTCGCCCGTGGCCGGCGCCATCAGGTCGCCGAAGCGACGGTAGTCGCTGAAGTGGCCCACCCAGGGCGTGCGCACCTGCGTGTCGCCCACGCTGCGGTAGCGCTCCGTCTCGATCCCGGTGATGCGCCCGTCCGCGGCGAACGTGAACACCACCTGCGCCGACAGGGAGCGATCCGTGATGGTGGCCCGCGCGTGCGCACCGTCCATGGCCTCCCAGCGCAGCCAGGGGCTGGGATACAGGGCCGTGGGCAGCCAGGGGGCCTCCGCCAGGAAGCGCTGCAGCGCGGCCTCGTTCACCTTGCCGCCCGCCATGCTGGCGAGGGGCAGCGCGCCCATCAGGCGCGCATCCACGCCCCCCAGGCCGTCCACATAGCTGTCCTTCACGGCGATGGAGACGCCAGGGAACATGCGCATGCGCGCCTGCCAGATGAAGGCGGGCCGTGCCGTGAAGAAGTGCTCGCTGGCCTGCATGGGCATCCAGCCCTGCCCCTCGCTCAGGCGGAACTGGCCCCCGTGCTCCACGGTCGCGGAGCGCACGGGCACGCGACCGGCCGGCACCGCGAACCGCAGGTAGCGCCGCACCGGCTCCGGCAGCGCGCGGAGCGCATCGGCGTCCGGCATAGGCTGGGCGGCAGGCCGGGCCGCCAGCTCGGCCACTTCGCGCTCAATGGAGCCATTGAACGCACGGTTGGAAATGAACACGACGAGCACCACGCCGACCAGCACGATGCCCAGGGTGGTGAGTGCAATCCGCAGGATCATGGCACGCCTCCGCGACGCCCCCCAGCCCCCGCTATTCCTCTCAGTCTTGCCTGCCGCCCGCGCGCCTGCATTGAGCGGGGTCAAGTCCTGCGCGGGGACGGGGCAACCATGCCCGGCTCAGCCGAGCGCGGTGGGCAGCCCGATGCCCTTCAGGTAGGCCCCCAGCCGGGCGGGATCGGGCGGCAGGCTGCGCCACGCCACGTAGCCGTCCGGGCGCACCAGGTACAGGCACTGCCCCCGTGCGCCGTAGCGGTCGTGGGTGTGCTGGTCGGGGTCGGCCAGCACGTGCGGATAGCCGGCCAGGGCCGGCGGCGGCGTGGCGTGGGGCGTCACGATGCAGGTGCGCAGCCACGCCCCGTGCGCCTGCTCGATGGCCCGGGCCACCTGCACCAGGTCCGCCGCCTCGCCCTGCGATCCGTGGGTACCCTCGAAGAGCAGGGCCACGAATTGCGGCCCGCGCAGGTGCTCGTACAGGCGCTTGCCGTTCAGCCGGGCATCGGGCGCCAGATCGCCCCCATGCGGCCCGTGGTGGAATGCCCGGCAATCCCGGAAGCCCGGGTGGCGCGCGTCTTCGTGCAGCCGCAGACCCGACGCGTGATGTTCCGCGGCCAGCGGACCCTTGTGATAGCTGTACATCGTTTCGCCCAGTTGCGTGGCCACGTGGTGCTTCACCACCTCCAAGTGCCCCAGGCAGCCCATCACCGCATTGCGCACCTCCTGCAGCACGGGGTTGCGGAAGCCGGCGGAGACCTGAAGCTCATCCGTGAACTGGAGCACCGCCTTGCCCACCGGACGCCGCTCGGCATCGTAGGAGGCCAGCAGGGCCGGCGCGGCCCCGTGGCGCAGTACGGCGCCGAGCTTCCAGGCCAGGTTGTAGGCATCCTGCATGCCCGTGTTCATGCCCTGCCCCCCCGCCGGAGAGTGGATGTGCGCCGCATCCCCGGCCAGAAACACCCGTCCCGCGCTGTAGCGCTCCACCTGCCGATGGTGGATGCGGAAGTACGAGGTCCACTGGGCATCGTGCACGCGCGCGCCGGCCGGACCGCGCTCGTCCAGCAGGCGCTGCAGGTCGGCCAGGGTAGGGTCGCCCTCGTGGTGCTGCGCGATCTGGTCGCCGGCCAGCTCGCCCACCATCATCCAGCGCTCGTCCGGCACCGGGAACACGAAGAACGATCCGGCGCGCGCCACATACATGCGCGATTCGTCCCGCGGCACGTCCCAGTCGATGCGCACGTGACCGAGCAGGAAGTGCTGCGGATACTCGGCCCCGGCGAAGCCCAGCCCCAGCCCGTGGCGCACGACGGAATGCGCACCGTCGCAGCCCACCAGGTACCGCGCGGCCACGATCTCCGTGCGCCCGTCCCCATGGCGCAGGCGGGCCTCCACGCCGTCGTCGTGCTGCTCGAAGGTGTCCAGTTCCACGCCGCGCTCGATGTGCCCGCCCAGGCCCTGCAGGTGCTCGGCCAGGATGCGCTCCGTGCTGTACTGCTCGATGCCCAGCAGGATGGGGAAGGGGCAGTCGAGATCCTTGAAGGACAGGGACAGGAGGGCGTCCGGGCCCTGCCCACACGTGACGAATGCGTTCACGGGCACGCCGATGGCCAGGAAGGCATCGAGCACCCCAATGTCCTCGAACATCTCCAGGCTGCGCGGCATCACGCCGGAGGCCTTGGCATAGGGCTGCGGCGCGGGCAGCTTGTCAATGAGCCGACAGGCCACGCCGTGCCGGTGCAGTTCCCCCGCCAGCAGCAGCCCCGTGGGCCCCGCCCCCACCACCAGTACGTCCACCGCGGATCGTGTTTCGCTTGCCATGTGCGATCTCCCCCAACCGTGTGTTAACCCACGCGCGACGCGGTTCGAGCGCCGACTGCATCTCCCGATGCACTGGTTAATGCGTACCGCCGCGGGGGTCAAGCGGAAATCGGCCAGCCGGGCCCCGCCCGACCGCCGGGGTGGGACGAGCCGGTCTGCGCGTGCGCGCACTCGGCCGATGAGACGGGAGCTGCGAGGTGCGACGATCCAGGGCTACGCTTGCGCCACGCCCTCGTCCTGCTCGGCCTCGTCGCGGTCGCGGAACTCGAGCATGGCGTTGATGAGGGCCTTGACGAAGGTGGCCAGGGGAATCGCGAAGAGGATGCCCCAGAAGCCCCACAGGCTGCCGAAGATGAACACGGCCAGCAGGATCAGCACCGGGTGCAGCTTGACGGTCTCGGAGAAGATGTAGGGCACGAGCACGTAGCCGTCCAGGAGCTGGATGACGGTATAGGCGATCAACAGCCACGCCAGGGGCCACGACATGCCCCACTGCATCAGGCCCAGCGCGAACACCGGCACGGCCAGCCCGATCGCCCCCACGTAGGGGATCACCACCGACAGGCCGGAGAGGATGCCGAACAGCGCGGGGTACTGGAAGCCCAGCAGGGCGAACACGATGCCCGTGGCGAACCCCACGACGAGGATCTCCCAGATCTTGCCCCGCACGTAGTTGCCCATCTGTGCTTCCATCTCGCCCCAGAGCCGCCCCAGCAGCTCCCGCCGGCGCGGCAGGCAGCGCACGCAACCGCGAATGATCGCGTCCTTGTCCTTCAGGAAGAAGAACACCAGCACCGGCACCAGGAACACGAACACGATGCCGCTGGTCACCTGGGGCAGCAGCCCGATCGTGCCGGTCACCGCACCGCTGAACCACTGGTGGGTCTGGCTCAGCAGGTATTCCAGCACATCCTGGCGGATGGATTCCGGCAGCAGGCCGAAGGAGGGATCGGGAATGGCCTGGAGGCGCTCGATAACCTGACTGGTGCTGGCCGGCAGGCTGGCCGCTGCCTCCACGGCGCGGCGAGCTACCAGTTGCACCGGCCCTGCCAGCATCGCCCCATAGGCAATCAGGAACGTCGTGAACACGATGCCGACTGCCAGCCCCCGCCCCAGGCCCCGTTGGGTGAGCTGCTGCACGCCGGCATCGAGAAAGTAGGCCAGCAGGAACGCCGCGATGAACGGGATGAGCTGGAAGCCGAACACATACAGCAGCCCCGCGCCAATGCCCAGCACGAGGAACAAGGCCACGAACTGGGGATCGGTCACCATGCGGCGCAGTCCGTGACGTTCCTCGTTCATCTCGGCTCCGGTGCGGAAAAGGGGGAGGCGACAGGCCGCCGGCGCGGCCGCTATTCCGCCAGTTCGGCCAGCAGGCGCTCCACGGCGCGGCGCGTTTCGGCATCCAGCGGTGCGAAGGGGTGAGCCAGGTGCCCCTGGCCGATGCCCAGCACCTGCAACGCGTGCTTGGAGCACTTGAGAAACGAGCCGAAGGGGGAACTGGCCCCGCGGTCCGCCGCGAACAGCGCCTGCGCCCGCAGGATCTGCCCGTGCGCCGTGCGCAGGGCGGCCAGGTCGCCCCGCTGCGCGGCATCATACAGGGCCACGTACACGCGCGGGAACACGTTCGCCCCACCGTTCACGATGCCGTGGGCGCCCACGGCCAGGCTCTGCGCGGCCAGCGAATCCTGGCCCTCGAACCAGCGGAAGTGCGGGTGCTCCGCGCGCAGCCACGCCAGCACGCCGCTGCTCGCCATGGCATCGCCCGCGCTGTCCTTGATGCCCACAATGTTCGGCGCATTCACGAGCTGCCGCAGCATCGCCGGTGTGACGGGGTTCTTGTTCACCTGCGGGATGTTGTACAGCAGCACGGGCTTGGGCAGGCGCTCGGCCATACGGCTTAAGTAGTCGATCCGCTCGGCCTCCACGTAGTCCAGGTAGGGCGGCGAGATCAGCACCAGCACGTCCGCACCCACGGAAGCCGCGTGCTCGGCGTTGGCCAGCGTGCGCTCCACGTTGCTGTCCCCGATGCCCACGTAGAGCGGAAGCCGCCCACGCAGCATCTCCGCCGCCCAGGCCACCGCCTCGCGCCGCACATCATCGGGCAGGATGTACGCCTCGCCCGTCGTGCCCATCATGAACAGGCCGTGCACCCCGCCTTTCACCAGATACTCGATCAACGCGGCGAGCCCGTCCGCGTCCAGCCCGCCCTTGGCGGTGAGGGGCGTCACGGCGGGCGGCACGACGCCGTGCAGGCGCTGCAGCAGGGATGAATCCGGGGTCGACGGCATGGGAAGCGCTCCGCTGAGCTGCGTAAAGGGCAATGGCTACTTGTCGGGGATGTCGATGGCGGCCGAGGTCATGGACGCATTGGCGGAGGCCACCTCGGCCACGGCCACGCCTTTTTCGAACAGGTTGGTGGCCGCCTTGCAGTCCTTGTCCGCGTTGGCCAGTTCCTTGGCCGCCGCCGCCAGCATGGCCGCCACGTGCGCCCGCTCCTTGGGCTTGGCCTGGTAGGCATGACGCTTCAGATCGGCCAGCCGGGCCTTGGCGTGCTGCACGTCCTCCTTGCAGGCCAGCGCGGGACTGGCCGTCAGCAGCAGGGCCACCAGCAGCGCGGCACCCAGCAGCGGAACGCGTCGGATCATCCTCCCCTCCAGGTCGGGTCGCGGCCGCCTGACGCGGCGCACGGTCAATTCAGGTGGCGGGCCTTGGCGCGGGCCTCGTCCAGATAGGGCCGCACCGTCTCCGCGGCGGGCTCGTGGCCGGCCAGGATCAGGTAGCGCTCCAGGTCCGCGGCGGCCTCCGCGTGGCACTCCAGGCGCAGGAACAGCAGACCGCGGTCGCGCAGCTCGTGCGGGTCGTCCGGCGCCAGCAGCAGGATGCGCTCCATGCACGAGAGCGCCTCCGGCCACGCCCGCTGGTGCAGGTAGATCAGCTTCAGGTTGGTCAGCATGCGCCGCAGCACGCCCTTGGGCGTGGCCGCCTGCATGAGGTGCGGCGCGAGCTGTGCCTGCGGCCCGGCCGTGCGGCGCAGGAGGTGCTCGCAGTCCAGCGCGCTCAGCACGCGGCCGCTGAACGGATCCACCAGCACCTCGCCATCGGGTGCCGTGTGGCGCACCAGGAAGTGCCCGGGGAAGTTCACGCCTTCCATGGGCAGGCCCAGCCGCTTGCCCAGCTCCATGAACACCAGCGCCAGCGTGATGGGAATGCCCGTGCGCCGCCGCAGCACCTCGTGCAGGAAGCTGTTGCGCGCATCGTAGTAGTCCGCCGCGTTGCCCTGGAAGCCCTCCTGCTCGAACAGGAAGCGCCCCAGTGCCTCCACGCGCGCCCGCGGCCCGGCTTCCGGCGTCAGGTGCTCCGCGGCTGCGGCGGCCAGCGCATCCAGCTCGCGCAGGCAGGCGGCGGCATCCAGCGCGGGCTCCGCCTCCGCGGCGATCAGCAGGGCCGCCTCGGCCAGATCGATCTGCTCATCGGGCAGCCGGGCCAGCCGTGCGAAGCGTTCGTGCGCGGTAACAGCCATGGGGTGGGGCGCCGGCTCAATCAAGCTTGATAAACACGCGCGCGGCGCCGAGGTTGCCCTCGGCCAGTGCGACCTTGGAAATGGACACCGCTTTGTCCACCTCGGAGCGCGCCGTCTTGCAGTCTTCGAGGGCCTGCTTCAGCAGGATGCGGGCATTGTCCAGGAAGCCCTCGATGCGCGGCTTGTTGATGTCCCGGGCACTCTTGGCCTCCTCGGTCACTTTGGCCAGCAGTTTCTCGCTGTTCTGCACCTGCTCCATGCAGCCCAGCGCCAGAGCGGACGGCACCGCCACCCACATCACGGCGGAGGCCAACAGCACGGCGACCACGGCTCGCTTCAGCATACCGGCGTCCTCGTTTTCGGTGCAGCGATGGACTCGTGCGCTCGACCGCGTCCGGCCGCTCCGCACATTGCAGAGGCCTGGCGGTCCGCGCGCAGGGAAAGCGTCAGTCTACCATAGCGCCACAGGGCGGTCACGGCGCGGAGCCGGCCTGCAAAGCGTTGCGTGGGAGACCGGGCAGGCTACTGCACGGCGGGAACGCCCCCCGCCCCGCACACGCAGTACCGTTCGGTAGGGGAACGAGGGCGCCTAAGCCCCGCGCAGGGCCAGGCGGAAGGTGCCGGGCACGCCGCTCTTCTCCTCCACCTTGAGGTAGTAGCGAACGCCGGCCTGGAGCGGGATGGATGGACAGACCTCGTCCACGGCACCGGCCTGCGTGTCGCACTCCTGCAGGATCACGTCATAGTCCGGCGCATCGAAGAGCCGCCACAGCAGGTCGGACTGCGTGCCGGTGAGGGCGATGGTCTGCGGCCCGGAGTGGGTGGGCACGAAGCTGTAGTAGCTGGACTCGTACACGCCCACGGCGCCGGGGTGCGGCTGCCCCATGCGCAGCGGCTGGGGCTGGCCCACCTGCCCCTCGTAGTACCCCTTGCCCTCGGAGTGCGTCACGGTCACCGTGAAGCGCAGCGCCAGCACGGCGGCCGGGTGGGCCTGGGCGGCGTCCGCGCTGATCTGGAACGTGTAGTTCTCGTCCGCGCCGCTCACCAGCTCGCAGCTCCCGTTGCCGACCACGTGACAGGTCTTCTTGGGGTGCGTGATCGTGAGGCCAATGGGCGTGGGATTGTCGGAAACCACGATCAGGTACGCGCCGCGCTGGGGCGCGTACAGGCGGTACTCCGCGCTGCCCCCGGCGCCGAGGCTCTGGGCCGCGTAGGGCTGCTCCAGCGTGAGTGCGCCCGGGGCCGGGCCCGCAACCGGCCGCTCGCCGCGCCGGCAGCCCGCCAGGGCCAGCACCAGCAGCCCGCCGCCCAGCACCAGCGCCCACCACCGCCATCGCTTGCCGATGTTCATGCCTGCTCGCCTCCCCTGGAGATATACCGCACGGTCGGGAGGACCTCCCCGCCTCCATTACAGCCCATTTGCCAGGGGTCGGCAACGGCGGCCCGAGCCGCGCCAGCCGCCGCGGAAGCGGCCTTCCCGGGCGCGAAGCCGGGGCCGGACGGGTCTGCGGGGCGACCGTTGGCGGGGCAGCGTGGGGACTCCGTACGGAAATACGCGGATTGGCCCCATGCCCAAAGTACCGGTGGCGCGGGCGTCCCGCCCGCGCCACCGGGCAGCGCTGTCATTCCGAGCGCAACGAGGAATCCGTTGTTGCCGAGGGGAAGGCAGATGCTTTGGCCCGCCCCCCTCAGTGCCTACCGCGCGTAGCGGTCGTGATGGGCAGCCAGGATGCGCACCAGGCAGCAGGTGAGCCGCGCGGCGTAGGGCACGTGCAGGAACTCGTTGGGCCCGTGCGCGTTGGAATTGGGCCCCAGCACGCCGGTGATGAGGAATTGCGCGTCCGGGAAGCGCTCGCCGATCATGTGCATGAACGGGATCGAGCCGCCGATGCCCCAGTAGCACGCCTCCTTGCCGTAGAACTCGCGCGAGGCGGCGTCCGTGGCCTCGCCCAGCCAATCGGCCAGCGGCGGGGCGTTCCAGCCCGGCTCGCCCCCGGTGGTCACGGTCACGCGCGCGCCGAAGGGCGGGTCGGCTTCCAGCGTGCGCTTCACCGCCTCGCTGGCCGCCTTGGGGTCCAGCGTGGGCGGGATGCGCAGGGAGAGCCGCAGCGCCAGCCCTGGCAGCAGCACGTTGCCACCCTTGCCCAGCTCCGGCAGGCCCTCCTGCGCGATGGCGGCCATGGCGGGCTCCCAGGTGCTGGCCAGCAGCAGTTGCTGGGTATCGTCCCCCAGCGCCCGCACGCCCTCCAGAAAGGGGAAGTCCCCGGTCACCGCGCCGCCCAGCACCTGCGCCGTCTTGCGGGCCTGCGCGATGCGCTGCTCGGGAATCTCGACGTGCAGGGCCTCGGGCTTGAGGCGCCCCGTGGCGGGGTCTTCCAGCCGATCCAGCAGCAGCCGCACCACCTGCAGCGGGTTGGGCACCACGCCCCCGGCGATGCCCGAGTGTACGCCCTCGCGCAGCATCTCCACGCGCAGGGTGCAGCCCACCAGCCCGCGCAGGGAGGTGGTGCTCCAGAGCTGCTCGTAGTTGCCGCAGCCGGAATCCAGGCACACCACCAGGTTCGGCTCGCCGAACTCCGCACCGTAGGCCTGCAGGTAATGCGGCAGGTCGGTGGAGCCGCTCTCCTCGGAGCACTCGATGAGGATCTTCAGCGTGGCGTGGGGCTGGCCCAGTGCCTGCAGCGCCTTCGCCGTGGCGATGGCGGCGAACACGGCGTAGCCGTCGTCCGCGGCACCGCGGCCGTAGAGCTTGTCGCCCTCGCGCACGGGCTGCCAGGGCCCCAGGTCCTCGCGCCAGCCCACCATGGGCGGCTGCTTGTCCACGTGGCCGTACATCAGCACCACCTCGGGCAGCGCGCCGGGCACCTCGGCCAGGATCAGCGGCGTGCGCCCGCCATCCTTGAACACGCGCAGCTTGAGACCCGGCACGGCCTGGCGCTCGATCCAGCCCGTGACCAGCTCCACCGCGCTCTGCATGTGGCCGTGCGCCTCCCACTCCTTGTCGAAGGCGGGGGACTCGTTGGGAATGCGGACGTACTCGATCAGGGCCGGCAGGATCTGCTCGTCCCAGAACGGCAGCACCTGCTGCTCGATCGCGCTGCGCTCCATGGGCTACGGGTCTCCTTGTGGGGCTGCACTCACCCGCGCGCTCCTCGGCTGCCGCGGGTGACGCAGATTGGATGACAATGTCGGCCCCGCGAGCGCAGCACTGCCGCACGCGCCGGTCGACACGGATGTGCCGGGGGATGCGGGGGAGCCGCGGCCCCCCCGCTGACCGCCGCTAGTAGAGCGCCCGCCCAGAAGTTCAGGATGGACGCCTCCAAGGGGGCTCCACCCCCTTGGAACCCCCGCAAGGGAGCAAGCCCCCTTGACCCCATTTGGAGGGGTGCAGGGGCCCCTCGGCCCCTGCCGGAGAGTGGAGGTGCGGAGGAGGGAGGCAGCGCCTTCCTCCTCCGCAAACCCCAATATTAAGCCTTGGCGCACCCCTAGCGGCGCTCGAACTGGGCGGGGCCGAAGAGGTTCTTCTTGGCCTCGTCGCTCATGGGGCCCTGGCGGCGCTGATCCTTCAGCACCTCCATGCCACGCTGCACGGCCGGGCGCGCGCCGATGGCCTCCTGCCAGCGCTGCACGTGGGGGTACTCGCTCATCTCCACCTCGTAGCGCTTGTAGAGCAGCGTCCACGGATAGGTCATCATGTCCGCGATGGAGTAGTCGCCCGCCAGGTAGCTGCGGTCGGCCAGTTGCTTTTCCATCACGCCGTAGAGCCGCCGCACCTCCTTGGTGTAGCGGTCGATGGCGTAGGGGATGGGCTCCGGCGCGTAGCTGCGGAAGTGGTTGGCCTGCCCGAACATCGGGCCCACGCCCCCCATCTGCCACATCAGCCACTGCAGCACGTCCACCCGCTTGCGGGGGTCGCTGGGCAGGAACTGGCCGCTCTTCTCCGCCAGATAGATCAGGATCGCGCCGGATTCGAAGATGGACAGCGGCTTGCCGTCCGGCCCTTCGCTATCCACGATGGCCGGAATGCGGTTGTTGGGGCTGATGGCCAGGAACTCGGGCTTGAACTGGTCGCCGGTCTGGATGTTGACAGGGTGCACGTTGTACGGGAGGCCGGTCTCCTCCAGCATGATGTGCACCTTGTGCCCGTTGGGGGTGGGCCAGGAATACAGGTCGATCATGGTATCCGTAAGGCTGGGGTTCACGGGCGCGCGCCTCCAGCCACGCGCCGCGCTCGGAATCCTCCTGATTGGCCCAGCATACCCCATGCGCCGCCGATTGTGGCAAGCCGATCGGGCGGGCAGGCGTGAACACCCATCCCAAGGCGCCCACTGTCCGCGTGCCCTTATTTCCTTGCCCCGCGCCACTTGATTGCGATAGGGGGAGGTGCGGCCGCGGGGGTCGCATATCCTTGAATCGCTTGCCTTATCGTTCGGTTACGGCCCTGGCGGGTCAGCGAACTGCTGCCATGAAAGCCGTGTGGGTTGCCGTTGCACTGGCCTCGCTGCTGGGCGGGCTGCTCTGGGGGCCGGGCGATGCGGCGGCGGGCCCGCTGCTGTTCCCCAATGGCGGCGCGCTGCCGGGCGAGCTGGGCTACCTGATGGGTGGGGCGCAGGTGGCGCTGGCCAGCTCCGGAGAGAGCATTTTCTACAATCCCGCCGGGCTGGCCCTGGAGACGGGCCGGCGCGTCACGGCCGGCGGCGACCTGCTGCGGCTGCGGACGACCCAGGCCGGGGGACCGGCCACCACCACCGCGGACACGGCGCTGGACAGCGTGGCCTACGCGCAGCGCCTGGGCGAACGCCGCGGCTACCCGCGCTTCACGCTGGGGCTGGCGCTGCAATCCACCGGGCGGCGGCTGCCCACGCAGATCGCGCAGACGCGCCAGGGCACCTCGGCCTCGCTGCCGCCGGGTTTCACGCCCCCGGGCGGCGCCACCAACATCGACACGAACTTCCCGGACGGCCTCACGCTGGCGGACACGGGCGAGGCGCGGGGCGAGCTGCGCGTGCTGGCGCCGGGCATGGGCCTGGGCATCGCCCCGGCGGACTGGCTGCGCGTGGGGCTGGCGCTGCGGGTGGAGCGCCTCGCGCTGGCCGAGCGCCTCGCGGTCACGACCACCTACAGCGCCACCGCCAGCGGCGGCAAGACGCTGGACGGCCACTCGCAGCTCGCCTGGGTGCTGGCGGGCGATGCCCTGCGCCTCACCGGCTCGGCGGGCGTGCAGATGGAGCTGACGCGCAGCCTCGTGCTGGGCATCGCCCTGGTGCTGCCCTCGCACACCCTGGACGGCTCCGGGCGCGTGCTCTACCAGCGCAGCGACACGCTGACCGTGGACACGGGCAGCCCCAGCACGGCCAGCGACGCGATCTACATCGCCCGCAGCGGGCTGCCCTTCCGGCTGGACACCCCGCGGCGGGTGCAGCTTGGCCTGGCCTTCCGCAGCGACCGCTTCCTGGTCGAGCTGGACCTGTACCGCCTCTCCAGCCAGGGGAGCTACGCCGTGCTGCCGGGCACGGAGAGCCAACCGCCCTCCAGCACCGCCTTCGCGCTGCCGGCCCTGCGCACCTCCGGCCGGGCGGTGCTGGGCATCGCGCTGGGGATGGCCTACGCCCAGAGCGAGCGCACCTCGCTGCTGCTGTCCTTCGCCGCCGATCCCTCGCCCGTGCCGCCGGACGACCCGCTTTTCCGCAGCGTGGGCGTGACCACCGTCGGCGCGGGCGTGTACCACGTGCGGGGCGACCTCTCGCTGTCGGCCGGGCTGCTCTGGCGCGAGGCGCGCGAGCCACGCGCCCTCGATGCCCCGCCCGACGGCGGGCAGCCGGTCACCACGGCCATCGCGCTGCGCGAGCTGGACCTGCGCGTGGCCGGCTCGCTGGCCTTCTGACCGCGGCCCGGTCCCACCCACCCGAGAGCGCCCCATGGCCCTGTCGCCCACCCAGCCACTCGCCGCCCCTCGCGTCCGCCGCGGTAGCGCGCCGGCGGGGCTGCTTGCCGCGGCACTGCTGCTGGCACTGGCGCTCGCGCTGGCGCTGGGTGCGTGCGTGGCCTCACCCAGCAGCAGCAGCGGCGGCGGCACGGACAGCACCATCCTCGGTGGCTGGACGTTGCAGCCGGACGCCGCCTGCCGCGAGTCGCTGGCCTTCCTGCCCGACGGGCACTTCGTGCACGGCGTAGCGCTGACGCTGCAGGGGCAGAGCGCCCAGCGCCTGGTGGGCGGCACCGTGGGTGGGCTCGCGTTGGCCGCGGACGGCTCCCTGCAGGCCGACGTGACGCCGCAGGGCGCCATCACCGATCCGGTGGCCTACTGCGGCCAATGGGCGGGCGCCGGCCGCGGCGCGCGGCCCTTCACCGCGATCCAGCTCGCCACGGGCTACGACCCGGCGCCGCTCGCCTGGCGCGCGCTGACCCTGCCCGGAGGCGCCTTGGCCTGGGTCGGCACGGACACGACCCAGGATGCGGATCGCCTCGTGCTGGCCCGCGACGCCGACGTGCTGCACGGCTTCACGCTGGACGACGCCGTGGCGGCCGGAGCGGTCGATTCCAGCGCCGTGCTGTTCCATCGCAGGCCTGCACACCTGCCTGGCGCTTACCCGCCTTCCACCGTGACGGTGGTGAATCTGCCCCAACAGGCGTACTCGCAGCGCTCGGACGTTACGACGGCCGACGTATCCATCGTGAGGCTGCTGTTGAGCCTGCACAGCGCGGTGGACGTGGACTTCACGCCCAGGGCCGACTGGACGGGCTACCCGCTCTGCCACCTGGTGGCGATGGATTCGCCGTCGTTCAATGCTCCGTTGAGCCCGAATCCTCTGGCCAACGTGGCCACCACGCCCGTGGTGACCCTGAACCCCGGCGATCCGGGCCAGTTTCCGCCGCTGCTTGCGACGACCGTAACCGGCGAGCCGCAGCCCGTGTACCTGCTGGCCGTGGACGTGCGCACGCCGCCGGGCGGGGGGCTCTGCCAGGTCAACGTCCGCGCGCGGCCCCTGGCGGCGCGGCTGGCCGCCGAGCACCTGCAGACCGCGGCGGCCGGAGACTTCACCGTCGCGCTCACGGGCGGGCCTGCGTTTCTGCTGGGGGTGCCGCGCGGGCAACCCACCGCGCTGCGCACCCTGCCCCTGCAGGGCAGCACGGCCCGGGCGGTCACGCGCCTGCTGGATCAGCTCGTGCAGCCGGTGGCGGACGGGACGGATACCCTCGGCCTGCAGGCGGGCGCGAGCCAGTCCGTGCAGCTCTCCGTGCAAAGCCTGGGGGGCCAGCGCTACCTGAACGTGTTCCCCGCCGGCAGCAGCACCGCGGGCCTGGGGCCGTTCGCCGACTACGGCGAACCCGCCGCGCCGACCGCGCTGAGCGTGCCGGGCACGGCGGCCGTGTCGCTGCCCGCCGGGGCGCAGGCGGCCTACGGCTTCACGCTGGCGGCAGCCGCGCTGGTGCGCCTGTACACGGACGGCGGCGCGGAAACCACCGGCACGCTGCTGGACGGCCAGGGCACCCGCCTTGCCGCCGCCCGCGGCGGTGCAGCCGATGGCGCGGGCTTCCGTCTCGTCGCGTTCCTGCCGGCGGGCGGCTACCGGCTGCTCGTGCAGGCCGGCGCGCAGCCGGTCACGGGCACCCTGCACGCGGAACAGCCCGCCAGCGCCGGGCCCACCGACGGCACGCTGGAGGCCTGCCTGCGCATGGCCGGAGCCGCGGGCGCATTGGCTACCGACCTCCGCGCGGCGGACTGCGCCGGACAGGCCATCGCCTCGCTGGCCGGCATCGGCGCCTACAGCGGACTGCAGACGCTGCGCCTGGACGACACATCCGTCACGGACCTGACGCCGCTCACCGCACTGACGGAACTGGCCGCGCTCTCGCTCGGGGGCACGGCGCCCGCCGACCTGACACCCCTGGCCAGCGTGCCCCGGCTCTATCGGCTCGCCCTGCCCCGCGTGGCGCTGGGCCCCGCCGCCCTGGCCGCGCTCGAAACGCTGACCCGCCTCACCCGCCTGGACCTGCACGGGGCCACGGGCCTCTCCGCCGACGACCTCACTGCGCTCAAGGCAGCCCTGCCCGATACAACGATCATCGCGCCGGACGGCACCGTAATGGAGTGAGGGGACGAGGGGAAAAGCAGACCCCTCGCGTGCGCTCGGGGTGACAAGTCTACAATCCCGTCTGGTTCCCCCTCCGCGAAAGTACCTTCGGAGTGTCGGCTCCTGGACAGATGCATCATGTGATGCATAGAATAGTGCATGATCTGATGCATCATTTCGGGAGCCGACGGCCATGCGCACCACCATCAACCTGGACGAGCAGCTTCTCGCCGAAGCCCAGCGCATCACGGGCATGAAGGAACGCACCGCCCTCATTCACGCGGGGCTGCGCGCCCTCATCGAACGCGAAAGTGCCCGCCGGCTGGCGCGGCTGGGGGGCAGCGAGCCCGACCTGCGGCCCGTGCCCCGGCGGCGGCCTGCATCCGCATGATCCTGGTCGATACGTCGGTCTGGATCGATCACCTGCGCAAAGGCACGCCGGCACTGGCCGCGCTGCTGGAGGAAGGCCAGGTGCTGATGCACTGGTTCGTGCTCGGCGAGCTCGCCTGCGGGAACCTCCGGAATCGCGAGGAGGTGCTGCGGCTGCTGGGCGAGTTGGCAATGGCACCCTCCGTCACCGATGCCGAGGCTCGCGCCTTCATCGAGCGCCACGCCCTGATGGGCAAGGGCATCGGCTACATCGACGTACACCTGCTGGCCTCGACCGCCCTGGCCGCCCCCGCG
>DATFMP010000047.1:0-34998 GCA_035266845.1 bacterium
GATCAGCAGCCCGGCCGAGAGCATCAGCGAGCCGGGTGTCGTGCTGTGGGCCATCAGGTACAGCCCCAGCGCGTAGACGATGCCGCCCCCGGCGATCACGCGGCCGGTGCCGTAGCGGTCCGCTACGGCGCCCGTGAACGGCGCCGAGAGACCCCACACGATGTTCTGCACGGCGATGGCCAGCGCGAAGACCTCCCGGCCCCAGCCGAAGCTGTCCGTCATCGGCCTCAGGTACAGGCCGAAGGTGTTGCGCGTGCCGATGCACAGCGCCGATATCATCGTGCCCGCCACCAGCACGACCAGTGGCGTGCGCCACGAAGCCTTGGTCATCGATTGTCCGCAACGATTCAGGGAGCGCCCTCCGCGGCGCAGCGAGCCGGCCGGCCCGGAGTTTCGCCAATATACCGGCCCCCCGCCGGCAGGTAAACCCCGTGCGGGCGGTTGCGCCAGGGTCAGGTCGGCAGCCGTGGTGGGTTTGCGCCCCTCCCCACAATGGAAGGCGTGGGTCACCCCGAGCACAGCGAGGGGCCTGCTGTTTGGGCCGGTGCGGCGGGGGCGCCGGTCAGGCCGGGCAGAGCGCCGTGATGGCCGCGGCCACGTCCGGCAAGTCGTGGGGGAACAACGTGCGGAAGTCCAGCAGCACGCGACCATCCTGCAGGCGCGCCACGATGGGCGGCTCGTGGGCGCGCAGGGCGGCGGACAGCGCCTCGCCGTCCGTGCCGGGACGGTGCAGGGCCAGGCACAGCGTGGGGATGCGCACCTCGGGCACGGCGCCTCCGCCGGCCAGGGACTGGTCCGCCACCAGTTCCCAGGCCAAGCCGCGTCCCTCCACCGGCTTCAGGGCGGCCAGCAGGCTTTGCGCCAGGGGCTCCATCTCGGCCGGGGTGCGCTCCAGCAGATCGATCACCGTGTTGTGGCTGCGCAGGCGGTCGATTTCCAGGTAGGCCAGCAGGGACTGCTCCAGCAGCGCCGCGCGCACGCGGTCCACGCGCAGGGCGCGGTAGAGCGGGTGCTTGCGCATGCGGGCCAGGGGCTCGGCCCGGCCCACCACGATGCCCGCCTGCACGGAGCCCAGCAGCTTGTCGCCGCTGAGGGTCACCACGTCCGCCCCCGCGGCCACCTCCTGCGCCACGGTGGGCAGGTGGTGCAGGGCGGGCTGGTTGAAGCGATAGAAGTTGCCGCTGCCCAGGTCGTGCCACACGGCCAGCCCGCGCTCGTGCGCAACGCCGGCCAGCTCGGCCACGCTGGCCTCCTCCGTGAAGCCGCTCAGGGTGAAGTTGGAACGGTGCACCTTCAGCAGCGCGGCCGTGTCCGGCGTGATGGCCTCGGCATAGTCCGCGATGCGCGTGCGGTTGGTGGTGCCCACCTCCACCAGCCGTGCCCCGGAGGCGCGCATGATGTCCGGCACGCGGAAGCTGCCGCCGATCTCCACCAGCTCCCCGCGCGAGACGATCACCTCGCGGCCCGCCGCCAGGGCGCTCAGCAGCAGCAGCACGGCCGAGGCATTGTTGTTCACCACCAGCCCGGCCTCCGCGCCGGCGAGCTGCGCCAGCAACTCCGGCACGCGGCCGCCCCGGCTGCCGCGCCGGCCCGTCTCCAGGTTGTACTCCAGGTTGATGTACCCGTGCAGCAGGGGCGCCGCGGCCTCGGTTAGCGCGGCGGGCAACACGGCGCGTCCCAGGTTCGTGTGCACCACCACGCCCGTGGCGTTGATGACCCGCCGGAGCTGGTGGGGCGCCGGACGGGACACGGACTGCTCGATGGCTCGCAGCACCTCCTCGCGCGGCGGCGCGGGCCGCCCGGCTTCCGCCAGCAGCGTCGCCCGGTAGCGCTCCAGCACGGCGGTGACCTGCCCCCGCACCGGCTTGCCGCTGGGCAGACCCCGCGCGGCGAGGTGCTTGTCCGCCTCGCTCACCGAGGGCAGCGCCCGCAGGCGGGCTTGGGCGTCCTTGGCGGGGCTGGCGTTCATGGGCAGGGATCAGAAAGGGCCGCGGGGCGTGGCATCAATCCCCAACCGGCGGCCGGGCAGCGGAAGGGCAGGCTATGCCGGGCTGAGGGCGGCGAAGTTCTTCAGCAGGCGCAGGCCGGCGTTCTGGCTCTTCTCCGGGTGAAACTGCACGCCCCACACGTTGCCGTGGCGCACGACGGAGGAGAACGTGTCGCCGTATTCGGTCAGGCCCAGCGTGTCGGCCGGGTCGGTGACGGCGGCGTAGTACGAGTGCACGAAGTAGAAGTAGCTGTGGTCGGGGATGCCCTCGGTCAGCGGGTCTTCGCGCTGCCAGGCCACCTGGTTCCAGCCGATCTGCGGCACCTTCAGTCCCGGGCTGCGGAAGCGCACGATGCGCCCGCGCAACAACCCCAGGCCCTCGTGGATGCCGTCCTCCTCCGATTCCTCGAAGAGCAGTTGCAGGCCCACGCACACGCCCAGGAAGGGCACGCCGGCGGCCACCTGCTCGCGCACGACGGATTCCATGCCCGCCTCGCGCAAGCGGTCCATGGCGGGCTTGAAGGCGCCCACGCCGGGCAGGATGATGTGATCCGCGCCGTCCAGCTCGTGCGCCTCCCGCACGATGCGGTTGGGCAGGCCCTGGTAGTCCAGCGCGTTCTTCAGGTTGTGCAGGTTGCCGACGTTGTAGTCGATGATGGCGATCATGGCGCCTACAGCACCCCCTTGGTGGAGCTGACGCCGGCCCGGCGCGGCTCCAGGGTCACCGCATCGGCCAGCGCGCGGCCGAAGGACTTGAACAGCGCCTCGCACTTGTGATGCTCGTTTTCACCGTACAGCAGCGCCATGTGGAGGGTCAAACGCGCCGCCACGGCCACGGACTTGAAGAAGTGCGCGATCATCTGCGTTTCCAGGGTGCCCAGGCGCTCCCGCGCAAAGCTGCCCTGGAAGTGGAACTCCGGGCGGCCGGAGAAGTCCAGCACCGTGCGCGCCAGGGTCTCGTCCATGGGCACGAAGCTGTGCCCGTAGCGGCGGATGCCGCTGCGCTCGCCCAGGGCCTGGTCCAGCCCGCGGCCCAGCGCGATGGCGACGTCTTCCACGGTGTGGTGGCTGTCCACGTGCAGGTCGCCCTCGCAGCGCAGCTCCAGGTCCAGCAGGCCGTGGAAGGCGAGCTGCTCCAGCATGTGGTCGAAGTAGCCGATGCCCGTCTCGATGCGGGCCTGCCCCGTCCCATCCAGGTCAATGGACAGGGTGGTGCGGGTCTCGCGGGTGGCGTATTCGATGTCGGCGCGGCGCGGCACGGGGTCTCCCTTTCGTTTCAGCGCCGGGCGGCCGGCTTGGGCGTTGGAATCGGTTGGGCCCCCGCGGGGGCCTCGGCGGGCATCTCGCCGCGCACGCGCACGGCCTCCGCGTGGGCCGGCAGCTCCTCGCGCTCGGCGAAGCGGCGGATGGCCTCGGCCTCGCGTTCCAGGCGCTGGGCCGAGTAGCGGATCACCGAGGAGCGCTTGATGAAGTCCTGCACCCCCAGCGGCGATGAGAAGCGCGCCCGGCCGCCGGTGGGAATGGTGTGGTTGGGCCCGGCGAAGTAGTCGCCCACGGGCTCCGGCGTGTGCGGACCCAGGAAGATTGCCCCCGCGTTGCGCACGCGCGCCAGCAGGTCGAAGGGATCGGCCGTGAGCAGCTCCAGGTGCTCCGGGGCGATGGCGTTCACCAGTTCCAGCCCCGCCTCCAGGTGCGGCACGATGACGATGCCTGAGCCGCCCGCGAAGGACGCGGCGATGATCTCCGTGCGCGGCAGCTCCGGGATCAGCCCTTCCAGGCGCTCGGCTACGGCGCGGGCCTGAGCCGGGTCGGTGGTGATCAGCAGTGCGCGGGCGTCCGGGTCGTGCTCCGCCTGGGAGAGCAGGTCGCGCACCAGGTAATCCGTGGGCACGGGTTGATCGCACAGGATCAGGATCTCGCTGGGCCCGGCGATGGAATCGATGCCCACATCGCCCATCACCTGCCGCTTGGCCTCCGCCACGTAGGCGTTGCCCGGGCCGGTGATCTTGTCCACGGCGGGGATGGACGCCGTGCCGTGGGCCAGCGCGGCGACGGCCTGGGCCCCGCCCACGGCATAGACCTCGTCCAGGTCCAGCAGGGCGCAGCAGGCCAGGATGTCCTTGTGCGGCAGGCCGTCCGGACCCGGCGGCGAGACCACCGCGATGCGCGGCACGCCCGCGATCTGCGCCGGGATGGCGTTCATCAGCAGCGACGAGGGATACACCGCGCGGCCGCCTGGGATGTACACGCCGGCTCGGTCCACCGGGGTCACCTTCCAGCCCAGCACGGTGCCGTCATCGAAGAACTCGAAGCGGCTCTCCTCCCGCTGGCGGCGGTGGAAGCGCTCGATATTGTCGATGGCCTGGATCCACACGTCCTTCACGGCCGGGTCCACATAGGCCACGGCCTGCTCGATGGCGGTGTGGGGCACGCGGAAGTCCTCCACGCGCACGCCGTCGAAGCGCTCGGTGTACTCGCGCACGGCCGCATCGCCCTCCGCCGCCACGCGCGCGATGATCTCGCGCACCGAGGCCTCCACCTGGGCGGAGCGTTGCTCCAGGCCCCCCAGGTGCTCCCGGTAAGCCTGCGGAGAATCGAAGATGCGTACCTTGACCATGCCGTCCGCTGAACCTTTGGGCCTCACTGCTTGCCTTGCTGCGCCGGCTGGCCCTGTTTGCCGGCGGAGCGGGGGAACAGCCGGTTGATGAAGGCCACCCGCCGCGTGGCGTCCGCGGCGTAGGGGGTCTTGTCGTTGATGAGCTGCGCGTAGAATTGCCGCGCCAGCTTGAAGTCGCCCGTCTCCTCCAGCGACCGCGCCGCCAGCCAGCGTGCCTGGGCTGCGAACTCGCTCTTGGGCGACTTGTCCAGCAGCTCATAGAGCGGGATCAACGCGTGGTCGTAGCGGCGCATCAGGAAGAACGCCTGGCCCTGGCGGAACAGCGCCTCGGGGCCCCGCGGGTCCTTGGGGTAGGTCTTGCGCCACGCCGCGAAGGCATCCGCGGCCACGTCGAACTCGCCGTTGAGCAGGTGGTAATACGCCCCACGGAACGCCTTGTCCGCCTCGGTCTTGTCCGGCAGGCCGGCGATGGGCGACTTGAGCAGCTTCTCCAACTCGCCCACCTGAATGCGCATCTTGTCCAGGTCGTTGTCCGTGTCCAGCTTGTAGCGCTCCATCTTGGCCAACTGTTCCTTCACCTGGTGGGTCAGCTTGCGCTGATCGGACAGGCTGCGGTCCAGGTTGTCCGTGAGCGCCTTCTGCTCGTTGGCCATGCGCGCGGTGCGGTCATCCACCAGGTCCATGCGGCCCTTCATCGCCCGCACGTCCGTGCTGAGCTGCTGCATCAGGACCTGCTGCGCCTTCAGCGTCTTGCCCACGTCGCCTTCGATGGCGGACAGGCGTTGGTTCTGCACCCGGTTGGTGTCCTCCACCTTCGCCAGGTCGGAGCTCTTGGCGCAGGCGCTCAGCACCAGCGCCACACACAGCGTCAGCAGGGCACCGGACACGAGCGCCCGCCTACCCCTGGGCAGCATGCCAGGGGGGCTGGAGCGCCGCGGGCGCGGCAAACCGGTCAGGATGGACGGGCACATGGAAAATTTCCCAAAGAAATCAGTCTATCGGACGAGGTGACGCGTTGTCCAGGTGGGGCTGTTCTCCTCGAACTGACGCGGCGTGGAGGTGAGCCGGCGCAGATTGGAGCCGTCGGCGGAAACCACGTAGAGCTTGTATTCCCCCGAGCGGTTCGAGGCGAAGACGATCTGGCGGCCGTCCGGCGACCATTCGGCCTGCTCGGACGTGTAGTTGCCGTAGGTCACCTGCCGCACGTTCTCGCCGTACTGATCCATGATGTGAATCTGGTCGATCCCGTTGACCCGCTTGGTGAAGAGGATGAACCGGCCGTCCGGGCTCCACTTGGGGTCCGCGTTGTAGAGGCCGTCGAAGGTAAGCCGGATGTCCTCCCGCGTGTCCAGGTCCATCACGTAGATCTGCGGCGAACCCGAGCGGTCGGAAACGAACAGCAGCTGCTTGCCGTCCGGCGACCAGTTGGCCTGCGTCTCGATGCCCAGCCGCGAGGTGATCTGCGTGTGCGTGTGGTTCTTGAGATCGAACAGGAACAGGTCCGCGTTCTGGTTCACGCTCATCGTCACGATGACCTTCGACCCATCGGGGGAGAAGGCCCCGCCGGAGTTCAGGCTGCCCGGCGGCGTCAGGTAGAAGCTGGCGATGGCCTTGGGGTCCTTCGGCTCCAGGTTCTCGTAGAAGACGTGGCTGCCGCGGTTCCCCAGCACCGTGTACACCATGCCCGTGCCTTCCTTGTTGAAGCGGGGCAGGATGTTGATGTTGCGGTCATGCGAGAGCAGGCGCAGGCGCGTGCCCTGCGTGGTCGTGGCCACCACCACCTTGGCGTAGCCCGGCTGCTTGAGCACGAAGCCGAGTGTGCTGCCCAGCAGCCCTGGCTGCCCGGTCACGCGCTGGGTCAGCCGGTTGACCATGGCCATGATCGCATCCTCGTCCACCGTCCCGTCCAGCGGTAGCGCATCCTGGTACAGCTGCAGGCGCTCCGGCCCGGAATCGTACAGCCGCAGCACGCCCTTGCCCTGCTCCTCGGTCAGCGCCAGGCGCATGTCCACGCGGCTCGGGGTGCCGTTGATGCGGCAATAGCGGGTTCCGCCCCCGGACAGGTTGAACACGCCGCTCCAGCACAGGTTCTTCTCCAGCAGCGGATCGATGGCTCGGAAGTCCGGAGAGGCGGCCAGCTTGGGGTCTACCTCCAGGCTCAGGATCAGCTTGGAGAAGCCGAGTCCCTCGATGACGATGTCCTGCGCCGGATTGGCGGCATCGGGCGGGGCTACGCTGGCCTGCGCCTCGGTCTCCGCGGCGGCGGGCGCGCCCAGTGCGGCGACCCCGAACGCGAGCGCGGCCAGGAGGCACAGCCCGGTGCGGGCCAGCAGGGCGGCGCCGGAGAGACGGCGCTGCGGGTGACGCATCCTGCGATCGTGAGGCATAAGGGCTTCAGGCATCCGAGCCGTCAGGGTGAGCAAGTGAAGTACAGCGTGAGCGAATTGCGTTCCGCCGCGATGCCTCGCGGGATGGGTGGAATCTCGGCCTTGTGGAACGCCGCCAGGCACACCAGCCGGTCGAAGCGCTCGTTGCCGCTGGACTCCAGGATTTCCGCGCTGCGCACCGTCCCGTCCCGGTTCAGCTCCACCCGCACGCGCGTGCGCAGGGAAGCGTCGAACGCACCCGGGAAGGTGTAATGCTCCTTCACGGCCTCGCGCACGCGATTGGAGTACATGCGCAAGGAAAGCACGTTCCGTTCCGCGCCGGGCACGGGCGTCGGCCGTTGGGCGCCCGGCGGGGCTGTTTGTACCTCCAACTGCAGCGATCGCACCTTGCTGCCCAGTTGCTGCAGGGCCGTGGGGCGGCTCGCGTCGTCGGCCGGCAGGCTCGGCGGCGGAGGCGCCAGTACCTGCGCCCCGGGGCTCTGCGCGCTCGGCGGGCGCCCAGGTGCCGCGGTGGGCGGGGCCTGGGGCGGCAGGCCCGGCAGGGCAGGCAGCGCGCCGCTGGGCGGCTGGGCGGCCGGTGCCGCGGGCGTGGCGCTTGGCGCGGGGGGCGTCATGGAGGGCGCGGCCGAGGGCGGCAGGCCGGCCTGCGGGGTCGCAGCGGTCTGAGGCAGTTGCTCCACGTCCGGCACGTCTTCCTGCGCCGGCTGGGGCAGAGGGGGCGCGTCCGGGCTCAGCGAAGGACTCTCCAGCTTGAGCGCGCTGATGGCGTCCGTTGAGAGCGTGAGAGCGTGGGCTTCCGGGCGAGCGGGGGCCTCCATGATCCGCACGGTGTAGATTTGCACCGGCTCCGCGGGCCCGCCTCCGGGCAGGGTGAAGAACAGGGCCAGCAGAAACACATGGAGGATCAGGGAAACCAGCAAAGCGCGTTGGATAAACCAAGCTTCGCGCGTCAACTTGCCTCCCGCTCGATCATGAGCCCCACGTCGATCACCCCCAGGCGCCGCAGTTGCGCCATGATCTGGATGACCGTGCCGTAGCGCAGCCGCCGGTCCGCCCGCAGGAACGCGGGTGCACTCGGGTTGGCCGCCTTCCAGGCGTGGATCGCGCGATCGAAGCGATCAATGGTTGCCTTGTCTCGGAGTGGCCCGAGCACCTTCTGGTTCACGGCGAGCGTGCCCTGATGATCCACCGAGATGATCAGGGTCTGGTCGGTGCGCGTGCCGGGCGAAAGCGATGCCCGCGGCAGTTGCACGTCCAGCGAGTGTGTGATGATCGGCGCGGTGATCATGAAGATCACCAGCAGCACCAGCAATACGTCCACCAGCGGCACGATGTTGATGTCCGCCAGATCATCGCGGGCCGTCCAGCCCGATCCGAATTCCTGGGCCATCTAGAGCAGCCGTTCCAGGCGGTTGGTGACGTCCAGCGCGAAGTTCTTCATCTGCGTGTTCAGCTCGCGCAACCGATTCCGGTACACATTGTACGCGATCAGGGCGGGAATGGCCGCCATCAGCCCTCCGGCCGTTGCCACCAGCGATTCGGAGATGCCCGGGGCCACCACGGCCAGGCTGGTCACGCCCGTGGTGCCGATGCCGGCGAAGGCATCGATGATCCCCAGCACGGTGCCGAACAGCCCGATGTAGGGCGCGGAACTTGACACGATCGCCAGCACGGGCAGCCAGCTTTCCAGCCGCAGGTTCTGCTGGTTGTACGTGCGCTCCAGAGAGCGGCCGAGGTTGGTCATGAGCCGCTCGCGGGCCGCGCCGGCGGTGCCCCCGCCCTGCTCCAGTTGCGTGCGGAAGCTGCTGATCTCCCGGTAGCTCACCTCGAACATGCGCGCCAGGGGCGAGGCCCCGAACTTCTGCGCCATGCTGTACAGGTTGTTGAGCGGCTGATCGCGCGTGTAGACGCTGTAGAAGTGGCGGTTCTCCGCCGCCGTGCCCCGCAACTGCACCCACTTGGCGATGATGACCGTCCAGGAGAGCACGCTCATCACCAGCAGGATGAACAGGATGATCAGGGCCAGAATATTACCGGTGAAGATCAGCGACCACACACCATCCTCTCGAGCTAATTGGGCATCCCTGCCTGTCGCGGGCCCCTACCTCCACGCACACCAGGACACGGAAAACGCACCTGGCGGGCCTTGCCGCTGGAACGGGAACGGGGGCGTATAAAACAACGGCGGAAGCCGGGCCCCCCGCGGGGGAGACCCGGTTTCCGCCTTGACGTTGCGTGCGTCGCCGGCACCCACGGGGGCGGCAGCGACGAGGGCTGGCCGCGTCAGTTGGAGACGGTGAGTACCGAGCGCCGGTTCTTGGCCCAGGCAGCCTCGTTGTGGCCTGGATCCACCGGCCGCTCTTCGCCGTAGCTGATCGTGCTCAACTGGCTGGCGGAGACACCTGCGGCGATGAGCGCTTGGCGCACCGCTTCGGCGCGGCGCTGGCCCAGGGCCAGGTTGTACTCGTTGGTGCCCCGCTCGTCGCAGTGGCCTTCCACCTGCACCTTCACGTCCGGATGGGCCATCAGCGCCTTGGCGTTCTCGTCGATCGTCTGCTGGAACTCCGGCTTGATGTTGTACTTGTCGAAGTCGAAGTAGACGATGCCATACGGCGACGGTGCGGCCATGGGCTGCTTGGCCATCGCGCCTTCACGCTCGGCGATGGACATCTCGCCCTGTGGCGCTGCCACCTCGTCCGCCAGCGTCACCACCAGGGCATTGCGCAGGATGCGGTCCATGTACGGGTCTGCGCCGGAGCCCACGGCTCCACGCACGGCGTCGGAGAACTCGGCCGCATTGGTGAACTCTTTGCCCTTCAGGCTGGCCAGCGCATCCGTCACGCTGGAGGGCACGGCGTCGGCCGACATTTTGGCCAGCGTCGCATCGTTGATGACCAGGGTGGCCCCGCTGAGATCCGGTGAGGCAGCCAGTTGCGGCCGTGGCGTCGGCAGCACCGAAGTGTTCACGGCCAACTTGCCCGGGGTAGGCTCGGCCACCTTCGGCTTCGCCGATTCACAGCCGGCCATCAGGACCAAGCCCAGAGCAACCAGGGCAAACAAGAACCAATGACGTTTCATGGGGCTCCTTCTCTTTGTATGCGATGCGTTCGTGGACCCACGGAACCGCTGCTCGTATGCAGGCCTGTGTTGAGCACGGGAATCTTGGCGAATTAAAGCAATCGCTACCACTTCGTGGCTGAAATCAAAAGCCGCTTTTGCGGCGATTGCCTCAAGACCCCTGAAAACCGTAGGGGTATGCTGGATCGCTTACAGCCCTCTCGCCAGTGCCGTGTTCCCCTTTTTCGGCGTTCAAACCGATGCGGTTGCCCGGACAAAGGGCTTTTCGGCAGATATGGGAGTTGTTATTGTTAATGTCAGTTCAATCAACTGGTCGCATTAACCCGTAACATTTTCGCCCCCTGGAATCCAGTTTTTTTGGCCGCGCGCCGCCGCCGGCCTTAAGATGCGACCCGTGCCCGATGGGCGGCGCACCCCCGGCGCAGGCCGGCTTTCGCAATATCACCCTCGCTGCGCCGGCCGCGCCGGCGCCCAAGCCGCATGGAATGGGAGCTGCACCAGGACCCGCCGCGATCCGCTGCCTACAACATGGCCAAGGACGAGGTGTGCCTGGAGCGGGCCCACCACACCGGGCGGCCCGCCCTGCGGCTGTACGGATGGGAGCACCTCACCCTCTCCATCGGGCGGGCGCAGCAGGTGGCGCGCGAGATCGATCTGGCCGCCTGCCGGGCCGCGGCGGTGCCCCTGGTGCGCCGCATCACGGGCGGGCGGGCCGTGCTGCACGGCAGCGACCTCACCTATGCCGTTACCGCGCCGACGTCCCTGCCGGGCTTCGAGGGCGGCATCATGCCCATCTACCGCGCGCTTTCGCAGGTGTTCGTGCGCTTCCTGCGCGAGCTGGACTGCCGGCCGGAAGTGAAGACTTACACGGGCCGGGAACGCATCGAGCTGGCCTCGGCGATCTGCTTTTCCACGCCCTCCGCCTTCGAGATCCTGGTGGAGGGGCGCAAGCTGATCGGTAGCGCCCAGCGGCGCCTGCCCACGGCATTTCTGCAGCACGGCTCGCTGCCGCTGGCGCCCCAGTGGCCGCTGCTGGCGCGCCTGTTCGTGGATGCCTCGGAGGCTTCCCTGCGCGAGCAGATGACCGATCTCGAATCCCTGGGCGTTGCGGCCCACTGGAGTGCGGAGGCGCTGCGCGAGCGGCTGGTGGCGGCCTTCGCCGCGGAACTGGACGTGACGTTCGTCCCGGCGCGCTGGGACGCGCAGGACGAGGCGGCGGTGCAGGCCCTGCTGCCCCGCTACGCGCCACCCGAGATGACTTCGCCTGCAGCCCCGCCGCGAACCACCGCCGCCGGCGACTGATCCCCGGCCCGGTGACGCGCCTCTCGCAGGCGAGTCGCCCGGTCGGGTGGAGCCCTGCACGCCGGAGACCCTTCGATAGCGATAGAATGGTGGGGCGGGCGTCCCACCCGCCCAGGCAGTTGAGCGGCCAGCTCCCACGGGGGGAATTCCACCAACGGCCCAGCCCGGGCGACCGGGGACGGTCGCCCCACCAGCGATGGGCCATGGAAGTCAGCCCAGTGGGGCGGGCGTCCCGCCCGCCCAAGTACTTGCAGAGCTAAGGGAAAGTCCGGAGCCGGCACGAGCCCTGCGGCCCGGGCCGACCCTGCGGAGCAGAACGGCCGCGCTCAGTAGCGCGCCATCTTGGGGTCCACCTCCTCCGCCCAGCGGTCGATGCCGCCGGCGAGGCTGTGCAGGTGCTTGAACCCGTGCTCCTTGAGCTGCCTGAGGGCGGTGAGGGAGCGTTTGCCCTTGTAGCAGTACAGGTAGATGTCATCGTCCGGGTTCAGCTCGGAAATGAACTGCTCGAACTGGCTGAGCGGCGTCAGCCGGGCCGGCTCGATGCGGTTGATCTCCCACTCGTGCGGCTCGCGCACGTCCAGCAGCGTGATGCGCTTGCCGGACTCGATGAGCTCCTTCAGCTCGCCCGCGCTCACCTCCACCGCGCGCGGGTCTACCTCTGCCGCTGTCTCGGCCTTGGCCGCGGCCGGCAACTCCACCGCGCAGAACGTCTGGTAGTCGATCAGCTCGGTGATGCTCGGGTGCTCGCCGCACAGCTCGCACTGCGGATCCTTGCGGATGCGCACGTCGCGGAAGCTCATGCGCAACGAGTCGTAGAGCATCAGCCGGCCCACCAGCGGCTCGCCCTTGCCCAGAATGAGCTTGATGGCCTCGGTGGCCATGATCAGTCCCACCGTTCCCGGGAGCACGCCCAGGACACCGGCTTCCGCTCAACTGGGCACGAGGCTGGCCGGGGGCGGGTTGGAATACAGGCATCGGTAGCACGGCCCGCCGTGGTGGGGGTCGAACACGGACATCTGGCCTTCGAAGCGGAAGATCGAGCCGTAGACCAGCGGCTTGCCCGCCAGGTATGCCGCGTCGTTCACCAGGTAGCGCGTCTCGAAGTTGTCCGAGCCGTCGATGATGATGTCGTACTTGGAGAACATCTCCAGCGCGTTGTGCCGCGAGAGCCGCAGGTTGTACGCGTCCACGTTCACGAGCGGGTTGATCTCGTGCATGCGGTCGCGGATGGAGTCCACCTTGGGCGTGCCCGCGCCGAAGGTGGAGTGGGCGATCTGGCGATTCAGATTGCTCACGTCCACCACGTCGTCATCCACCACGCCGATGGTGCCCACACCGGCCGCGGCCAGATACAGGCCGATCGGCGAGCCCAGCCCGCCGGCGCCGATGCTGAGCACGCGCGCGGCCTTCAGTTTCTCCTGCCCCGCCACGCCCACCTCGGGCAGCGTGACGTGCCGGCTGTAGCGGTTGATTTCCTCAGGGGTGAGGCGTGCGCCGTTGTGTTGAGACATGGCTGCGGATTCCTTCCAGGAGCAGGGGGCGGCAGGACTGCCGACCGATCAGACTCGCATTGTACCGTTCGGTCAACAATCGGTGCAAGCCCCATAGCGATGGGGGTTCGTTTCCGTCAGGATAGCACGGCATTCCATTGGCGCAATACCAATCCATTGAATTGATTGGCAATACCGTCACATGGCAGTGTGACGGTGCCGCGCCCACGGCTGGCGGCTCCGCGCGCAGGACCCCGGCCGGGATGGACTCCGCGACCGGCCAGTGTCCCGCAATCGCCCGGATACCGCGCGCGTGCGGCGGATGGCGGGGCGGATTGATCTTGACTGTCCCCCCAGGCCCTCTAATATGGGAGGGATCAAAGGCGGCCGCATCCGGCCCGGGTCTGCGCAGCGACGCGCGGCCCAGGGAACTGTGGCATGCGATGCTGCCCGAACTTCAACCAGTAGAGCGCGTTCATGGCCTCATTAGCGGCGGAATCCCGGAAGAAGCAGGACGCCAAGGGCGAGGAACTGAAGACCCTCTCGGTCGCAACGCTCACACCTCGGCAGAAGCAGGTGCTGGATGAGCTGGGCCGGGAGAAGCTGGTGGAGATGTACCGCCGCATGTTCCTCATCCGCTCCTTCGAGCAGCGCTGCGAGCAGATGTACCAGCAGCGCAAGATCGGCGGCTTCCTGCACCTGTACATGGGCGAGGAAGCACTGGGCGTCGGCATGCTCTCCGCGATCCGCCCGGACGACTACGTGGTCACGTCCTACCGTGACCACGGCATCGCGCTGGCGCTGGGGCTGCCGCCCACGGTGCTGATGGCCGAGCTGTTCGGCCGGGTCACTGGGGTTTCGCACGGCAAAGGCGGCTCGATGCACTTCTACTCCAAGGAGAAGAACCTGCTGGGCGGCCATGGCATCGTGGCCGGGCAGATTCCCGTGGGGCTGGGAGCGGCGTTCTCCGCGCGCTACCAGGAGTCCGACCGCGTGAGCCTGACTTTCCTGGGCGATGGGGCGGTGCAGCAGGGCACCTTCCACGAGTCGCTGAACATGGCGTCCCTGTGGAGCCTGCCCGCGATCTTCATCATCGAGAACAACCAATACGGCATGGGCACGGCCATTAACCGGGCCTCGGCCGTGACGGACTTCACGCTGAAGGCCCAGGGCTACCACGTAGAGGGGGTAACCGTAGACGGCATGAACCTGCTGGACTGCTATGCCGCAGCCGCCGATGCCGTCGCCAAACGCCGCACGCACCCCGCCCCCCTCCTGATCGAAGCCAAGACCTACCGTTACCGCGGGCATTCCATCTCCGACCCCGCGACCTACCGCAAGAAAGAAGAGATCGAGCGCTACCAGAAGGTGGACCCGATCCAGCAGGTCAAGGGCCTGCTCGCCGAGTTGGACTGGCTGAGCGAGGCGGATGCCAAGCAGCTGGAAAAGGACGTGCGCCAGGACGTGATCGATGCGGTGAACTTCGCCGATCAGAGCGAAGAGCCTCCGCTGGCCGATCGCGACCGCCACGTCTACGCGGACTAGCCCGCGCAGCCCCGAGTTCCCCACACGCCAGTCACCGCACGCGGACGGCCCATGGATATGCAGACGATCACCATGCGCGAGGCCCTCAACCAGGCGATGGTCGAGGAGATGGAGCGCGACCCCACGGTCTTCCTCATCGGCGAGGAGGTGGGCGAGTACAACGGTGCCTACAAGGTGAGCCAGGGCATGCTGGAGCGCTTCGGTCCGCGCCGCGTGGTGGATACGCCCATCTCCGAGGCCTCGTTCTGCGGCCTGGGCGTCGGGGCCGCCATGACGGGCCTGCGTCCGATCGTGGAGTTCATGAGCTTCAACTTCTCGCTGGTGGCCTTCGACCAGATCATCAACAACGCGGCCAAGACGCTGTACATGTCCGGCGGCCAGTTCCCCATCCCCATGGTGATGCGGGGGCCGGGCGGGCCGGCGGCGCAGGTTTCCGCCCAGCACTCCAGCGTGCTCGATTCCATGTTCGCCAATGTGCCGGGCCTCAAGGTGGTGGTGCCCTCCACCTCCTACGATGCCAAGGGCCTGCTCAAGACGGCGATCCGGGACAACAATCCGGTGGTCTTCATCGAGAACGAGCTGCTCTACGGCGTCAGCGGCGAGGTGCCCCAGGACGAATACACGCTGCCCATCGGGCAGGCGGTCGTGCGCGCCGAGGGCACGGACGTCACCGTGATCGCCCACAGCCGCATGAACTACTTTATGGCCGAGGCGCTGCCGCGCTTCCAGGCGGAGGGCATCTCGGTGGAACTGCTGGATCCGCGCACCATCAAGCCGCTTGACGTGGAGACCATCGCCCGCTCCGTGCGCAAGACGCACCGCGTCGTGATCGTGGAGGAGGGCTACCGCTTCGCCGGCGTGGGTGCACAGATCGCGGACGACATCTACTCGCGCTGCTTCGACGATCTGGATGCGCCCATCGCGCGCGTGACGCACTCGGAGAATCCCCTGCCCTACGCCAGGAATCTGGAGGCGGCCAGCCTGCCCAGCGTGGCGCAGGTGATGGAAGCCTGTAAGGCGGTGCTGTACCGCTAGTCCGTCCCGCCGACGGCCGCCGAGCGCGGCCGTCCCGAACCGACCCCGCCCGGGTGCTGAGAGGAGAGCGAATGGCCACCCTGCTGACAATGCCCAGCCTGAGCCCGACCATGGAGACGGGCGTGATCGCCACCTGGCTCAAGAAGGTGGGTGACCACATCGAGGTGGGCGACGTGCTGGCGGAGATCGAGACGGACAAGGCGGTGATGGAGTACGAGATGCCTGACGAGGGCTACCTGCGCGAGCTGCTGGTGGAGACCGGGCAGGAGCTGCAGGTGGGCACGCCCATCGCCATCCTGGCGGACTCCATGGACGAGGATATCTCCGCCGTCAAGGCCCAGGCGGCCTCCGGCCAAGCCGCCGCGCCCGCTGCCGCTCCGGCCCAGTCCGCGGCGGAGTCCGCAACGGCCGCTGCATCGGTGGCTCCCTCGGCCCAGGCCGCGCCCGTACCCCAGCCGCCGCCCGCGGCCCCGGCCGCTCCGGCTGCCGTGCAACCCGCCGCCCAGCCGGCCTCGGCGCCCAGCAATGGGCACGGCAACGGCGCCCGCGTGCGCGTCTCGCCCTACGCCCGCAAGCTGGCGGAGGAGGCCCAACTGGATCTGGCGGCCCTGCAGGGCAGCGGCCCCGGCGGGCGCATCGTGGCCCGCGACGTGGAGAGCGCCATCGAGCACGGCGGCGCCATAGCACCGGCTGCGCCTGGCGTGGGCGTGCCCCTGGCCCTGCCCGTGGCGGGCGGCCCGGCCTACGAGGACCTGCCCATCAGCCAGATGCGCAAGGCCATCGCCCGCAAGATGACCGAGGCCAAGACCACCGTGCCGCACTTCCAGCTCACGCGGAAGATTCGCGCGGAGGCCCTGCTGGATGGCCGCGAGGCGCTCAAGGCGCAATTCCCCGACCTGCGCATCACGGTCAACGACATCCTGGTCAAGGCCTGCGCGGCGGCACTGCGCGCGCACCCCACCGTGAACAGCCAGTTCCTGGGCGATAAGGTGCGGCGCTTCCACACGGTGGACATCGCCGTGGCCGTGGGCACGGAGGAGGGGCTAATTACGCCCGTGCTGCGCAATGTGGAGGTCAAGGGCCTAGCCCAGATCTCCGCGGAGATGAAGGCGCTGGGCGAGAAGGCCCGCAACAAGAAGCTGGCGCCGGAAGACTACACGGGCGGCACGTTCACCCTCTCCAACCTGGGCATGTACGGCGTCACGGAGTTCAACGCCATCATCAACACGCCGCAGGCCTGCATCCTGGCCGTCTCCGGCGTGGTCACCGAGCCCGTGGTGGAGAACGGTCAGCTTGCCGTGGGGCGCACCCTGAACATGACGCTCTCCTCGGACCACCGCGTGGTGGACGGCGTGATCGCGGCGCAGTTCATGGATACCCTGGCGCGCATGCTGGAAAACCCCCTGGCCATGCTGCTGTAGCCGGCGCACCCGCGCCCATGCCCACCCCGCCCCGCTACCCGTTCCGGCCGTTGCACTGGCGGCGGCTCGCGCTGGAGGCCCAGCGCGAGCGCGCGCAGGCGTTTGCGGACGCCATGGCGCAGCGGCGCTCCGTGCGCCAGTTCTCCCGCGACCCCGTGCCCTTCGAACTGATCGAGCTGGCCATCCGCGCGGCGGCCACGGCCCCCAGCGGGGCCAACCAGCAGCCCTGGACCTTCGTGGCCGTGGGCGACCCCACCCTCAAGGCGCGCATCCGGGCCGCGGCTGAGGCGGAGGAGCGGGAGAGCTACGCGCACCGCATGGCGCCCGAGTGGCTGGAGGCCCTGGCGCCCCTGGGCACGGACTGGCACAAGCCGCACATGGAGGACGCGCCCTGGCTGATCGTGGTGTTCGAGCAGGTCACCGGCCGCGCCACGGACGAGTCCGGCCGCAGCCGCCGCGTGAAGCACTACTATCCGAAGGAATCCGTGGGCATCGCCGTGGGCCTGCTGCTGGCCGCGCTGCACACGGCCGGGCTGGCCACGCTGGTGCACACGCCCAGTCCCATGAAGTTCCTGCAGGAGCTTCTGGAGCGCCCCACCAACGAGCGGGCATTCTGCGTGATCCCCGTGGGCTACCCCGCCCCGGACGCCCAGGTGCCGGACATCCCCAAGAAGCCGCTGGGCGACGTGCTCGTGCGCAAGTGAGCGCGAACTGGGTGCCCTAGCCTCCGATTTGAACCAGTCGCGTGCCTTCAATTTGGGGCCACTTGTCATTCCGAGGCCCGCAGCGCGGGCCGAGAAATCTGCTTTGTCGCCGCACAGCAGATTCCTCGCTCCGCTCGGAATGACAGGTCAAGTCGACCAGGACACACCTGCTGGATGGTTCCAAACAGGAACTAGCCCTCGGTGGCTTCCAACTCGATAAGCTGATCGTCGCGGTTGACCTGTTCGCCCTCGGCGAAGCACACGCGGGTGACCTTGCCGCCGAAGGGCGCCGTGATGGTGTGCTCCACCTTCATGGCCTCCAGCACCAGCAGCGGCTGATCCGGCTTCACCGTCTCGCCCGCCTGCACGCCCACCTTGATCACCTTGCCTGGCAGCGGGGCCCGCAACCGCTCGGACGCTTCCGCCGCGGAGGCGCCCCGTACGGCCAGCAGGGCGGGGTCGTCTGCCGTGCAGCGCAGGTGCAGTCCACGCAGCGTGAACCAGCGTTGGTTGCCGGCGGCGTCCCAGCGCAGGGGCAGGCGCAGCTCCGCCAGGTCCAGCCAGCCCTCCCCGCCGGACTCGTCGCCGTTCGCGCTGCCCGGCAGGTAGGCGAAGCGGTGCGTGGTGCCGACCCAGGCCGCCGTGATCTCCAGCGCGCGGCCGGCGCCGGGCCGCACCTCCAGCGCCACGTCCTGCGTGGTCTTGCCGAAGCCGTAGCGCCGGTTGAGCAGCGCCGGCAGGGCCTCCAGGCGCGCGGGCTCGTCCGTCTGGCGCCAGGGGTTGGGCTCGCCGGCGCGGTCGAACCGCGGGTGCCGCGCCTGGCGCTGGCGCTCCAGCCACGCATCGATGGCCGCCGCGGCCAGCAGGCGCTCGCGCTCCAGAGGCGCGGGCAGCTCCGGATCGGCCAGCGCCGCGCCGTGCTCGTCCAGAAAGCGCGTGGAATAGTCCCCGCTGCGGAACACCGGGTGCGCGATGACGCCCTGCAGGAACGGCAGGTTGGAGGCGATGCCCGCCACGCGGCCCGCTGCCAGCAGCCGTGCCATGCGCCGCAGGGCCTCCTCGCGCGAGGGGCCCCAGGCGATCAGCTTGGCCAGCAGCGAATCGTAGTGCGGGCTCACGGCGGTGCCGGCCGCGAAGCCCGCGTCCACCCGCCGGCCCTCGCCGGCCGGGAATTCGAAGGCCCGCAGCGGCCCCACGGAGGGCAGGAAGCCCCGCGCGGGGTCCTCCGCGTTGAGCCGGCACTCGATGGCGTGGCCGCGCGGCACCAGGTCTTCCTGCCGCAGCGACAGGGGCCGGCCCTCGGCCACCTCGATCTGCAGGCGCACCAGGTCCACGCCCAGGGTCAGCTCGGTGATGGGATGCTCCACCTGGAGGCGCGTGTTCATCTCCAGGAAGTAGAAGCGCCCGTGCGCGTCCAGCATGAACTCGATGGTGCCCGCGCCCACGTAGCCGATGGCCTGCGTGGCGCGCACGGCGGCCTCGGCCATCTCCACGCGCAATGCAGGCGTGAGCGCGGGGCTGGGGGTCTCCTCCACCACCTTCTGGTGCCGCCGCTGCACGGAGCACTCGCGCTCGAACAGGTGCAGCACGGTGCCGTGCGCATCGGCCAGCACCTGGAACTCCACGTGCCGCGGGCGCTCCAGGTACTTCTCGGTCATCACGCGATCGTCGCCGAAGGCGTTGCGAGCCTCGCGCCGGGCGGACTCCAGCTCCGCCGGGAAGCGCTCCGCCTCCGTCACGAGGCGGATGCCACGGCCCCCGCCGCCCGCCACAGCCTTCAGCAGCACGGGGAAGCCCACGCGCTCCGCCTCGCGCAGCAGGGTGGCCTCGTCGGCGTCGTCGCCCATATAGCCCGGCACGATGGGCACGCCCGCGGCCTCCATGCGGCGCTTGGCCTCCGCCTTGTCGCCCATGGCGCGGATTACCTCCGCCGAGGGCCCGATGAAGGCGAGTCCCGCCTGCGCGCAGGCCTCGCTGAACGCCGGGTTTTCCGCCAGGAAGCCGTAGCCCGGATGGATCGCATCCACGGCGTTGCCCTGGGCCAGCCCCACCAGCTTGGCCACGTCCAGGTACGATTCCGCGGCCGGGGGCGCACCCAGCCGCAGGGCCAGGTCGGCCTCGCGTGCGAACGGCAGGTCGCGGTCCGCGTCGGAGTATACCGCGACGGTGCGGATGCCCATCTCGCGGCAGGTGCGGATCACCCGGCGGGCGATCTCGCCGCGGTTGGCAATGAGGACGGATTCGATCATGGAGTCTATTAGTCTTGTTGGGGCCCGGAGCCCGGAAGTCGGTCGTCGATTGAGCACGGAATGGGCGCTGGGTGCACCCAACGATAGGAATCCAAGGCAGGCCAGCGCTTCCAGGGATTGCTCACGATGTAGCGCATTTTCTCATCAAACTCCTGGTCGCTGCGCACAATGCGGTCGAAGTATTCATCCTGCCAGACGTGCGCGGCGCCCCGACCGGCGCGGCAAAGCTCGTGGGCAGAGTAGGACTTCCACCTGTGGACGATTGCCTCCAGCGAATGTCCAGGCGTGGGCTGAGCCAGTGTGTGCACATGGTCGTCCATCACCACGAACGCGTCCAGTCGGTAACGCTCTCCGTCGAAGTGTCGCAGCGCCTCGCACACAAGACCCCTCTCGACCGGATCGAGGGAAGGTTGCCGTTGGGTGAGACGCCACGTGACGAAGTACGTAGCGCCGCCCAATCGCCAGTGTGGCAGCCTGTGGCGGTAGATGCGAAATCGATCGTTCTGCATTGCGCTACACGACTCTCCTTTGTCAGGACGATCATCCCCGATGGGTGGAAGGACGCCCATGTGGATAGATTCCAGAGACATCCGCACGATCGGTGGGGCGACCGTCCCCGGTCGCCCAGGCTGGGCCAATGGTGTCATCCTCTCCTGCGCCCTCCGTGGGTGCCTGCCATTCAAGCGCCCGGGCGGGCGGGACGCCCGCCCCACCCACGGCCCATTCTCCCACGGATGGTGGGGCGACCGTCCCCGGTCGCCCGTGCTGGGCCAATCGTACAAACTAAACTCGTGGCCACCTTGCGGGCGGGCGGGACGCCCGCCCCACCTGCCGTATCGTGGTGGAGAGTTGACGCCTACGCAGCCGGCACGCGGTGACGGTCGATCCAGTAGGCCCAGGGCACCAGCACCCACAGCAGTAGTGCGGAGGCGCCCACCATCATCGCGCTGGGCGGCGGGGGACCCAGCAGGCTAGCTACGTAGGCCGCGAGCAGGAAGGCCACCAGACCCCACAGGGCCCAGCGTCCCACGCCGTCCAGGGCGCGGGTGCGGCGCAGGTACCACGCCAACCCCAGCACGAACAGGGCGCCCTCCACGATGAGCGTGCCGGGCACCGAGTGCCACAGCCCCAGACCCACCCGCACCGAGCTGCCGGGATACAGCGGCAGGTCGGGCACGTGCACGATCAGGTCCAGCACCCAGTGGCTGAACACGCCGCCGCCCAGCCACAGGGCGTTGCGGCCATCGCCGGTGCGCCAGCGGTACACCGCGCCGAAAAGCACCGCCCACACCAGCGCGGCCAGCAGACTGTGCGTCCAGGGATAGTGCGTGAAGTCCAGGTAAAGGAACGGGTTGTCCCCGGGCACGACGCGCAGCCGTTCGATGCCCGTCACCACCAGGATGGGCCACACCAGATCCAGCCATTGCACGGCCAGGAACCACGTGCCCAGCGAGGGCGCGCCCGGCCTGGCTCGCAGCGATCCGCGGGCACCGAAGCCCACGGCGTAGTGTCCGATAAACATGCTTAGCTCCCTGGCTCGGCCGGCGCGGGTTCCACCTGCACCAGCCCGTCGTGAAAGCGGGCGCAGCCGCCCATGTCGGTCAGCTCAGCCGAGGTGAGCTGATTGATGCCCTTGCCGCCCCGGTGCAGCTTGGGCCACCAGATGGATTCCGCCACGGCCACGCCGGGCCCCACGTCGTCGGTGACCTCCACGGTGAGGAAGCACTCGCCGCGGTCGTTGAAGGCCCGGCACGCGGCGCCGTCGGACAGGCCCCGCGCCGCGGCGTCCGCCGGGTGCAGCTTGATGCGCGGGGTGCGCTCCAGCTTCCGCGAGGTGGCCGTGTCGCCGAAGCTGGAGTTGAGGAAGTGCTGCGAGGGCGGCGTCACCAACTGCAGCGGATAGCGGGCCCGCAGCGCATTGTCCAGGTGCCCCTCGTCGGACGGCAGGAAGGCCGGCACGGTGGGCAGCCCCTGCTCAGCCATGCGCTCGGAGACGAACTCGAAGCGGCCGCTGGGCGTGCGCAGACCCTTGCGCCAGGGGGCTTCCGGCACACGGAAGCGCACGGGATGCCCGGCCCGGAGCGCCTCGCGATCCAGCCCCTGCGCCTCCTCGGCGGGACTGTCCGCCAAGCGCTCCACCAGCGAGTCGAAGTCCAGCGCCAGCGTGGGGTCGGTCAGGCCAAGGCGCCCGGCCAGGGCCTGGAAAACGGCGTGGTTGCTGCGCGCCTCGCCCTGGGGCGGGATGGCGGCGCGGGAGACCTGCACGTGGTTGTGCCCGTAGCTGGCCAGCAGGTCGTCGTGCTCCATGAACGTCGTGGCGGGCAACACGAGGTCGGCATAGTCCACCGTGTCCGTGGGCACCTGCTCGTGCACCACGGTGAACAGGTCGTCCCGGCGCAGCCCGGACAGCACGCGCGCCTGCTCCGGCACCACGGCTGCGGGATTGGAGTTGTAGACGTACAGCGCCCGCACGGGCGGATCGTGCAGCTCCGTGAGCGCTTCGCCAAGGCGCACCATGTTCACCGAGCGCGCCGGCGGATCCTCTGGGTGCGGCGCGGAGAGCACCTTGCCGTTGAGCCACGTGCTGCCCCACGCATAGGCCAGCAGGCCGCCGCCCTCGGCCTCCCAGGTTCCGGTGAGCGCGGGCAGGCAGGCGATGGTGCGCGTGTTCATGGCGCCGTTGGAGTGCCGCGAGAGCCCCAACCCCAGGCGGATGAAGCTGGCGCGCTCCCCGCCGTAGGCGCGGGCCAGGCGCACCACCTCCTCGGCCGGCACGCCCGTGATGGCCTCCGTGTGCTCCGGCGTGTAGGCCGCGCAGGCAGCGCGCAGCTCCTCGAAGCCATGGGTGTAGCGGTCGATGAACGCGGTGTCGTGCAGGTCGTCCGCGATGATCTGGCGCATCAGGCCCAGCGCCAGGGCGGCGTCCGTGCCCGGCCGCACGCGCACGAACCAGTCCGCCTGGCGCGCCGTGGCGTTGCGGTACGTGTCGATCACCACCAGCCGTGCGCCGCCCGCCCGCGCCCGCTTTACGAAGGGCATCAGGTGCACGTGCGTGGCCACGGCATTGAGGCCCCAGATCACGATCAGCTTGGCCTTGGCCACGTCCTCAAGCGGCGTGCCCACGCCATAGCCCATCGTCATGCGCAGACCCTGCAGGGAGGCCCCGGTGCAGATGGTGCGCTCCAGGCGTGTGGCGCCCAGGGCGTGGAAGAAGCGATGGCCGATATAGAAGCCGACCTGGCCGATCGTGCCGCCGTAGGAGTACGGCAGGATGGCCTGGGCGCCGTGCTCCGCGATGATGCCCCGCCAGCGCTCCGCGATCTCGTCCAGCGCTTCGTTCCAGCCGATGGGGGCGAAGCGCCCCTCGCCCTTGGCGCCGATGCGCCGCAGGGGCGTCAGGATGCGCTGCGGGTTGTACACGCGCTCGGCGTAGCGGTTCACCTTGCCGCACAGGAAGCCCGCGGTGACCGGATGCTGCGGGTCGCCGCCGATGGAGACGATGCGCCCATCCTCCACCCCCACGCGGACGCTGCAGGCATCCGGGCAGTCGTGCGGGCAGACGCTGGTGTGGGTGCGGATCATGACGGCTGGCCGTGGATGTGGCGGGCGAATGCCCGGGCTGGCTCCCTGCCCGGCAGTATAGCCACCGCCATCGGGCGTCACAAGCGCGGCCCGGGCCCTGGCCAACGGGTCGGGGAAGCCGCAGGCCGGGCCCCTGTGGTTTCAGCCGCAGGGGGTGGTGCCGGCTGGCGCTGACGCGCCGCGCGCTGGGCGGGTTTGGGCACGCTGCGGCAAAATCCGTCACCGCCGCGCGGGAGGCGTGCGCAACGGGGATAGATTTCAGTGGCTTGCCCAATCGGGCGCGGGTGTGAAACAACTGTGCATTGGGGGACGGGCCGCAGCCGTCATCCCGCGATGGTGACCGCTATGGACCCTGGTGCCGGCAAAATGGCCATCGACCCGCCCTGGGAGCATCCGCAGTTCCTCACCGAGGAGGGCCTGCGGGCTGCGCAGGAGTATTACTTCCAGACCCACGCCACCCAATCCCAGCTCATCGCCCAGGGCCGGACGGCGCAAGGCATGGCCAAGTCCTTCCTGCGCCGCAAGCTGACGCGGGAGATGGGTGAGGACTACAAGCTCTACACGGGCCAATCCATCGGCGAATCCAGCGCACCGGAGGACATGGCCTCGCTGGGCATCCGCGGCGAGCTGAACGCGCTACTCAAGCACATCTTCACGCGCATCGCCCCCACACAGGCCATCACCTCGCCCACGCAGGAGGACGTGACCATCCTCAAGCACCCGCACGGGGCGCTGGAGGTGCTGTACGCGATGGTCTTCTACTACAACTCCCTGCTGCGCCAGTACGCATCTTTGGCCACCAACCGCCGCAAGGTGCTCAAGTCCATCATGGACGAGGAGCTCTTCAAGTGGGTTTGGCGCATGGTGATCGGCTTCATGATGGAGCCCGAGGAATCCAAGCTGGACCTGGAGCCGGCGTTTTTCTCCGCCGGGCTGGCCTTCATCCCCACGGAACAGCAGCGCGTGCCGCTGGGCAGCAAGCTGTACGAGGTGGGGATGTTCCTGCTCAGCAAGACACAGCAGGAATCCCACCTGCGCCTGCCGCTCTGCCACTACTACACGATCTACCTGCACCAGATGCAGACGCTGCTGGCGCTGCACACGGGGCGGCAGGAGCTGGACGACGTGTACTCGCAGGTCGCGCGGCGCGTGGAGGGCGAGCCGGTGGAGCACCCGCTGGTGGCCATCGATGCTCTGTTCAATGGCAAGGGCAGCAGCATGGAGTCCTTCGACGACGTGCTGCGGGATCAGGCCCAGCTCGCGCAGTACATCCCGGAGGCAGAGTTCGCCTTCATCAACCAGTTCGAGGACTTCGGCAATCCGCAGCGTCTTGGCGCGACCGTCAAGCGGCTGTTGCCCGATGCCCGCCGCGAGCAGGTGGAGGGCCAGGAATCCTCGCTGATGCCGTTGTTGCTCACGCTGCGCGTGATGCCGCTGGCTGTGCGCGGGCCGGTGCTGCAGGTGTTGCCCGTGCCGCTACTGAACATCCTGCGGAACCGCATCAACAATAGCCCTCGCGACGTGGTGGCCACGGAACTGGCCGAGGCCATCCACGACGCGATGAACGCCCGCCGTGGAGAGGCGTACACCGTGCACGGGCCCGCCGGCCAGAGCAAGGCTGCCGTGGCCAGCTCGGTGCGCGTGGCGCCCGCGGGCGGCAAGCTTGGCGCGGGCGAGGACGCCGCTCCATCGGCTGCCGCGGCGCATGCCGCTGCCCGCCGTGCCGCCGCGGCCGAGCAGCAGGCGGCGGCCCGGGAAGCTGCCGCCAAACAGGCGGCCCGTGGCGATGCGCCGGCGGACCCGGCCCCGCCCGAGCCCGCCCCGCGCGAACCCGCCGCCCCCAAGCCGCCGCCGGCAGCGGACCGCGAGGCTGCCCCGCCCCGCGAGGCCGCAGCCCGCACGGCCTACCTGGACGAGCCGACCCTGCTGGCATGGCGGCTGGAAGGGCAGCGCCTGTCGGGCATTTCGCTGTCTGCGCGTGAGCTGTTCACGCTGGTCGGTGCCGATGCGCGCTTCCTGGTGGCGTGGGTCGTGTTTACCCTGCGCACAGGGCAGGTATTCGGGCTGGCGCCGGACCGCATCTCCAAGGAACGGGTGGAGCAGATCGTCCAGGCCCTGCGCCGGCAGGCCGGGGACCGGCCCGGCATCGTCACGCCGGAGCAGCTCAGCGCCGTCGTGCAGCAGGCCCAGGGCGGGGCACCCGTCAAGCTGCTGCTGGGCCTGGCCCGCACAGTGGGCATGCAGCGCTACCTGCACCTGCCGGACGGGTTGGCGCCCGCGCTGGGCTCCCTCGTGCCCAAGTTCGGGGCGCGCCTGCTGGACTTCCTGCGCAATCCCAACGACGACGCTTTCCGCGAGCAGCGCGCCGGCCTCACCGGCGAAGAACGCCAAGCCCTGCTCGTGCTCCAGCGCGTGGCCCGCGCGCAGTAGGCATCCGTCACGCCACGCAGCTCGCTGGCAATTCCGCACCCACAATTCAGAACCTGACCACGGCCGGCGCGGTTTCGCCCGTAATCAGGGTTCAGGGAGCGCTGCTCCCTGATGGTGTCTGGGGGCGAAGCCTCCAGGGCCGAAGTGCTACTCAAGACGCAGATTGGCGGCGCACAGCGTAAATCACCATGGACTTGGGCAGCACCCAGTTCAGGCGGTGCTCGATGCGCGTGAGCTGGGGCGAGAACATGGCGTGGGTGAGCACCTTCTTGAAGTGGCGGATCGCCGGGTGCTGCTCCGCGTGCAGGCCAAACACGCAGCGTACCCACCAGTACACGGAGTGCAGGGCGTGCTCGAAGTGCAGGTCCACCACCCGCAGCCCCTGGGCCGCCAGCAGGCGGCGCAGCCGCGGGAAGGTGAAGATGCGCACGTGGCCCCCCGGTGAGTTGAAGTAGTCGTCCGACGAGTAGCGGAACAGCCACTCGGTGGTGGGCGTGGGCACGCTCACGGCCAGCATCCCCCCCGGCTTCAGTACGCGCACCAACTCCGCCGCGGCGCGCTCGGGGTGGGGCACGTGCTCCAGCACCTCGCTGCACAGCACGCGGTCGAAGCAGCTGTCGGGGAAGGGCAGGCGCTCGGTATCGCCGCGCAGTGCCACGAAGGGCAGCGGCGGATAGGCCGTCGGATCCGCGCCCGGGCGGGCGGCGTGCTGCTCGCGGGCCAGGTCCACCAGCAGGTAGCGCGTGTAGCGCAGGTCGGCCACATTCAGGTCCAGCGCGCAGGGCAGGCAGCCCCGCCGCAGAAGTTCCAGGCTGTGGCGGCCCTGTCCGCAGCCTGCGTCCAGCACGCGCATGCCGGGCCGCAGCTCCAGCCGCTCGGGGTCAATGGTCAGCATGGATGGCCTCCTCGTACACGTCCACCAGCGCCCGCGCGGCGGTATCCCAGCGGAAGCGCGCCTGCACGCGTTCGCGGGCCGCGACGCCCAGCGCCTCGCGCCGTGCCGGATCGGCAAGCAGCGCCGCGATGGCATCGGCCAGGGCGGCACTGTCCGCCACGGGCACCAGCACGCCCGCGTCGCCCACCACCTCCGGCAGAGCCCCGCCGCGGGCGGCCACCAGGGGCAGGCCACAGGCCATTGCCTCGGCCGCCGGGAAGCCGAAGCCCTCGAACAGGCTGGGCGAGACGGTCACCTGGGCCGAGGCATAAAGCTCCACCAGCGAGGCGGGGTCCACCCGGTAGCGGAGGGTGACCCGATCGTGCAGGCGCAGCGAGTCGAGCTGATCGCGCAGCCAGTCCTGCTGCGAGATGCCGCCCGTAGCCACCACCAGGTGCGCGGGCGGTGCCAGCCGGGCCATGGCGCGCAGCAGGTAGATGCCGCCCTTGTTCGGGTCCTCCAGGTTGCCCACGAACAGCACGCGCCCCGGCACGCGCGGCACGCCGGGCAGCGGGCGGAAGCGCTCCGAGTCCACGCCGTTGTAGACCACGCGGATGCGCTGCGCCGGCACGCGGAAGTCCGCCCGGATGGCTTCCGAGGAGGCCTCCGACACGGTGACGATGCGGCGCATGCGCCGGGCCACCGTGCCCTGCATGAGCATGGGGTAGAAGCGCACCTTGTCCAGCCGCTTGTGGAAGCCCGCGGGGGGATCGAAGCCCCGCGCACGGTCGATGGTGAGCGGGTGGTGCACCGTGGCCACCAGCGGCAGGCCCAGCCCGGCGATGCCCAGCAGGCCCCAGCCCAGCGTCTGGTTGTCGTGTACCACATCGAAGCGGTGCTCCCGCAGCAGCCGCCGCACGGCCATGAAGGCCCGCAGGGAGAAGCCCGTCATCTCCGGGAACTGGCCCCACAGCACCAGTGCGCGCTCCAGCAGGTTCAATGGCTGCAAGGCGCTCAAGGGCGCCTCGGGCGGCGGATAGTTGCCGTTGGCCTCGAACAGATTGAGCCCCGGCACGCGGTGCCACACCGCGCCGTCGTCCTCCGGCCCGTAGGGCGGGCCCTGCAGGCAGTGCACCTCGTGCCCCAGCCGCACCAGCTCGCGGGCCAGATGCGAGGTGTAGACCCCCTGGCCCCCGCAGAAGGGGTTGCCGCGATAGGTGAGCAGGAGGATCTTCATGACGCCACCGGTAGCGGCTCCGCCGGCGCCGGGGCGCCCAAGACGTCACGGTACACGGCGGCCGTGCGCGCGCCCGTCACGCTCCAGTCCAGCTCCGCCCGCAGGTGCGCGCAGCCGGCCTCGCCCATGGCCCGGCGGCGCGCGGGATCCTCCAGCAGCGCCTGAATGGCGTGTGCCAGCGCGGGCGGATCGGCCGGCGGCACCAGCAGCCCGGCCTGTGGCGGCACCACCTCTGGCACGGCACCAACGGCCGTGGCCACCACGGGCGTCTCGCAGGCCAGCGCTTCCGCCGCGGGCAGCCCAAGTCCCTCGAACAGCGAGGGCTGCACCAGCAGCGTGCAGCGGCAGTACTCCTCGCGCAGGGCCACCGCGTCCAGCTTGCCCAGGAAGCGCACGCGCTCCACCACGCCCAGCCGCTGCGCCTCCTCATAGGCCAGCTTCTTGGTGGGGTAGGGATCGTCCACGATGCGCAGGGTCACGCCGCGCGGCAACAGCCGCAGCGCGGCCAACAGAAACCGCGCGCCCTTCTTCCAGTCATCCGTGTTGCCCACGAACAGCAGGCTGGCGTCGCGCCGTTGCCATTGCCCGGGATTGCGGAAGAAGCCCGTATCCAGGCCCCCGGGCACCACGGAGATGCGCTCGCGGGCCACACGGAAGTCCGTGGCGATGGCCTCGCGGCCCGCGGTGGAGGCGGTGATCACGCGGTGCAGGCGGCGGATCACCTGGCCCTGCATGCGCACGGGGTAGAACACGGCCGTGTGATAGAGCTCCTCGAACGTGCGGTCGCGCGCGAAGGCCTCGCGGCGGTCGATGGTGAGGGGGTGGTGCACGGTGGTGAGCAGCGGCAGGCCGAAGGCCCTCATGCCCAACATGCCGTAGCCCAGCGTCTGCACGTCGTGCAGCACATCGAAGCGCCGCCGTCGCAGCAGGCGCCCCAGATACAGCAGCGCCCGCACGCTGAACGAGAGCGGCTCGGGAAAGAAGCGCAGGCGCGTCGCGGCGAAGTCGAACAGATGGCCGGGGGCCAGCAGTCGCAGTGGCCGCTCGGCCGGTAGCCACGACCGGCGGTAGCGGCCCCACAGGTTCAGGTTGGGGAGCTTGTGCACCGTGGCATACGGGCCCAGCTCCAGCGGGTAGGGTGGGCCCACGATCACGTCCACCTGGTGCCCCTGCTCCGCCAGTGCGCGCGTGAGGTGGTACACGTACACGCCCTGGCCGCCGGCGTAGGGATTGCCCCGGTAGGCCAGCAGACAGACCCTCATGGGCCCGCGTCGACGGGGGGCTCGGCCGGCTCGGCCGGGCGGGCTGCGGGGGGCTCGGCTGCCGGCTCGGGCAGGGTGCTGCGCTGGGTGACGATGGCCCAGCCGATCCAGAACACCATGCCCGCCAGGCTCAGCACGCCCGCGCTCACCGGGATGGCCAGCGCCCAGTAGGACTGGCGCGCCACGCCGCCCAGGAACACCAGCGCCACGAGCACACTGACCACGCAGATGCCCAGCGCGATGATCCGTGTGCCGCGGCCCTCGTAGTGGTCCGCCTCGGCGGGGATGCCCCGCACCGTGTTGATCGTGTAGCCGATCCAGAACGTCAGCCACAGCACGCTGAGCACGCCGATGGCGACGGGGACGGCCAGCGCCCAGTAGCTGCGCTGTGCAAGGCCCACCACGAACAGCGCGGCGAGCCCCAGCGTGACGAGGCAGATCAGCACCCCGGTGCGGCGCGCGCGTCTCAGGGCCAGGCGATGGTCGAAGGGCATTGGGCTCGGGCATGGGGGCGCCCGCAGGCGCCGGGTGCGCTGGTGGCCCTCCACACCATGCGGAAGGGGCTGTCAGATGCCGTCCTACGCGAGCAGGCGCCGCGCCGTCAAGGCCCAACGGCACCCGTGGCGCGCAGCGTCGGTGAGCCCGCAAACCCCATATTGACAGGGCTTCAGCGACATGTCAGCGTGGTTTTAGAACGCGTGTTCTGATTCTGCTATCGAGTGCTATGAACGCCGGACCCGTCGAGCTGCAATGGGTGCGCACGCCGCACCAGGACCGCAGCCGCAAAACCCTGGAGCGGCTGTTGGATACGTCCGAGGCCTTGCTCCAGGAGCGGGGTTTCGACAATGTCAGTGTCGCGGAAATCGCCCATGCGGCCGGATCGTCCGTAGGGGCGTTCTATGCGCGCTTCCGGGACAAGAACGGGCTGCTGCACCACCTGCACGAGCGCTTCTGCGAGGAGGCGATGGTCACGGCTGACACGGCGCTGGACCCTGCCCGCTGGGAGGGCGCCAGCACCCGCGATATCCTCACGGCGGTGATCGGATTCCTGGAAGAGAGCCACCGCACGCGGAGCGGGATGTTCCGCGCCTTCGTGCTGGTGGGCCATTCCGATCCGCGCTTTCAGGAGCGGGACCGGCGCCTGAGCGAGCACGTGCTTGCACGGCTCACGGCGCTGCTGCTCTCGCGGCGGGAAGAAATCTCGCACCCCGACCCGACCTTCGCCATCGCCTTCGGCATGGAGATGGTGGGTGGCGTGCTGCGCGACCGCTACGTGCTGGGGTGGCACCGGCTGCGCGCCGCGCCGAAGGGTGCTGGGGGCATCGTGGCGGAGCTGGTGCGGGCCTACTGCAGCTATCTGGGCGTGCCGCTGTGCGGGACGGCCCCCGCGGCCCAACCCCCATCGGCTGGCGGGGACTGATGCCGGGCGAGCCGGATGTGGCGCTTTATTTCGCCGGAACATGCGGATTATCATTATGTTTTGCACTTGCGTCGATTATCGCGTCTGCATTTGGGAGGTCGTGAGTTGATTCGCATCCGTATCGTCGCGCTGGTCGCGGCACTCTGGTTGATGTCGCAGGCAGCCCCTGCGTTGGCTCAGCAGCAGGCGCAACCGGCGCCTGCCACCCCGCCCGCATCGGCGCCGGCGTCTCCGCCGCTCATGATGCAGCCGGTGCAACCGGCGCAGCCCGGGGAGAGCTCACCACAGCAGGAGGATATCGAGACCCTGCTGAAGAGCTATGGCTTTCAGGTGAAGCACGAGAACGGGCAGCGCGTGGTGCTGGTGAGCCTGAAACAGGTGCTGCAACTGGCACTGGAGCGCAACCTGACGCTGCAATCCGTGCGCATGGGCGAGACGGTGGCCCAAAGCGGCGTAGCCGCCGCCCAGGGCCGTTTCAGTCCCACACTCACCAACGCGGCCAGCTATCAGCGCAATCTGGTGCCCACGTTCTCGTCGTCCAGCGGGGGCTTTGCCACCTTCGGGGGTACGAACTACTGGACGCTCTCGTCGACGTTCAGCAAGCCGACCGATACCGGCATCGAGTATTCGCTGAAGTATCAGGAAACCTCCGAGCGCCCGCTGGCCAATACCATTGCCACGGCCGGGGCGACGCCCACCGGCATCGTCTCTGGCGACACGATCGACGTGAGCGCGCTCACTGGATCGGTGAAGATTCCCATCGGCCAGGACTACGGCCGGGACTTCAACGCCATCCCGCTGCACCGGGCCGAGGCGGGCGTGACGGGCAGCCGGCTCACTACCAGCCAGAACGCCCTGGCGCTGCTGCAGAACACGGCCTCGACCTACTGGGATCTGGTGGCGGCCATCGAAAACCGGCGCGTGCAGGAGGACGCCGTCAAGCTGAGCCAGCAACTGCTCAAGGACAACCAGCAGCGCCTGCAGGCCGGCGTGCTGAGCCCCTTCGACGTGCAGGTGACCGAGACCCAGCTTGCCCGGGACCAGCAAAGCCTGGTGGCCGCGCGGGCTGAGGTGCTGCGCATTGAGGACCTGGCGCGGGCCATCCTGGATCTGCAGGCGATCGACTTCCAGGTGCGCCCGATGGACCGGCCGGAGGTGCGCGGCGTGGACATGAACTATCCGGAGCTGCTGCAGAAGGTGTACGCGAACAGCCCGGACATGAAGCAGCTCGAGAACCAGCTTCGCCTCAACGGCCTGGATCTGGAGGAGGCGCAGAACAAGGATCGCACCAACCTCGACCTCAACTTGTTCTATACGGCGCAAGGGGTGGGCGGCACGCCCTTCAAGGGCGTCTCCGGCTTCAGCCAGACCGGGCTGGACAGCTACGGTGCCACGCTTACGTGGACCGTGCCGCTCTTCGACGTGCAGACGCCGGAAACGATCCGCCAGCGCCTGCTGCAACGCCAGCAGTTGCAACTGCAACTGAACAGCAAGAAATCCGACCTCAACGTCACGTTGCAGAGCGTGCTGCGTCAGCTCCGCGTGGCCAAGGAGCAGGCCGATACGGCCAGCGTGGCCCGCAAGCTGGCAGCCGAGCAGCTCAAGAACGAGATCGAGCGCTTCCGCGTGGGCGAGAGCACCAGCTTCCAGGTGGCGCAATCGCAGCAGGACGCCGCCTCGGCGCAGGTGCAGGAGATTCTGGCGCGGCTGGCCTTCGAGCGCGATTACCTGCAACTGCTGGCGCTGACGGGAGATATCTACCAGCAGTACGACCTGCCGCCCCCCGACTCCACCCAGTAGCCCTGTACCGGAGACGCCCGTCATGACGCCCCGCACTCGCATTCGCGCCCTGGCCTTGCCAGCACTGCTGGTCCTGCTGGCGGTGGCGCTGCTGCTGGCGGGCTGCAACCGCCGCGAGCCAGTGCAAGGGGCGATGACCGATGAGCGCCATGCCGATGCGGGTGACGCATCCAAGGTGCGTGCGGAGGCCACGGCTGCTGTTCCGCAGCCGGCCGGGGCCGATACCCCGCGGGCTGCTACGTTGACGCCCGTGGAGGTGGAGCAGGTCAAGCCGCGGGACTTCACGCTTACCTCAACCTACATCGGCTACCTGCTGCCCCAGGAGCGCGTGGAACTGCGCTCGGAGATCGAGGGCGTGGCGGAGCGAGTGCAGTTCGATGAGGGCCAGGCGGTCAAGGCCGGCCAACTGCTCGTCAACATCTCCACCGAGGAGATGACCGTGCGGCGCGACCAGGCCAAGGCGGACCTGCGACTGGCCCAATCCAACTTCCAGCGCGACAGCAGCCTGCACGCCAAGCAGCTCGTCACCGATGCGCAACTGGAGCAGTCCCGCACCCGGCGCGACCTGGCGGAGTATGCCCTGCGCTTGGCGGAGCTGCAGCTCAAGAAGTCCCGCGTGATCTCGCCGCTGGCGGGCACGGTGAAGACCCGCGGCGTAGACCGCGGCGAGTTCCTCAACAAGGGCCAGCTCATCGCGGAAATCCTGGACGTCAGCAAGGTGCGGGCGCTGTTCAACGTGCCCGAGCGCGAGGTGCGTTACCTGAAGCCCGGGCGGCGGGTGGACGTGACCTTCGAGGCCCTGCCGGGCGAGAGCGTCACCGGCAGCGTGCGGCTGGTGGGGCTGGAGGCGGATACCAAGACGCGCACCTTCCCCGTGGAGGTGGAACTGGACAATGCCCAGGGCCGCCTGCGGCCGGGCATGCTGGTGCGCGTGCGCGTGCCGCTGGAGCAGTACCGCGGTCAGCTCATGATTCCCCGCTATGCCATGCTGGAGCGCGAGCGTGAGCGCGTCGTATACATCGTGCGCGATGGCAAGGCCGTGGAACGCGTCATCGAGTCCGGCGCCAGCAGCGAGGGCATGGTGCAGGTGCTGAAAGGCCTCGAGCCCGGCGATCTGGTCATCGTCACGGGACAGCAGAAGCTTACGCCCGGCGAGCCGGTCGACGCCCGCCCCGCGCGCCACTAGCCTCGCGCGCCTCCACCCTGTCCCGCGCCCATCCGCGTCCGCCGCCATGAATCCGAGCCACATCGCCATCCGCAATCCGGCGTCGGTATTCATCCTCGTGCTGATGATCATCACGATGGGCGTCTTTGCCTATCGCAATATGCCGCGCGAGGCCGCGCCGGACATCCAGATTCCCCTGCTCATCGTTACGCTGCCCTTCCCCGGCGCCTCGCCGGAGGACGTGGAATCGCTCGTGACGCGCAAGGTGGAGCTGAAGCTGCAGAACGTGGACAACCTCAAGGAGATGAAGTCCACCTCCGCCGAGGGTGCCGCCACGATCACGCTGGAGTTCCAACTCGGATTCGATGTGGATGTGGCGCGCCAGAAGGTGCGCGAGAAGCTGGACGAGGCGCGGCCGGACCTGCCGGCGGATGTCGACGATCCGATCATCTCGGAGATCAACTTCTCCGAGCAGCCCATGCTGATCGTCAACCTGGCCGGCGAAGTCGGGCTGGTCGCGCTCAAGGACGTGGCGGACGACCTGAAGGACGACATCGGTGCCGTCCCCGGCATCCTGGAGGTGAACCGCGCGGGCGGCCTGGAGCGGGAGGTGCACGTCTACGCGAACCCGGAGCAGCTCCGTTACCACCGCATCTCGCTGGGCCAGCTCTCCAATGCCGTAGCCGCCGAGAACACCACCATCCCCGGCGGCACGCTGGAGATGGGGCCCACCAAGTACCTCATCCGCACCCCCGGCGAATTCCAGCGCCCTGCCGAGATCAATGACGTGGTAGTGGCCGCGCCGGGCGGCGTGCCCGTGTACGTGCGCGATGTGGCCCGGGTGGACTTCGGCTTCCAGGAGATGACCAGCCGCTCCCGGCTGGACGGCGAGGAGTCCGTCTCGCTGGTGGTCATCAAGCGCGCCGGGGAAAACCTGCTCAAGATCCGCCAGCGGGTGAAGGACGTGGTGGCCCGCTACGCCGATCGCTACCAGGGCCGCATCCACTTCACGATTCTGGCCGACCAGGGCACGTTCGTGGAGCGCATCGTGCGCGACCTGGAGAACAACATCATCAGCGGGTTCATCCTCGTTGCAGTCGTGCTGCTGCTGGCGATGGGGCTGAGCAACGCGATGTTCGTGGCCACAGCGGTGCCCCTGTCGTTCCTGCTCACCCTGGTGGTGATGCAGGTGATGCACTTCACGCTGAACTTCGTGGTGCTGTTCAGCCTGATTCTCTCGTTGGGCATGCTGGTGGACAACGCCATTGTGGTACTGGAAAACATATTCCGCCACCGCGAACTGGGGGCCTCCCGGTTCGCCGCGGCCCTGGAAGGAGTGCGCGAAATTGTATGGGCGATTTTCGCCGCGACGCTCACCACCGTGGCCGCCTTCCTGTGCATGGTCTTCCTCGA
>DATFMP010000048.1:0-2112 GCA_035266845.1 bacterium
GTTCTACCAGCTGCCGCGCTCGCTGATCGAACCCCGGCCCGTGCAGCAGCCGCACCCGCCCATCACCTTCGGCGGCTACGGCAGCGCTGCGGTCAGGCGTGCCGTCGCGCTGGCGGATGGGTTCATGGGCGGCAACGTGCCGCTGGCGGAGGTGGAACCGCTGGTGGAAGAGCTGAAGACGGCGGCGCAGGCGGCCGGCCGCGACGTGGCCAGCCTCCAGATCGTGGCCCGCGGCACCTTCCGCCTGTACGACACGCCGCAGGGCGAGGGTCGCCGCCCCTTGTGGGGCACGGTGGATGAGATCCGCGAGGACCTCGACCTATATCGGCGGGCCGGGCTGACCGAGCTGTTCCTGGAGGCCAACTTCGATCCGGAGATGACCCTGGAGCGCGCCCTGGACGCGATGACCCGGCTGGCGCCGGCGTAGGCCGTGTCTGGAGAAGCGGGTCGGCCATAGGGGCGTTGCCCCCATACCCTACCAGGGAGTCTGGCTCCCTGGACCCTGTTTGTGGGTGGGGCCGCGCAGACCTACTTCCTACGCCTCCTCGCCTTCCTCGAGGTCGAAGGCGACCTGGGTCAGCTCCTCCTTGTCCGTCTTGAGGAGCACCTCCACCTTGCGCTCGGCATCGGCGAGGCGCTGATGGCACTGGCGGCTCCAGGCGATGCCCTCCTCGAACACCTGCAGCGATTCCTCCAGGCCCAGGGAGCCGTCCTCCAGCTTGCGGACGGCCTCCTCCAGCTTCTTCATCGCCTCTTCGAAGCTCACGGCGGTCATGGACTTCCCTTTCCGATCGTTGGGGGCGCCGGAACCGGCGTCGTCGCGTTTCCGGGCCATGGCGCACCGCCGCTGCAAGGGGTGATCAGTCGCGGCGCAGGCAGAGGGCAATCCAGCCCTCGCGCTGCCGCTCCAGCGCCGGGTGCAGGCCGAGCGCGGCGTAGGCCGCCGCGACCGCCTCGCGCTCCTGCGCCAGAATACCGCTTAGAATCAGGTATCCGCCGGGAGCCGTCAACCTGGCCAGCTCGTGCCGGTGCTGCAGCAGTACCTCGCTGACGATGTTGGCCAGCACCAGCGGGAACGTGCCGCGCAGGCAGTCCGGCTTGGACCGCGCCACCGCGGGCACCGGATGTATGCCGGAGAGTGCGGCATTGCGGCGCACCTCGGGCAGCGCCTGGGCATCGATGTCGATGGCCACCGCTGCGCCCACACCCAGCAGCCGCCCCGCGATGGAGAGGATGCCCGAACCGGTGCCCACGTCCAGCAGGCGCGCGGGCGCCGGCCGGCCCTCCAGCGCGGCCTCCAGCGTCTCCAGGGCCAGCGCCGTGGAGGCGTGCCAGCCCGTGCCGAAGCCCTGGCCGGGATCGATCACGATGCGCAGCAGATCCGCGTCTGGGGCTGGTGCTGCGGCGGCATCCCCGCCGGCCTGCTCCCAGGGCGGCGTGACCAGTAGGCGCCGGCCCAGCCGCAGGGGCGTGAAGTGCGCGCGCCAAGCGGTCTCCCAGGGCTGCACGGCCTGCCGCTGTACCGTCACGCGCAGCGGGGCCGGCGCACCAGGGTAGTCGTGCGTGAAGGCCGCCTGCAGGACCTCGACATCGGGCTGCACGCCGAAGAAGTGCCGCACAAGGCGACTGGGCCCGGTGTCCTGCAGCATCTCGGCGCCCAGCGCGCCGTGCTCGTAGCAAAGCATGCCCCACAGCTCTTCGGCGTCCGGGTTCAGTTCGGCGTCCAGCTCCCAGTAGGCGCTTGTGTCGCCGGGGGAGGAAGAGCGGTCGGAATCGGGGGGTAGGGGCTTCAAGCGGGATGAGACGCCCGGGACGCCCCTTGCACAAGGGGCCACCCCGGGCGATCCGAATCGTTGCCCGGGTTATTCGGCCGGGCTGGCCTCTTCGCCTTCGTCATCAGCCGTGGCCGGAGCGGCTTCATCGTCCGCCGGAGCGGCTTCGGCTTCGGGAATCATGCCGGCATCGGTGAGGGCATCGCGCAGCACCTCGTTGTGCTCGCCGAGGTCCTCCGGATTTTCCACCAGCCCGATAATGCCCAGGCCCAGGCGGCGCTCATCCACGTCGATCTTGAGCACCTTGGCCCGGATCAGGGAGTTGACCGGGTAGAAGTCC
>DATFMP010000049.1:0-5132 GCA_035266845.1 bacterium
CCGCAAGCTGGAGGACGGCTCCCTGGGCCTGGAGGAATCGCTGCAGGTTTTCGAGGAGGGCATCGCCTGGAGCCGCCAGTGCCACCAGCGCCTCGCCGATGCCGAGCGCAAGGTGGAGGTGCTCCTCAAGACGGACAAGGAGGAGCTGACCCAGGTCGCCTTCGACCTGGAGGAAGGCGAGGAGGCGTAGGAGGCAGGCCTGCGCTGCCAAGCTGCGCTTGGGAATTGGTCTTTAGGCGGCTGAGCCGCTTAAAACCACGAGAATTCCAACGCGGGGGCCGAAGGGCCCCCGCACCCCCACTTGCCCAAGGCCTGCACGGCCCCACCCACAAATCGAGACAGGCTCCATTGGAGCCTTCATCAGGCACACGGCTCCAGTCTATGGCTCATCGCAGACCTCCGCGTTGCTGAGGAGCGGCCGAAGGCCGCGTCTCGAAGCGCGCGGAAGCATGGGGCGATGCCTTTCCAGACACGGCCTACGCCGGCGCCAGCCGGGTCATCGCATCCAGGGCGCGCTCCAGGGTCATCTCGGGATCGAAGTTGGCCTCCAGGAACAGTTCGGTCAGCCCGGCCTGCCGATATAGGTCGAGGTCCTCGCGGATCTCGTCCACCGTGCCCCACAACGGGCGGCGACCCTCGCCCTGCGGCGTGTCGTACAGGCGGAAGGTGCCGCGGGCCACGATCTGGAGGCTAGCCACGTCTCGGCCGGCCGCCTGCGCCGCCGTCTTCAGCTCTGCCACCAGCGGCTCCACCTCCACCAGCGGCACGTTGCCGCCCATGAACCCATCCGCCAGCGCGACGGCACGCCTGACCGCGGCGCTGCCGTAGCCGCCGAAGGTGATGGGCGGGTGCGGCTGCTGCACGGGCCGGGGTTCGATCAGCGAGCGCGGCAGCTGGTAGAACTCGCCGTGGAACTCCGCCACGTCCTGGGTCCAGATGGCCTTGAGGCAGCGCATGAACTCGTCGCCGCGCCGTCCACGCTCCCGGTAGGGCACACCGACCGCCTCCAGTTCGTCTTTGGACCAGCCGATGCCCAGGCCGACGTCCAGGCGTCCGCCGCAACAGTGGTCGAGGGTGGCGAGCTGCTTGGCCAGCATGGCTGGCGAGTAGAACGGCATGATGAGAACGCTGATGCCCAGCCGGATGCGCCGGGTCACGGCGGCCACATAGGCCAGCGTCACGATGGGGTCCACGACCCGGCGGAAGGCCTCCGGCCACGGCTGGCCGGCATAGGGCGGATAGTCGTTCTGCGGCTCGATGGCGTACAGCAGCCGCTGAAAGGTCCACAGGGAATGGTAGCCCAGTGCCTCGGCGTGCTGAGCCACCCGCACCTGGTTCTCAGGCGTGGCCCATGCACCGGCGATGGGCAGCGAGAATCCGAGCTTCATGGGGTGACCCGCCCGCGTCCCTGCGTCGGGAGCGCTCTCATTCCTCGTCTTCCCGCCGCAGCACTTGGCGCATGTAGTGCAGCAGGTCGTTGCGGAACTCGTCGCGCAGCAGCCCGAACTCGATGAACGAGTGCAGATAGCCCTGCGGCGTGCCCACGTCCAGGATCTTGCCCTCGAAGCGCTTGACCACCACGCGGCCTTGGGCTGCCATGCGCTGGATGGCCTCGGTCTGCGTAAACTCCCGTCCCTGAGCGGCGGAGCGAGTGGACTTGAGGGCTGCGAAGATCTCTGGGGCATAGAGGTAGCGCCCATAGCCCACCAGCCGGCTGGGCTCCGTGCCGGGCGCGGGCTTCTCCACCATCGCCTTCACGTACTCCACTCCGTCGCGCTCGTCCGTGTCCATCACGCCGTAGCGCGAGATGTCGCCGTCGGGAATCTCCTGCCCGGCCAGCACGGTGCAGCCAGTGCGCTCGTACAGCTCGATGAGCTGGGCGCTCAGGTTGGGCCCGTGGATCAGGATGTCGTCCGGGTAGGCCACCACGAAGGGCGAATCGCCCACGAACGGCTCCACCAGCAGCAGCGCATCGCCGGTGCCGGCCATCTGCTGCTGGCGCATGAAGAAGATGTTGACGTTGACCGGGCGGATGGAGTGCAGCTTCTCCTGTGCGCCCTCCTCGCGGAAGGTCGTCTCCAGTTCGATCTCGCGGTCGAAGTAGTCCTCCAGCGGCTTCTTGCGCCGCGAGGTGATGATGAGGATGTCCTCGATGCCCGCCACGATCAGCTCCTTGACGATGATGTCAATGGCCGGCGTGTCGATCAGCGGGAACATCTCCTTGGGGATGGTCTTGGTGGCGGGCAGGAACCGCGTGCCGTACCCGGCGGCGAGAATCACGCCTTTCATGGCGTCCTTGAGACCAGTCGGAGCGGCCCGTGGGGGCCTGCCCCTGGGTTCACAGCAGTATCGCGTAGGCGATGGAGAGATACACGAGGATGCCCAGCACGTCGTTCATGGTGGTCAGGAACGGGCCCGTGGCCAGCGCGGGGTCCAGCCCCAGCCGGCGCAGCACCATGGGGATGATCATGCCCGCCGTGGACGCCATCGTGATCGTGCACAGCGTCGCCAGCCCCACGGCCAGCCCCATCTCCAGATGGCCGGTAAGCGTTACACCGCCGACAATGAGGATCATCGCAAACGCCAGCCCGATGCTCAAGGCGACCACGAACTCGCGCGCCAAGCGCCGCCGGAAGTGCGAAAGCCGCACCTCGCCCGTGGCCAGCCCGCGGATCACCAGCGAGGCGGACTGCACGCCCGTGTTGCCGCCCATCGCCATGATCACCGGGATGAACATGGCCAGCTGCGGCAGGGAGCCCAGGAAGTCCACCCGCCAGTCCAGGATCAGCGCGGAGATCATCTCGCCACCGAGCGCGATCAGCAGCCATGGGGCGCGGTCGCGCACGGATTGCACCAGAGAGACCTCGCGCACCTCCTCGGCGCCGGTCCCGGTGAGGCGGCCCAGGTCCTCGCTGTGCTCCTCCTGGATCACGTCCACCACGTCGTCCACCGTGATGCGGCCGATCAGGCGGCGGTGGACATCCACCACGGGAATCGTCACCAGGTCGTGATCCCACACCAGCCGCGAGACGTCCTCCTGGTCCAGGTGGGCCTCCACGGAGATGGGGTCCGGCTCCATCAGCGCTTCCACCGTCTCGTCACCTTCCGCGAGCAGCATCCGGGAGTTGGGCACCACGCCCACCAGCCGCCGCTGGTCGTCCACCACGAAGATGGCGAAGAAGTCGTCCAGGTGGACGCGCTCCACATAGCCGCGAATGTCCGCGATGGCTTCGCGCACGGTCTGGCGGGTGCGTACCTGCACCACGTCCGGGTCCATCAGGCCGCCGGCGGTTTCCGGCCCGTAGGTCAGCAGCACCGTCAGGGCCTCGCGCGTCTGCGCGCTCAGCGCCGCCAGCACGGACGCGTGCCGCTCCAAGGGCAGCAGATCCAGCGTGTCCGCCCCGTCGTCGGGCTCCATGCGCTCGATGTAGGCGGCTACCTGCACTTCCGAGAGCGCGGCCAGCAGTTGCTCCTGGGTGGATTCGTCCAGCTCGACGATCGCATCCGCCGCCTTTTGCGGCTCCATAAGCCCCAGCAGCGTCAACCGCTCGGCCAGCGGAAAGTGGTAGAACGCCTCGGCCACCTCCACCGGCTCGGCCTCGGCCAGCAACGCGCGCAGGGCTTCACCGGCGGCCTCGGGGGCGCCCGCAGCCTCATCCAGCAGGCGGCGGACGTCCTCCTCCAGCGGTGTCTGCGGCGGGGATTCCATGCTCAGGCTCGCTCGGCGGAAAGTGGCGGACCCGGGCAGCGCCGCTCCCGCGGGCATCTGCGGGCACCGGCTGTCGGCGCGGCGGAGGCTCCGGGCTGGCCCTCAGCGCTTGCGGAGGTAAATGTCCCGGTAGAATGCTTCGGCGCTGCTCTTGGTCGAGTCCGAGTCGATCTGCATGCCGATCACGGCCTCCTTTTCAGGCGGGTGACCGAACACACGGGTGTAGTCCTGCAGGATGTTACGGCGCTCGCTGTACCAGCGGCCGATGCCGTCGGCCTTCACCGTGCGCAGGATCAGGTAGCGCGAGGCATCGCGCTTGGTGCTGGTGATGGGCGTGTCCTTGGGCCCGTCGTTCTCCCACAGGTAGCAGAGGGAGTCGAAGCCGATCAGGCCCGGATTGACGATCACGCACATGGAGCCGGCCTGATCGTCCCGCGCTTGCACGCGCACGTCGCCACCCTTCGGGGTCTTCGTCACCTTCCACTGCCATTCCAGGATGGGCCAGTTCTGCAGGCGGAAGCCATCGCGCAGGCCCACGGAGAACGAGTTGTCGCTGCCGCTGCGCAGGTGGATGTAGTGATCGTCTGGCCCGGCGCCATTGACGAACTGGAAGAACTGGTCGTTGCCTTCGCCGAAGAAGGGCGAGATCTTCTGCACCTGCCACTTGCCGGGCGTCGCGCCGGGCGCCAGCGTGCGCGCGAAGTCGTCCAAGCGCATCGCGTCCTCGGCCGCGCGCGCCGTGGCCGCATGCGGCCAGAAGCCGGACGCCGCCCAGCCCAGAGCACACAGGACGAATGCAGAGGCCAGGGCACGGGCCGGCCGCCCGGTCGCGAAAGCAGGGTACATGGGCAGGAATCAGTCCAGTCGGGGCGCCGCCTCGCGCAGGCCACGGATGAGGAAGAACAGGCCGAAGCCCACCATCGCCGCACCGGCCAGCCAAAGGGCCCAGCCCAGCGGCTGGCGTAGTACCCAGGCCAGCACCGCCAGCGCGAGCGCCAACAGACCTTCGGCGACGTCCTTATAGTACAGGCGATAGACCGCGTAGGCCGCGATGGCCAGGGGCGCCACGGGAGGCAACACCCACTTCAGCAGCACCATCACCGCCCCGGTGATCATCAGCGCGGTGCCGCGGCTCAGATCCATATCCCGCCGCGGATTCAGCTCAATCTGCATGGCCGCAACCCCTCTTCGCAACCGAGCGCGCGGGGCCTCCCGCGCTCACCTGCCGCCCTGCCACGGGCCCTTCCTGCCGCGACTTCCGGGGGTTCGCGAACGCCACATGACATCCCCGGCCGCTTTCGCTAGGGTGGGCTTCCACAGCCCAAACTAGCACAACGCCGCCCCGATAGACAGCCGCCGCCATGCCCGACGACCGCCCCACAGGCAGCCCGCGCTTCACTCCGGAAGAACGCGCGCTGCTGGC
>DATFMP010000050.1:0-6115 GCA_035266845.1 bacterium
CGCGGAGACGCCCAGCACCCGCAGTGGCGTCACGGGCGGCAGCGTGGGGCCGCCGGCGGGCGCGTACGCATAGCGCACCACGCCGCGGGCCAGGGCCAGCCACTGGTTGCCGTCGTTGAGCAACTCCCAGGGATACGCGCACCAATCCTGCGTCAGCTCCAGCAGCAGCGGCGACTGGGGCTCCAGATGGGCGAACTGGCCGGCGGGAAAGAGCGTGCGGAACAGCAGATGGCCGAACTGGTACAGGTAGCGCAGCACCTGCTGCCGCTCGGAAAGTGGCAGCCCGTGCAGCGATCCGTCCAGCTGCAGCGCCTCGTAAGCCTCGAGCGCGCCTTGTAATTTAGAGGCCGCTGGAGTAAGCGAATACTGATAGGACTGGAAGGGAAGCTCTACCCGGTCGCCATAGAGCCTGACGAGATTCGCCATCGACTCGCGGTCCCTCGACGGATGGCCCATTCGCGGACTTCCTGCGAATGGCGGGCCTGCCGGACGCAACGGTTCCCTCCGTCGCGCCTTGCCTGCGGCAAGGCCTTGAATCTAATGGAAAAATACACTAGCGGAAGGCGTTGCGAAAAGCAAATCCCCGTCAGCCGCGACATTCCGCAACCTCGCGGGCGCTGAGCGCCAAACCGCGCGGCGCGTGACCCGCCGGGCCGCACTGCCCGCGTGGAGCGCACTGACGTCGCGCCGCAGCCCATCGTCGGGATACCCATGGCGAAAGACAAGAAGGTCATCTCCCTGGACGAGCGGCGGCGCAATCCGCCCCGGCTACGCCCGGCCCGCCGCGAGCAGCCGCCCGCCAGCGCTACCATGGAAGGCCAAGCCGGCGCGTCGTCCGATCCAACCCCGTTGCCGGGGCGGTTGATCTGGCTGTATTGCCCCACCTGCCGTACTATCGAGTATACGGAGCTGGACGTGGCCGGTGGCCGCGTGCACAACGTCTGCGGCAGCCAGGTGCAGGAAGCGCCCGTGGAGTTGGACCTGCGTGCAGAGGCAACCATTGCCCAGATCAACCTGGAACGTCTCAACATCCTGGAGTCACTGCTGGATGGACAGCGCAAGCGCTACGAAGAGTATCAGCGGCGGCTCAACCTGGCTGCGGGCCGGCCGCTGCAGCCCTACGCCACCAACGACGACAGCGCCAGCCAACTCCCCGTGGTGGATGTCGATGCCTTCGGCCTGCTGGTCTCGCGGTTCTTCGACAATCCGGCGGCGCACTTCCCCGATCTGGCCAACGAAGGATCCCCGGACGCGCCGCCGCCCGGCGCCACGGAGGACTAGCCCGCCCGCGCCGAGCCTCCGTGCCGGCTCACCACGGCTCCCTCGCCAATGACGTTCAGCTTCCGCGTTCTCAAGACCGATTCCGAGAGCCAGGCCCGCCTGGGCGAGCTCCAAACGCCCCGGGGCACCGTGTCCACACCGGTGTTCATGCCCGTGGCCACGCAGGCCACGCTCAAGGCGCTGCTGCCCGAGCAGGCCGCCGAGGCCGGCGGGCGCATCATCCTGGCCAACGCCTACCACCTGCACCTGCAGCCAGGGGAGGATGTGGTGGCTTCGCAGGGTGGGCTGCACCGCTTCATGAACTGGCCGCACCTCATCATCACGGACAGCGGCGGCTACCAGGTGTTCTCGCTGCCCAACCGCCGGATTGGCGAGGATGGCGTACGCTTTCAGTACGAGAAGGACGGGCGCCCCGTCACACTCACGCCGGAAAGCTCCATGGCCATCCAGGAGCAGCTGGGCGCGGACATCGTGATGGCCTTCGACGAGTGCGTGGCCTACCCGGCCCCGCACGGCTATGCCAAGGAGGCCATGGAGCGCACGGTGCGCTGGGCACGGCGCTGCAAGGCTGCGCACGAGGCCTCCGGGCAAGCGGAAACGCAGGCGCTGTTTGGCATCGTGCAGGGCAGCACGTACCCCGACCTGCGCAAGGCGTGCGCCGAGGAGATTGCCGCCCTGGAGCTGCCGGGTATCGCGATCGGGGGCCTCAGCGTGGGCGAGGGGCTGGAGGTGATGACCGAGGTGCTGGGCTTCACCGTCCCACATCTGCCGGCGGACCGCCCGCGCTACCTGATGGGTGTGGGACTGCCCGAGGACATCCTGGCCCACGTGGAGGCGGGGGTGGACATGAGCGACTGCGTGATCCCCACCAAGTATGCGCGCTCGGGCATCCTGTTCACGCAGGTGGGACGCATGCGCATCACGCGGCGCAACTACCGGCGCGACAAGTTCCCGCCGGATACCAACTGCACCTGCTACACGTGCCGGCACTACTCGCGCGCCTACCTGCACCACCTGTTCCAGGCGGACGAGATCCTGGGGCAGATGCTGGCCACCTTGCACAACGTGCACTTCTACCTGAAGTTGATGGAGGACATCCGGGCGGCCCTGGCAGAGGGGCGCTTCGGTGCGTTCAAGCGGCAGTTCCTGAGCGAATACCTGCGAGAGGAGAAGAAGACCCGACATGTCCGATGATGCCAAGGCCACCGCGACGGCGAAGGAGCCGGGGCGGCCTTCTGCCATGCGGCTGGTGAACCCGACCGTGCGGGACTACATGGAGGCCCTCAGCCTGCAACGCTGGTACGGGGGCTACCAGAAGATCGAGCTGGCGGAGCACATCTTCAATCTGGGCATCGGTGAGGTGGCCAATATCCCGCTGCCCGAGGACATGTATGCGCTGTACAGCCGTTTCGTGCAGTCTGACACGCTGGCACCGCTGGCCACGCGCTACACGGGCACGATGGGCGAGCGCGAGACCAACCAGTTGGTGGCCGCGCACCTGAATGCCTGGCTGGACGCCGAGCGCTTCGACGAGAACCGCGTGGTTTCCATGGACGGGGGCCAGAACGCGATCGAAGTGGCCATTCGCGCCTTCACGGCGCCCCTGGGCAGCCAGTCGAGTCGCAAGCAGTACGTGCTGTTGGCCACGCCCGCGTACCCATACTACTCGGTGATCGTGGCCGCGCACGCGGGACTGATGAGCTTCTTGGCCTATACGGCCGAGGAGTTCACGCGCGGCGTGGAGCAATACTGCAATCCAGCGGTGAGCGTGATCCTCATCAACGTGCCCCACAACCCCATGGGCTACGCCTTCACAACTGAGCAGGTGGCGCGCATCAATCGCGTGGCCGAAGTGTACGACTGCGCGGTGCTCATCGACAGCGTCTACGCCAACTACCCGGAGACCGGCGAAGTGGGCCGCGCCCTGGCGGGCTTCGATCCGGGCCGCACGGTGTACGTGGACAGCTTCTCCAAGAAGTATGGCCTGCCCGGCCTGCGCGTGGGCTTCGCGGTGAGCGCGGAGGAGGAACTGACCTACGCCCTGCGCTTCATCAAGACGTCCGAGTCGCTCTCGCCCAGCAACGGCAAGCTGGCTTTCGCCGGCTACCTGCTCAAGCACCACCCCGAGGTTCCCGAGTTAATCGCCTCGGAGATCCGCGAACGGCGCCAGCGCTTCCTGACGCGTTTTGACCCCAGCAAGGTGCGAGGCGTGGCGTCGATGGGCGAGCCGCACAATCCCTTCTACCTGACGGTGGACGTCAGCGGCATCTGTGCGAAGGCGGGGATCTCGGACATGGAGGTGCAGCAGCACCTGCTGGATGCGTTCCAGGTGCGGGTGTTCCCCGGGAGCTGGACCCACCCCAGCCGGGCGCTCCGGGCGGGAATGTTCACGGGCGTGGGCCGACACAATCCGCACGGACCCGCACCCTACCTGCCGCCGCAGGTGCCGGCGGGCGAGCAGATTGTGCTGGCCCCGGACCACCTGGAGCGCCGCACACCGTCCCTGCGTCTCTCCTTCGGAGCCGAGACCCGCGCCGAGGCTGCCGCGGAAGCCCTCATGGCGGGCCTGCAGTCGCTGGCATAGTCCGGCCACCGCGGCACGACACCCGCCATTCCGGGGGAGACACTCCGTCCCCCGCACCGTCATTTCCCGTTGGCTACTGCTTGGGCGTATCGCCATCACGCCGAGCCACCAGTTCGGTGATGGCGTAGTCCATCACCAGCTCGTCGTGCTGGTTGTAGACGGCATGGTAGAGCTGCACGATGCCGCGATCGGGCTTGGAGGCGGACGGTCGGAGGGACTTGATCTGCGTGACGACGTGGAGCGTGTCACCGGGCCGCACGGGCTTGAGCCAACGCAGGTCGTCCATCCCCGGCGCGCCCATGGCCGTGGCGCCCCATGGCTTGTCCTGCTGCACGAGGCGGCAGGCGACGGAGAGCGTGTGCAGACCGCTGGCGATGATGCCGCCGTACTGGCTGCGGGCAGCGGCATGGGCGTCCATGTGGAAGGGCTGGGGGTCGAACTGGAACGCGAACTGGACAATCTGCCCTTCCGTGAGCGTGGTGCCACGGGAGGTGAAGCTGTCGCCCGCACGCAGGTCGTCAAACCATAAAGACATCATGGCAGGCTCCGGTTGCCAGCGCCGGCGCAGCGGGCACAAAAAAGCCGCCCACTCCCGACGCGGGAAATGGACGGCGCTCTGACTTTCCTGCAGCGACGTTGCCGCGACGGCGTCAGGCCGCCAGCTTGGCCTTTACCTGATCGCAGATCTTGCCGAAGGTTTCCGGCTGCTCGATGGCCAGGTTCGACAACACCTTGCGGTCAAGCTCGATCCCTGCCAGCTTGGCGCCGCGGATGAACTGACTATAGCTGAGGTCGTTAAGCCGGCACGCCGCGTTCAGCCGCACGATCCACAGCCGGCGGAAATCCCGCTTGCGCACCTTGCGATCGCGATAAGCATACTGCCGGGCGCGATCCACCGCGTTGCGGACGGTGCGCCACAGGCGCCGCCGGCCACCGGAGTAGCCCTTTGCGGCCTTGAAGTATGCATTCTTGCGTTTGCGGGCCTGCACGGCCCGTTTTACTCTCGCCATGACTACTCGTTACCCGTAGGGCAGGAGGGATTTCACCAGCTTCGTATCGGCCTTGGAGATGTAGGCACGATTGCGCAACTTGCGCTTGGCCTGCACGCTCTTGCGCCGCATGAAGTGCCGCAGCCCCGCCCGCTTGCGCTTGATCTTGCCGCTGGCGGTCAGCGAAAAGCGCTTGGCCGTGGCGCGGTTGGTTTTCATTTTGTACTTCTTAGCCATTTAGGTCGCCTTTTGGCCTTTCTTGGGCGCCAAGACCATGGATAGTGTACGGCCTTCCATCTTGGCGGGGGATTCAATCGTGGCCACGTCGCCAACTTCAGCCACGAATTTCTGCATCAGCTTGTGACCAAGATCCTGGTGGCTCATCTCCCGGCCGCGGAACATCACGGTCACTTTGACCTTGTCACCCGCCTCAACAAACTCCAGCGCATGCTTGAGCTTAAACTGGAAATCATGCTCTTCCGTCTTGGGTCGGAGCTTGATCTCCTTGAGGTGAATGATCTTCTGGTGTTTCTTGGCCTCGTGCTGGCGCTTGCTCTGCTGATACTTGTACTGGCCGTAATCCATGATCCGGCAGACGGGCGGATCGGAATTCGGCGAGACTTCGACGAGATCGAGCCCGACTTCTCCCGCTTGACGCAAAGCCTCCTCGATCTCCAAAATTCCCAGTTGTTCGCCATCCGAGCTGATCACGCGCACCTGTTGCGACCGAATCTGGTGGTTAATGCGCGTTGTCGGACCTTGCGGCTGCTGCCTGCCACGACCAGAGCTAGCGATATCCTTCTCCTTTCCGGCTGGTTGACTCCCGCAGGGCGCAGCGGCACGGCTGTGCACCCACACACGGTAACGCCCGATGACAGGCCATCGAGCCGTTCCAACAGCGCACCGGCGATTCGGAAGCCTTCGAGCAGATACTCCTCAAGAATTCCAACAGATCGGGGGCTATGTCAATCCCCGGAAGAGCGCGATGGGCGCGGCTGGGATTGAACCAGCGACCCCTACCATGTCAAGGTAGTGCTCTCCCACTGAGCTACGCGCCCGTGCGGGGCCACCGTAATGCAGGATCCGCGGATGCGTCAAGCAACCCCGTGATGGGCACGGCACCCCCACCGCAGCATCATTCCGGCAACGACCCACTCTCCCACCGGGAAGCCCGGCAGTACCATAGGCGCAGGGAGGCTTAACGGCTGTGTTCGGAATGGGAACAGGTGGAACCCTCCCGCTGTAGTCACCGGAATGAGGC
>DATFMP010000051.1:0-6483 GCA_035266845.1 bacterium
CTGCAACAATCTCCAACCTGCTATCGGACGCAGATCTGCTGCTGTTCACGGACAAATTCACTACGTCCGTCCCCTGCGCCAATCACAACGACACCAGCGGCGAGAGTTGCAGCTACACGACCCCCTCGGACGGGTCCATCACGGCGCTCTATATCCAAGTCAAGAGCTTCAGCGATACGGGCACGGACTTTCAGCTCACCGTGCAGTAGCCGCCCGCCCTAGTCCTCCCGCCGCACCCAGACCCCGCTCAGCACGTAGCCGCCCCGGCTGACCACGGCGCCGGCCCCCGCCCGGCCCGCGGGGAAATCCGCACCGCAGGCCTTGTGCAGCCGCCAGCGCAGGGCCACGCGCTGCGACGTCCCGGCGACGTCCGCCAGCACCTCCGCCTCCACCGCCTCCTGCAGCTCGATCGCCGCATCCTGGAAGCCCAGGTAGACCCCCGTGTGCGGATAGAGCGCCTTGAACAGGCTCTCCTTGGCGGAGAACAGCCGCGTGAAGGCCAGGTCGCGGGTCTCGGGCGGCAGATCCTGCCAGGCTGCGCGCTCCTCGCGCCGCAGGATGCGCCGCACCAGGGCCGGCGAGGGCGCGCGCACCGCCTCCAGGTCCACCCCCACGCCCAGGTAGTCCGCCGCGCGGGCCACGGCGGCGAGGGCATGGCCGCGGTGATGCGTGATGGAGCCCACGAAGCCCGCGGGCCAGCGAGGCCGCCGCGTGTCCTCCCGCCCGATGGGCGTGGCGGCCAACTCCGCCGCGCGCTCCGGCGCCAGGGCCGTCAGCGCCGCGCGCGCGCAGCCGCGGCCCAGCGTGAACTCCAGCACCCGGCGCGGGGCGGCACGGGGACTCAGCAGCGCGCGCTCTTCCGGCAGCAGGGGCATCTGCGGGGCCTCGGCCTCGCCCGCTTGGCGCAGGGCCACGTCCGGCGGGAAGGGCGAGAGCCAGGCGGAGGGCGCGGGAGCCGCGGTGCGGGGGCCGGCGGGCATGGCAGGGAGGCACCCCGCGCGCGGGGCGGGGCACAGGCACGGTTATTGATTGCAGATGCGTGCAGCAGTGCATGCGGTGGGTTCATTCTGCACGGCGGGCATGGATTTGCAAAGCTTCGCGCCGGGAATGCGGCGCTGTGCCAACGGTCTGGGCTGGGCAATTCTTGCCCTGTGCGCCCTGGGTGCGCTCGCCGCACCCGTGCGCGCCCAGAACAACTTCGGCCTGGGGCCACTCTCCATCCGCAACCAGTTCCCGGTCACGCTGGCCTACCTCACCTACACGCCCGAGGCCCCGGCCACGCTGCCGAGCGGCACCGTTCAGCTTCGCTACCAGTTCGAGCTGACCAACACCTTCATCAACACGCAGTCGCCGCGGGCCAACAACCCGCCCGTCATCGATTCCAGCGTCGTCAGCGGCGGGCTCACGCCGGCCAACTTCCCCGCCACGGGCTACGGCGCCTACATCGACGTGGAGGCGCGGCGCCACGTGCTGCGGCTGGACTACGGCCTCAGCGATAGCCTGCAAGCGGGCCTGGAGCTGGCCTGGGTCAGCTTCGGCGGTGGCTTCCTGGATACCAAGATCCAGAGCGTGGAGCGGTTCTTCGGGGGGCTGAACAAGGACCGCCTGTATTCCGGCATCGACCAGTACGACTTCTACGTGGTGCGGGACGGCAGCTTCCTGCGCGCATCCAACCGGCCCTTCAGCAACGTCGTGCAGGACCCGGTGCTGAACCTGAAGTGGAACCTGGGCGAGGGTGGCCCGGTGCTGCCCGCGCTCACGCTGAAACTCTCGTACAAGGCGCCGTTGCAGGCGCATCCCACGGGCGACCGTGCGCTGGTGGCCAGCGGCGGGGCGGACTGGGGCTATTACGTGCTGCTCTCCAAGGCCGTGGGCGATGTGGTGGGGCACATTCAGCTCGGCGAGACGCACCTGGACGTGGCCCCCAACACCTTCGCGAACCGGCTGCGCCATCGCATGTTCGGCCTGGAGTTCCGGCTGGATTCCGACAACTCCTTCCTGCTGCAGTCCGTGACGCAGAGCAGCATCTACCTGCACACCGATGTGCCGGGCACCATGGACTTCAACATCTCCCGTCCCACGGACGTGATGGTGGTCGGCTACAAGCACCTCACGCAGAGCTTCCTGTTCGAGACGGGCGCCATCGAGGACTACAACCAGCAGCGCAACGAGTCGGACATCACGCTCTACTTCTCGCTGGGGTCGCGATGGTGACGCCCACGAACCCCTCCGCCGAGCCGCGCGGGCGCGCCACGCCGGGACGCCCGGCACCGCGCACCGCCCGCGCCCTGCGGGCGTTTGCCCGCACGCTGGCCGCCGCGCTGCCGTGCGCCCTGCTGCTGGCGACCCTGCTCGGTGCCGCTCCCCAACCGGCCGCCGCGCAGTCCAGCACGCTGTACTTCCTCACGGTCAAGCACGGCGTCGCGGATGCCTCGGGCTCCGGCGAGAACCTGTTCCAGACGCTCGCCACCGTACACGGGCCCGTGCAGGGCGCCCGCGGCGTGCAAACGGGCGCCATCGAGCTGGACATCTACAGTGTCTCGCAGGGCAACGCGGGCCTGGGCGTGGGCATCGAGGTGCTGGGCTACGATCACGCCTGGCTGATGCAGGACGGCCTCAAGGTGCACATGCGGGCCAAGGGCGTGCTGTTCACCTTCAAGACGTTCCTGCGCCTGGGCAACGTGTTCCCGTTCTTCGGCGCCGGCCTGGGCAACTACTACGTAAACTTCGACGAGTCCCCCGGAGGCCCCAGCCTGCGCGACTCGCCCGACGCCGTGTACAACGTGCGCGTGGGCACCCGCATCCTGTTCGGGCGCCTGGGCCTGCTGCTGGAAGCCGGCAACACCCGCGCCCAGCTCCCCATCCTCACGGACGCCGGCCGCGCCACCCTGGAGGCGGGCGGCAACTACGCCAACGCCGGTCTGTCCTGGGTCTTTTAAGGCCTGTCTGGAAGCAACGGCGGATATGCCCTGACCAGCGCTGCCCTGTCATTCCGAGCGCGGCGAGGAATCCGCCGGTCGCCGAGACAAAGCAGTTTTCTCGGCCCGCTGCGCGGGCGCCGGAATGACAACTGCCGCCGGATCCGCGAGCGGCGGGCAGGGCAGGACGAACCTCAGCCTTCCAGCACGAAGTAGACGCGACGGTTGGACTTGCCCTTGTTCTCGGACTTGGTGAGGGTCAGCGTGCCGATTTCCTTCAGGTGCGCCACGTGGCAACCGCCATCGGCCTGCACGTCGAAGCCCTGGATCTCCACCAGCCGCAGGGTCTCCAGATTGTGGCGGAAGCCCGTCTCCAGCTTGAACAGCTCCGGCCGCTGCTGGGCCTCGGCGGCGGGCAGCCAGGAGATGATCACCGGCAGGTCGCGCGCCACCATCTCGTTGGCCTTGCGGAAGCCCTCTTCCAGTACGGCGCGGTCGAAGGCCTCAAAGGAGAAGTCCACGCGGCCCTTTTCCGGCGTGAGCTGGTTGCCGGTCACCCTCACGCTGTAGTCGTTGAACATCACGCCGCAGAGCACGTGCGTGGCGGTGTGGTAACGCATCAGCGTGTAGCGGCGCTCCCAGTCCAGCGTGCCGGTCACGTCCGCGCCCACGGCCGGCGCGGGGCCGTCCAGCCGGTGCAGCACCTCGCCGTCCGCGTCCACGGTCTCCACGACGCGGCAGGTGGTGCCGTCGGCGGTGGTCAGGGTGCCCTCGTCGCCCAGCACGCCCCCGCCCGCGGGAAAGAACGCCGTGCGCTCCAGGATCACGCCGCCGTCCTGCACGGCGGCCACACGGGAGGTGAAGGTCTTAAGGTAGCTGTCCTGCTGGTAGAGTCGCTCGGTCATGCGCCTGGTCGGGGGGTACGTGTGACGAGGGGGCGTCCGCTGTGGGCCGTGGGGGGCACCGCGCGGCGGTCACGCCGGGTTGGTTGCGCTGAGCCGGTTGCAGCCGTGCGGCCCCGGCATCCGGCGGCGGTGGCCGCGGGGGCTCAGCCCTTGGGATTGAGGTTCAGCGGCTCGCCGCCTTGCTTCTCCTTCACGTTCTGCAGGTGCATCTCGCGCGCAAGCACGTATACTTGGTAGCCGTTCACGTGGGAGCCGAACTTGGCCCGCACGCGGTACTTGCACTCCAGCAGATCCGCATCGGTCTCTTCCATGTCGCAGCTCAGCACTTCCACGTCCAGCGCGATCATGCCCAGCGCACTCATCAGCAGCTTGGTGCCGGGCTCGAAGTACATGTCGGAATGGAACGCCAGGCCTCCGATCGAGATGTTGAGGATCGGGAAGGCGCGGGGCCCCATGTGCGCGTAGATCTTCGATTCGGGCATGAACTTGTACCGCGGCTCGGCTCGTCGTTCGATGCCTCCCGCCTGCTGCTCGGCGGTGCGGCCCTCCACAGGCTCCGCCAGCCCATCCAGCTCCTGCTTGATCAGGCGTCGGATCTCCAGGTACTCCCGGCGCCAGCGCGCCAGTTCTTCCTCGTGGGAATACACCCGGCCCGGCACCGCTTGCGCAGGATTGTTCACCATGGCTCAGCCTCATCCGGTTGTAGCACGCCCGCAGCAAAAGCAAAACGTCCGCACGCCCGTCAGCGGCGGCTTTGCGACCCTGCAACCGCATGGAGCCCTTCAGGGAAGCGGCTCTTCGTGCGGCCGCCCCGCCTCCCCTGTCCGCATCGCTGCCGTCCTCGGGGCTCCGTCCTGTGCAGAGGATCGGGCCAAATACTTATTTAACGTACCGATTGGGCCAACGTTGCATCGCCCGCGGCGCTGGGCGCCACAGGCCCCGACAGCGCCGGCCGCGGCCAGCCCCGCCTCGTCCTGTAACCCGCGTACGCCACGCCAGGGAGCTCCTCCGTTCCGCCGACAGGTGGGCTACGGACCTTCCGCGGCGCCGCGCGTTCCTGAAAAGGCCTCCGCTTTCTTGTGTTTGGCGCGGGTCCTCGCTATGAATGCAGGGTATTCCCGCCCTGCCCGGGGCTGCGCTAAAATGGGGAATCGGCGGGCCTGCGGGCGCCGCCACTTAAGGTTCAGGCCGCCGATGCCGACGTCGATTGTATTTTCCAGCGAGAAGGGCGGAGTCGGGAAAACCACCTCCGCGGTGAACCTGGCGATGGCCTTTGCCGTCGGCGGGTACAAGGTGCTGCTGGTGGATATGGATCCCCAGGGCTCCGTGCGCTTCTCCTTTGGCATGAAGGGCCCCGTGCGGGTGGGCACGCGGCAGTTGCTGACCGACCCGGCCATGCCCCTGCGCGATATCTGCACGCACGCGGACGGCGGCCAGGCGCTGGACTACGTCTTCGCCAACTTCGAGAACCTGGCGCAGGAACGCGAGGTGCTGCAGGCCGTGACCCGGCCCACCGTGCTGCGCGAGCGCCTGGAGCGCGAGGCGCAGGACTACGACTTCATCATCCTGGATTCGCAGGCCTCCACCAGCATGCTGGCGCTCAATGCCATTACCGCGGCAGACTTGGTGATTCTGCCCCTGCAGTGCGAATCGCTCGCGGTCAAATCGCTCAAGCGCTACCTGACGGCGTTCCGGGAGCTACAGCTCCGCCACAATCCGGAGCTGCGCATCGCGGGAATCCTGCTGACGATGTACGACCGCAACCTGGAAGTGCACCGGCGCATCTGCCGGCAGATGTACGAGACGCTCTACGACTCCGTCTTCTCCACCATCGTGCCCAAGGCGCGCGAGATCACCGAAGCCAGCGCGCTGGGCCAATCCGTGATCACCTACCGGGCCAACTCCGTGGGGGCCACCGCCTATATCCGGCTGGCCAAGGAGATCCTGGATCGCTTCAACCTGCGGCCGGAACTGGCCGTCTCCTGAGCTCCATGCAAACCTTGAGGCGGCAGGCGCGCATCTACGCCCTGCAACTGCTCTACCAGGCCGATATCGACCCCGGTGCCGACGCCCCCTCGCGGGAGCGCTACTGGAGCGAGGGCCGCGCCTCCAAGAAGGCCCGCGCCTTTGCCACGGAGCTGGTGGAAACCACCCTGGCGCATCGCGAGCGCCTGGATGCCTCCCTCACCGAGGCCCTGGAGCAGTGGAAGCTCTCGCGTCTGCCCGTGCTGGTGCGCAATGTGCTGCGGCTGGCGGCCTGCGAGCTGCTGGTGATCGCAGCCGAGCCACCCGCGGCCATCATCAATGAGGCGGTGGAGCTGACGCGCACCTATATGGACGAGGAGTCGGCGCGGTTCGTCAACAGCGTGCTGGACCACGTGCGCCTGCGCGCGGCCGGCGAGGGTGCCGAGCCCCCGCAGGCGGCGGGCTCGCCATAAGCGCGGGCCGCGCAGCGCACGCCCCCATGCCGCGATGGGCAGGGTGAGGCCGCACTCGGCATCCGACGTCATTTCCCATTCCCGTTTGGCCGGCGGGCCGCAGCCATGAACAAGGATTCCCTGCGCAGCGAGGTGGAGGCCGACCGGCGGCATCTGCGCGATGCCCTGGTGGCCTACTACGGCGACGGCGAGCCGCTCTGCTCCGATGCGGAGTACGATGCG
>DATFMP010000052.1:0-12617 GCA_035266845.1 bacterium
CTCTGCAGCATGGCGGCTAGCGATGCAAAGGGCTGAATTGCCTATGCTTTCAGCTTGAAGCCGCGCGCAGTGGCCGTCAATGCCGTGTGTGGACAGGCAAGGCTGCCTTGGGGGCGTTGCCCCCATACCTCCACCAGGGAGCGGGGCTCCCTGGACCCGGTTTGTGGGTCGTGCCGCGCCTGTCTTGGTGCGGCTCCGTATCGGGGGGGCGGGGGCCTTCGGCCCACGCGTTGGAGTCCTTGTGGTTTCAAACGGCTCGGCCGCCTGAACACCCACTCCCAAACAGTGCCTAGCGCGGCACCAGCGGCTGCGGGTGGATGAATTCCCAGGGGGAGACCTCGGCGGCCGCCTCCACGCGCACCTCGATCAGGGCCGGTGCATCGGCCGCCAGGGCACGCTCCAGCACGGGCCCCAGGGCCTGGGGCGAGTCCACCCGGTGGCCCGCCACGCCGAAGCTTTCCGCCAGCCGCACGAAGTCCGGATTGCGCAGCGCGGCGCCGATGACGCGGCCCCCGAAGCGCTCCTGCTGGTCGCGCTGCACGTTGCCGTAGGCGCCGTTGTTGAACACGAGGGCCACCACGCCGATGCCCTCCTGGGCCGCCGTGGCCAGCTCCGAGGCGCCGAACAGGAAGCCGCCGTCCCCGCTGATGGAGACCACGGCCCGCCCCGGCTGCGCCACCTTCACGCCCAGCGCGGTGGCATAGCCGAAGCCCAGCGTGCCCTGGAAGCCCGGCGTGACGTAGGTGCGCGGCTCGTACACGGGGAAGCCGAAGTACGACGCGAAGCCCGCCTGGCACAGCTCCTCCACGAAGAAGCCGTCCCGCGGCAGCACTTGCCGGATGGCTTGCAGGTAGGCCAGGTGCGGCTGCACCTTCCCGATGGCCTGGGCCGCCTCTGCCTTGGCTGCCGCGATGCGCTCGCGCGCGCCCGCCCGGCGGGGACGCAGACGGGCCACGGCCTCGGCCAGGGCCCAGGCGCCCGCGGCGGCGTCTGCGACCACCCCGGCGTGGGGCCGCAGGCGCTCCATCTCTCGCGGGTCGATATCCACGCGCACCAGGTGCGGCGGCGGCTCCGGCGCCTCCACGCACTGCATCATGCCGCCCCAGCGCATGTACTGCAGCTCCAGCCGCGAGCCGATGCCGATCAGCACGTCCGTCTCCGGCCACAGGCGGTAGGCCGCGGCGGAGGACACGCCGAGCGGGTGATCCTCGGCCACGATGCCACGGCCGCTGCGGAAGGCAGTCACGGGCGCATCCAGCACCTCGGCCAGGGCCAGCACCGCTTCCGCTGCGTGCTGGGCGCCCCCGCCCACCATGATCATGGGCCGCTCGGCCCCGGCGATCAGCTTCGCGGCAGCCGCCACGGACTCGGCATCGGGCGCGGGCGGCGGCTCGGGCGCGGGCGGCGCGGCGAGCGCGACGTCCGCGGACTGCGCCATCACATCCCAGCACATCTCCAGGGAGACGGGCCCGGGCCGGCCGCCGGTCATCTGGCGGAAGGCCTCGTGTACGGCGGCGGGCGCATCCTGCGGCGCATCGATGCGCGCGGCCCACTTGGTGAGCGTGGCCAGGGTGGCGAGCTGGTCCGGCAGCTCGTGCAGGTGACCGCGCCCCTTGCCCAGGAAGGTCGAGGGCACCTGGCCGGTCAGGCACAGCACGGGCGTGTTGCAACCCCAGGCCGTACACAGCGCGGCGGTGGTGTTCAGCGCGCCGGGACCCGGCACCACCGTGTACACACCCGGACGGCCCGTGGCCTTGGCATAGCCCAGCGCCATGTAGGCCGCGCCCTGCTCGTGCCGGCTGGTCACCGTGCGCACGGCGCGACCCTCGCGCTGCAGGGCGTCCCACAGCGGGTACATCTGCGCGCCGGGCAGGCCGAACACCGTGTCCACCCCCTGGGCAAGCAGGGCGCGCACGATCGCTTCACCGCCGGTCATCTGGGGCATGGGCTGGGGCTCTCCGGTCGGAATGTGAACAGCGCGGATGCGAGTCGCACAGAGGAGGCGCCTTGGCCCACATGGGGTGCGGGGGCAGCGCCGCCGCGGGCTTCCATGGGTACCTCGCCGCCGCTAGCGGAAGCGCTCCTCGTTCCAGGGGTCTCCCACGTCGTGATAGCCGCGCACCTCCCAGAAGCCGGGGGCGTCACGTTGCTGGAAGCGCAGGCCGGTGAGGAACTTGGCGGACTTCCAGGCGTACAGGTGCGGCACCAGCAGGCGCATGGGGCCGCCGTGCTCCAGGGGCAGCGGTTGACCCTCCAGCTCGTAGGCCAGCAGGATGTCGTCGCCTTGCAGCTCCGCCAAAGGCAGGTTCGTCGTGTAGCCGTCCGCGCAGGACTGGATCAGGTACGCCGCGCCGGACTTGGGCCGCACCCGCTCCAGGATCGTGCGGAACTTCACGCCGCCCCAGCGCAGGTCGTACTGGCTCCAGGTCGTCACGCAGTGAAAGTCCGACACCTGCTCGGCTTTGGGCAGGGCGCGGAACTCGTCCCAGCTCAGCGAGAGCGGTTGCTCCACGTCGCCCTCCACGGTGAAGCGCCACGTGGCGGGGTCGAAGGGCGGGTGCACCCCCAGGTCCAGCACGGGGAAGTTGGTCACCCGATGCTGTCCCGGCGGCAGGCGCTCGCGACCGCCCACGGCGGCCTTGCCCGCGGCCTTGAACTTCTCCAGCAGCCTGGCCTTGTTGCGCAGGACGTTTTCCAGCTTGCTCATCGTGTACGCTCCACGGTTGCCACTCTCCCCGGGCCCGCGTCGGACGCGGCGCCGACCCGTGCGCAGCGTACCACGGGCCCCGGCGCCCGTAAACGCGGCGGCCCAGCCTTCCGTCCACCGGATTGTCGTTTCGAGCGCAGCGAGAAATCTGCTGTTGACGCGCTACCCTTGGGAATCCCAGGTGCAGGCAAGATGGGCGTTTTTGGGGGCGCTGCCCCCAAACCCCCGGCAGGGAGCGTTGCCCCGTGCACCCCAATTGCAAGTTTGGGCGGCAGTGGCAGGCTTGCCAGCCACTGCCGCGAAAACGGGTTCCAAGGGCCTTCGGCCCTTGGCGGGGTGGTCAGGGGCGGCGCCCCTGACAGTGCCAGCCATGCGGGCGAGTCCTGAACTTGCTTGCGGGACATCACACCAGGAGGCGGCCCCCTCAGCCCCCACCGGGCCGCAGCGTCTCTGCGATGGCGCGCAGGCGCTGGATCTCCGCTGCATCGGTGCCGATGATGAAGACGTGCAGGGGCACGGGCGTGCCGCGCACGATGTCCGCCTCCCACACCCGGGCATCGGCGCCGGGCTCGCGACACAGGTGCCAGCGCGCGTTCCAGGCGTGGAAGGCCGCCGGACGGTAGCTTCCCGTGTCGGGCGGACAGTACGGCGCGTAGGGCATGCCCACGAAGATGCCCAGGGTGGTGTCCTTCGCCAGTGGGGCGGGCGGCACGCGCGCGATCTGGAAGATGTCGAAGGTGGCGGCGCGCTCCACCTGCAGCTCGTATCCCGGCGGCAACTCCAGGCGCAGCGGCAGCCGGTTGCCCAGCGTGACCGTGCGTGGAGCGCCAGTGGGACCGGTCGGCGCGCCGGCCGTGCAGGCGGTCAGCAGCAGCGCGGCCAGGGCGCAGGCCGCCGCGCGCGCCAGGCGCAAGCTGCCATGTGGGCTCATTCGGTGAGCACCGTGCGGTGCGCGTTGAGAATGGCCTCGCCCATCAGGCGCGGGGCGCGGGCATCGCCCACGGTAAGCACGCGGCCGTGCCGTGCGCGCAGGGCTGCCACGAACCCGCCGTCGGGCAGTTCGGCCTGCACCGTCACCGCGAATGCCAGCGGCCCGAAGCGGCGTTCGCGTTGGGAGAACCGCTCGCGGCAGACCAGGGCGTCCCCCTGCAGCGCCTCGGCTTGCAGCATGGGGTGCTGGCCCAGTCCCTGGGGGGCCACGCGCGGGAACCACAGGAACTCGGCGGACTCCACCAGCTCGCGCCCCACGAAGAAGTCCGGCGTGATCACGTCCACGCCATAGCCGTGCGCCAGCAGCCACTCCACCGCATTCGCCATGCGGAAGCCGCCCTCCGCATCCACCACGGCGACGCGGCCAGCCCCGGGCGGGGGCAGGGTGGGCGAGTCGGCCAGCAGCGCCCGAGGCGTCAGCACGGGCACGCCCTCGCCGGGCAGCTCCGGCGGCGGAGGCGTGGCACCCGTGGCCACGTACAGGGCGGCGAAGGCGTCCAGGCCCGGCTCGTCCGGCCGCACGGGCCGTCCCAGCTCCACCGCCACGCCCAGGTGCGCCAGCAGCGCCGTGTAGTAGTCCACCAGCAGCCCGAACTCGCGGCGGGCTTCCACGGTTTTGGCCAGCACGGCTGCCATGCCGCCCAGCCGCGGCGCGGCCTCGCGCAGGGTCACGGCGTGGCCCAGGCGCGCCAGGGTGGCGGCGGCCTCCAGTCCGGCGGGGCCGCCGCCGATCACCAGCACGGGCGCCCCACCCGTTTCCGTGCGCACGGACGGGGGCAGCCGGGCCTCGCGACCCGCACGCGGGTTGATGAGGTCGCCCAGGGGCCGGTTCCAGTCGCCCTGCACGGCGAAGTAGCGCGTCATGCCGATGTGCGGGCGCAGCGGCTCGGGGTGCTCCCCGGCGGCCTTGCGGGGCAGGTCGGGATCGGAAATGAGCGCGCGGGTCATCACCACGGCATCGGCCTGGCCGTGGGCCAGCACAGTGCGGGCCACGTCCGGTGCTTCGATGCGGCCCTCGGCGAAGACGGGCAGCGCGCCGCCGATGCCCTCGCGCACGGCCTGGGCCAGGTGCGCCGCATGGGCCTGGGGCGTGGGCATGGCCGCTTCGGTCATGTGCACGGAGTACGGCCCGCCGATCTGCACGGAGAGGTAGTCCAGCCCCCCCGCCGCCACCAGCGCACGGGCGATGGCCACGGCGTCGTCCGGTGTGAGCCCGCCCCAGGGCGCCAGTTCGTCCCCACACAGCTTCAGGCCCAGCACGCGGCCGGGCCCCAGCGCCGCGCGCACGACGGCCACCACCCGCAGCGGAAAGCGCAGGCGCTGCTCCAGGGGGCCGCCCCAGTCGTCCTGCCGCTGGTTGGTGAGGGGGGAGAGGAACTGGCGCAGCAGCCCGTGCTGCCCTGCGTTCAGCTCCACGCCGTCCAGCCCGGCCGCCGCCACGCGCTCCGCCGCCGCGGCGAAGCCGGCGATGACCGCCTCGATGTGCGCCGGCTCCATGGCCCGCGCCATGCGCTTGCTGGCCACCTCCACCGTGGCCGAAGGCGCCCAGGGCGACTGCCGCAGCAGCTTGCCGCTGCTCTGGCCGCCCCAGTGGTTAAGCTGCGCCAGCAGCACGCAGTCCGGCCCGGTCTGCCGCACAGTGCCGGCCAGCTCCGCCAGGGCCGGCACGATGGCGTCCCTGTGCCCGAACGGCACGTGCTCATAGGGCCAGTCCAGCGGGTGCACCGTCAGCGCCTCGGTGACGAGCAGCCCGCACCCGCCGGCGGCCCGCGCCGCGTAGTAGGCGCGGTGGCGTGCGCCGAAGGTGTTGTCCACGCCGAAGTTGGTCAGGTGCGCCCCGAACACGATGCGGTTGGGCAGCGTGCGCGGCCCGATGCGCAGGGGCGCCAGCAGGCCGCCGGCTTCGCCCGGGACCGAAGGCGCCGGGGCCCCGGCCGTGGCGTTGGGCACGGTCCGCGGCTCGGCGGGCAGTTCGGACGAGGGCCGGTCGGCAGACATGGGCGTGGCTACGGGCGAGGGTCAGCGGGCACGGAAGCGGTGGCGCCCATTCTAGGCGAGCGGCCGCGCCTTGGCCAGCACCCCGCGCGTCAACCGGGTGTCCGTGCCCACCCTGCAGCGCTCAGGGCATCTGCAGGGTCTGCAGCGTGGGCGCCCCCGCCAGGCCGCGGCGCTCCCAGTTCACGACGAAGATGCCCGCCAGCACGCAGGCCAGCCCCGCCAGGAACCAAGCGGTCACGGTCTCGGCCAGCAGCCACGCCGCCAGCACGGTGGCTGCCAGAGGATTGAGGGCCAGGAACACCACCACGCGGGTGGGCGTCATGCGCTCCAGCGCCCACACCCACAGGAAGAAGCCGCCCGCCGCGCCGAAGGCCCCGATGAAGGCGATGGCCAGCCAGCCCTGGGGCGTGAAGGTGCTGAAGGGCGAGAACACGCCCGCCGGAACGCTCACCGCCGTGAGGAACAGCGTGCCGGCGATCATCGAGTACACGGTGACCAGCAGCGCCGGGTACTTGCGCAGGTAGCGGGGCGAGAAGGCATTGTACACGGCGCCCAGGAAGGACGCGGTGAACATGAACAGGTCGCCTCGCCACAGGGTTGCGGAGTCCCGCCCGCCCAGGGCCCCGTTGGTGCCCAGCGCCAGGGACACGCCCACGATGGTGAGGGCGATGCCCGCCAGCTTGAGCAGCGTGAAGCGCTCCTGCCGGAACACGCTGGCCAGCACCAGGGTGAACAGGGGCATGGTGGTGAGGATCAGCGCGCCCCGCGCCGCGTAGATGTAGCGCAGCGCCCCCGCCGAGCAGTAGGAGAACAGCCCGAACATGGCGATGCCCAGCAGCGCGATGGGCAGCCAGTCCAGCTTCTCGATGCGCGTGCGGCCCAGGAACAGCAGCACCGGCAGGATCAGCAGCGTGCCGATCAGGTGCCGCAGGAAGGCAACGGTGAGGGGGTCTGTCTGATGGATGACGAAGCGCACGGCCACGACCGTGGCCCCAAAGCACACGCTCGCCGCCGCTGCCGCCAAGCTGGGCAGCAGGATGCGGCTCCCGACCATGAGTATGCGTCCCCAAAACAAGAAAGGGCAGGCGCAGCCTGCCCATGGGACCCGCCGGTTCTCCCCGTGCGCCGGCCGACCCGATCTTCAAGGGCGCGCCTTCCCCAAGGCACGCCCCGCCTGCGCGTGCTGTCTACAGCTCTTCCAGCCCGTCGGTCGCCACCGTGACGGGCTCCTTCTCCTTCTTGGGCTCCTGGCGCTGGGCCGCGGGGGCCTGACGCGCGGGTGCCGGGCGGGCGGCCTGCACGGTGGCGGGCGAGGCGCCCACCGCCGCGTTGCGGTCGATGTACACGCGCTCTTCCATCTTCAGCTTGGTGACATCGGTGACCGCCGTGGCGATCTCGGCGGAGCGGATCAGCTCCGTGTTGAACATGTCCCGCGAGCGGGCCGCCGCTTCGTCCAGCAGGTCGATGCGGTTCAGCTTGTCGTAGTACAGGTCCGCCAGGCTGATGTGGTGGATCATCGTCGGGTCTTCCATCAGCACCGTGTTCATGGTGAGGCCGTTGACGATCTTCTTGCGCGTGTTGCCCTTGCGCCGTCCACGCACCAGCACGCCTTCCAGTTCACGCAGCACCAGTTCCTCCGAGACGGGCAGGTAGTGATCGTGGGTCTCGTCGAAGGCCACCAGGTTCTGATGGACGATGTGCTCGATGTTGTAATAGATGCGGTCGATCGCTTCCTTGCCCTCTTTGATGGGCAGGAACATCGTGACCCGGTTCACGCCCTCGCCGTAGGTGTACATCCGCACGCCCAGGTGGATGTCCAGATTCCGCGCGGTGGTCTCCTTCAGGTACACGTCCCGCTCGAAGGGCGGCATCTCGCAGGCCATGCGGTAGCCGCTCATCACCCGGTGAGCCAGGTCGTTGCGGGTGTGCAGCATGCGCATGAACTTCTCGGTCTCCCGGCGCAGCATGGCCGTCTCGTTGCCGTCGAAGACCAGGTTCGTCAGCCCGTGGTGCGTGCCCTTGGGGTCCGCCGCCAGATAGTAGCCCCAGAGCTGCTGGAAGATGATCAGGCCCAGGTTCTCGTAGATCTTGTCCTGGTCGCCTTCGAACGGCACCGAGATGACGCTCGTCACCGGGTTGACCCGCTCGCCGTCGAGCAGCAGGCGCACCGAGGTCTCCATCTGCAGGAAGGCCTTCAGGTTGGTGCGGATGCGATCCACGATGTGCTGCACTTCCTCGTATCGCGGGATCAGATCCTGCGGGCACTGGTACAGCCGACCGGGGCTATGGGTGGTATGGAATTCCATCTCTTCGGTCATTGCCGGGCTCTCCTGTTTTTGGTGAGACTGGCGCCGCGCGTGGCCGGCCGCTATGATTTCCCGCTTCGCCCGGCGGGCCGGGTGGCGGGTTTCAATTCCACCGAGGGTGCTGATAGGATGGTCGCGATCCCGTCAGATTCGGCGCAAAAACCTGAATCGTCTGGTTTTATCTAGTGGGAAGTCATGCGGAAGTCAATGTCTAAATCGGCACGGAGCCCGGCTCCGCATGGGCTCGGGGCCCGGCGGGAGGCCCCATGAGCGGCACCCTGGACGAGCGGCGCGAGCTGCTGCGCTTCCTGCGCGAGGTGGGGGCGCTGCAGTTCGGCGCGTTCACCCTGCGCAGTGGCCGGGTCTCGCCCTACTTCTTCAATTCGGCACGGTTCCAGACGGGTGCGCAGGTGGAGCGGCTGGGGGACTACTACGCGGCGGCCATCGCCCGCGTGGCGCCTCAGGCGGGCATCGTGTTCGGCCCGGCCTACAAGGGCATCCCGCTCTGCGTGAGTGCGGCCATTGCACTGAGCCGGCGCACGGGGCGCGAGATCGGTTACCTGTTCAACCGCAAGGAGGCCAAGACCCACGGCGATACGGGCCGCTTCGTGGGTCGCGAGCCGGGCCCGGGCGACCGCATGGTGCTGGTGGACGACGTGATCACCGACGGCGGCACCAAGCTGGAGGCGGTGAAGCTGCTGCGCGATTCCTTCGAGGCCCCCATTGACGCCCTCGTGATCGCCTTCAACCGCATGGAGACGGACCTCTCGGGCGAGGACGCCGTCGCGCGCTTCGAGGGGGCCACGGGCATCCCCGTGGTGCCGCTGCTGACCGTGGCGGACCTGGAGACGGCGCTCGGCGAGGAGGGGGCCTGGGAGGGCACGCCCGCTCCGGCCCCGCAGATGCTGGAGGAAATCCGAGCCTATCGCCGCCGCTACGGCGTGGGAGCCGGCTGATGCCGCGCGACGAGTTGGCCCCCCCGGGCGCCCCCGACGGCGCCACAGGCGTAGCCGCTTCCGCCCCCGCCGAGCCGATGCTGCGCCGCGCCCGCCTGATGTGGGAGCAGGGGCAGGCGGACCTCAAGGAGGCCCGCCGCCTGCTGCGGGCCCGTTCCTACCTGGACAGTGCCTTCTTCAGCTTCCAGGCCTCCATCAACGCGCTCACCAGCGTATGCTACCTGCACGGCGAGTACCGGCCGCCCACCCACAGTCCCCTGCGGCTGGTGGGCGTGCTGCAGGACTACGACGCGCACTTCGCGGGGCTGGGCCCTGCAGCCGAGGCGCTGGAGGCGGTGCAGGAGCTGAACCCCTACGCGGCCGAGCGGGATGCCGAGGACGAGCAGCGCCGCTCGCGCTTGTACTACGATCACAGCGACTCCATACTGAAGTCTGTGCGGGGCTACCTGAAACGCAACCGCCGGCGCTTCTTCGCCCCCTAGCCGGGCGGGGCGCCGACGCGGGCCGGTCCTGCCGCCATCCGCAATCCAGGGGCGATCATGGCAGCATTCGACGCAAAGGCAGTGGTACGCGAGCTGAAACGGGAGCTGGACGAGCGCCTGGCGGTGCTCGAGGCCTATCCCATCGAGGCGGAGCTGGAGGAGGAAGGCGACCTGCCCACGCTGCTCAAGATTGCGTTGAAGAACGAGGCGGAAGCCAGCGAGATTGCCGCCGTGTGGATGCCCAGCACGCCGGAGACGGACGTCAAGCTGGGCTTCGCCCGGCAGGTGGGCGACGAAGCCCGCCACTATCGCCTCATTGCGGACTACCTGCGCACCAGCGGCGTGGAACTGGAGGGCTTCGATCCGCTGGCCGGCGGCTATTCGCCCCTGTTCCAGGCCCTGCGCAAGCTGGAGACCACCGTCGAGCGCCTCAGCGCCGGGCAGTTCACGCGCGAGGCGATCGCCATGCGGCGCAACGACATGTTCATCGCCTACCTGGAGCGGCACCGATACCACGATGTGGCGCACATCTACCGCGAGTCCATCCAGCCCGACGAGACGCACCACCACCAGCTCGGCGTGACCGGGCTGGAGCAGCTGCTGGCCGGCGAGGACGATGCGGCCCGGGCCCGCGCGGCCATGGAGATGACGCTCGCCATCGCCGACGAGATGAAGAAGGCCGCCCGCCAGCGCACCGGCGCCAAGACCCTGCCCGGCTGCTAGGATGGGGTCACACAGACATCTGCCAGCATTCGGGGGAACACGTTCCCCCGAACCCCCTGTTTGGGCGGCAGTGCCTGGCGAGCCGGCCACTGCCGCGAAAACGGGTTCCAAGGGCCTTGGGCCCTTGGCGGGGTGATCAGGGGCGGCGCCCCTGATATTGCAAGACACGCCGGCGAATCTTAGGCCTACTTGCGGGACACCACACCGAACCCTGTCTTGAAGGGCGTTGCGACCCTGGCGCTCGGCCCCATGCTCCCGCCGGGCCCAGCCTTGCTCCCGGCCGTGAAATAAACCCGGCGCTCCCGGCGGAGCTCCAATCCTTGAGCGGTCTGCAAGCGGGCCGCACCCAACCCCCCTTGACGGCGCCGATGGGCGCCCCGATGCGCATGGCAACCCTGCAGCTCGGTAGCGAAGAACGGCCCCGCGTGGGCCTCTGGTTTGGTCTGCTGCTGCTGTTCGTGCCGATCTTCGCCCCGTTGCTGTTCTTCAAGCCCTATTCGTGGTTCGCCCGCATCGGCTGGTGCGGCTGGCTGGGATTCGTGGTGTTCGTCAAGCTGTCCGGGCTCAGCGAGCCGGTGATCGACCTCTCGGAGCTGGGCCAGCAGGTGAAGATTCACGAGGAGCAGCAGGCGCCCCAGGACCGCAGCGCCAAGGGCACCTTCGTGCAGTCGGCGAAAGACCAGCCCGCGCCGCCCAAGCTGGAGGCCTACCTGCGCGAGCTGGGGGGAGGCGTGCTGGGCCGCCGCATCGCGGCGTACCACGTGGACGGGGACACCATCACGCTCCGCTTCGAGGAGACGGACTGGTTCCTGCCCAACGAGGGCCGCGTCGTCGAGGAGAGCATCGGGGCGGCGCTGTCGCTGTTCTACGGGCGGGACTTCACGCACGTGGTGCTGAACTTCGACCTCAAGGGCCGGCCCCTGCGCGTCGACGTCACTCGCGACACCTTCCAGCGCTTCTTCCACATGAGCGCCGCGCAGATCCGCGCCACCCTGACCGGCGAGCAGGCGCAGGAGCAGTCGCCCTTCACCGCCGAGCACCTCACCCCCGAGGTGCGCCAGGGCTTCTTCGATACCTTCGCGAAGTACCAGTAGCCGACGGACAGGCACGCCGTGCCGCGTAAACCGGTCGCTTCCGGCGACAGCAGATTCCTCGCTGTGCTCGGAATGACAGACGCCGCTCCAGGCCCGTATCGGGGGTGTGGGGGCCCTCGGCCCCCACATGGGATGGGTGGTGGCCTTTGAGCGGTCCTGGCGGCTACCAGAGCCCGACGAGGTCCAGCGACACCACGGGAAGATCGGTGGCCCGGCCCGTGGAGAGGAAGTAGTAGCGTGTGTTGAGGGACACCACCACGTTCCGGAAAGGGGTCATCGCTATGCCCAGCGTGGGGTAGAGCCCCACCACGAGGCGCTGGCCGGAGCCCGCGGTGCCGATCAGCACCCCCAGCCCACCCGTGGGCAGCGGCACCCGCAGGGGCACCAGCACCGTCATGTCCCACGCCAGGGCGGTGAGGTCGCCCAGGCGGGGGTGGGCGATGCGGTCGAAGCCGATGAAGCTGGCGCCGCCGTGGGCGAACACCCACAGCCCGAGCCGGCCCGCGCGGGCCGTGCCGTCCGGCGACTCCCCGTAGTCCAACAGCAGACCACCCGAGGACTCCCAGACGTGGGGCAGCTCGACCGGCGCATCGGCGGGAGCCGCACCGGCTGGGGCCGCGGGAGCCGCCACGGCGATGCGCGCCGCCAGCAGCAGCGCCAGCGTGAGCACGGAGACGAGGGCCGGTTGCCGCATCCTGCCGCTTCGGGCCGGCCCTACAGCGCCAGCCCCTCGAACTGCTGGAGGGCGTCCGGATTGGCCAGGGCGTCGCGGTTCTGGATGGGCTCGCCGCGCAGCAGGCTGGCCACGGCCAGTTCCACCTTCTTGCCGTTGATGGTGACGGGTACTTCGCGGATCTGGCGGATCAAGGCGGGCACGTGCCGCGGGGAGGCCTTCTCGCGGATGGCCGCGCGGATTTGCTGCGCCAGCGCGTCGTCCAGCTTGGCCTCGCCGCGCAGCACCACGAACAGCACCACGCGCTCCTCGCCCTCGCTGCGGTGGCCCACCACGATGCTGTCCTGCACCTGGGGCAGCGCCTCCACGATGCGGTAGATCTCCGCCGTGCCGATGCGCACGCCGCCCGGGTTGAGCGTCGCGTCCGAGCGGCCGTAGACGACCACGCCGCCGCGCTCGGTCATCGTCACGAAGTCCCCATGCCGCCACACGCCGGGGTAGTCCTCGAAGTAGGCCTTGCGGTAGCGCGCTCCATCCGGGTCGCCCCAGAAGTAGATGGGCATGGACGGGAACGGCTGGCGGCACACCAGCTCGCCCTGCTGGCCCACCACCGGCTGCCCGGCCGCGTCGAAGGCGGCGATGTCCATGCCCAGCGCGGCACCCTGGATTTCGCCCGCGTACACGGGCG
>DATFMP010000053.1:0-62659 GCA_035266845.1 bacterium
CCGTTCACGGGCGCCGTAGCGGACCGCTACGGCACCGGCCGCGTGATCGCCGGGGGCGGCATCGTCTACGCGCTGGGGCTGTACCTGATGGCCCACAGCACGACACCCGGCTCGCTGATGCTCTCGGCCGGGCTGCTGATCGGGCTGGGCACCAGCGCCACGGGCTTCGGCGTGGTGCTGGGGGCCGTGGGGCGCCTCGCCAGCGAGCGCCGGCGCAGCCTGTACCTGGGCATCGCCTCGGCCGGGGGCTCCATCGGCCAGTTCATCCTGGTGCCGCTGAGCCAGGGCTTCATCTCCGGGATGGGCTGGGTGAACGCCCTGGTGGTGGCGGGCGTCATTTCGCTGCTGATCGTGCCGCTGGCGCTGGTGCTGGTGGGCAAGGCGGAGCGGCCGGCGTTGGGCACCGGCGTGGCCTCGCCGCTGGCGGCCTTCCGGCAGGCGGGGGCCCAGAAGCGCTACTGGCTGCTGTTCTGGGGCTTCTTCGTGTGCGGCTTCCACATCACGTTCATCGCCACGCACCTGCCGGCCTACCTGGTGGATCACCACGTGGCGCCCACCGTGGCGGCGGTGGCGCTGAGCTTCATCGGCCTGTTCAACATCTTCGGCTCGCTCAGCTTCGGCTACCTGGGCGGGCGCTACAGCAAGCGCAAGATTCTCTGCGGCGTGTACCTGACGCGCGCGGCGATCATCACGCTGCTGCTGGTGCTGCCCCTCTCCACATACACCGTGCTGGGCTTCGCGGCGGGGATGGGCTTCCTGTGGCTGGGCACGGTGCCGCTCACCAGCGGGCTGGTGGGGCAGATGTACGGCGTGCGCTACATGAACACGCTGTTCAGCGTGGTCTTCCTGGGGCACCAGTTAGGCGCCTTCCTGGGCGTCTGGGCCGGCGGCGTGGTGTACGACCTGACGGGTTCCTACACGCTGGTGTGGATCGCCGCCATTGCGCTGGGCATCTTCGCCGCCGCCGTGCACTGGCCCATTGACGAGCGCCACGTGGACCAGATTCGCGCCGAGGGGCTGACGCCCACGCCGGAAGCCGCCGGCTGAACGCGGCGCGGCGCCACGCGGGTGCTCACATCATCCACTCCAGCTCGCCGGAAACCTGGATCACGGCCGAGCCGTCCGGCAGCCGCACGATCAGGTAGCCCTCCGGCGTGAGACCCTCCGGAATGCCCTCGCGCGGGCCCTGTTGTGTGGTGAAGCGCACGCGCTGCCCCTCCCCCAGCAGGCCGTAGCCGCGCCACTGCTCCAGCATCGCGGCCTTGTCGCCGGCGGCCAGCCGCTCCAGCAGGGCTTCCAGCCGCTCCAGCACAGTCTGCAGCAAGGCCTCCGGGTCCACGGGGCGGCTTGTCTCGTGGGCCAGCGTGGTCAGGTGCGCCTGCAGCTCCGCCGGGAAGTCCCCGGGGTCGCCCTGGCAGTTGATGCCGATGCCCACCACCAGCCGCGGCCGGCCCCCGGCACCCGAGCTGCCCTCCACCAGGATGCCGCAGACCTTGCGGCCGACCAGCATCACGTCGTTGGGCCACTTGAGGTCGGGCCGCACCCCCAGCTCCTCCTCGCACGCCTGAGCCACCGCCAGCCCGGCCAGCAGCGCCACCGCGGGGAAATCCGCGGTGGGGAATGGCGGGTGCAACACCACGGAGAACTGAAGCTGGCGGCCGGGCAGGGAGGCCCAGCGACGACCCATACGGCCGCGGCCGCCCGTCTGGTGCCGCGCCACCACCACCAGCCCGTGGCGCTCCAGGTAGGCCGGACGCTCCAGCACCAGCGAGTTGGTGGAGGCGACCTCCTCCAGGCGAATGATCTCGTTACCGAGCGCAGGCATGGCTGGAGCGGCCTCAGTTGACGGTTTCCCAGAGGATCTTGGGCGTACCCTTGGCGGTGCGCGTCTTGGGGTCGCGGGGTATGTTCAGCATCGCTTCCAATCGCGCCCGCACGCCCGCCACCTCCGTGACGATGCGAATGCGGTAGTACTGGTTGATCGTCGAGAACAGGTAGCTCTTGCCATAATTGCCCGTGAAGCCCTGGCTCTCCAGCGCCTGCTGGAGCGAATCGGGATCGTAGGTCTGGCGCTGACCATCCGCCGGCGCGAAAAAGTCGGCCAGTTGATCCGCCGACTGCGCATAGGGCGCGATCCCATTGATGATGTCCTCGTCGCCGCCGATCACGTTGGGGTCCTCCAGCCGCGTCGCCAGGAACGTGGCAATATGCTCATGGCTGGCCACGTTCACGTCGATACGCTCGGTGAAGCCGCTGTCCGCACCGGACACCGGGGGCAGGGCGGTCACCGTGGCCTCCCACATGGCCCAGGGAATGCCGCTCTTCGCCACGCCGCGTACCAGGCGGATCTCCGTGAGACGGTCCAACGGGGCATTCTTAACATCGTAGGGCACGGGCAGGCCCAGGTAGGCATCCGCCTCGGCCCCGCGCACGGCGGGGAACTCAAGGTACTCATCGCTGTCGGCGTCGGTCCAGTCGTAGAGCGCGGCATACAGCCCCTCGATGGTCTCCACGGGCAGCGGGCTCGTGGCCTCCGGCGTGCCCTGCACGGGCACCTGCAGGCGCTCGAGGGTCTGCAGGAAGATCTGCCGGCGCTCCCGCTCCTGGGTCGTCCCGGGCCGCGTACCGGCGTTCTGGTTCAGGTTGAACAGCGGGTCCTGGGGCGTCACCTGCAGGCCCACCAGCAGGCCGTTGTTCCAGGGCACCGCGGCCACCTGCAGCAGCTTGGCAAGCTGGTCGTAGCCCTTGAAGAAGTTTACCTCATCCTGAAGCATGGCCACCTGGGTGGCCTTGAACACGGATTTGGCCAGCATGCGCGCCTGCTGGGAGTCCTTGAAGGTGGTCATGCCCCGCAACTCCAGCCCCGTGGCGAAGAAGAACTCGCTCATAAAGTACGTGAGCAGCATCACCACCGTCAGCGCCATCAGCAGGGCGATGCCGCGCGGGCGGGCTCGGGGAACGGGGCGCATCACAGCTTCAGGCTCGCGGGCAGGTTGAACTCCAGGGATTCGGACAGCTCACGGCCCTGCGCATCCTTGCGGGCGATGGTGAGCTTGATCGCGAGCGGCATGCGTGCGTTTTCCGGCTGGCGCGTGGAATCCCAGGCGTCCTGCCAGGGGGGCGGATCGGCGTTGAGGTCGGCCCCCTGGGCGAGGAATTGCACCTGGAAGTTCGTAATGTGGTCGGCCAATTGCACCGTCTGGCCACCGTCATCGATGTTGTCGTCGATGTAGAAGTCTTCCCGGCGTATCAGCACGAGATCCTTGCGGTCCTCGCTGGGCTGCACGTAATAGCCCACCTCGTGCAGATCGGGATCGTCCGCGTCGTCGATGCCGCGGTAGAAGCGGGCCGGGCGGGCAGTGTGAAACGAGATATGTGTGAACTGCTTGGTGCCCTCGAAGTGCTGCTCGGCGATGATGCCCGTGCGGAACTGGGTGCCCTTCTTCCAGTACTGCTCCAGCCACTGGGCGGACTGCAGATCGTCGGCCACCATGCGCATCAGCAGGCGCAACTCCTGCTGCTCGGTAAGCTGGTCGCTCAGGCGCACGGCCGGGCCGGAGATCTGGCCGAAGGCGCCGTAGACCAGCGTCATCACCAGCCCCAGCAGCAGCAGCGCGACCAGCAGCTCGATGAGCGTGAAGCCGCGGATCCTATTGCGACTGGACATAGATCTGCGCCCGGTAGGACTGCGGCACGCCCCCTATGCTCCACGTCAGCTCCAGCAACACCTTGCGCACCGTGACGTTGGGGAACGGCTGCTCGTCGGCCACCTCCCGCCGCCAGGAATAGCCCGCCATGGGGTCGTCCGGCGGGAAATCCCCCTGTTGCACGGAGACCGACGGCGACGGGCTGCGCTCGATCCGCGCCAGCTCGTTGTTGGCGTAGATCATGGCTTTCCACAGCCCGCGCGTGGACGTGTTGATCCGCACGGTGGAGATGAAGCTCTCGTAGAGCGTCACCAGGGTGATGGCCAGCACGGCCATCGCCACCAGCACCTCCAGCAGCGTGAAGCCGCGCCGGGCACGACCCAGCCGGAGGCGCAGGCGCGGCCACGGGCCGGGCCGGCGGCGGGCAACCACGCTCGGGGGCGGATCAGTGGTCCACATGGCCGTCCAGCAGTTCGACGCGTCCGGTGAAGCCGGAGATGCGCAGGGTGTAGTCCTTGTCGTCCAGGCGGAAGTGCAGCAGGAAGGGGTCCACATAGCCCGACGCATCGATGACGATGGGCACGGGATCGGCCTCGTGGGTATCGTAGGTGTGACCCAGCAGCACCAGGTCCTGCACCACCATGCCGCTGGGGAAGCGGTGCGGCGCCAGCTCGCGCGGCTCCTGCACCGGGTCGTAGGTGCCCAGCTCGTTCTGCCGCTCGATCGAATAACGGCTCCCTTTCACGTTGAGCATGAGCCGGTAGCGGGTGTTGGAGAGCACCGCCTCGTTGCGCAGCAGGCGGATCACCCCCGTGGTGTGGTTCACCTCCTGCTGCAGCGTGCTCTGCAGCAGACTCTGGAATGCGGGCAGGGCGATCACCAGCACCACGGCCATCAGGGCCATCACCAGCAGCAGCTCGATGAGCGTGAAGCCCCCGGCCGCCGCCGGGCGGCTAGAGGTTCTTGCTGGAAATGTCCGCATCCAGGTCGGTGCCGCCCTCCTTCCCGTCGGCGCCCAGGGAGATGATGGTGTAGTCGTGGCCGTCGGAGATGTAGATGAAGTCGTGCTTCCAGCCGTCCTTGGGCACGTTGTTGCCGGTGATGTAGGGCCCCTGCCACTGTTCGGGGATGGTGCCCACCTCCGGCTTGGTCAGCAGCGCGGCCAGGCCCTGCTCCGTGGTGGGATAGGTGGAGTTGTGGAGGCGGTAGAGGCTCAGCGCCGATTCCAGCGACTTGATCTGGATGCGGGTGGCGTCCGCCTTGGCCTTCTCCGCCTCGCCGAGCAGCTGCGTGCCGACGATCCCGGCGATGAGCGCCAGGATGATCAGCACCACCAGCACCTCGATGAAGGTGAAGCCTTGCGGCCGGCCACGGCCGGCCCGGGCGCGTCGTGACAGGGGGTGCAGTGCGATCATTGTCCCACCAGTTGGTTGAGCTGGAGCATCGGAAGCAGCATGGAGACGACGATGAAGCCCACCAGCCCTCCCATGATGAGGATCATTACCGGCTCGAAGAGGGCCGTGGCCGAATCCATGGTAGCGGTCACCTCCTGGGCCAGCCGCGTGGCCACGTTCTCCAGCATAGCATCCAGGGTCGCCGTTTCCTCCCCGATAGCGATCATCTGACACAGATCCTCCGGGAACAAGGCCGTGCGCCGCATCGCCGCGGAAAGCTGCTGGCCCCGGTTCTGTATGTCAAAAATAACATCATGCATGGCGCGCAGATAGATGCCGTTCTCCAGTACCTCGCTGGACACCTGCAAGGCGTGGTTCAGCTCCACCCCGCTGCGCAGCATGGTGGCCAGCGTCTCGCACAGGCGCTGCATGAGCAGCTTGCGGCGGAAGGTGCGCCAGACCGGGATGGTGAGCTCCAGCCGATCCACCAGCGCGCGCCCTTTGGGGCTGCGCAGGAACCACGCGGAGCCCCACCCGGCACCCACGCCCAGCAGGATCAGCAGCCACCAGTAGTTGGCCACCGTATCGCTGATGGCGATGAGGATGCGCGTGGGCAGCGGCAGCACGCCGCCGAAGTTGGTGAACAGGCGGGTGATCTTGGGCACGATGAAGGTGACCATGAACGTCACCACGGCCATGCTGAACACCAGCATGAATACCGGATAGACGAGCGCCGAGGCGATCTTGGTGCGCAGCCGGTTGATGGTCTCGTAGTGTGCCGCCAGGCGGCCCAGAATGGTCACGATGGCGCCGCTGTTCTCGCCAGAGCGCACCATGTTCACCACCATGGCCGGGAAGAAGTGCGGGTGCGACTCCAGCGCATCGGCCAGGTAGGCCCCTTCCACCACACGCTCGCGCACGTCCGCCAGCACGGCCTGCAGCGCGGCGTTGGACGTCTCCGCCTGCACCATGCGCAACGCCGCATCGTAGGGGATGCTGGCCCCCAGCAGCGTGGCCAACTGGCGCAGGAAGGTGGCCAGATCGCGGCTGCTGATGCGGGCCGGGCGGCCAAAGCTGAACCAGCGCTTGACCTGCAGCGCGAAGGGCTGCGAAGCGCGCAGGCTCACCGGATAGATAGCGCGGCTGCGCAGCGTAGCCATGGCCTCGCTTTCCGACGCGGCGTTCAGCGTACCCCGTGCCGGCTTACCCGCGGCATCCAGGGCCCGATAGGCGTAGATCGGCACGGCTCGTTGCGAACCCGTCAGGATGAGTGCTTGCGGTACGGGCGGATCTGATACTTCCAGACCGCCCGCCGGTGGTCGCGATAGTCCTTGGTGAAGACGTGCGTGCCATCCCCCTTGGCCACGAAGAACAGGTAATCCACATCGGCCGGGGCCACGGCCGCATTGATGCTGGCGATGCCAGGGCTGGCGATGGGCGTGGGCGGCAGCCCCCGGATCTTGTAGGTGTTGTAGGGCGTCTCCGTGATCAGGTCCACGTGCCGCAGGTTGCCGTCATAGTTGGCGAGCCCGTAGATCACGGTCGGATCGCTGGCCAGCCGCATGCGGGCCCGCAGCCGGTTGTGAAACACGGCGGAGATCAGCGGGCGCTCGGAGGGCACGGCCGTCTCCTTCTCCACGATGGAGGCCAGGATCAGCGCCTGGTAGGGCGTCATACCGACATCGCCGGCGCGCTGGCGCAGGACGGGCGCGGCGCGCACGTTGAACTCGTGCACCATCGCCATGATCACGGCGGCCTCCCCCACGCCCCGGTGAAAGAAATACGTCTCCGGGAACAGGAAGCCTTCCAGCGAAGGTGGCGTGTTCTGCACGGGCAGGGGCAGCGTGGCGATAAACCTGGGGTCGTGCGCCAGCGCCAGGAAGGCATCGGCGCGGCCAAGCTGCCGCTCCTCCACGCGCGCGGCGATCTCGGCCAGCGAGAAGCCCTCCGGCACGGTGAGCGAGACGAAGCGGGCGCGTCCGGAGACGAGCTCGTCCAGCAGATCGTTGGGCGTCACGGCGCCCTTCACGACGTATTGGCCCGCCTTGATGTTGGCGGAATCCCCACGCAGGATGCCCAGCAGGGTGAACAGGTGCGGGTGGCGCAGCAGGCCCTTGCCGGCCAGTTCCCGCGTCACCTGGCGCAGGGTCTCTCCGGGGTGCACCTCGATCGACACGGGCTCGGTGGTTTCGATCCCCGTGCTGAACTGCCCGTAGAACACGAGCGCGCCCATGAACACCATCAACAGCACGAGCACGCTGCCGACCACGAGATATCCGGGCCGCCGTACCATCAGTTGGCTCCTCGTACTGGCAAGACCTGAGGCCTTCCCACTGTACCGCTAAGACTCACCGCCACCCGGCCCCGGTTCAGAAAACTTTGCACGATCGGGCGCAGATCGCCCAGTTGCGCCAGCCACGTATCGCGAAACACCGTCGTAACGCGCAGCGCGAGCAGAGAGCTGCGTGGATCGCGCAGGTTGGGCGTGATGGTGCCCTGGGCCGTCCCCTGCAGATCACCGCGGAACTCGAACTGGCGCAGGTTGACCGTGCGTCCCGTCTCCAGGGTCGCGCTGATGGCCTCCAAGCGTGTATCCGGCAGGGCCACGCCCGCCACCTTGACCCCGCTCACCGAGACGTTCTGGCCCGTCAGCCGCAGTTCGCCATCGGGCAGGCTCGCACCCGCCTGGGCGGCGGCATCCATGATGAAGTGCCCCTGCACCGCCAGATCGCCCCCGACGGCGATGGGGTTCAGCACGGCGGGCAGCGGCACGGTGGCCATGTCCACCCGTCCGGACAGGCGGGCCTCGCCGCCCAGCGCCCAGGGCAGGAAGGCATCCACGCGGCCGCCCTTGCCGATAACCCCCGTGGCCGGCAGACCGCGGATCAGGCGCCAGGTGATGGGGATGGAGAAATCCGTGACCGTGAACAGGGGCGCTGCCGCGGGATTGTCCCGCCGGCGCAGCTCCGCCCGCGCCACGTACAGCCCGTTCCAGTGCAACTCCGCGGGTGTCAGCACCAGGTCGAAGCCCTCGTGCCGATTGACCTGCCGCTCGACATAGTGCGAGACGCTCGCTCCGGGGAAGTTCAGCATCAGGCCGAGCCAGAAGGCCCCCAGGATGACGACGATGACGAGAACGATGATGCCGAGCCGCTTCATAGAGCAGAGCAGACAGGAGGGGGCTATTGGCGAGCGAGGACACGCATGGAGAGTCGCAACAGATCCTTGTCGCGAAACGAGGGGCTGAGATCGAACTGGGCGATGATCAGCCGATAGTCGGCATTTTCCAAGGTGTACAACAAATTCACCATCTCGTCCAAAGTCAGGCGCTCCACCTTCACGTCCACGCCCTGCAGGCCGGCGTTGGTGTCCTGTGGCAGCGCATTGAGCTGGATACGGTCACGCAGACCCACGCCGTCCGCCAACTGCTCCACATAGCTGATGAGCGACCGGTTGCGCACGGGCCGCTGGCGCGTAGCGGCCTGCTGCAGGTGGCGCAATTCGCCCGTGACCGCGGCGGCCTTCTGCAGCAGGGCCTCGCGCACCTCCACGCGGCTGCGCAGGTCGGCAATGCGCCCACGCAGGCCCTTCACGCCGAAGAACAGGCCCATGGCCACCAGCAGCGCCACCAGGAGGCCGATCAGCAGCTTCTCGCGGTCGGAGAGCACCATGCTCAGGGCTCCACGGAAAGGCGGAAGCGGATGACCTGGCCCACGTTGGAATTGGTGACCCGGAGGTTGCGGCCCTTGAAGCGGGGCAGCGCCGCGATGCGGTTCTTCAGGGTTTCCGCTTCCGCATAGCTCGGCGTCACGCCGGAGAGCGTGAAACGATCCTGGTTGAACGACAGCGAATCCACCGACACGCCCTGCTGCTGGTGAATGATCTCCGACACATCGCGCAACAGGCGCAGCGTGTCGTAATTGTAGTGCTCGAGATAGGCGGCGGCCGCACGCTCCTTGCGCAGCTTGTCCAACTGCTCCTGCACGCCGCCGAGCGCCGCGTTGATCGTGATCGTCGTGAGGGGCGGCGGCACGGCCAGCATGCGCTGCAGCCGCTGGTTGGCCGCATCGAGCCGCGCCTGCAGCGCGTCGGCGCGCAGAACGAAGCCCGTTCCGATCAACCCCAGCAGGATCAGCAGCAGCACGGCCGCGGCGACGACCGGCCAGCGCAGCTCGCGGAACAGGGCAATCCAGGTGCCCACGCGCTTGTGGAAGTTCAGGCCGCGGCTGACCGGGAAGTTGCGGGGCTGGCTGAGCAGCTCGTCCAGGATGCCGGCGTGGGTGCGGCGTGCGCCGGGCCACGCCCCCTGCGGAAACCGCAGGCTGAGCGAGCCCGCGCCCTCCTGACGCTCCAACAACTCGCCGAACAGGCCGTGCAGCGAGATCGTGTACGGCTCTCCGCCGGCCTGAATGCGGACAGTGCGGTTGATCTCCTCCCGCACGCTCTCCAGCTTGGCCTGCAGCGCGTCACGCAGCTCGGCGCGCTCCGCATCCTCCGCATCGGCGCGGAACAACGCCTGAAGCTGATCTTGGGGCGTGCCGGGGCCCAGGGCCTGGAGCTGGCGCAGCACTTGGCCAGGATGCGGATTGTACGATTGCAGCCCCTGCAGCTGGCCGTCCAACGTGTGGGCCGCGAAGGCTTCCTCGCTGCCCACGTACACGGTGAAGTGGTGGCCGGCGGGCGGCGGCAGGGCCTCGATCAGGGCCTGGGCCGAGAAGGTGGCACGCTGCACGGCGAGCTGGCGCTGTTCCAGCAGCTGCGTGGCCTCGTCCAGGGGGGCGAGATCGCTCAGGTAGACCAGTGCGTCCGCCGTGCCGTCCGGCCGGGGCAGGATGACGGCGTCCCACGCGTGCTGGCCGACGGCGTCCAGCAGTTCGTCTTCCAGCTCCAGCGGCAACACCTGGCGAATCTTGCGGGCATCGCTGAAGGCAAAGTGCAGCCGGCGGAAGCTGACCTGCTCGGTGGGCAGCACCAGCACGGCCAAGCCCTGCTCCCACTCCGCCTGCTCCAGGAAGGCCTGCAGCAGCGCCTGCTGCCGCGAATCGGGCGGCACGCCGTCGGCGGGTAGCAGCACGGACCGGTCGTAGGCCGGCTGCGTCTCGCCGCGCACCACCAAGCCACCTTCCACGGCCTGGTCCGACAGCGCAATCGCGTAGATGCCCCGTTGCATGGCGCTAAGCTGGCTGTTGAATCATGCAGCGACTCCGACCGGCCCCGGCCGTACCGGGCACCGGCGGGCAGCCCCCGGGATGAGAGCGTTCAGCGGCCAGTATAGCGCCCGCCGCGGGCGCAGCAAAGCGCTACCGGCAATGCTCGCCCCTGCGCGGACGAAGCCATGAAGGCACACCGGCACACAACACCGTGGTGGCAACTGTGGAGCGAAGCGGGACGGAACGGCAGGCGGGCTCCCACAACGGGGGGCCCGCCCAGCGCTGTGCGGGACTACTCGAAGACCTCTTCGCTGGACGCCGTACCGCTGACATCCGCCACACCGACGCCGGTCATGAACTCGCCCTCGACGTCCATGCGTTGCGTGGAACGGCGCCGCGAGAACTCGGCGAACGCCGTGTCCTGGAAGCCCTTCGAGACTTGATAGAGGAACTCGTTGAGCACGTTGGCCATGTTCATCATGGTCGTGCTCTTGCGCTTGATGGTGACGATATCCACGTCCAGCAGGATGCCGGGCTGGATGTGGTACGGGTTCACCTGCGCCGAGAAACGGCTGAATTCGCCCTGCAGAAACTCCACGCGGTTTTCCACGATCTGCCGCAGCGTGGGGTTCTTCTCCTCGAACACGCTCTCCAGTTTCCGGAACATGATCGGGAAGCGGGCCTTCAACTCGCGGATGCGGGTTTCCAGGGTCGGATTTTCCTGGATAGCCTGGCCTTCCGGCGGCGCAATGAAGGTGATCTCATTCCACTGGCGGGCCTTGACCTCCTGCACATCGCCCTCGCCACCCTCTTCCGGAGCGGCAAACCAGGACCAGGAGCGGCGGCGCTCCTGCACCTTGCCGCCCAGCACCTTGCTGGAGAAGGAGTCCCAATCGTCGCGGCCCGTCTCGCGCAGGTTCTCCTGGTAGATTTCCTCCACCACCTGCCACACCTCGTTGACGGTGCGGTCCAACTCGGAGAGTTGGGTGGCGTAGGCTTCGCGCAGGGCCCCCAGCTGCGGGGTGCTGTAACCCACCAGTTCCATCTTGTAGCGCTCGTCGGGCAACCGCTTGGGATCGGTCGCTTCGTACTCGCGGATGACGGCGTGGCGGCTGGATTTGTAGTTCTCGATGTGCTGGTAGCTCATGCGGCTCCAGTCGAGAATGTGCGTGATCGCGTTGATCGCCGTGTTCCAGCCGCGGTTGCGGATGTTGTCGTTCTCGATGATGCGGAACACGTTCTCGCGCACACCCAGCGCATCGTACTCTTCCGAGGAGATCTCCGCCGTAACGTCTCCCAGCGCGTCCATGAACTTCTTGGCGATCAGGGAGAACCGCCGCGAGCCTTCCGTGTCCTCGTCGGAGACGTAGTTGTCCAGCAGCCGCACGCGCTCGAAGATTTTCTCTTCGGGCGACATTTCCGCCTTGCCCTCGTCCACGAGATCCATGTTGATCTTCTCGATCTCGCGATCGATGGCCTCGTAGATGCGCCGCGTCATCATGTCTTTGAGCAGATCGATAGCGGCGGTGTGGTAGGGGAACACCGCGCTGATCAGCTCCGACTCGTCGATATTCAGGGCCAGCTTCAGTTCGAACACATTGTGGGGCTTGTCCGGGTGATCGCGAAACGAGCACTTGGTGATCGAATAGGCGTTCTCGCCACGCACGAAGGCCCCCACGTCCGTCTTGCGGCGCAGCAGGCTGTTGGTGTGCGTCTCCAGGTCGTTCATCTCGCGCTGCACGTGACCCTGGAGGTGGCCGAACATGTTGACGATGGATTTCTCCACCTCACCCGAGTTGAACTTATCCGAGCCCCCGATGCGATCCAGCAGGTAGGAGATGCTGCGCGGCGTGTAGCGGTTGAGCCCCCGCAGTTCCTCCATGTCCACCAGATCACGCACCTTCTTGCCCATCTCGTCCTCAACGGTCGTGAGGTAGCGATTGAGCATGTTCTGGAGGTTCTGGCTGTAATAGGTGTGGAGCTTACCCTTGATGCCCCCCATCACCTCCAGGCGGTTCGAAACCTCGGGCGGCAGCTTTGCGTGGAGGTGGTTGAGGATCTTGTCCACTTCCTCGTCAACCAGCACTCGGGCTTCGGAGTACTCGTCCCGGCTGTGCCGATTCAGGCTGTTACGTGAACCGACGGCACTCGGGATCTCCGGATGCACAACATTGGGACCGTGAGTGATAATGTCGTCGGACGCCATGGATCGCTCCTTTGTGTGCCTGGGTCACTCGGGTCGTGCCCGAAGTCGCTGGCTTCCAGTCGCTGGGGCTGCCGCGCTCGTGCCGGGTCGGTGGGCCGTATCGCGGCGAGAGGCGCCCCGGTTCAGTTACTGAAATTCTCCGGTCGTTTCAAAGCAGTACTCTTTTTGCACGCCGCGAGTCAAGCGGAAGCGCCCCGATGGCCGCGGCCCGCCGGGGTCAGCCCCCGTTTTCCTTCATCAGGTACTGCGCCACAGCCAGCTTGGCGATCGGCACGCCATAGGGGCTGCAACTCACAAAGTTCAGCTTGGTGCGAAACGCGAATTCGATATTGACCGGATCGGATGCGTGATCGCCGCTGAGGCCAATCTGGATGTCCGGCCGGGTCATCTTGCCGAAGTGCGCTGTGGTTGTGATCAGCTCCTTCACCGGCGTCGACAGGATCTGGAAGGGGTTGTCCTTCAGGATGTCGTACTGGTTGAAGGCCGGCAGGAAGGTGTTGACGTCGTCCTGCGAGATGCCGTTCGTGGTCTGGGTCAGCATGTTGGTGTCGATGCTGAAGAAGTCCGACTGCTTGGCCATGTGCCCGGCCATCAGTGAGGCCGCCGGCAGCTCGATCATCGCCCCGATGCGCACCTCGAACGGGAACTCCTTCAGGCCCCACTCCTCGCGCAGATCCGCCTCCACACCACCGATGCCGGGGATGCGCGTGCTCTCGATGCTGCGCCCGTGCCGCACAAAGCGCACCTCGGCGTCGGACATCACTCCGGGGATGAGCAAATCCAGGTCGACCTTGCGGCTGCCCTTGTCGTTCGCACCGTAGGCGGCCCGCAGGATCGCCTTGACCTGGGCCTCGTAGAGATCCGGATAGGCGATGCCAATGCGGCTGCCGCGCAGACCCATCATCGGGTTCACGTTGCGCATCTGGCTTGCGCGCGAGATCAGCTCCGCCTCGGTGAGGTCGGAGTGCTTCTTGGCCAACGCCTTGTAGACGGACTTCACCTCCTCCGGATCGTGGGGGAGGAAGTTGGTCAGCGGGCCGTTGAGCAGGCGGATGGTCAGCTTGCGCTCGCCGACCAGCTTGAACACGCCCATCAGCTCCTTCTCCAGATCCTTCTCGAAGGTCTTCAGCGCCGCGTCCCGTTTCTGGGGATCGGAGAGCAGCAGAGCCTCACGGAAGGCGGCGAGCGGCTTGGGCTGCATCATGGCTTCATCCACCGGGTACAGGCCGATGCCCTGGGCGCCCAGCCGGAAGGCCGCCTCGATGTCGCTTTCGGTGTTGGCGTTGCCCAGCACGGTGAAGGTTTCCGTGGGCTCGCCGATGGAGGCGATGTATTCCTCCAGCCCGTTGGTGGAGGTGTCCGGAAACACCAACTCGGCCTTGCCCACCCAGATGGTGGGGTCCGTGTAGGTAGGCACCTCCAGCGAGATCGTTTCCAGCTCGTTCACGCGATGGCCGCCGATCATCGCATAGCCGTCGTGGAACTCCACCTCCTCATAGAGCAGGCAGGGCTTGCGCAGGCTGCGTGCAACCACGGCGGCGTGGGAGGCATAGCCGCCCACGGAGGCGACGACGGCGCGGCCAAGTTCGATGGCCTCCACGTCCTCCGCATCGGTGTGCGGCATGATCAGCACCAGGTCCGAGTTCAGACCGGCCAGCGAGGTGCGCCGATATTCGGCCAGCAGCTTGGGCGTGCTGAAGCACACGCGACCCACGGCCGCCCCCGGGGAGCCCGCGATCCCGCCGGTGATCTGCGTCATGCCTTCGGTGGTACCGTGGTCGATCACGGGGTGCAGCAAATCCTGGAGCTGGGTGGGCGGGATCGTGCGCGTCACCTTGTCCTTGCTGACCAGCCCCTTCTTGTGGAGGTCCAGCAGCGTGCGCACCTCGGCCTGGGTGGACTTGGCGTCGACGGGATTCTGCTCGACCATCCAGACCACGTTGTCTTCCACGACGAACTTGATCTGGCGGATGTCGAGGTACTTCTCCTCGAGCAGGGTCGCCACCTGTTGCAGCTGCTTCAGGTACTCGGGCTTCATCTTGGAGATGTCCTCGGCCTGATCGGCCGGGGTATCGAAATCGTTGTGCCCGAAGTGCCCGGCCAGACGCGATTCGCCGCTGACGATATCCCGCGTGTAGTAGCTGCCGTTGTAGGAGTCCTGGCCGAAGTTGCCGTAGACCATCATCTGCACCAGCAGGCCGGCCTCGATGTCCTCGTTCATCGGGTCTTCCAGATACTGGCGGGCCATGGCGGTCAGCACCAGCCGCAACTGCTCGTAGCCGTTCTGCGGGAAGTCCGGCACCAGCTTGTCCCGGTACATCGCGCAGATTTCCTTGTGCGAGGCCTTGGGGTTGGCCTCGCCGAGGGAGGTAAAGTCCTTCATCTTCTTGCCCAGGTACCGCGTGCTCACCTCTTCCATGAAGCGGCGGTACTCGTGGTAGGCGAACTCCTCCCCACAATATTTGGCAAAACCCTCCGCCACCTCGTCGCTGATGCCGATGGTGTGCACCGAGCGGATGCTGCCGATCTGGATCGAGGGTGAGATGACCACCTTGAACAGCAGCGGGCGCGCCGCGGCGTTGAAGGTCTTACCGGTCTGATGCTCGATCTTCTTGACGGCCGATTCCAGGCTCTGGATGGTCAACTGCTCGTCCAGACTGCCGCTGGTGAGGTGAGCCGAATCGATGAGGAAGCCAGGCGCGATGGGCGTCTTGAGGGCTGCAAGCTGCAGCATGTTGCGCCCGCGCAGACCGAAGCGCTCCTGCAGGTTCTCACCCTCGACGTACTCGTCCTGATTGAAGTGGATCAGCTCAACCATTGATTGCGAATTCGCCCCATTGATGAGTTCAAAGACCGCCGGTCTGTGTTGGCCTTGCATTCCAGCCGTCGCCAGCCATCCAATCCTGCCGGATGGCCGCGCACCCGGGACCATCCGCGGCCCAGGCACCCTGCACCAGAATTCCCAAGTTCACCACCGGCTGAGCGCATCCGCACGCGGGCCGGCCTTGTCTCCATTTGCTCGCCCGCCTGGTTCCCCTCCGCCGTGTAGCGGGCCCGGGTACCGGCTATCCGGGCGACCCGACTGCAATCGCTCAGAACAGGTTGAGTACCTTGTTCACGTCCTTCTTGAGGAAGTTTTCGAAGCGGATGCTGGCGCCCTCGTAGAGGTAGCGCTGCAGCTTGGCCACGCCCTTGAACTCCTCGCCCGAGACGCAGAACACGATCACGTCGCCGTGCTTGACCTTCCCCCACTTGAACAGCGCATTGATGTTGTTGACCTTCTGCCCGTCATGGAAGATGTGCACCTCCAGGCCCGGGTACTTGGTCTTGTAGCTCTCGACGATGTTCTTCCAGGCTTCCACGTTGCCGTTGTGGAACAACTCATTGCTTACCTGGACGCTGTACTTGGGCGTCATCCGCACCTTGCCCCCGCTGGAGCGGGCGGCCGCCGGTGCCGGTGCGGCCGGCTCCGGCTCGGCTTCCTCGCCGGAGGGCCGCGGACTGGCCGGGGGCGGCGGGGGTGCCATGGGCGTCGTCAACGCAGCCGCCCGTGGTGCGGCGGCCGGGGAAGCTGTGACTGGGGCCGCGGGCGCCGGGGCTGCGGCGGGCTGCTTCGGCTTGGCCGAGCCGCCGAACTTCGCCGTGCCGTTCACGGACCGTCCGATCAACAGGTCGTGCAGGGCATTGAGCGCCTCGGGCTCCAGCTTCTGGTCCGCCTCGCTCAGCGCCTTCACGTACAGCACCACCAGCTCGTCCCCGGAAAGCTCCTGAATCGTATCCCAGTGCGCCTGCAACTTGGGATTGATGAGGCTGATACCGAGTTGGGGATGGTGATAGGCGATCACGAATTCGAGCCGGCTCCACTTCTGCAGCTCGCCGCAGATAGCGCCAAACTCCTGCACGTCGACGGGCAGATTGAACGAGCGCGAGGCATAGCCCATCCGATCGATCACCACCGCGTTCAGGATCGGAGCGATCTGGCTCTTCTCCACGCCCTTTTGTTTCTCCAGGGCATCGATGATCTCCGCCAGGTTGCCGCCTTGGTTCATCTGCCGCACGATCTCGGTGACCATGCGGAAGTGGGCCAGGGACTTGTTGAAGCCTGCGCGGCTGCTGAGGGAAAGGTAGTCGTTGATCATCCGCCTGTCCTGCCGTGGTTGCCAAGGCGCGAAGCGCCACGCGGCCCGGGCGGTTTGCGCGGGCCGCAACGACGAGCCGAGCCTACTCCGCGCTCGGCGACGCGAACGAGCCGAGACCCTCGGTGACGTTCGAGCGGCGCCGCTCGTGCCGGACGGTGGCCCGGTCGGAGAAGCCGCGCGAAATTCCCGAGAGGAACTCGTTGAGCACGTTGCTCATGCCTTGAATGGTGATCTTCTTGCGCTTGATGCTGGTCAGCGTCAGTTCCAGCAGCAGGCCCGGCTGCACGTGGTACGGGTTGATGCGCGCCATGAAGCGCAGGAACTCGCTTTCCAGGAAGTTCAGCCGCTGCTCGATGACGAGGCGGTGCTGCGGGAAGCGCAGCTCGAAGATCTCCGCCAGCCGGCGGCGCAGGATGCGGAAGCGCTCCTGGAATTCCTGAATGAGAGACTCGTAGGTCTGATTCATCTCTTCCAGCGTGGTCAGCTTGCGCTGGACGAAGGTGATCTCGTTCCACTGCCGCTCATTCAGCTCTTCCTCCTCCGCCTCGGCGGGGGATTGGAACCAGCTGGAGCGGCGGCCCGGCTTGTTGCGCTCCAGGGTGGCCGTGACCACGTCGCCCCAGTCGCGATGACCCGAGCGCGCCTTCTCCTCCTTGTACACCTCGTCCACCACGTTCCACAGGCGCAGAATCTCGCGCTGGAACTCCATCAGCTGTGCGGTATACGCGGCCTTCTCCTCGCGGATCTGGCGGCCGTCGTAGTAGCGCATCTCGATCTCGTAGCGCTCGTCGGGGAGCAGGGTGTGGTCGGTCTCCTCGTACTCACGGATCACCAGGCGCCGCGCGTGCTTGTAATTCTCCACGTGCTGGTAGCCCATGCGGCTGGTGTCCAGGATCGCCGTGATCGAGTTGATGGCGGTGTACCACCCGCGCGTGCGGATGTGGTTGTCCTCCAGCAGCCGGGTGATGCCGTCCTTCACACTGAGCGGATCGTAGTCCGGATCGTTCTTGTCGACCTCGGAACCCAGGTCGCGGATGCGGTCCAGGAAGTGCTTGGGCAGCAGGCGGTAGCGCTTGGAGTTCTCGCTCTCGTCGTCGTCCGTGTAGTTCTCCACGGCCTTGAACTTCTCGAAGATCCCTTCCTCCGAGGACAGCTCCGAGCGCCCTTCCAGCTTCAGTTGCTGGTTGATCTCGTCGATCTCGCGATCCACCAGATGGTGAATGTGCGTGGAGATGACCTCCTTGATCAGGTGGTCGGTCAGGGTCTGGTGCATGACGATGGGGCTGATCAACTCCGAATCGAGCACGTTGATCGCCAGCTTCACGTCCACCACTTCTTCCGGCTTTTCGTAGTTGTCCCGGAAGGACGCCTTGATCACGGCGTAGGTGTTATCGCCGCTGATGAAGCTGCCCACGTCGGTCTGCTGCATGAGGATGGCGTTGGTCGCGGCCTCGAACTCGTAGACCCCGCGCTGCGTGTGCCCCTGCAGGTGACCCATGATGTTGACGATGGACTTCTCGACTTCCTCCGTGTTGAACAACTCCGGCCCGCCGATGTTGTTCAGCAACATCGCGATTTCGCGCGGGGTGTAGCGGTTCAGGTTGGCATGCTCGTCCTTGTCGATCAGGTCCCGCACCTTCTTCGACATCTCATCTTCGGCTGTCGTCAGGTAGCGGTTGAGCATGTTCTGGAAGCTCTGATTGAAATACGTGTGCAGGTAGGACTTGATGTTCCCCTGCACGGTCAGATCTTCCAGCACTTCCGGGGGCAGCCGGGACTGGATGTGGTTGAGGATCTTGTCCACCTCCTCATCCATCAGGAGCCGCGCCTCGACGTATTCGTCCCGCCCATCCCGGTTCAGGCTGTTGCGGGAACCGACGGCACTGGGAGTCTCCGGGTGAACTGCCGGGGGGCCCTTTCGATAGTCGCTTGCCATGGCCTTATCTATCCTCCGCAGATTTTGGCGCAGCTCACACTGCGAGCCTGAAAACCTTCGGCATTAATAACTGCTTTCGTTCCCGATGGAAACCGGTTTCTCGGCAGGTCGCGCCTTGCGTCGAGACCCATCGCCAAGCCCCGGATACGGGAACGCACGTCGTCAGAATGGTCGCTCCGCACAAAACCGAAATCGTTGTTTCGGAAGAAAAACTTGCATACAGCTACCAACTACGGGGCCAAATATCAAGCGAAAGCGCGCGGCCCGACAGGGGTTGCCGGGCACCTGGAGGGGGGTTGCGCCCGCCGCATCGGGGCCGTGGTGCCTGCAAGGCGCAATCCTCCGCCCCTGGCAGGGTCGCGGCACCGTGCAGGCGCGTGGCCGCACCGGCAGGCCCGGGGGACGGCCTGCCCCCGGCCAAACCCGCGGTTTGACCGGGGTGATGCCGGAGGCTATCCTGCGCGCAACCGGAACCCACGGTCCCACAGCGCGGCCCGACTGCGCAACTGGAACCGCGACACTGAACCCCCGACCCAACGTGCGGCCACCGCACGCCACTCCCCAGGAGCGCCCCATGCCCCTCGCGATCGGACAGCCCGTGCCGGACTTCACGCTGAAGTCCGGCAAGATGGAGGACGTGAGCCTCAGCGCCCAGCGCGGCAAGAACGTGTTGCTGCTGTTCATTCCGCTGGCCTTCACGCCTACCTGAACCAAAGAATTCGGGATCGTGGAATCCCGACTCAACGAAATCCGCGGCGCCAATGGCCAGGTGTTCGGCATCTCCGCGGACAGCCCGTTCTCCCTGGCCAAGTGGGCCGAGCAGGAGGGCTACACGTTCGACCTGCTGAGCGACTTCGGCAAGATCACCACCAAGGACTACGACGTGCTGCTGCCCGATGTGCGGGGCATCGTAGGCGTGCCCAAGCGCTCCGCGTTCCTGGTGGACAAGGAGGGCAAGCTGGTGCAGCAGGAGTTGGTGGAAACCCCAGGCGCCATCCCCGACCTGGACGGCTTCATCAACAAGATGAAGTCCCTGGCGTAGACTTTCCGTCTGGAAATGGGGCCTCAAGCAGCAGTGCCGTTTGAGGCCAGCAGGAACCGCCGTGCGGGGGCCGCGTGCCCCCGCGCCCGCCATGCGGGCTTCCGGTCACGGCCGGCTCCTCAGCCCAGCCGGTGCACCTGGCAGTCCGGAAACACCGCCTGCGCGCGCTCGGACTGCGCCGGCTCGTTGGTGAAGAGCAGGAGCTGCCAGTTCGATTCGGCCAGGAACTCGCGCAGGTAGGTGAGCGTCTCCATCTGCCGCTCGGGATCCAGGAAGGCGAAGGGCTCGTCCAGGCACAACAGGGCGAAGCGCCCCTGCCGCTCCCGCCGCGCCATCTCCAGCCGCAGAGCCAGATAGAGCAGGTGTTGCGCGCCGCTGGAGAGGAACTCCACGGGCCGGCTCACGCCGTTGCGGTCCAGCGCGCGGATGTCCTCGGTGCGCAGGCCGGCCAGGGCCACGGCGGCCTGCCGCGCCTCGTCCACACCACTGATGCGCGCGAACACACCCGCCACGGAGCCGGACAGGTCGGCCAGCACGGTGGTCTCGTCCGCCGAGACAGCCTGAAACAGCTCCAGCGCGCATCCCGCCGCCCGCCGGTCCAGGTCCAGCGTGGCGATCTCCGCCTCCAGGCGCCGCACGCGCTCGTGGAAGGCGGCCACCTCGTCCGGCAGGGTGCCCAGGCGCCCCACCAGCCGCTCCGCCTCGCCGTGACTGGCTTTGTCCAGCTCGTGCAGTTGCCGCTCCACACCGGCCACCTCGGCGCGCAGGGCGGTCAGCCGCTCGCGCCGGGCCACCAGTTCGGGCTCGGGCAGACCCTGCGCCGGCACGCGGTCCGCCTCCAGCTGGGTCAGCACCGTGCGCGCCTCGGCACGCAGGGCCGCGCCGTCGGGCAGACCGCGCTCGCCCAGCAGGCGTTGCAGCCGGTCATAGGCCTCACTCAGGCGCTGGTGCACGCGGCGGTACTCGCCCAGGCGGTCCCGGTACTGGTCGCGGCTGGTCACGTCCTGACCCGCCAGCCAATCGCGCAGGGCCGCGCCGGCCGCCTGCTCCGCCGTGTGGACGCGGGTCAGCTCCGCCCCGGCGGCCGTGTGCGCAGCCTCGGCGCCCCGGGCCTCCTCGGCGCGGGCGACGTGCTCCTCCTCCAGGCGGCCCAGCTCCGCGGTGACCTGGGCCAAGCCATCCACCAGACCGTCCAGCGTGCCCGCCTCGGTGACGAGCTGCGCACGGCCGTAGGCATGGGTGCCGCCCAGGCGGCTGCGCCAAGCGTCTTTCAGCTCGCGCAGCAGCCGCCAGCTATCCAGCCAGGGCAGCGCGGTGAACAACGTCAGCGTGAGGGCGATGGCCGCGGCCAGACCGACCCAGCTCGCGAACCGGTTGCCGAACGCGACCACCCCGGCCGTGCCCAACACGAGCAGGAACGCCGCCAGGGCACCCCGCACCAGCAGCCGCGAGAGCTGCCCGTCACGGTGAGCCGCCATGCGCGCTTCCAGGGCCTGCGCCGCCTCGCGCCAAGTGCGGCGGGCGGACAGCTCCTTGTCCAGCCGCGCCAGCTCTGCCTGCGCCTGCTCCAGGCGCTGGGTGGCGCCCTGGTGCGATTGCTCGGCGCGGATACGGGCCTCGCCGGCCTCCTGCGCGCGCTGCTCCAGGGCGTCCAGCTCCGCCGTGCGATCCTGGGCGAAGGCGCGGCGCCCGGTCTGGGTCTGCTCCAGGGCGGCGATCTCGTCCAGCAGGGTCAGGGCGGCCTCGTTGCGCACGCGCTCGGCGATGCGCTCCTGCCACTGCACCTCCTCGGCCAGCTCTGCCTCCTGCCCCTTGAGCAGGCCCAGCCGCGCGGTGAGGCCTTTCAGCTCGGTGCGGGCGGTCTCCTGCCGGTCCAGCGCGGAGAGAATCTCATCGCGCCGAGCCTGAAGGGCCTCCAGGTGCGCCTCGGCCTCGTCGCGCTCCTTGGCCAGCTTCGACCGCTCGCGCATGTGGCGCAGGCTGCCCTTGTCCGAGGCGAGTTGCGTAAAGGTCTCGATGAGGTTGCGGGGATCGATGCCGCCCGCGAACAGGCTGCGCTTGACGCTGTTGAGCCAATCTCCGTCCAAGTCCACGCGCACGTTGCCCGCGGAGACGGCGAACAGGTTCATGAACTCGGCGTCGGTCATGTCCGGCGGGCCGTCGCTCCAGTCCAGGCGTACGTCCGTGTCGTCCCCGTAGCGGGCATAGAGCGCCTGATTGGCCTTGCCGCGCTTCTCCGGGTGGAAGGTTTCGACGCGGATGGCATCGAACAGCGTGCTCTTGCCGCTCTGGTTGGCGCCGTTGAACACGGTCACCGGCCCCAGCGCGAAGCTGCGGTCCTGGAACACTCCGAAGTGCTTGATGTGAATCGCCTTCAGCATGGGCCCTGGGTCCACTCTGCAATGCGTGACCGCCCCCTTCGAGACGCCCGCTCCGCGGGCTCCTCAGGAAGGCGGTCTCTCCGATCGTCCCGGCACTCCGCTCCGCGCTGCTGAGGAGCGCCCGCAGGGCGCGTCTCGAAGTACGCGGGGCGGACATGTCCGAACCGGGCTAGTAGAGCGTCAGCCCTAAACTTCAGGATGGACGCCTCCAAGGGGGCTCCACCCCCTTGGAACCCCCGCAAGGGAGCGTGGCTCCCTTGACCCCATGTAGAACGGGTGCAGGGGCCATCGGCCCCTGCCGGAGGGAGGAGGTGCGGAGGAGGGAGGCAGGGCCTTCCTCCTCCGCAAACCCCATTATTAAGCCTTGGCGCACCACGGGTACTCCTAGTACTCCGCCAAACGCTGGTGGATTTGCTCCAGCGCGAGCCGCCGCGCGCGTTCCAGCAGCGCGACCTCCGCCGTGTCGCCGGCCGCGCGGGCATCCGCGTAGCGGCTGCGCCACTGGGTATCGAAGGAGCGCACGAGGGGGTGTCCCCGCAGTCGCTCCGCCTCCACCACATCCGTCAGCACCACGTCCAGCTTGCGGAAGCGCTCCGTGCAGCGCCGCTGCAGCAGGCGCTGCAGGGCCTCCACCTCCACCCGGCGCTCCACGAAGCCGGAAAGCTCCAGGCGCAGCCAGTCCTGTGGCCCCGCGTCCTGCTCCAGCGTGGCCACCAGGGCCTCGGGCGACTCATGGCCCAGCGGCGCGGCGCGCTCGTCCAGCGGCACGTGCACGACGCGGTACACTCCGGCTTCCTTGATGGGCACGGGCTCCGTGTGCACGCCCTCGTCGTCCAGCACGGCCAGCGTGGCCTGGCGCACACCCTCCTCGCCCCGGCGCCACACGCGGCCCGAGCCGGGGTAGTGCGCCAGGCAGCCGCCCGGGCGCTGCTCGCCGCGGGCGTGAATGTGCCCCAGCGCCGCGTAGTCCAGGCGGCAGCGGGTGAACAGGTCGGCCTCGATGAAGGCATGCTCCGCCTCGTCGCTCTGCCCGGCGTAGGTCATGCCGTTGACCACGCCGTGCAGCAGGCCCACACGCCAGCGCCGCTCCTTGGGGGGCAGGTGCCACTCCGGATACTCCCCGTAGCTGCGCTGGAAGGGCACGGCGAGGAACTCCGCGTCCAGCCCCTCGGGCCGCAGCAGCTCCCAGGGCGTGCGCAGGCACAGCCGGAAGGCCGCGCCCTGGGGGTCGTCCGCAGCCCCTCCCGCGCCGGCGGCCTGGAGCGCCGCCAGGGAGTCAGGCTCGCGTCCGCCGGAGAGCTCGTGATTGCCCGGGATCATCAGCACGGGCAGGCCCGCCAGCGGCCGCAGGTAGGCCAGGAAGTCCGCCGCCAGAGCCAGCGCGTCCTCGTGGGTATCGAACACGTCGCCACAGAGCAGCCACGCGTCCGGCTGCAGGCGCTGGCAGTGGTAGACCAGCTCCTCCAGCACGGCGAGGCTGTACGCCCGCTCGGTCTGCGACAGGTGGAGATCGGCGCTGTGAAAGAGCTTAAGCGTCATGCGCACATCCTGTGCCTGGGTGCCGAGCCCATCCTGCGGCAGCCATTGCCGTGACGGCCGGCACGCCCCGGGGCCCGGTGCATCCTGCATTGCGGGGGCGCGGGCAAACGGTGTAGGTTACCCGGCAGCCGTTCCCGGCGCGAAGCCGCCAGCCCCAGATCGTTGTAGCAGAACCGCCCGGAACGTTTAACCCGTAATCTTGTTGCCGGGCCCGCCCCTGCGCCTGCGTGCGCGACCCCGCAGCCCGGCCCGTGTCATAGGGCCTCCATGCCGACCGTTTCCAGCCGTACCCGCAACCTGGGCACCGAGCACGCCTTCGTCGTGCTGGCCGAGGTGAACCAGCTCATCGCGCAGGGCCGCGACATCATCAGCTTCGCCATCGGCCAGCCGGACTTCGTGACGCCCGCCAACATCCGCGAGGCGGCCAAGCGCGCCATGGACGAGGGCAAGACGGGCTACACCGCGTCGGCCGGCATTCCGGAGCTGCGCCAGGCGGTGGCCGCGTATCTCTCCGAGACCCGGGGGGTCGGCTACAGCGCGGACGACATTACGGTGGCCAACGGCGCCAAGCCCTTCATCATGTACAGCATCCTGGCCGTGACGGACCACGGCGCGGGTCACGAGGTGCTCTATCCCTCGCCGGGCTTCCCCATTTATGAGAGCCAGATCACGGCCTGCGGCGCCGTGCCCGTGGCCCTGCCGCTGCTGGAGCGCGAGGCGTTCTCGTTCGACCTGGCGGACCTGCGCGCCAAGCTGAACGCCAACACGCGGCTGCTGATCCTCAACTCCCCCCACAACCCCACCGGGCGCACGCTGAGCCGGGACGAGCTGGCCGCCATCGCCGAGGTGCTGGCGGACTATCCGGAGTGCTGGGTGTTCTCCGACGAGGTCTACTCGCGCATGGTGCACGACGGCGAGTTCCATTCCATCGCCGCCATGCCCGGCATGCAGGAGCGCACCATCGTGCTGGACGGCGCATCCAAGAGCTACGCCATGACCGGCTGGCGGCTGGGCTACGCGGCCAACCGGCAGCTCGCGCCCTACTTCTCCACCTGGATCACCAACACGGACTCCTGCGCGGGCTCCATCACGCAGTGGGCCGGGGTGGAGGCTCTCACGGGGCCGCAGGAGGAGCAGCGCGCGATGATGGAGAGCTTCTCGCGCCGCCGCAACCTGATCTGCGAGGGCCTGGGCTCCCTGCAGGGCATGCGCACCCTGCGCCCCGGCGGCGCCTTCTACGTGTGGCCCAACGTCACCGAGCTGTGCGAGATGACCGGCGCGGCCAATGCCGAGGCGCTGCGCAAACGCTGGCTGCACGAAGCCGGCGTGGCCGTGCTGGCGGATAGCCAGTTCGGCAAGCCCGTGGCCGGGCAGGGCCACCACGTGCGCTTCTCCTACGCCACCGCCGAGCCCAAGATCGAGGAAGGCTTGGAGCGCCTGCGCGACTGGATCGCCAAGGCCAAGCGGTAGGGGGCGGCCCGCCGGGCCACGGGCGGCGCGGGCGGGGAGGGCGCATTGAACCGGACGGGGGCGGACGAAATTGCCCGGACCGGACTTACCGAGGCACTTCGAGTGACCGCAGCAGGCCAGCGAGGGACCGCCGCAGGCGTACCTGTCCGATCGCCAGTCCGCCGAGCTTGCCCGCCGCTGCCGCAGCGAGTATGGCCCCCCCACAGGCCCACACCGTCGACCACGTGACGGCACCGCCGGATGCCAAGCGCAGGATGGCGTAGCCGGCTCCGCCGATCGCTGCAAGCAGGGCCATCAGCGCCCCGCTGAAGCATCCACAGATGCGGAGTTGCGCATTGATGCGCCCTTCCCATCTCTCCGCGTCCGAAGCGGCTAACTGGGGAATGCGGAGCCGGACGGCTCGCGTGTGTGCGGTGCGGAACCACCGCACGCGATCCAGCAATACGGCGACATCCACCCTATCCGCCAGAACAAGGGTGCCACCAGGCGAATCAGGCACAGCAGCAGCGCCAGGCGGTGGCGATTCTGGGGGAACGCCCCCCGTTCCGCCAATACCGACCCTGCGGTCGGTAAGTTCGGCTGGCTGCATGTGCCCTCCCAAGCCTGAAGGTGGATGCTGCAACAACTTCGCACGGCTACCCTAGGCGGAAAACCGCCTCTCGGGACCCCGCGACGACCAGGATCGCGCAAGAGGCGGTGTGGCTTGCCGCTTACGGCGTGGAGCCGGGCATGATGCGCGGTGCCAGCGCGAGGCCCCGATGATTGGATGCGTCGTACCCGCTGAGCCGCACCCAGCCATCCGTGGCCATCGCCCACACATACAGGTGCTCCGAGAATCCCGCGATCGGACAGTCCGCCGAGAGCAAGTCGCCGACCGTGGTGGATTCAACGAAGTTGCCCGGCGGCACCGCAGTACCCGACTGCGTGAGTGCCGGCAGGGTATTCGCACCCCGCTTGATGGAGAACGTGTAGGTCGCGAACCCATTGGGGTGCTGTGCCTGGTACGGCAGGTCGACGTTCTGGCTGCCGCTCATGTACTCGAGCACACCGCAGTCATTGGCAGCGGCACCGTTGAGGGTCGGCGTGCCGATGTCCGCAGTGCAGTGGTTGTTGTCCACGTGCACCGTCATGATGAAACTTTCCTTCCCATCGGCATCGTCATCTACCACCAATCCCAGGCTGCTGGCGTCATCCGTGTTGATGGTGCCCGGCGTGGAGACATCCTCGTTCACCGGGACCACATAGCGGATCTGTTGGCCGGCAATGGCATCGATGTTGACGAGGTTGCCATTGATGTCGAAGAGATCGACCTTGAGCTGATACTTGCCGTGCTCCGCCGCCGGAGCGAGCGCTACGGTGGGGAACTTGGCGCTCGTAAGGTCCTCCTTCGCATCCGGCACGCTCCACTGCCCGTGGGGCGGCAGGGCCGGCGGGATCTCGAAGAGGTCCGGGACGCCGTTGATGACCTTGGGGCCAAGCGGGTATCCCTCGATCACCGGCAGCCCACCCGAGTCATAGATGTAGTGCCGGTGCACCTCTCCGTTCAAGGCGGCGAAGCTGCCCGTGGTTCCCTTGCGGTACGAGACGCGATAGTACCGGACGCCCAGGTGCTCCCGCAGGCTGTTGTCGAACTCCATGCGCAGCCGCAGCAGCCCACCGAAGGGCCTCCCGTCGAAGGTCGGCGACTCGCCGATGCCGAAGTTGAGCCCCAGATTGCCGGCGTTGGTAGTCGGCTGTGCAGTGGTGCTCGTGCCCCGGATGCGGCTCAGTGGCAGATTGCCGATCGCCATCACCAGCACCCAGTTGTCCGGCCCATCCACGGGTGCGCAGGGCGAGCACGTGCGTGCGAGGGGATTGCTGGTGTACAGCGTCACCTCGCTGCCGCACTGATAGTTCCAGTGCGTGTGGCACGCGACGGGCTTCGGCTCATAGATCGTCACGTCCCCGATTCCGGAGATCTGCTGCGTTGCCTTGAAGTACAGGTCCGGCGTGTCGGGATTGGCGCAGCCCCGGAAAAAGGCCGCCTGGAAGCGTCCGCACTCATCCGTGACGGCCTCGGCCACCTTCTGCTTGGTGACCCACGGAAAGTACCGGCAGAGGTACGGCGCCACCAGCTTTGCGTTCTCGATGAGTACGCTGCGGAACGCGATGGCGTCCGTGTTCATCGCCAATGAGCGGACGTTCTCGATGGCGGACACACTGCGGGATGCTTCGCCGGCCCCAGGGACATCGGACTTCTCCATGGCGGCCATGCCTGCCATACGCATCTGGGCCTCGCCTGGCAGATCCAGCAGCGGCCCCGGGGGCCACGGCTCCGGAGGCCATGGCCCGATGGGCGGCCAGGGCCCGACGGGCGGCACGCGGATGCCGGCCAGCAGTTCCCTTAACCACTCGATCCGGTCCAGCGGCAGCCTCGGAATCACCAGCCAAAGCGGGTCGACCTCATAGACTTCGACGGTGGCGTTGCACACCGGGAAATCGACGAGGATACCATCCACCTCCTGTCGCTTGAGCAGCGTCCCTTTGACGAAGCAGATCGACAGAAGCCAGCATCGCCATTTGTCCGGGATTACGTGGAAATCGACAGCAACTTCGCGGACAGTGGGATCGATCCTGACGTGGCGCAGCTCCCCGCCGCGACGCATCAGGTCGGGCAGCTTCACCGATTTCTCCCCGGCCTCCGGCCCGACTACAACATTGATGGCCTGCGCCTCTTCCAGGGCCGGCAACGTGAGCTTCGCGCTCTTGCCGGCCGCGATGGACTCGCTGGCCAACAGCTTACCGCCCGCCGAATAGGCGTAGGCGACGCTCTTCGGAATTTCTTTCGCATCCTTGGACTCCAACAGATCGAGCTTGACTGTGAGCTCGACGCGCCCCTTTGGGAGCGGTTTGCTTTCGCGTCCCCTTGCCATGGCTCACCTCGTCGGTTGCAGGTAGCACCTCTGGCGAGCAGCGGGCTTGTCTCGTAGCACACACGTCCTCGCAACTGCCCGCCCCGCCCCTTGTGACGGTCAATTCGCGCGCATACATGCGGCGCGGTCAGCGGGCGCCGGATAGGCATCGCCGGGCAGGTCAACCCCCTGCCCGGCTTCGCCACTGCGACTCCGACCCCGACCGCTCCGGACTGCGACAGAACCTATCTGCCTATTGCTTCTTCTCCAGCACCCTGAAGCAGATAAGCACCCGGCTCCATGTAATGATGAAGATGACGATGAGCAGGACGATTACAATGACGGCGATCAGCAGCCATCCGAAAATCGGAATGTGAATGAGCAGCACAATAAAGATGGTGACGGCCAGGATCAGGCTGACGACGTTCAGAATAAGCAACCACACACACCGCAGGCCGGTATTCATGGCAACCTCCTTTACTGGATGGACGTCATTCGCAGCCTTACGAGAACACGCTTCCGTACCTCATCCGTCTGTGACATCGACGCCATTGCTTCGCCTTCCGCAAGCGAATGCCTCATCCGCGGCTTTCGACTGGGGGTGCCGCAGACACAGCAACAGCACGCAGGACGTCGCACAGGGAGTCCTCGTCCGGTGCCGGAGCAGCCGGAACATACAAACGACGGCGTTGTGACGGAGAGACGGGGAAGGACAAAGGACAAACGTCACCAGCGGAGCCCTATGGCGCCATTCCAACGCAGGAACCGCCCGAATTACCGCTCCACTTCGGACGGGCACATCGCTACGCTTCACCCCATGAGTCCCCTCTATATTCATGTGGCAAAATCGACGAGCACCTCCTTAATTCGTATCCGCCTCCCAAGACTTACGCAACAGGAAAAGCTGTCGCTTTCTAGCACCGCCGCCCGATGGCCGGAATCCAGGGCTTGGCGAGGCAGCAGCAGATCGGGCGAGGGCGGTGAGGGATTGCAGCTACAGCCGCGTCATGTACTCGACTCCTGTGCTGACCGGTAAGAGGGAGGGCGTCCAGGCGTCCGCAATTGTCCCGCTTTGTCGGCTGCGCCCGGCGGGCCTCCGCGGTATGATGGATCCGCGCGGAGCGGCCAGGATGGCTGCCCGGCGGGCCACCGGCGAAATTGCGAAACGAAGCCGATCCGGCCGCAGTCGGTGTGCCACGCGGGGCCAGGGGCGTCGCATTGAGTGCGCCGCGGGGCCGTGCTACGAATCGAAGCCGATCGGCGAGCCGGCCCGCGCCGTACCCGCCAGGGCCGGCGGAGCGCGGGGCGTGGGCCGCGCTGCGAAACGAAGCCAATTCTCACGGAACGCCCGCGGGCGCGCCTCCGCCGACTCACAGCCGAGCCATCCAGCGCCATGCCCAAGCCCAAGATCACCGCGCGCCAAGTGCTCACGTTCTGGTTCGCGCTGGAGCGTCCCGGCAAGCGGCACGACCACGTGGTGCGCGAGGTGCTGGGCGAGCTGTACGAGCTGGCGGCGACCCACCAGCTCGACGACTGGGTGCGCCGACCGCACGACCGGCTGGCGCTGATCCTGCTGCTGGACCAGGTGCCGCGCCACCTGTACCGCCAGGACGGGCGCGCCTACGCCACGGACCTGCACGCCCAGGCCGCCGCCGAGCGCTTCTTCGCGCGGCAGGACTGGCAGGACTTCACACCCCTGGAGCGATACTACGCCGCGCTGCCCTTGCTGCACGCGGAGGACGCGGCGCTGCAGCGCCGGGTCAACCCCGTGATGCACACCTGCGCCGAGGCCATCCCGGAGCTGAGCTTCATGGGCCGCATCGCGGACCTGTACCTGGAGACCATCGAGCGCTTCGGGCACTTCCCGCACCGCAACGCCCTGCGCGGCCGCGTCTCCACGCCGGAGGAGGAGCGCTTCCTGGAGGAGGAGTGGTATCCGCGCCGCCGCCGGGTGCTGCCCAGCGAGGAGTGAGCGCGCCCGCCGCCGGGTCACGGCGAGCGGCGTGCGCCAGGCCGCCCGCGCGCGTACAATCGAGGTAGTGCCCACAGAGCCCGCCAGGGTGGGGGGATGCCATCAGCCGGGGAAGACCATGCAGGCCATCGTACTGACCAAGGGGGGTGACCCCGCCGTGCTGCGGCTGCAGCCACATCCCGACCCTGCGCCCGCACCGGGGCAGGCCCGCGTGCGGCTGCGGGCGGCCGGCATCAACCATCGCGACGTGTGGCAGCGCAAGGCCTACCCGGGCCCGGAGCCGATGATCCTCGGCTCGGACGGCGCCGGCGTGGTGGAGGCCGTGGGCGCCACGGCCGACGAGCACTGGGTGGGCCGCGAGGTGGTGATCAACCCCGGCCTGCACTGGGGCGACGGGGAGGAGGCCCAGGCCCACACCTTCCAGATCCTCGGCAACCCCACGCTCGGCACCTACGCCGAGGCCATCGCCATCCCGGTGGAGAACCTGGCGCCCAAGCCGGAGCACCTGGACTGGGTGCAGGCAGCGGCGCTGCCTCTGGCCGGGCTCACGGCCTGGCGTGCCCTGTTCACGCAGGGGCGCCTGCGGCCGGGCCAGACGGTGCTGCTGCCGGGCATCGGCAGCGGTGTGGCCGGCTTCGCCCTGCACTTCGCCAAGGGCGCGGGTGCTCGCGTGATCGTCACGTCCGGCAGCGAGGATAAGCTGGCCAGGGCCCGTGCGCAGGGGGCGGACGGCGCCGTCAACTACGGCGACGCGGAGTGGGAAGCCCAGGTGCGCGACCTGGCGGGGCCGGACGGCATCGACCTGGCGGTGGACCATAGCGGCGAGAAGACCCTGCCTGCCGCCGCACGGCTGGTGCGGCCGGGCGGCCGCGTGGTGTTCCTGGGCGTCACCACAGGCGCGGACCTGCAGCTCAACATCCGCGATCTGTTCATCCACCAGGTGCACCTGATCGGCACCTACATGGGCAGTCCACGGGAGTTCGCCGCCATGCTGCGCTTCGTGCGGCGCTCGGGCCTCGTGCCGGAGGTGCACCACGTCTTCCCGCTGGCGGAGACGGCCCAGGCCCACGCGCTGATGGAAGCCGGCGGTCAGTACGGCAAGATCGTGCTGCGCATCGACTAGAGAGCCTGTGAAAGACAACGGCTGCGGGGGAACAAGTCCCCCCGCGCCCCCCTGATGGATTTGCGCGGCTGCATTGCAGCTGTGCAAATACTTGATCTGAAAGGGGTGCTGGGGGCTGTGCTCCCTGCCGGGGGTTCGGGGGCAGAGCCCCCCAAGGTCGCGACTCCTTTCTTCACATGCCTTCTAGGGTGCGTGGGAATCGTCGGGTGTCGCGCACCCGATCCCGCGTTTCATCCTGAGGCTCGCGCGCACCCACAACAGATTCCTCGCTGCACTCGGAATGACAGCGGCGGGTTGTGGAGCGAGAGGCTCCCAGGTGTGGCCCCCCAGAGTCTGCGCGTCTGCTTGTCCCGCTGCCCGGGCGGAACGCCCGGCACGGCATCAGGGGTGGCGCAGGTGGTCCCAGCCGCCGCCGGGGGCCAGCGGGCGGCCATCCAGCAGCACGCCGCTGCCCGCGCGCACCTCCCCGATCACCGTGACGTCCTGGCCGGCGAGCGCCGCCTCGTGCTCGGGCGGCAGCGTGAACAGCAGCTCGTACTCCTCGCCGCTGTGGAGGGCGAATTCCAGCGCCTCCCGTCCCTGCTCGCGGGCGTATGGGCCCAGGGCCTCATGCTGCGGAACGCGGGCGCCCTCGATGGCCAGGCACACGCCGCTGCGCTCGGCCACATGGCCCAGCTCGGAGGCGAGGCCGTCGCTGATGTCGATGGCCGCGTTGGCCACGCGTTGCAGCAGCGGCACCAGATCCGTGCGGGCCCGGGGCCGCAGGTGCCGCCGCACCAGCGGGTGCGTCAGCGGCGCGGCACCTGCGCCGAACAGGGCCAGCCCCGCCGCGGCCCCGCCCAGCCGTCCGCTCACGGCAATGCGGTCGCCCGGCCGGGCCCCGCCGCGCGGGATGAAGCGCGGCGCCTCGCCCAGCACGAACAGGTCCACTAGCAGCGCGTCGGCGCCGCTCACGTTGCCGCCCACCACAGCGAAGCCGTAGGCCTCGGCCGCCTCGGCCAAGCCATCGTAGAGGGCATCCAGCGCCGCCGGGTCCTGGTGGGCGGGAACGCCCAGGGAGACCAGCGCGTGGGTCGGCCGGCCGCCACAGGCGCAGACGTCACTCACGTTGGCGCTGGCGATCTTCCAGCCCACGTCCGCCATGGGCGTGCGCCCGGGCAGGAAGTGCCGGCCGGCCACCGCGATGTCGCAGGTCAGCAGTTGCACGCCGCCCGCATGGGGAATGGCCGCGCAGTCGTCCCCGATGCCCACGCTGCCGTCCTGCCGCGGTGGCGCCAAGCGGGCCGCGAGGCGCGCGATCAGTTCGAATTCGCCGAGTTCCGCCATGCCTATGATGCACCGTGAAGGAAGCGCTCCGCCGGGCGCCCCGTGAGGAGCCGCACCCGGAATCGCCGCTCGACCGCCTTCCGCGCCCGCAGTGCATGCGGGACGCGTCGCGGACCGACAGCCCGCGGCTCAGTCTAGCGGAGCACACGGCGCGGCGAAAGCGCTACCCAAGGCCCTTCTTGTCCCGCCATAACCAACTGAGATGACGAATCATTTGTGATCGAAACAGCTTAGCACGGACGAAAGTGGGGTGCATGTGGAGGCCCAGGGGCCGGGCATCTGCGGCAAAACATGGCGGGAATGCCGCCACGGTGGCGCATTTTGCTTGTACATTAGCGATAATTTCCTTATAGAGTGCGTAATGAGCGGTTGCCGCGTCGGCAATACCGCTCCTCTGGGGGGTCTGCCGATGGCATCGCCCGACCAACCCCCGACGATCTGGGGTTTGGCGGCGGGTCGGGCAATGGCCCCGGCGCTGGGCTGTAATGGCCCCGTCTCCCTATTTCCTTTGCAGCACTTGACTCACGGAGGAGTTATGACGAAGGCAGAGCTGATCGCGAAGGTCGCCAAGAAAGCGGGCTCCAGCCAAGCGCTGACCGGCAAGGTGCTGGATAGTGCGCTGGACGAGGTGAAGGGCCTGCTCTCCAAAGGCGGCTCGATTTCCTTCACGGGTTTCGGCTCGTTCTCGGTCTCCAAGCGGGCCAAGCGCAAGGGCCGCAACCCGCAGACGGGCGCCGAGATGACCATCCCCGCGTCCAAGGTGGCCCGCTTCCGCGCCGGCAAAGGCCTGCGCGATTCCGTGGCGGGCAAGAAGTAACTGCTCCGGCCGATCGGCATCGTCCAGTCGTTGGGAACCCGGCAGCCTCGCACAGGGGCGCCGGGTTTTTGCGTTTCAGGGCGAGCTAGTCGCGCACGCCGAACAGCGGGGGCGGCAGCGCCAGCCGCGGCAGCAGTTCGGTAGCCAGCGCCCGCGGCGGACCCTCGGTCACGACGACGTGGTGCGCCTCGGCCGGAAGCTCTTCCACCGGCTCGAAAGCCGCGCGCTGGCGCTCGTACAGTGCCTCGCGACCATCGGAGACGGAGCGGCCCTCCCGGGTGCGCTGTCGCAGCCGCTTGCGCGTGCGGGCCTCATCCAGCTTGCACTCCACCAGCACGAGTTGGGCGTCCAGGCGCGTGGCAAGCTCGCGGGCGCACTGGCGGTCAGCCCGGCGAGAGAACGAGGCGTCCAGGATCACCGAGCGGCCCGCGCGCAGGGCCGCCTCCGCCCGCGCGAAGAGCGCGTCATAGGTGCGCGCGTTCCAGGCCGGCGTATAAATGCCTCCGCCCCAGGGCGCGGCTGCGCCCGACGCCGACTCGGCAGCGGCCAGCGCCTTGCGCACCGCGTCGGAATTGTGGGCGACGAGACCCGCCTCCGCGGCCAGTGCCTCGGCCAGCGCCGTCTTGCCCGTGCCCATCAGCCCTGCCACCAGCACCAGCACGGGCGGCGCCATCTGGCGGGTGAAGTTCCGCGCCAGCCGGAAGTAGCCCGCCGCCCGCTTGCGCACAGCCTCACGCTGCCGCCCGGCCAGGGTGCGGTCGTTCAGTTTGAAGGCCGTCACCTTGCCGCGCACGTAGGCGCGGTAGCAGGCGTAGAAGGCCACCAGGCGCGGTAGCCCGGCATCCCCGCTCAGCGCCACGTAGCGCTCCAGCAGCCGGCGGGCGAGGCGCGGCTGCCCCAGGTTCGTCAAATCCATCAGCAGAAAGGCCAGGTCGTTGGCCACGTCGCCATAGCGGAAGCGGTCGTTGAACTCCACGCAGTCGATGACCTTGATCGCTTCGCCAAGGCCAAGGTAGACGTGCTCGCAGCGCAGGTCGCCATGGCCATCGCGGACGAAGCCGCCCGCCGCTCTCGCCTCCAGCAAGGCCGCGTGACGCGCCAGCCAATCGCCCACCGCGGCGCGGATGGCGTCGAAGTCCTCGCGGGATAGCGTCTGGCCGACGAAGGCCTCCGTCTGGGCGAAGTTCTCGTCCCAGTTGCCGCGCACGACATCGAGTCCACCAAAGCGCGCCAGCCCGGGCCCGCCCACGGCATTGCGGTGAAACGCCACCAGCAGTTCCGCCAAGGCATCCAACTGCGCCAGGGAGACCCGCCCGTGGCTGAGGCGGTGATCCAGCATGTCCGCGGCTGGCAGCCGGGTCATGACGACGCACCAATCCGCAACCTCACCGCTACCGCCCAGGCGAAAGCCCTCGCCGGCGGCGTGCAGCGGCAGCACGTCCAGGTACACACCCTTCGCCAGGCGCCGATTCAACTCCAACTCCGCCCGGCAGAAGCGCTCGCGTTGGGCCACGGTGCGGAAGTCCGCGAAGCCCACGTCCAGCGGCCGCTTGAACTTGAAGACGTAGCGCGGAGTGAGGAACACCGAGGAGATGTGCGTCTGCACCAACTCGATCGGCCCGCCCTGATCCTGGTAGCTATCGCGTCCGGCCAGAGCCGTCCGCACACGGCCCACGGCCGCATCGTCCAGCCAGTCGATCGGGGGCGGCTCAGCCGCAGGCGCTCGGCGAGGTTCGGGGGACATGTCCGTCCGGCGTGCCAGGGATGCCATGGGTTTCCTGCCCGGTGCAGGGCGGCGAGGGGCTACCACGGAATGGCCGCGGAGACGCCGCGGGGCCTCCAGCCCGCTCATGCCGCCACACGTTCAGTGTACCACAGCGCCCCTGCCGACCCAACCAACGACGCCCGCGTCACGCGGTCTGGAGGCCCTCACAGCCAATCTGCATTTTGCGTCACTAGAAATAAAAATAGACTATTTAGTACATTGCTGCTAATCAAGAATTGAACAAAATGGCCGAGACGTGGTGGAATTAGGGGGGTACGGCCGATTCTCTGGCACGTGAGAAGGAGAACCGCGATGAGCGAAACGCGAGCGATGCCTCGCCCTCCCGTGGAGCATCCGGATCGGGCGGTACGGGGCGAATTCGTCGAGCCGATTCTCTTCCTGGCGGACCGCATGGCGGCCCAGGACCCCATCCAACCACCGCCGGCCAAATCCATCACCGAACGCCTGGCGGAACTGCTGGGCCTGCGCGGCTATCGGGAGCAAGCGTCCTACCGCCGGCTCAACGATGCGGGGGCCTGCGACATGCTGGTGACGGAGCGCGCGCGCAAGGGAGCGCTGGTGGTGGCGTCGCTCGTGCTCAAGGCGGATACCGAAGGCGGAGAGAACGCCAAGGCCTATTTCAGCGGCCTGCGCGAGCGCCTGGGTCTGGAGATGATTGTCGTACCGACCAGCATCGAGGAGCACCTCGGGCTGGCACTGGAATACCTCAGGGACTGAGCTTCCTTAATACCGATCGCCCGATGCGCCCATTGCGTACCAGGCCATGCACACCGCCCCGGTGCGCACTGGTGCGCAACTTGCTTGCATGGGCGGCAAGGGGGGCGCGGCCAAGGCCGTGGGCCGGGCCGCAGCGCCTCACCCGCAGTGGACAGTGAATAAGGAGGCCCCATGGACGTTCCCGGTCACGTCGTGCAACGGCACATCGACAAGCCGACGCACGCCCTGCCCCGCAAGTACATCGAGCCCATCATGTATCTGGCGGAGCGGATGAGCCAACAAGACAAGATCGTGCCCGCCCCGGGCAAGCGCACGGTGGATCAACTCGCCGAAGCCCTGCAGCTCAAGGACTTCCGGCGGCAGCCCTGGTTCCGCTCGTTCAACGAGAAGCGCGCCTGCGAAATGATCGACCTGGAGACGGTCAAGCGCGGAGCGCTGGTCATCATCTCGCTGGTGATGAAGGCCGATACGACGCGCGGCGAAGCCGCCAAGGCCTACTTCCACAAGGTGCGCGAGATGCTGGAGACGGAGCCCATCGCCGTACCGACGGAGTTGGACGCGCACCGCGACCTCGCCATGCGCTACCTGGTGGGCTGAAGCAAAGGCCCCCCGGATTGCGGACACGGGGGTACGCGCTACGCCCACGGACGGACGGCCAGGCACACCCGCCGGGCCGGGAGCACCTGCCTGCCGAAGGCGCCCTCGGGGGCGTTTCCGAGGGGGAGGAATCCGCTTGCATCCGGTTCGTGAATTGCGGATAAGAAAACGAAACTGGGATCGTCCATTTCGCTTCCCCAGGGGGCACCATGGAATTCGAAAGCGGCCTGCGCAAGAGCAACATTGTCCATCCGCCCCGCCCCGTCTCCCGCCGCTCCGCCGAGCCGATTCTGTACCTAGCCGAACGCATGGCCAGTGCGGACGACGAGGCGGTGCCCCGCGAGACGCGCATGATCGACCTGCTGGCCAGTGCGGTGGGCATGCCCACCTTCCGGCATCAGCCCTGGTTCCGGGAAATGACGGAAAGCGCGGCCATCGAGCGCATCAACACCGAACTGGCCAAGCGCGCCACGCTGGTTGTGCTCGCGCTGATCCTCAAGGCAGACGTGAAGCGCAAGCCCTCGGAACACGCCTACTTCACACGCATCCGTGAGGCCCTGGGCGCCGAGCCGGTCACGGTGCCGGTGGACCTGGACGCCCACAAGAACCTGGCCCTCGAATATTTCGTGGATGCCGCCACACGCGGCGTGGCGCGGCGGTAGCCAGCACCACGGCCACAGCGGCCGCCTGACAGGCCGCAGTTCCCACGCCATTCCTCCACACGACGCGGCCGCCCGCGCGGCGCCGTACGCGTCCTTGCCGCGGCGTTGCACCCAGCGCTGGGCGGCCCGGATGGCGCCGGCGGCGCCTCTCCGCCGCACAGCAGCCCCACGGCCGCGCCACCGGCTTGCGTCCACCCGACCGGGCGGGATAAACAGGGATGCGAACCGGAGGCAAACCATGCGCATTGCAGTGATGGGCGCCGGCGGCGTCGGGGGATTCTACGGCGCCAAGCTGGCGCAGGCAGGCGAGGACGTCACCTTCATCGCCCGCGGGGCACACTTGGCCGCCCTGCGGGAGCGCGGCCTGCGCGTGGAGGGCGACCAGGCGAAGATCGCGCTGCCCAGCGTGCAAGCCACGGACGATCCCGCCGCGGTGGGGCCCGTGGATCTCGTGCTGCTGACCATCAAGGCCTACGACCTGGAGGGCGCCGCCCAGCAGATGCAGCCCCTGGTGGGCCCGCAGACGCTCGTGCTGCCGCTGCTCAACGGGGCCGACATCGCCGAGCGCATCGGCCCCGTGCTGGGCGCCGGCCACGTGTTGGGCGGGCTGGCGCAGATCTCCGCGCGCATCGAGGAGCCGGGTCACATCCGGCAGGTGGGGCCGCTCAACAAGATCGTCTTCGGCGAGTTCTCGGGCGAGACCACGCCCCGCGCCCAGGCCATCCTGGACTGCCTGCAGCACGCCGAAATTAAGGCGGAGCTGAGCCCGCAGATCCGCAGCGCCATCTGGCAGAAGTACCTGTTCATCTGCGCCGCCAGCGGCGTGTGCGCCGTCACGGCCTCCCTGCTGGGTCCCGTGCTGGCCGATCCGGACACGCGCGCGCTCTACGTGGGCTGCATGGAGGAGATCGCCGCGCTGGCCGCCAGGCAGGACATCCCCCTGTCGCCCACGGTGGTGGCGGACACGCTGCGCTTCTCGGAGGGCATCCCACCCCAAACACGCCCCTCCATGCTGCTCAGCCTGGAGCGGGGCCAACGCCTGGAGCTGGAGGTGCTCAACGGCACCGCCGCGCGCATGGGCCGCGAGTTGGGGGTGCCCACGCCCGTCAACGCCTTCATCTATGCCGCGCTCAAGCTGCGCGCCGACGGCCGCGCGGATTAGCGGTGCTTTTGAATCGCACGTTCAAGCGGCTGCCGCCGCCCGAAAGCAGGACAAACCAGATGCGGGGGCCGAGGGCCCCCGCGCCCCCGGTACGGGCGCCAAGCAATGGAATTCGGGGGTGACACGCGAACAGGGTACAGGGAGCCCCTCTTCCTGTTGGGGGTATGGGGGCAAGGCCCCCATCCGCAACCGGCACTTCCAAACAAAGCCTAGCCCCACCAGACAGGTCACCAGGGACGTTATGCGCATTGCCGTGTTGGGCGCGGGAGCCATCGGCTGCTTCTACGGCGGCCTGCTGGCCCACGCGGGGGAGGACGTCGTGTTCATCGCCCGCGGCCGGCAGCTTGCAGCCCTGCGGGCCGAGGGCCTGGAGGTGCTGCGGGACGAAGAGCGCTTCACGGTGCGGCCCGTGCAGGCCACGGACGATCCCGCCACGGCGGGCCCCGCGGAACTGGTGCTGCTGACCACCAAGGCCTATCACCTGGAGAGCGTCCTGCCCGCGCTGCGGGCGCTGGTGGGGCCCGGGACGCTGGTGTTGCCGTTGCTCAATGGCGTGGACGCGGCCGAGCGCGTGGCCCAGGCCCTGCCCGGCGCACAGGTGCTGGCCGGGCTCACTTACGTGCCGGCGAACCGGCCCAGGCCAGGCGTGGTACACCAGCCCGGGCCGCAGCGGCGCTTCATCTTCGGCGAGGTGCGGGGACCGGTCACGGAGCGCTGCCAGCGCGTGCTGGCCGTGCTGCGCGGAGCGGGCATCCGGGCGGAAACGTCGGACGTGATGGCGCGCGAGCTGTGGAGCAAGCTGATGCTGGTGGCGGCCAACGGCGGCGTGTGCGCCGTGACCGGCAGCCCCATCGGCCCCGTGATGACCGATCCCGATACGCGGGCGCTGTACGTGGCCTGCTGCCGCGAGGTGGGCGCCGTGGCTGCCGCCTGTGGTGTGGCGCTGGAGCCGGACGCAGTGGCGCACACCCTGGCCCACGTGGAAGTCACGCCCGGAGAGATGCGGCCGTCCATGCTGCAGGACCTGGAAGCGGGCCATCCGCTGGAGCTGGAGGCCATGCACGGCACGGTAGTGCGGCTGGGCCGGGAACACGGCGTGCCCGTGCCCATCACCACGTTCATCTATGCGGCGCTCAAACTGCGGGCCGGCGGGCGCCCCGCCTGAGCGGTCCCGGCACAAAGAAGGCGAAGGGAGGAGCACGATGCGCATTGCAATCATGGGTGCCGGGGGACTGGGCGGGTATTACGGCGCCATGCTGGCCCACGGCGGCGAGTCCGTGGCCTTCATCGCCCGGGGCGAGCACCTGCGCGCCCTGCAGCGCGACGGACTGCACATGGAGAGCGCGCACGTGGGCGATTTCCATCTGCCCCAGGTCGATGCCACGGACGACCCGGCGGCGATCGGCTCGGTGGACGTGGTGCTGATGGGCGTGAAGGCCTACGACCTGGAGGCGGCCAGCGAGGCCATCCGCCCCCTGCTGGGGCCGGACACGTTCGTGGTGCCGCTGCTGAACGGCGTGGACATGGCGGAGCGCATCGGCGCCGTGCTGGGCCCGGAGCGCGTGCTGGGCGGCACCGTGTTCCTCTCGTGCAACGTCATCGCGCCGGGCCGCCTGCGCCACGTCTTCAACGGGCCGTTCGTGTTCGGCGAGCTGGCCGGCGGCCTCAGCGACCGTGCCGGCGCGCTGGAGGCGACCCTACGCGCGGCGGGCGTGAACGCCGAGCAATCGCCCGACATCCGCCGCGACCTGTGGCGCAAGTTCATCATGGTCGCCGCGCTGGCGGGTGTCTCGGGCGCCACGCGCATCCCCACCCGCGCCGTGATGGCCGACCCCGACACGCGCGCGCTGTTCGAGGGCGCCCTGCGCGAGGGCGAGGCCCTGGCCCGTGCCAGCGGCGTGAGCCTGGAGGACGACGTGGTGGCCCGGCACCTGGCCTTCGCGGACGGCGTGAGCCCCCAGCACACCGTTTCCATGCTGCTGGACCTGCGCGTCGGGCGGCGGCTGGAGCTGGACGTGTTCCAGGGTACCATCGTGCGCCTCGGCGAGCGTTTGGGCGTGCCCACGCCCATCCACCGCGTGCTCTACGCGGCGCTCAAGCCCCACGTCAACGGCCCCCCGGCCTAGGCCCTGTTAGGGCAGCGGCCTAACCTGGGGCCCGGCACCCGGCCAATGTGGAAGAAAATGTGGAAGAAACCGCCTCGCCCGCTTCCTGTGCCCGCACGGGGTCAAGGGGGCGCAGCTCCCTTGCAGGGGTTCCGGGGGGCAGCGGCCCCTGGGGTGCCAGGCTGCTTTTACGGCTAGCGCGCAGCGGCCTTGAGCGCGTCGGCGAGGGCCACCATGTCCTCGGGGGTATTGTAGACGTGCGGGGAGACGCGCACGGCACTGCCGCGCTGGGAAACGAATATCTTGCGGGCCGCCAGTTGCTCCAGGATAGCGGGGATCAGCGCCGGGTTCGGCACGGTGACGCCAAACAGGTGCGCGCCACGCTCCTCAGCCGAATTGAGCGCGAAGCCGTGGCCATCGCCCAGGGCCACCTCCAGCACGCGGCCCAGACCGGCGCAGTAGTCTTGGATGGCGTCCACGCCCCAGTCCAGGATCTGGCGCAGGCTCTCCAGCAGCATGGGCACCGTCACGGGGTTGGAGCGCTCGCCCACATCGAAGCGCCGCGCGCCGGGCTGGTAGCCCGGCTTGTAGTCCACCAGGGCGGCAAAGTTCTCGCTGCCCTCTCGGTTCAGCCAGTTCAGCTCGAAGGGCCGGCCCTCCAGCAGGCGGTCGCCCAGCACGGCGAAGCCGAGCTGGTACGGGCCCAGCAGCCACTTGTAGCCGGCGCACACGAGCAGGTCCGGCTGAACGGCGCCGAAGTCGAACGCCAGCGCCCCCACGGACTGCGTGCCGTCCACCACGTAGAGTGCCCCCACCTCGCGCGCACGACGGCCGATGGCGTCCAGGTCGAAGCGCGTACCGTCCGTCCAGTGCACCGCCGTGAGGGTCACCACGGCCGTATTCGCGTCGATGGCTTCCAGGATGCGCGTGTTCCACGTGCGGCCGACGCTCTGGGCATCTGCGGGCCGCGGCACGAAGCGCAACTCGGCGCCCGACCGCTGGCAGTGCTCCATCCAGGCGTAGACGTTGCTGGGGAACTCCTCGCCGGGCAGCACCACGTTCTGTCCGGGGCGCAGGGGCAGGTTGTGCTGCGCGATGGCCACGCCATAGCTGACCGCCGGCACCAGCGCCACCCGATTCGCCTCCGCGTGCACCAACTGCGCGAAGCGCTCGCGCAGTTGCTCGGGCTCGGAGAAGAAGTCCGCCGGCAGGATGCGGCGGGGCACTACCTTGCGCCGCACGCCCTCCACGCCCGCCGCCTCCACGGACTTCATCAGCGGCCCCATGTAGGCGCAGTTCAGGTAGTGCTCGTCCGTGGGCAGGGAGAACAGATCGCGTTGGCAGTCCAGGCTCATGCGGGGTGTGCTCGGGGAAGGGTTGGAAGTCACGACGCGACAGGCCCCGCGGCGGGCCGGCAGGCCCGCCCGGTGGCGCATCGCGCCGACAAGGCACTCGCGTTACGAAATAACCGCACGGCGAAGCGGGTGTCCATGATGCGCGCCAGGGGGCTCAGCCCAGCGCCGTGCGCACCGCCTCGCAGAACACGTCCAGGTCGTCCGGCGTGTTGTGCACGTAGGGCGAGACCCGCACGGCATCGCCGCGCTGGGAGATGCGCACGTTGCGCTGCTGCAGCGCATCCAGGATGCGCGGCAGGGCGGCGCCATCCGCCGCGCGGAGGCCCACGATGTGCGCGGCGTGCTCGCCGGGCGCCGGCATGTGCACGCGCCCGTCCTCCGCCAGCGCCTGCACCTGGGCGGTGAGCGACGCACAGTAGGCCTCGATGGCCTCCGGGGTCCATTCCAGCACCTGGCGCACGCCTTCGGCGAAGAGTGGCAGCGTAATGGGGTTTGCGTGCTCGCCCCCATCGAAGCGCCGCGCCCCGGGCCGGTACTCGGTGGTGTAGGCGGTGCTGCCCGGGTTCGAACTGCTCGCGCGGTTGCCCCAATGCTGCTCGAAGGGCAGCGCCTCGCGCAGGCGCTCGCCCACGGCCGCGAAGCTGAGCTGATAGGGCCCCAGCAGCCACTTGTAGCCCACGCACACCAGCAGGTCGGGCTGCAGCGCCTGGAAGTCGAAGGGCGCAGCCCCGACGGACTGCGAGCCGTCCACCACGAACCATGCCCCCACCTCGCGCGCCCGCCGGCCGATGGCCGCCAGGTCGAAGCGCAAACCATCGGTCCAGTGCACCGAGGACACGTTGACCACGACCGTGTTGGCGTCGATGGCCTCCAGCAGGTGCTCGTTCCAGGCGCGGCCCAGGCCCTCGGTCACCGGCGGCCGCTTCACCAGGCGCAGCTCCGCGCCGGTCTCGGCGCAGCGCACCATCCAGGCGTAGACGTCGCTGGGGAAGTCCTCGTCCGGCATCACGACGTTCTGGCCCGCGCGCAGCTTCACGTGGTGCGCCGCGATGGCCACGCCATAGCTGGCGGCGGGCACCAGCGCGATGGCATCGGCCGGGGCATGGATCAGCCGGCCCAGGTTGCCGCGCAGCTCCTCCGAGACCCGCAGGTATTCCTCGCCCACCACGGGCCCGGGCACTCGCTGCTGCTGCAGCGCGGAAATGCCGATGGCCTCCGCGGACTTGAGCAGCGGGGAGCGCGAGGCGCCGTTCAGGTAGTGCAGCCCTTCGGGCAGGGAGAACAGGTGGCGTTGGCAGGCGAGCATGGCATCTCAGTGTGAAGCGCCGATGGCCGACGGATGAGCGGCCAAGGGGCTGGCCCGGGCCGCAAGGAACGCGAATCGCCCCACCCTATACCCATTCGCGTGCGCCGCAAAGGCGGCCTGGAGCCCTAGGGCCGCACCATCGCCCCCGAGGTTCAGTTTCAGAATAGGGCGTCAAACGGCTGGGCCGCTTGACGACGACAAAACATCCAGCACGGGGACCGAAGACCCCCGCGCCCCCACCATCGACCCGAACCGAGGTCGGCGCGATCCCATCCGCAAACAGGGCGACAGGGAGCCCCGCCCCCTGGTGGAGGTATGGGGGCAACGCCCCCATGGCCGATACGCCTTTCGAGACGCGGCCTCACTCCAACGGCTGCTGGCGGGGGTGGATGCGGCGGAACTGGCGCAGCACGCTCTGGAAGTCCGGCGGGGCGTAGCGATCCAGGGAGCCCAGGCGCTTGGCGTGCAGAAGCTGCTGCACCGAGCGCGTATCGCCCCCGCGCTCCGCGAAGTGCCGCGCGGCGAGCTGGCGCAGCACGGTGGGGCCGCCCTCCAGCCCCACGCGCTCCATGGCGCGCTTGATCTGGCGCCCCAGCCGCGTGGGCGTGCAGGCGCGGCCGCGCTCGTCCAGCCAAAACGGCACCTGCCGCCGACCCGCGGCCACCTCCTTGCGCAGGGCCAGGTAGCGCTTGGCGCGCTCCAGGCCCTCGCGGGAGAGAGGTGCCTCCAGTTGCTCCTGCGGGGTGACGATGCGCAGCAGTCCGGCGCGGCTGAGCACCTGCACGGAACGGATGCGCCACATCACCGCTGGCCGCAGGGCTGCGCCGTAGCACAGCTCCAGCAGCAGCTGCTCGCGGGCTTCGGCGAGGCGCCCGGGGGCCCGCGCGAACAACTCGCGCACGGCCTCCACGTCGCCGTCGGGCGGGGTCTCGTCCCGCGGGGGCAGCTTGGGCAGCAGGCGCCGCGCGGGGTTGCGCTCCACGTAGCCGCGGCGCTGCAGAAAGTCGAAGAAGGCGCGCAGAGCACTGGCCTGCTGCGCCACCGTGCTGGCCGCCAAGCCACGCTCCTCGCGCAGATGGTTCAGGTAGATCTCCAACGCGCGCTTGTCCAGATGCTCCACGCCCCAGGCGGCCGGCAGATAGAGCCGGCGGGGATGCGCCCGCGCGACGGCCAGCAACGACTCCACGGCGGCCAGATAGCCGCGTCGGGTCGGCTCCGCCATCCCTTTTTCGTCTTGCAAATAGCTGGCGTATTCCGTTACGATGGTCGTCGGCATTTCATGCTCCAAGCTCGCTTGATCAGGACAGCCGGGACACTGTCCGCGTAGCGTCTTGCTCCGCTGATTCACTCGCACAATCAGGTCATGGACGCATGCCTTCCGCCTCGGGAAGCATCATTTCCCCACAGCGGCCCAGGCAGGCGTGGTTGCCGACTTGCGGCATGTTGCGCACCGGTCGGCTCTGACGGAGTCTCGTCCGATTCGATGACAGGCAGGTTCAGCGGCATCGCAACGGTCTTTACAGGAGACGTGCATTGAAGAAGATTGAGGCCATCATCAAACCCTTCAAGCTGGAGGAGGTGAAGGAAAGCCTGGATCAGGTTGGCGTCCGGGGCATCACCGTCAGCGAGGTCAAGGGCTTCGGCCGGCAAAAGGGCCACACCGAGTTGTACCGCGGGGCGGAGTACGTGGTCGACTTTCTGCCCAAGATCAAGCTGGAGATTGTCCTGCCCGACGAATTGGTGGAGAAAGCGGTGGAAGCCATCGTCAGCTCCGCCAAGACCGGGCGCATTGGCGACGGCAAGATCTTCATTCTGCCCATGGATGAGGCGATCCGCATCCGCACCGGAGAGAAGGGCGAGGAAGCAATCTAGGAACCTCCCGGGCCCGCCGCGGCGGTCCCGCAGAGAACACGTTATCGACTCAACACATTCCATACCACGAAGAGGGTAACACCATGGCGAAGTCCCCGGCTGACGTGCTCAAGATGATGAAGGAGCACAACGTCAAGATGGTTGATCTGAAGTTCATGGACTTCATTGGGAGTTGGCAGCACTTCCAGGTGCCGGCTCACAATATCGAAGCCGCTACGTTCGATGACGGCGTCAACTTCGACGGCTCCTCGATCCGTGCCTGGCAGGGTATCGAAACCTCGGACATGACCGTGGTGCCCGATCCCGCCACGGCGAAGATCGATCCGTTCTTCGCGGATTCGACGCTCTCGCTGGTCTGCGACATCCGCGACCCGGTGACGGGCGAGAACTACAGCCGCGACCCCCGCAACGTGGCCAAGAAGGCGCTGAACTACCTGCGCTCCACCGGCATCGCGGACACCGCGTACTTCGGGCCGGAAGCCGAGTTCTTCGTGTTCGATTCGGTGCGCTACGATTCGCACTCGGGCGGCGGCTACTACTTCATCGACTCCTCCGAGGCCCCGTGGACGAGCGGCGAGGCGAGCGGGAACATGGGCTACAAGGTGCGGCCCAAGCAGGGCTACTTCCCCGTGTCGCCCTCGGACTCGATGCAGGACATGCGCAACGAGATGGTGCTGACCATGGAGGCCATGGGCCTCAAGATCGAGCGGTCGCACCACGAGGTGGCGCCGGCCCAGCACGAGATCAACTTCCAGTTCGATACGCTGGTGGACACTGCGGACAACCTGCAGTGGTACAAGTACATCATCAAGAACGTGGCCAAGAAGTACGGCCGCGTGGCGACGTTCATGCCCAAGCCGATGTTCAACGACAACGGCAACGGCATGCACACCCACCAATCGCTCTGGAAGAATGGTGAGCCGCTCTTCGCCGGTGACCAGTACGCCGGGCTGAGCGAAATGGCCGTGTACTACATCGGCGGCCTGCTGAAGCACGCGCGGGCGCTGGCGGCGTTCACGAACCCCTCGACCAACTCCTACAAGCGCTTGGTGCCGGGCTTCGAGGCGCCGATCAACCTGGCGTACTCCAACCGCAACCGCTCGGCGGCCATCCGCATCCCCGTGGTGAGCTCGCCCAAGGCGCGGCGGCTGGAGTTCCGCTGCCCGGATGCCACCTCCAACGCCTACCTGGCCTTCGCAGCCATGATGATGGCGGGCCTGGACGGCATCCAGAACAAGATCCACCCCGGTGATCCGCTGGAGAAGGACATCTACGGCCTGCCGCCCGAAGAGCTGGCGAAGGTGCCGAAGATGCCCGGCTCGCTGCGCGAGGCCCTGGCGGAGCTGGAAGCCGACCACGACTTCCTGCTGAAGGGCGATGTGTTCACCAAGGACGTGGTGGACATGTGGATCGAGTACAAGCTGGCGAACGAGATCGGCCCGGTGGACAGCCGCCCGGTGCCGCACGAGTTCTACCTGTACTTCGATATCTAGTCGGCAGCGGCATTGCCGCAGGTTTCGCCGGGATGGGCTCCGCGCCCGTCCCGGCGTTTCTGTTTCGTCCGCCCGCCCAGCGCGTTCCAGCCGTCCGCATCATCCACCGTCCGCCCTGACCGTGGCCGCGTCGTGCCCGGCCGTAGCCCCCGTGGCGCGGGGTCACGCAGGCCGCGATCCGCGCTTGATCTTTGGGGAATAGCCTGGATACCTTACGCCATGGAGCGTGCGCACGCGGCTAAGGGGACCGCGCCGCGCAACACCCCACCCCGCACGGCAACAGAAGGGCCAGGAGGGTCCTTTCCTCCGCAAGGAGCGACATGAGGCTGAAGCAGGTCAGGCTGAGCGGCTTCAAATCCTTCTGCGATTCCACGGAGCTGGCGTTCGAGGCCAACGGCATCACCATGGTGGTGGGGCCGAACGGCTGCGGCAAGAGCAACGTGGTGGACGCGGTGCGCTGGGCGCTGGGCGAACAGAGCCCGCGCCTGATGCGCAGCGCCGCCATGGGCGACGTGATCTTCGCGGGCAGCACCACGCGCAAGCCGGTGGGCCGGGCAGAGGTGACCCTGCTCTTCGACAACTCCGACCGCACCGCGATCGAGCGCTACAACGAGTACAGCGAGATCGCCGTGACGCGGCGCCTGTACCGCTCCGGCGACAGCGAGTACCTCATCAACAAGCTGCCCTGCCGCCTGCTGGACATCCGCGAGCTGATCATGGACACGGGCGCCGCCGGCCGCTCGTATTCCATCGTGGAGCAGGGCCGCGTGGACGAGTTCGTGACGGCATCCCCGCAGGAGCGGCGCGGCTTCATGGAGGAGGCGGCGGGCATCGTGCGCTACAAGACCAAGCGCATGGCCGCGGAGAAGAAACTGGAGCAGACGCGCCAGAACCTGCTGCGCGTGGAGGACGTGCTGGGCGAGATGGGCCGCCAGGAGGGTGTGCTGCGCGAGCAGATGGAGCAGGCCCGCGAGTTCCGCGACCTGCAGCACGAGGTGGCCCTGCTGAAGGGCGACCTGGCCCGCCTCCGTCACGCCACCAGCGCCCGCGCCTGCGAGGCGCTGGAAACGCAGCGGGAAGCGCTGGGCCAGGAATCCACCGCCCTGGAGCAGCGCCTGCTGACGGACAACGCGGCCCTGGAGGCCCAGGCCCTGGAGCGCACCCGCCTGGAAGGCGCCCTGCGCGAGGCCCGCAGCGCGCTGTACAACAAGGAGCGCGAGATCCAGCACACGGACACGCGGCTGGCGCTGGAACGGCAAAACCTGGAGAACACCCGCGCCTGGAGCGCCCAGCTTCAGCAGACGCTGGAGGAGCTGCGGCGCCGGCAGCTCGATGCGGCCGAGCAGCGCCAGGCCCAGCAGCACGAGGCCCAGGCCCTGGAATCGCAGAGCGAGGCGGGTCGCCTGGAGATCGTGCGCGCGGAGGCCGGGCACGCCGAGCGCGAGGCCGCCCTGCAGGCCCTGCAGGCCCAGCTCACGACGACGCAGGAGCAGTTGCTGGAAAGCCATACGCAGATCACCGGCATCGAGAACCAGCAGCGCTTCCTGGCCGAGCGCCTGCAGGACGACGAGCAGCGCCGCAGCGCCCTGCACGGCCGCATCAACGCCGTCAGCACGGAGCTGGAGCAGGTGCGCCTGACGCTGGAGACCCAGCACGCCCGCGCGGCGGAGCTGGACGCCGCCCAGGACGATGCCCGGGCCCAGGCCGAGGCCCTACAGGCCGCGCTGGCCGAGCAGCAGGCCGCGCTGGCCGAGCAGCGCGAGCGGCTGCAGACCGCCGAGCGGGCCACGCTGGAGTGCCGCTCGCGGCTGGATTCCCTGGCGGAGATCGAGGCTGGCTACGAAGGCTTCGGCGAGGCCGTGCGGGCCCTACTGGAGTGGGCGCAGGCGCACCCGGAGCAGCGCGAGGCGCTGGGCATCGTGGCGCCCCTGGCGGACCTGCTGGTCGTGCCGGCGGAGGTGGCCGCCTGGAGCGGGGATTACCTGGCCCCGCACCTGGAGACGGTCGTGATCCGCAGCGCGACGGCCCTGCCCCGGTTGGCCGAGCAGCTCGATGCGCTGCAGGTGGGCGGGGTGCGCTTCCTGGCGTTGGACGGGCTACCCGCCATGCCCAATGGGAACGGCAATGGCAGCGGCCACAATGGCGAGGGTTTCAGCGACCGCCGTGCCCTGGCCGAGATGCTGGAGGCGCGGGACGGCGCGGCTGGGCTGGCGCACACGCTGTTCGGGGCCACGCACGTGCTGCCCGCAGGTAGCAACCCCTTCCCCCTGCCCGAGCCCCTGGGCGCGCACCACGAGTGGCTGGCCGAGGACGGGGCCTTTCACGTGGACAGCCGCGCCCGCATCACGCTGGGCCAGACGGGCAGTCCGGGCGCGGGCCTGCTGCGCCGGCGCGCCGAGATGGCCGAGCTGGAGCAACGCGCGGAGCGCCTGGAAGCCGATCGCGAGCGCCTGCAGGCCGAGGGCACGCACCTCGCCGAGCGCGTGGAGCAGGCCGACACCGCCCGCCGCGAACACGAGGCGCGCGCCGCGGAGCTGTCCCTGGCCCGCAAGGCTCTGGAGACCGAGCTGGCCCAGGGTCAGCGCGAGACCCAGCGCCTGGAGCAGGTGCGCGAAGCCGTGCAGCGAGAGGCCTCACAGTTCGAGGAGGAGCTGGGTCGCTATCGCACGCAGCAGGCCGAGCTGGCCGCGGAGCTGGAGCGCTGGCGCGAGATCCGCACGCGCCTGGAGGGCGAGGTGGGCGGGCAACGCGAGGCGGTGGAGCAGGCCCGCGCGGAACTGCACGGCATCGCCGCCGACCTCACGGAGCGCAAGGTGGAGCAGGGCCGCCTGGTCTCGCGGCTGGAGGCCCTGCGTACCCGGCTGGCCGAGCAGGAGCGCGAGCAGGAAGAGGCCGCGCAGAAGCTGGAGGAGACCGAGACAGCGCTGGGCGAGCAGCAGGCCCGCCACGCGGCCGCCGCCGAGGCCATCGAGCGGCTGGATGCCGACCTGAAGGCGCAGCACGCTGCCATGGACGCGCTGCGCCAGACCGAGCGCGAACGCCGACAGGCCTTCGATGCCCTTGGCGAGCAGCACCGCGCGCTGGGCGAGCAGGCCGGCCGGGCACGGAAGGCCCACGAGGCGAACCAGGCCCGTCTGCACGAGATCGAACTGAAGCTGACGGCAGAGCGCATGCGTCTGGAGCAGCACGCCGCCCTGCTGGCCGGGCTGCCCGAGCGCGAAGCACCCGCCGAGCCGGCGGACGAGCGCACGCTGGAAGGCCGCCTCAGCGCGGCCCAGGCGCGGTTGCAGCGCATGGAGGGCGTGAACCTGGGGGCGCCCGAGGAATACGAGGCCCTGGCCGAACGCCTGAACTTCCTGCGCAGCCAGCAGGACGACCTGACCAAGGCCATCGAGGATCTGGAAGCCTCGATCCGGCGCATGAACGCGGAATCGCGGCGCCGCTTCCGCGAGACGTTCGATCAGGTCAACGAGAAGTTCCAGATGCTGTTTCCCCAGGTGTTCGGGGGCGGCGAGGCGCGACTCGTGCTTACCGATTCAGATGACCCCCTGGTGGCCGGGGTGGATATCGTGGCCCAGCCGCCGGGCAAGAAGCTGCAAAGCCTTAATCTGCTATCGGGAGGGGAAAAGGCGTTGACGGCAATCTCGCTGATCTTCTCGTTCTTCCTGCACAAGCCGAGTCCGTTCTGCCTGCTGGACGAGGTGGATGCCCCCCTGGACGATGTGAACGTGACCCGCTTCAATCGCCTGATCCAGAGCATGACAGAACACTCACAATTCATTATTATTACTCACAATAAACGCACCATGGAGGTGGCGGATCGGCTCTTCGGCGTGACCATGGAGGAAGCCGGCGTGTCCAAGATCGTCTCGGTGAACCTGTCCGGGGCGGCTTGACGAATGAGGATCCGATGAAACGCTGGCCTCGTTGGGCCGCGCCGCTGCCCCTGCTGACGGTGCTCACCCTGGTGCTTTGTGCGGCGCCGGGGCACGCCCAGGCCGCGGTGGACGTGGAAACGCTGGCGACGCGCATCGCCGACTCCCTCAAGACCCACCTCACCGCCCCCAAGTTCCAGACCGTCGCCATCTCCCGCATCCGGCAGGAGGGGGCCAACTATAACGTCGCGGACCTGATCGACTTCACCAACGTGATGCTCGTCCGCGGACGGCGCTTCCAGGTGGTCGATCGCTCCAAGCTGGAGTTGATCCTCAAGGAACAGCAGGTCCAACTGCAGGACTTCATCTCCACGCAAAAATACAAGGAACTGGGCAACCTGATGGGGGTTGACCTGTTTATCTACGGCACGTTCTACCGCGATGCCCTCGTGCTCAAGGGGATCGACGTGCAGAATTCGGCCATCGTCTGGGCCGATATCTTCCCCATCAGCGACCGGGCGCAGGATGCGGGCTACCTGGAATCGCTGGGCAAGGGCGCCGTGGCCTCGCTGGAGAAGGACCGCGACCGGCTGCGCAAGGCCAAGATCCGCCTGGTGAGCTTCTGGGATATCGACACGAACAGCACCTTCTCGCCCAAGTCCGTAATGGACTACCTCTCGGTGGCGATCACCAAGGAGGGCGACCTGAAGGTGGTCGACCGCGAGAACATCCGCCTCATCACGGAGGAGCAGGAGCTCAACCAGTCGGTGTTCATCGACGAGCAGCGGGCCAAGAAGCTGGGCGAGCTGTACGGCGTTGACGCGTTCATCTACGGCAGCATCAAGCGCCGCCCGGATGGCTCCTACCTGGCTTCGTTGAAGATGATGAACATCTTCAACGGCGTGATCGAGTGGGCGGACCTCATCAACATGCACAACATGCCCCTCACGGCGTCCGTAGACGGCAAGCCGGGCGCGCCGAGCCTGCAGATCCCACCGGGGATGGTGTACGTGCCGGCGGGATCGTTCGTCATGGGCAGCAACGACACGCAAGCCATCGCCGCGCCGCAGCACAGCGTGAATCTGTACGGGTACTTCATCGACCAGACGGAAGTGTCCAACGCCGAGTACCAGCGCTTCGTCAATGCCCGCAACTACCGCGCACCCGTGGGCTGGAAGGGCCGCACGTTCCCGTCCGGCAAGGGCTCCCTGCCCGTCGTGGGCGTGACCTGGGAGGACGCCAGCCGCTACTGCCAGTTCGCCGGCAAGCGCCTGCCGACCGAGGAGGAGTGGGAGAAGGCGGCGCGCGGGCCGAACGGCGTGGCCTATCCCTGGGGCAGCGACACGTTCTCGCCCGGCTTCACGGTGACACGCGAATCGGGACACAAGGGCGCGGTGCCCGTGAACCAAGCCACGCGGGACGTGAGCCCCTACAACGTGCGCAACATGTCCGGCAACGTGCGCGAATGGGTGGAAGACTTCCTGAAAGCCTATCCCGGCGGTTCCGGCATGGCCGATCCGCGCTTCGGCCGCGAGCGGGTCGTGCGCGGAGGCTCCTGGGCCACCACGTACGAACCGGCGGCAGCGTATTATCGCGGTTCGAGCAATCCCTCGCTGGCCTGGCAGGACGTCGGCTTCCGCTGCGCCCGCTCCGAAAGCGGGTAGGTACTGGCCCGAGACGCCTGGAATCGTCCAGATCTACTGCCGGAAGGTGCCATTCCGAGCGCAGCGAGGAATCTGTTGTGCCTGGGATCGAGCAGATTCTTCAGCCCGTGGGGCAGGCCTTAGAATGACCACAAGGCCGATTGGCCGGGCCTTTGCCGGGGCCAAGCTGTATCCGAAAACCTGGCAGATCGACCGCCGTGCCCTTCGAGACAGGCTCCATTGGAGCCTTCCTCAGGAACACGGCTCCAGTCTATTGCCCACCGCAGACCACCGCGTTGCTGAGGAGCGGCCAAAACCCGCGTCTCGAAGCGCGCGGAAACACGGGGCGATGTCTTCTCTGACACTGCCTAATTGTTGAGATTGGGGGGCAAGGGTTCCAGGCGATCCACGGCGAGGGACGCGGCCTCGCGCACCAGCTCGCTCTTGTCGCCGGCGGCCATCTCCCGCAGCCGGTCGTTGAACTTGGCCACATTGCAGTGCACGAGGTTCTGCACGGCGTGCCAGCGCACCAGCGGCTCCGGATGCTCCAGGTATTCCCCCAGCAGTTCGGCCGCCTTGGGGTCCTCGATCTTCTCCAGCGCGCGCAGCACGGCCAGCGTCACCGCCTCCCGGATGCGCACCACCTCGGGCGCCTCGTCCTCCTTGCGGCCCTTGCGCCCGAACAGCTTGCCGCTCCAGCCACCGCGGATGCCCAACAGGCTCAGCAGCACCGAGGAGGCCCCTGTGTTGCGAGTCTCGCCCAGCGCGTCAATGATCTGCTCCAGGAAGATGGAGTTGCCCGTGCGGTGCCGCTCGGCCAGATCGATCAGCTTCTTGACGGCCGCCGGCTCCCCGTTGCGCCCCAGGGCGGAGATGGCATACATGGAGAGCGAGGCGTTCTCCGACTCGCTGAACTCCAGCAGCGCCTCCAGGGGCACGCGGCCGGCCCGCTCGTAGTCGGCCAGGCGCGCCATGGCGGCGTCGCGCAGCTGCACATCGGGCTTGTTGAGCTGATCCACGAGGCTGTCCAGCTCCTCGATGGTCACACGGGGCAATTTCATCGCCATAAGCGGCATTCTCGCATGATGATTCGCAACACCGATGACAGCGGCTGCTTCACCTTGCCCCGCGGCCGTAGCCGGGAGCACCACGCATGAGCCGCCTGCGCATCGGCACGGGATTCGACGTACACGCTCTGGTGGAAGGGCGGCCGCTGATCCTGGGCGGCGTGAAGATCCCCCACACGCACGGGCTGGCGGGCCATTCCGATGCGGACGTGCTGCTGCACGCCGTGGCCGACGCCCTGCTCGGAGCGCTGGCGCTGGGTGACCTGGGGCACTGGTTCCCGCCGGGCGACCCGCGCTACGCCGGGGCGGACAGCGCCGGCCTGCTGGCGCAGGTGGTCGCGCACGTGACCGGCCAGGGCTGGCGCACCGCCAATCTGGACTGCACCGTGATCGCCGAGCGCCCCAAGCTGGCCCCGCACGTACCGGCCATGCGCGAGCGGCTGGCGCAGCTCCTGGGCGTGACGCTGGAACAGGTTTCGGTGAAGGCCACCACCACGGAAACCCTGGGCTTCACGGGCCGTGGCGAGGGCATCGCCGCCCAGGCGGCCGTGCTGCTGGAGTCCGCCGCGCCCGAGCCCTGACGCCAAGCCCTGGGGCCCGTTCAGGCGGACGCCGTGGCGCTGCTGCCGGTGCTGGACTTGGCGGAATCGCTGGACTTGGCAGTGTCGCTGGATTTCGCGCCGTCAGAGCTGGTCGCCGCCGCGCCGTCGCTGCTGCTGGCCTTGGAAGCTGAGCTGCCGTTGCTCTTGCCATTGCCGCCGCCGTTGCTGGACCCGTACATGTCCTTGTACCAGCCGCCTCCCTTGAGCTGGAACGCGCTCAGCGACAGCTTGCGTTCCACCGTGCCCTGCTTGCCGCAGGCGCACTCATTGAGGGGCTCGTCGGAGAATTTCTGGATCGCCTCGAACTCCGAGCCGCAACTGCTGCAGACGTATTCGTAAATCGGCATCGCTTTACCTCCAGACCAAGCAGGGATCGACCCTATCGGTCAACCTGTCGCCGATGGATAACCCCGGGCGACACGGGATCGCTAACATCATGAAATCATTCCAATTTGACATAGTACGGTGCAAGGGAGAGCTTGTCAACGCGCCGCGCCCGCGGCGGCGCTGCGCATTGCCAACGCAGGGGAGGCCGGGCTAGGTTCTGTTTGGAAACACCAGGAGGTGCGTCCTGGTCAACCCGACCTGTCATTCCGAGCACAGCGAGGAATCTGCTGCGCCCCGAAACAAAACAGATTCCTCGGCCCGCGCTGCGGGCCGAGGAATGACAAATGGCCGCAAATTGACGGCACTCAACCGATTCAAAACAGAGCCTGGCCTGCAGGCAGACCCACCTCGATCCCTGAGACCCACCGTGACGACCCTTGAGACGCATCCCCTGCAGCCGCACTTCGGCCTGGAGGTGCTGGGCGTGGAGCTGGCATCCCTGGACGATGCCACCTTCGCCGCCATCCTGCGCGCGTGGCAGGAGCAGCCGCTGCTGCTGTTCCGACGGCAGGTGCTTAGCGAGGCCGATCTGGTGGCGCTGAGCGAGCGCTTCGGGGAACTGTTCGTGGTGCCGAACTACCTGAACTCGCGACAGCACCCGGCCATCATGTACGTCTCCAACCTGCTCACGCAGTCGGGACGGCGGGTGGGCAGCCTGGCCAGCTCCGAGCTGAACTGGCACTCCGACCAGTCCTATCAGCCTCGGCCGGCCACGGGTTCCATCTTCTATGCGGTGGAAATGCCCGAGGGCCAGGGCTGCACGTCCTGGTGCAACGGCGAGCTGGCTTACGCCATGCTGCCGCAAGACCTGCAGGCCGAACTGGAGGGACTGGAGGGCGAATCGCGCTACAACGGCTACGAGCGCGAGCAGATTTCCGAGGCGGAAAAGCAGGCCATGCGCGAGAAGTACCCGCCCGTACGCCATCCGCTGGTGCTCACCCACCCGGCCACGGGCCGCAAAACGCTGTACCTGGACATCAGCATCACGTACCGCATCGTGGGACTGCCCGAGGCGCGCAGCAAGGCGCTGCTCAAGGAGCTGGCCGCCGTGATGACCCGCCCCGAGTGCGTCTACGCCCACGAGTGGCGCATGGGGGACGTGATGCTGTGGGACAACGGCCGCACCTGCCACCGCCGCGACCCCATCGACCCCGACGTGCCCCGCCTGGCCAAGCGCACCACCATCTACCTGCGCCCGACGGAATTCTCCGTGCCGGCGTAGCTGCCGCCGGAAAGCAGGACAAAATCAGATGCGGGGGCCGAGGGCCCCCGCACCCCCGATACGGGCGCAAAGCCCCCATCCGCAACGGGCCTTTCCAGGCAGACCCTGACCGCCGCAGCCTCGTGGCGAGGCACTGCCGCCCAGGCTGTGTCTGAGCGTTGCCACCCGACCCGAAACAGTGCCATTGCCGGCCTCCGCACGCTTCGAGGCGCGCCCTTTGCGCGCTCCTCAGCAATGCGGAGTCCTATCATTTCAGGGAGTGATTCGAAGCCGCATTCCTGAGGAGTCCTGCGGAGCAGGACGTCTCGAAGGGTGCGGCTGCCTTGGGCGATCTCCCAGACGCAGCCTACGATCGCGGCAGGCCCAGCACGTTCTGGCAGAGGAAGTTGAGCACCATGTTGTTGGTCACCGGGGCCACCATGAACAGGCGCGCCTCGCGGAACTTGCGCTCGATGTCGTACTCGCGGGCGAAGCCGTAGCCGCCGTGGGTGTCCATGCACATGTTGGCCGCCTGCCAGGCGGCTTCGGCGCCCAGGAGCTTGGCCATGTTGGCCTCCTCGCCGGGGTTCGCGCCTTCGTCGAACATGCGCGCGGCCTTGTCGCGCATCAGGCGCGCCGCCTCCACGGCCGCATAGGCCCGGGCGATGGGGAACTGCACGCCCTGGTTCTGGCCGATGGGCTTGCCGAACACCTTGCGCTCGTTGGCATACTGCACCGCGCGCTCCACGAAGTAGCGGCCGTCGCCTATGCTCTCGGAGGCCACCAGCACGCGCTCGGCGTTCATGCTGGAGAGGATGTAGCGGAAGCCTTTGCCCTCCTCGCCGATCAGGTTCTCGGTTGGCACCTCCAGGTTCTCGAAGATGAGCTCGTTGGAGTGATGGTTGACCATCAGGTCCAGCGGGTTCACCTCCAGCCCGTTGCCCTTGGCCCGGCGCAGATCCACCAGCAGCACGCTCAGGCCGTCCGTGCGCTTGGCGCACTGATCCTTGGGCGTGGTGCGGCAGAGCAGCAGCATCAGGTCGGATTGCAGCACGCGCGAGATGAAGACCTTGCGTCCGTTGACGATGTACTTGGTGCCCTGGCGCTCGGCGCGGGTGGTGATGCTGGTGGTGTCCGATCCCGCGTCCGGCTCCGTCACGCCGAAGGCCTGCAGGCGCAGGGTGCCCTTGGCGATCTCCGGCAGGTAGGCCTCCTTCTGCTCCTCGCTGCCGTGCCGCAGCAGCGTGCCCATGATGTACATCTGGGCGTGCCCCGGCGCCGCATTGCCGCCGGAACGGTTGATCTCCTCCAGGATCAGCCCGCCCTCCATCACGCCCAGGCCCGACCCGCCATACTGCTCGGGGATCATCGCACCCAGGAAGCCGCCATCGGTGAGCGCATCGATGAACTGCGTGGGGTAGCCGCCCTGCTCGTCCAGCTCGCGCCAGTAGGTGCCGGGGAAGCGCGCACACAGGTCGCGCACGGACTGCACCAGCGCCTTCTGGTCGCTGTTCAAGCCATAGTCGTTGTACTGCATGGTCAATCCTCGTTCGCTTGCAGGATGGCGGCCCGGCCAAGCCGTGCGTCGGGCCGACCGCCGATCAGTCTTTGGCCACGGTGGCGTGGTAGATACCCACGTGCTCGATTTCCATCACGAGGTCGTCGCCCGGCTCCAGCGAGCCCACGCCGGCGGGGGTGCCCGTCAGCACGATATCGCCCGGCTCCAGCGTGAAGTATTGCGATGCGGCCGCGATCAGCTCGGTAATCTTCCAGATCATCAGCTTGGTGCTGTCGTTGTGGCGCAACTCGCCGTTCACGCGCATGCGCACCAGAATGTCCTGCGGATTGGGCACCTGCGAGGCCGGCACGAAGGGGGAGACGGGGCAGGAACCGTCGAAGCCCTTGGCGATCTCCCAGGGATGGCCCTTCTTCTTCAGCTCGTCCTGCACATCCTGCAGGGTCACGTCCAGCGACACGGCCCAGCCCTGGATGGCCGGGTACACCTCCGACTCCTTGGCATTGTGCAGCTTCTTGCCGATCAGCGCGGCCAGTTCCAGCTCGTGCCGGGCCTTCTTGGAGTACGGCGGGATGCGCACGGGCTGCTCGATGGGCTGCAGCGCCGTGGTGGGCTTGATGAAAAACATCGGCTTGTCCGGCCGGGCGTTGTTCAGCTCCTCGATGTGAGCGACGTAATTGCGCCCCATGCAGACAATCTTGCCGACGGGGATCGGCTCGGAGTGGCCGATCAGGGTAACCGTGTGCACAGCCATGGGCGGGGTGTTCCTTTTTGCAGAAGATGGTCGTTAAAGAAGACGGTGCCGTACCGCTCGGTGCGGCGCCGGCTCAATGATTCCTCACTCGCGCCGATATGGAAAGGGGAGAGTGGCATTTCTCGTGCGGCACCCGCCCGGCCAATGATGCCTGGGGCGGGCCGTCACTCCGCACCCGACCGAAGAGCCGACCCATGAAGCGCATCATCCTCGTTTCTCTGCTGGCGGCACTGCTCAGCCTGGGCGTCACCGGGCTGCGCGTGGTGCTGCTGCAGCATATCGCCACGCCGGCGACCGCGCCGGGCGGCCCGCAGCCGGTCAAGGACCCGCTCCCGCCCGCCGAGCGGCCCATCGAGTACGTCGCGGGCGCGTCCGCGCTGCACCTGCGGCTGGATGCCGGCACGGCGCTGCTGTGGCCTGGCTCCGCTGCACCGCGGAGCCGAGCGCAGGCCCAAGCGGAGTAGCCGCGCTACTTCCAGGGCGGGGCCTGATCCCAGCGGTCCCAGTACGTCGTCTCGCTGGTGGGGAAGCGCGAGGTGGGCCCGAAGCGCCCTCGCGGGTAGCCCATCGGAATGCAACAGTGGAAGTCCGCTTCCTTGGGCACCCCGAACATCGCGTACACCCGATCCATCACCGAAGGGTGCAGCGTCGTGAGCGTGGAGCCGATCCCCAGCGCCCGCGCGGCCAGCATCAGGTTTTGCACGGGCGGGAAGACCGAGTTGGCGAAGCCCTTGCGATTGGTGAAGGCGAGGATCACCACCGGCGCATCCTTGATCTCATCGGCCAGTAGGGCGGCGTGCGGGTGGCTGCCGTCATCGGCCGGGATCGCCTCGCGCTTGCCGGCGGCGGCCCAGGGATGACCCTCGTCGCGGCGCTTGGCCCACCATGCTTCGTGATACAGCGCGCCGAACTCACGGATCTTCTCGCGGTCGCGGATCACCAGGAAGCGCCCCGGCTGCCGGTTCCCGCCGTTGGGGGCCTTGGAGGCCGCATCCAGGATCAGGTGCAGATCCTCATCGCTGATGGGATCCGGCTTCAGGCGCCGGATCGCGCGCTGGGTGTACATCATCTCGCCCAGGTTCTGGCTGAGACGGGACGGGGGCTCCAGGCGAATCATCTCGGGCATGGGCTGTCCTTCCAGGGGGAGTGCGCGGATCGCCTCGCGGCGCGCCTTCCGGCACGGCGGCCGGGCCGCGGACCTCACGGTTACCGGGTGTGCAGCCCGCAGCCGCCCGCTGAGGCGCCTGCGGCTTGCGCGCGCCGCCGCAATCTGTGATTGATGGGTCCGAAAGAGGTTATCCCCCATTTCTCGGGAAATTCCAAACGCCGCCGCGGACGGGGCGCCTGGCCGACGTCCGTGCATCCCCCCCCACCGCAACGAGAGGCAGAGGCAATGGCCGGCTACGAGACACTGCTGGTTGAAGACGTGGCGCCGCACATCCTCAAGGTGACGCTGAACCGCCCGGAAGCCATGAACGCCATGAATACCCAGATGGGCATCGACATGCGCGCGTTCTTCCGCGAGTTCGACCACCGGCGGACACCCGACGTGCGCTGCATCATCCTCACGGGGACGGGGGACAAGGCCTTCTGCGCCGGGGGCGACCTGAAGGAGCGCCGCGGCATGACCAAGGAGGCGTGGCAGTATCAGCACGTCATCTTCGAGGAGGGCATGGAGGCCCTGTGGCGCTTCCCGATGCCCGTCATCGCGGCGGTCAACGGCCTCGCCCTGGGCGGCGGCTGCGAGATGGCCCTCACCTGCGACTTCATCGTGGCAGCGGACCACGCCCGCTTCGGCCAGCCGGAGGTGAAGCTCGGCATCATGCCCGGTGCCGGCGGCACGCAGCGCCTGCCGCGCCGCATCGGCATCGGCCGCGGCAAGGAGCTGCTCTTCACCGGGCGTATGATCGACGCCAGCGAGGCGGAGTCCTGGGGCTTGGTCAACCACGTCGTGCCCGCCCCCAACCTGATGCACAAGGCCATGGAGCTGGCCCACATGATCGCGGAGAACGGCCCCATCGCCGTGCGGCAGGCCAAGAAGTCCGTGGACCGCGGCATCGAGCTGCCGCTGGCCGAGGCGCTGGACTTCGAGATTCAGGCCTACAACCTCTGCGTGCCCACCAAAGACCGGGACGAGGGCGTCAACGCCTTCAACGAGAAGCGCAAGCCCGAGTTCAAGAACCGCTAGGCGCGGCCCGGGGGCTCCGTCGCCGGCTCCGGATTGTCATTCCGAGGCCCGGTTGCGGGCCGAGGAATCTGTTTGTCCGCCGTCACAGCAGATTCCTCGCTGCGCTCGGAATGACATCGGTGCGTGGCGACGCGGCCCAATCCGACACGTCTATCTGCTGGGCCTCGGCCGGCACTGAACTGCGCTACAGCTTGCCGGCCAGGAAGGCCCGCAGCTCCGCTGCCAGCTCGGAGGGGGCTTCCTCCGGGATGAAGTGGCCGCAGGGCAGGCCGCGCCCGCTCACCTCGCGCGCCTTCTCGCGCCACACGGCCGGCAGGTCCCACTCCCGCTCGCGCTTGCCCAGCCCGCCCCAGAGCACATGCAGCGGCGCCTCGATGCGCCGGTCGGCATCCGCCGCGTCGTGCTCCAGGTCCAGATACGCCCCGGCGTGGTAATCCGCGCAGGTGGCGCGGATGGTGCCGGGCAGGCGGAAGCAGCGCAGGTACTCGGCCACCGCGGCCTCCTCGATGGCCGAGGGATCGCCGGCCCAGGCGCGCAGGAAGTGGCGCAGCACCGCCTCCGGCTCCGCCGCGATGAGCCGCTCAGCGAGGTCCGTCTGGGGCAGGAACAGCCAGTGCCAGGAGCCCAGCGCCTTCTGGCGGTCCAGCGCATCGAACTTGGTCTTGGTGGGCTCGATGTCCAGCAGCACCAGCGCGGCCAGGGTCTCGCCGTGGTCCAGGGCGTATCGGTGCGCCACGCGGCCGCCGCGGTCGTGCCCCACCAGGGCGAAGCGCCGGTGGCCGAGCTGCTCCGCCAGCGCGCGGATGTCCCCCGCCATGGTGCGCTTATCGTAGCCACCCAGCGGCTTGTCCGAATCCCCATAGCCCCGCAGGTCCGGCATCACCAGCGAGTAGTGGGGCGCCAGCAGGGGCACGACCTTGCGCCAGATGAACCACGTCTGCGGATACCCGTGCAGCAGATACAGCGGCGGGCCCTCCCCCGCCGTAACGTAGTGCAGGCGCAGCCCTTCCAGGCGCGCGGAGTGATGGGTCAGGGGCAGATCGGTCATGGCGACAGGCCGGCTGGAGTCTGTTCGGAAATGGGTTTTCGAGCGGCGGGGCCGCTCGAACAGCACAAAAAATCCAATGCGGGGGCCTAGGGCCCCAATGGCGCATATGCTCTTCCAACCACCGTCCAAGAGACGGACGCACCCGCGCCCCGTGAAGCCAGCGATAGCCGGATCGGGGAGCCTGTGCAAGGGACGGCGTGCGCTCAAGCCTTGGCCTCATTCGCCGATAAGGAAGGGAGAGGGCCGCCCGCGGGAAACCCCCATTGCACTCACACCCCGCGGCATCGGGTGGCCCCGATGATCACAGGACGGAGACGATCATGAAGCGAATTGCATGGATGGCGGTGCTGGTGCTGGCCGGGCTCGTCGGTACGGCCCAGGCGCAGGTGGCCACGACGGACCTCGTCCCGGCCGCGCCGGGCTTCTTTCACTATCAGGCCATCGGCATCAACGGTGCCACCCTCACGCCGGAGAACCCGGCTGCACTGGCCTGGGGCGGCCCCTCGCGCGTGGCAGCCGGGCTGATCAAGGGCACGATCAAGGACAACCTGGGCGTGCTTCCAGACCGCAACACCAAGGGCAATTTCGTGGGCGCGCGCCTGGTGGGCCAGACCTTTGGCATCGCCGCCGAACAGATGTCGGTGAAGGACGATTCGAGCTTCAACCTGGGCACCTACGACAAGACGAACGATATCCAGCTCAGCCTGAACGTGGGCAACTGGCTGGGCCTGGGAGTCGGATCCGGCAAGACCAGCAGCGACGCCTTGGGCCTCGACCTCTCCCGCAAGGAATTCGGTGCATCGGTGCGGGTGAACGAGGTCTGGTACTTTGGCCTGGGTGCCGTCAAGGATACGCTCACGCCGTCCGGCTCCCCTACCAGCTTTGACCGCAACGGCGTGCAGGCCGGCGTGGCCCTGCGCACGGAAGGCGACATCAAGTGGTACGTGGGGCTCGACTACGTCAAGCTGAACACCTTTCCAGCGCCATTCTCGGGGATGGGATTCAAGGGCACCCGCCTGAGCGTGCAGATGCTGGCGCACTCGTTCCTGATCGGGGCCGCGAGCGCCAAATTGGACGTGCTTGATACGCCCAACCCTCCCGACGTCTCCAGCCACACGTTCGATATCGGCTACGCACCCATGCAGGGCCTTTCGGTGACCGCCCGGGTGCAGAGCACCAATGTGAAGGACAACGCACCCACTGACGAATCTGTCGACACGACGTCGGTGGCGGTGGCCTACCAGTTCTAGCCGCGCCGCGGGGCCGGGCGGCACGGGGGACCCGGCCCCGCGGCGGGGGCATGGGAATGCAAAAGGAGCGACACGCCATGCGTGGGATGATCATAGGCTTGGTGATGGTGATGGTATCCGCGGTGCCGGCCTTTGCGCAGGTGGCCGCGCCCTCGTTGCTGCCCGGCACTGCGCGGACGATGGACCCGGAGCAATTCAACGCCTTGGCCGTGCCCGTGCTGGATCGATTCACTACCAGCGGGCTGACGTTCCTGCCGGAAAACCCGGCGGCCATGCAGTGGAGCCGGCACTCGGAGTTGGGGCTGGGCTCGATGAGCGCCAGCGGGCACTTCGACGACGGCCTCACGCCAGGTGATTTCGACTTCTCCGGTCCATTCGCGGGGCTGCGCTGGGTTACGCAATACGTCTCGCTGGGCGCCCAGGCGATGGATTGGAGCGGAGGCTCCCAGGCCACCTCGAACGACAAGCAGACGCTACGCGACTATGCCGGTGCGTTTCAGGTCTTCGGGGTATTGGCCGTCGGCGCTTCCAGCAGTGCGCTCAATCAAGCCTTTCACTTCAAGATAGGGGCGGGGACGGACGACGAGATCGATGCCAAGAGGGACATCACCGGGGCATCCCTGCGCCTGGGGGGTGCGTTCTACCTGGGCTATCTGAGCGGCACGGAGAAGTTCGACTTCCGCAATCTCACGAGCCCCACCAATGACTTCAAGGTGAACCGGGACGTGCAGGGCTACGGCGTCGCCTACCTGGGGCAGGGGCCCAACCCCTGGCACCTGGAGGTGTACCGGACGAGCAAGGACTTCGTCACGGACGGCACCAACTTCCTGAACGAGGAACAGGAAACCGTGGGCGTGATCGAGGCGCGCTTCGGGCAACTCGGGATCGGCCTGCAGTCGCGCAATGGCGAGGCCACCCGCGCGCCGGTCTCGCCCGCGTTCAAGGAGACCACCAAGTCGCAGCAACTGACGCTGGCGTGGGTGACGCAGGGCAACTGGACGCTGACAGGGCACCTGGAGCGCACGGACTTCAAGGGCACC
>DATFMP010000054.1:0-158717 GCA_035266845.1 bacterium
GCGGAACAGCATCTGCGGCGGAGGTGGTGGCGGGCGCGCTGAAGTACAACCACCGCGCCCTGCTGCTCGGGGCCCCGACCTTCGGCAAGAACTCCATCCAATCCGTTTTCCCGCTCTCCGGCGGCACAGCGCTGAAGGTCACCGTGGCGCGCTTCTTCCCCGTAGCCGGCCACTCCATCGAGGGTAGGGGCATTCTGCCGCACATCTGGCTGCGGCCCGTGCGCATCGGGGAGCAGCCCGGCAGTGACCGCGGCCTGCTGGCCACCGCCCTAACCACGGACCCCGATAGACTGGCGGAAGCCGACGCCGGCGATGCACAGCCCCTACGCGAGGTGCCCTATCTGCAGGCGCCGCCAGCCGGACGGCCGATGATGCGCAAGGGCCCGGATCGCCGTCATGCGCCGCCGGAGGCCAGTCCCGGCGACGACTATGCGCTGGCACTGGCTCGGCGCCTGCTGCTGCTCAACGCACCGCAGGGCCAGGCAGTGCTGTTGGATCAGGGTCTGGGCTGGGCACAGCAGGAGCGGCGGCGCCAGGATCAGGCCATTGCCCGCAGCTTGGCCGCCCGGGGTGTGGACTGGACGCCGGGCAATGGGGAGGATGGCGGACAGGTGGAGCTGCTCCACGTGGAGCTGCAGACCGGGCCCGCCAGCGGCAGCAAGGGCCGCAAGCCCGCCGCCTGGAAACCTCTGCCCCCGGGTATCCCGGTGCCCACCGGAACCGCCCTGCGGCTGCGCTTCACCCTGCGCAACGCGGGCGCGCTGCCGCTGCACCGCGTGCTGGGCATCTCCCGCAGCGCGGCGCCGTGCCTGAACGGACTGGAGCTGCCGGTGGGCCGGATCGACCCGGGACAGACGGTGCAGGTGGACGCCACCGTCGCACTGCCCACGGTTCTACCCCAGGGGCTGGAGCCGATGCAGTTCCGCATCTACGACGGGCAACGACAGTTGCAGTATCGCGCAACGCTGCTGATCCCCTTTGCCAACTCGCCCCAGGCGCGGCTGAAGCTGGCCCTGGCCGTGTTCGACGACGGCACGGGCGGCTCGCGCGGCAACGGCGACGGCCGCGCGCAGCCCGGGGAACTGCTGGCCCTGCGCGTACGGCTACACAACGGTGGCCACGGCGCCTCGGGCACGGGGCGCTTCTGGCTCAGCGCGAATGCGAGCGACACGATCCGGCTAGTGCGGCCGTGGCGGCCGTTCCTTTCCGTGCGTCCGGGCGGCACGGAGGAGGACTTCCTGCTGTTCAGTGTGAGCGCGGTGCCGGGGCCGCTGGCATTCCAGCTCAACCTGCTCAGCGACGGACTGACGGCCCAGGAGCTGAGCTGGCCCTTCCACCTGCGTCTGGCCCGGCCACTGCCGAGCCTGCGGCTGGAGGCACCGCGGGTGGAGCTTTCCGTGCCCGATGCCGCCGTGGCGGACAGTCAGGTGACCCTGAGCGGCACCCTGCGCGACGAAACGGCTCTGCGCGACGTGACGGTCTTCCGCAACGGCCGCAAGGTGATCTACCAGACGACGCCCGACACCGCCCGCCAGTTTCCGCTGCACCTGCAGGTGCCCTTGCAGCCGGGCCGCAACCTGGTGCGGGTGGTGGCGCGTGACCGCAACGGCTTGGTCGGCAGCCGCTCCTACCTGCTCTGGCAGGGGTCCGGCGCCGGCTTTCCGCTCGGCAGCACCGGCGTCCGTTCTCTGGGCGGCTCTCTCGGCAGCGCCCTCGCCCGCCTCATCCCCGGCGCCTGATCGTCCCATCCAGTCCACTGAACGCCCGCGGGCCCGGCCTTGCGGGGGATCCCACAGCATTCGGCGTGGGTGCGGGAATAGGATGGGCGCTCCGTGTGTTAACCGGGCCAGGACGACACAAACTCCACAACCTGCTGCAAAGGAGAGCAATCCGACATGACCTCGATTCGCCTGACCATCGCCCTGACCGTGCTTGGGGCCTTCTGCCTGCTGCCGTTCAACGCCGCCTTTGCCCAAAGCGACAGCGCCTTCATCAAATACCGCCAGCACGTGATGGATTCGATGGGCGCAAACATGGGCGCCATCGGCACCATCCTGAAAGAGAAGCTGCCCCTGAAGGCCAACATCGAGGAGCACGCGGTCGCCGTGCATGCGGCGACCACGCTGATCGCCAGCGCCTTCAAGCACAAGGCGGCAGAGGGCATGACGGACGCCAAGGCCAAGATCTGGGAAGACTCGATGGACTTCGCCAAGAAGGCCAAGGATGCCGAGAAGGCCAGCGCCCATCTGATCAGCGTGGCCAAGACCGGCGACATGGCGGCCATCGCGGAAGCGGTGAAGGGCGTCGGCAAGACCTGCGGCGGCTGCCACAAGGAGTTCCGCAAGCCCAAGGAGGAGTCGTACAAGAACAAGATGTAGCAGGCGGGGCTTACGCCCCGTCCTCCTCGCCAGGGGCCGTCCCGCCGCGGCCCCTGGCGATCTTCCCGATCGATCCGCCGAAAGTCTGCCGTGCCCGATAGCGCCCCCAGATCCACCGCCAGCCACCGCGTGCCAAGCCCCGGTGCCGCCGCCCTGGCCTTGCCAACCGAGCGCACACCGAGGGAACGCCTGCCGGCATCCCCGCACCGTGTGTCGCGCTGCGCCACCGCGATGGCCTGTGGCTTGGCGCTGTACCTCGGGCTCGGGCTGGGCGCGGGATGGGCGCAGGCCCAGGGGGCCCCGGGCAATGCCGGCGCCGCTGCGGGGGGCCCGGGCCCCGATGCAGCGGCCATCCAGCGCGGTGAGTACATCCTGCATGCCGCGGGCGGCTGCGGCTGCCACACGGACTACAAGCACGACGGACAGCCGCGGGCGGGCGGGCGGGGCCTCAAGACGCCCTTCGGCACGTTCTACAGCACGAACATCACGCCCGATCCGGAGACGGGCATCGGCCGCTGGAGCGAAGCGGACTTCGTGCGGGCCATGCGTGAGGGCGTGGGGCCGGACGGCCGCCAGTACTTCCCGGTGTTCCCATACACCTCCTTCACCCGCATGAGCGACGCGGACCTGCACGACCTGTGGGCGTACCTCTCCACCCGGCCGGCGGTGCACCAGCGCAACAAGCCCAACGACGTGTGGCCGCCCTTCGGCTGGCGCATCGGCATCCCGGTGTGGAAGTGGCTCTTCTTCCGGCCGCAGCGCTTCGTGCCCGACCCGTCGCGCTCAGCGGCCTGGAACCGGGGTGCCTACCTGGCCAGGGCCGTGGCCCATTGCGACGAGTGCCACACCCCGCGCAACCTGATGGGCGCGCTCAAGCCGGGGCACCAGTACGCCGGCTCCGTGGACGGTCCCGAGGGCCAGCTCGCTCCCAACATCACCCCCGACGACGCCACCGGAATCGGGCGCTGGAGCCTGGCGGACCTCACGTGGTTCCTGGACACGGGCATGAAGCCGGATGGCGACGATGCCCAGGGGCTGATGGGCGAGGTCGTCGAGCACGGCTACGCCAAGATCAGCGATGCGGACCGCCAGGCGATCGCCGACTATGTGCGCTCCCGCCCGGCCATCGACAACAAGGTGCGCGTCCCGGCCAAGGCGAAGTAGGTCGGGTCACGCCCCCCTCAGTTGGGCATCGCCCCGCCTGTGACGCGCCGTCGCGGGCGGATCCGGCTTGCAATTTCACCCGCGGATTGCCAAGGTTGGACCAAGCGCGCTGCCGCCCGGCGGCGGCGCTGATCCGCCCTTTCTGCAGAGGTGCCGTATCCCCATGGACATGCACGAGAGCGCCGAGCTGAGCGCATTCCGCAGCCAAGTGCGCGAGTGGGTGATGGCCAACTTGCCCAACGATCTGCACCGCCCCTATACCTTCGGGGGACTGGAGGACAGCGAAGCCGTGGGCCGGTGGCACCAGATCCTGGCGAGCAACCACTGGCTGGCCTATCGCTGGCCGGAGCGCTGGGGCGGGCCGGGCTTCACGCCCACACAGCAGATCGTCTACGCGGACGAGCTGCGGGCCTGCGGGGCACCGGTGCCTCGCGGCTTCGGCATCTCCATGGTGGGCCCGCTGATCTTCGAGTTCGGCACGGATGCGCAGAAGGAACGCTTCCTGCTGCCCATCGCGGAGTACCGCGAGCAGTGGTGCCAGGGCTATTCGGAGCCCAACTCGGGATCGGACTTGGCCTCGCTGCAGACCAAAGCCGAGTTGCAGGGCGATCACTTCATCGTCAACGGCCAGAAGACGTGGACCTCGCGCGCAAACCTGGCGGACTGGATCTTCGCGCTGGTGCGCACCAGCAGCGAGGGCGCGCCGCAGAAGGGCATCAGCTTCCTGCTGATCGACATGAAGACGCCCGGCGTCTCCATCCGGCCCATCAAGCAGATCGACGGCAAACAGGGCTTCTACGAGACGTTCTTCGACAACGTGAAGGTGCCGGTCGAGAACATGGTGGGCAAGCTGAACGAGGGCTGGACGATGGCCAAGGCCCTGCTGGGCCACGAGCGTTCCTCTACCGGGGAGCACGTGGACCTGGGCAAGCTTATCCGCACCATCAAGCACCTGGCGCGCGACTACGAGCGAGACGGGCGGCCCGTGCTGGAGGACGAGTCGTTCCGGCAGCGCTTGACCAAGCTGGAGATGGATGCGGACGGTCTGCGCTATACCCGCTACCGGATGCTCACCGCGCTGATGCAAGGGCGCGCACCCGGCCCGGAGGCCTCGATCTTCAAGATGTACCAGTCCGAACTGTGCCAGGCGCTCTACGACCTGGCCCTGGAGGCGATGGGCCCGGATGCCGCCCGCTGGTATGACGAGACCCTGAGCGAAGAGGCGTTCGACATCCCCATGCAGATGACCATCACCCGGGCCATGTCCATCTACTCCGGCTCCAACGAGATTCAGCGCAACATCATCGCCAAGCGCGTGCTGGGGCTGCCCGACTAGCGTGGCCATGCGCAGCGGCGCCGGGCATCTGCCCGGCGCGCCGTTGCCCGTGGTCCCGTGCCTGTGCCGTGCGGCCCCTGCGCCGAGGCGCTCCGCCGTGCGGACGGTGGGTGTGCCCGCCCGGTAACCCCGGGGCCCGCGGCGCGCCATTGCCTTTACCCGCCCTGCGCAAGACCCTGCTCATGATCGTGATGTCCGGTAAGGAAGTGGGAACCGCTCTGGAAGCGGATCTTACGGAAGAGGTGGCCGCCCTCAAGGCCGCGGGGGTGGAGCCCCGCCTGGCCGTGGTGCTGGTGGGCGACAATCCTGAGTCGCAAACCTATGTGGGCACCAAGGTGCGCACGGCACGCCGCCTGGGCATCGAGTCGGAGGACTTCCATTTGCCGGCGGAGACGAGCCAGGCGGAGTTGGAGGGCCAGTTGCAGCGGCTCAATGCCGATCCCGCCGTACATGGCGTGCTGTGCCAGCTGCCCCTGCCGGGGCACCTGGACGCCACGCGCATCGCAGGGCTCATCAATCCGCTGAAGGACGTGGACTGCTTCCACCCGTTCAACTTCGGGCTGCTGGCCGAGGGCACACCGCGTTTCACGCCCTGCACACCGGCAGGCATCCTGGCCATGCTGCGCCACTATCGCATCGTCGTGGCCGGCCGCCACGTCGTGATGCTGGGGCGCAGCAACATCGTGGGCCGCCCGATGAGCCTGCTGCTGAGCCAGAAGGGCTGGGACGCCACCGTGACGGTCTGCCACTCGCTGACGGGTGACTTGGCGCGCTATACGCGTCAGGCGGACGTGCTGATCGCCGCCATCGGCCGGCCCGAGTGGGTGGGGCCGGACCACGTGCGCGAAGGCGCCGTGGTGATCGACGTGGGCGTGCACCGCGTGACGGACGCCAGCCGGCCCCGCGGCTACCGCATCTGCGGCGACGTGGCCTACGATGCCGTGATGCCGCTGGTCTCGGCCATGACGCCCGTACCCGGGGGCGTGGGGCTCCTCACCGTGCTGATGCTGATGCGCAACACATTGCTTGCCGCCCGGTTGGCCGCCGGCCTTGATAAGGCCCCGGGGATGGGAGTTAAATGAGGGCAGGTGCAGGCCCAAGCGCCATCCGGCAACGATTCAGCGGGAGGCACCTGCCGTGAAAGCGTTCATCGTCGTGGATGTGCAGAACGACTTCTGCCCGGGGGGATCGCTGGCGGTAACGGAAGGAGACCGTGTGGTGCCGGTGGTCAACGACCACCGCAAGGAGTTTGAGCTGACGGTGTTCACGCAAGACTGGCACCTCCCCGACCACATGAGTTTCGCCTCCAACCATCCAGGCACCAAGCCCTTCGACGTGATCCGGCTCGGCGGGCAGGATCAGGTGTTGTGGCCCGATCATTGCGTGCAGGGCAGCCAGGGCGCGGCGTTCCATCCCGATCTGGACGTGCGGCCGCAGGACCCGGTGTTCCGCAAGGGCGAGCTGACGGAGGTGGACAGCTACAGCGGCTTCCTGGACAACGATCGCAAGCACGAGACGGGGCTGCGCCGGTTTCTGCAGGACAAGGGCATTACGGAGGTGTACGTGGCCGGGCTGGCCACGGACGTCTGCGTCAAGTTTACCGTGCTCGATGCGCTGAAGTATGGCTTCAAGACATACGTTTACAAGGGCGGCTGCCGCGCCGTGAACGTGCAACCGGATGACGAGCGCAACGCCTGGCAAGAAATGGAGCAAGCAGGCGCCATCCTGCTCCCCTGACCCTTCACCGCACATGGATCCAGCCAACTCTGCGAGTGGCGCGCTTTCGCGCCCACGGCAGGCTGTTTCCACGCGCTCCAGGCAGGTTCGCCTGAACCTCCCCTAGCCTATCGGCACCCCGTGGAAAGTCGAAGCACGCTGCATCAGGAGGCGCTGGATTACCATTCCCGCGCGCGCAAGGGAAAGATCGAGGTGCGGCCCACCAAGCCCACCGCCACGCAACACGACCTAACCCTGGCCTATACGCCCGGCGTGGCCGAGCCCTGCAAGGAGATCGCGCGCGATCGCGAACTGGTCTACCAGTACACCGCCAAGCATAACCTGGTGGCCGTGATCACCAACGGCACGGCGGTGCTGGGCCTGGGCAACATCGGGCCGGAGGCGGCCAAGCCCGTGATGGAGGGCAAGGGGGTGCTCTTCAAGAAGATGGCCGATATCGACGTGTTCGATCTGGAGGTCGCCCAGAACGACCCCGATGCCTTCATCGAGATCGTGGCCAGCCTGGAGCCCAGCTTCGGGGGGATCAATCTGGAGGACATCAAGGCGCCCGAGTGCTTCTACATCGAGTCCACCCTGCGCAAGCGGATGAACATCCCCGTCTTCCATGACGACCAGCACGGCACCGCCATCATCACCGGCGCGGCCCTGCTCAACGCCCTGGAATTTGCCGAGAAGCGCATTGAGGACGTACGCGTGGTCTTCTCCGGGGCTGGGGCCGCCGGCATCGGCTGTGCCCGGCTGTACCTGGCGCTGGGGGTGCGGCGCGAAAACCTGACGATGGTGGACATCGACGGGGTCGTCTACAAGGGCCGCACGAAGAATATGAACGAGCACCTGGAAGCCCTGGCGGCCGATACCCAGGCGCGCACGCTGGCCGATGCCCTGCGCAATGCGGACGTGTTCGTGGGCGTATCCGCGCCGAACATCGTCTCGCCGGAGATGGTGGCCAGCATGGCACCGAACCCGATCATCTTCGCGCTGGCCAATCCGGTGCCCGAAATCTCGTATCCGGCTGCCAAGGAAGCCCGGCCCGACGCCATCATCGCCACCGGTCGCTCCGATTTTCCCAATCAGGTCAACAACGTGCTGTGTTTCCCGTTCATCTTCCGCGGTGCGCTGGACGTGCAGGCGCGGGAGATCAACGAGGAAATGAAACTGGCGGCCATCCGCGCCCTGGCCCAATTGGCCAAAGAGGATACACCGGACGAGGTGCTGATCGCCTACGGCCTCAAATCCCTGCGCTATGGGCGGGACTACCTGATCCCCACGCCCTTCGACCCGCGCGTGCTCCTGTACGTGGCGCCCGCGGTGGCGCAGGCGGCCATCGACACTGGTGTGGCGCGGATCACGGATCTGGACATGGACGCCTACCGGGACCGCCTCGCCTCCAGCCAGAGCGTGACGCAGGAGACGGCCCGGCGCATCATCCGGCGGGCACGGCGCTCGGAGAAAGCCCGCGTGGTGTTTCCCGAAGCGCGCAACGAGACGATTCTGCGGGCCTGCCAAGTGATCGTGCAGGAGCGCATCGCCAAGCCGATCCTGATCGGCGACGACGAGCGCATCCGCGAGCGGGCCGAGGAATTCCGCGTGTCACTGGAGGGCGTGGAGATTCTGGACAACCGCCTCACTCCGCTGCGCAGGGAGTTCGGCGACGCGCTCTACGAGGCGCGCAAGCGCAAGGGCATCCTGCAGAACCAGGCCCGCATGATCATGGAGCGCCCGGTGGAGTTCGCCCTGATGATGGTGCAGACGGGGCACGCGGACAGCTTTGTGGGTGGCATCACGCGCACCTATCCGGAGATCATCCGCCCGGCCCTGGAAATCGTGGGCATCCGCGACGAGGCGCAGGCCGTGGCCGGCTTCTACCTGATCCTGTACCGCGACCGCATGCTGTTCCTGTCAGACACCACGGTAAACCTGAACCCCTCCCCGGCCGTGCTGGCGGACATCGCCATCAACACCGCCAAGGCCGCCCGTTTCTTCGGCCAGACGCCCAAAGTGGCTTTCCTCAGCTATTCCAACTTCGGCTCGGTGCGCAATCCGGACATCGACCGCCTGCTGGAGGCCCTGGCCATCGTGCGCAAGCGCGAGCCCGGGCTGATGGTGGACGGCGAGATGCAGGCGCACTATGCGGTCAACGCGGCCCTGCGCAAGCAGCACTACCCGTTCTCCGACCTGCAGGGAGCGGCCAACGTGCTGGTGTTCCCCAACCTGCACGCGGCCAACATCGCCTACCGCCTGCTCTCCGAACTGAGCGAGGGCGAGATCATCGGGCCCATCCTGACCGGCATGCGCCGACCCGTGTGCGTGCTCTCCCAGGAATCCCTGGTACAGGACGTGGTCAACATGACCGCACTGTCCGTCGTGGAGGCCGAAGAAGGTGTGATCTAGGGACCAGGCTGCGCTTCACCGGTTGCCGGCGGTAGCTGCGCGTACGGTCATTTCGGCCGGGTTGTCCGGACCCGCATGACCACTGCCCCGATCTCCTTGAAGTCAACCACCGCATCGAAGAAGTTTCGGTGTGTCAGGTTGGTCAGCTGCACCAGGCTCCCCGAGACCTTGTTGACCGTGCCCGTGAGCTCGACGCCGGAACGGAGCACCACCTGCACCTGTTTGTGCAAATTGCGATTCAAGACGTCCCGGATCGAGTCGCCATCGCACAAGTCGGAAACGCACAACTCCGCCTTCGGCGTCTCGGCGGGCAGCGTGTGGGGAATCACGAACGCTGCCAAGAGCAGTGCCAGGACCAACAGATGCCGCCTTGCCACCTTCGATCGTTTGTAGTGGTTCATTTCGCACCGCGCCCGAATGGTGGAACACCCCCAGTTCATCATATCACCAGCGCGGCGCGCCCAGACCCGACCTAGATCAAGCCGTTTATCGCGTGCTCACGACCCAAACGCGCCTCGGGTTTGGCCTACTGGGCCATCGGTAAGCGGTGCTGTGGTGGAGGGACATCCGGATCGCGTCTCGAGCGGTTGCCGACCGCATCGGAGGACCCTGTGCGTTGGTCACAGCCACCCGCGCGCCGAGACGCTATGCTGGAGGTGAACGGGTGTCGTTCCGGCGCAAGCAGGCACCGGATGCGGATCCCGAAACCTACCATCGAGTAGCCCAAGATGAAGCGCACTGGTTGGCGGCTGACGGCCATACTGCTGATGGCGGCAATGGCGCTCGCAGCCCTGTCGTTCCCGGCCACAGCGGCCACAAGTGAAGACAACGCAACCCTTTCGGACTTCGCCGCGTTCGATCGCGCGTTCGTGCCCGCGCTAGCACTGTCCACCCAGGGGCGTGTGGCCCCGGCGCAGCAGGCGCTGCAGCGGGCGCTGGCCCATTGGACCGCCATGCAGGCCCGGCTGGCTGAGCCATACGCCGCCGATCCACGCTGGGTGGAGGAAGCCGGGCGCGTGAGCGCAGCCCTGGACTCGGCCGGCAAGCACCTGGCCGCGGGCAAATCGCAAGAAGCCCACGAGGCGCTGGAGTCCGTGCGCCTGATCCTATGGCAGGCGCGCGATCGCCATGGCGTCGTGTACTTTGGCGACCTACTCACGGCCTACCATGAGCCCATGGAGGCCATCGCGCTGGGCACCAAGGGTCGCACGACGCTGAGCGACGCGGAGTTGGACCGCTTGTCCATGCTCTTTGCGGAAGCCCGGCCGCTGTGGAAGCGCGTGGAGACCTTCGCGTTTGACCCCGCGCCCTATGGCTTCGACGCAAAGCACACCGAGCGCCTGCACGCGCTCGTGTCCGGTGAGACCCACGCCCTGGCAGCCCTGGGCCGCTCGCTGGAACGCCGGGACGTCGCGGCGGTGCTGAAGCTGGGCCCGGCGATCAAGCCGCCCTTCGCCGGCGCCGTGATGCTGTTCGGCGACTTCCAGGGTCTTCAGTAGCCTCCACGCCCGGACGGCCCGGCGCGCACCGGGCCGTCCCGCTCTCCGTTCGACAGGCTCAGCACCCGCTCCGACGGGAACGCGGTCAAACGCCCTGCCTTTTCCCGTGCCTCAGCGCAGCCACGGGCGTAGAATGTGGGCACTTCTCGTCGGCGCAGGTTGGGGGAGCCACGGCGTCGGCCCCGGCACACGGGTCGCGCCGCCAGAGGGGAGGCCGTTCCATGCACTCACAGCTGGCGCAGGAAGCACTCGATTACCATCGTCTGCCCAAGCAGGGAAAGATCGAGGTGAGGGCCACCAAGCCCCACGCCACTCAGCACGACCTTACACTCGCCTATTCGCCCGGCGTGGCCACACCTTGCCTGGAGATCGCCCGCGATCCCAAGCTGGCCTACGACTACACCATCAAGGGCAACCTGGTCGCCGTGATCTCCAACGGCACGGCGGTGCTGGGGCTGGGCAACATCGGGGCGCAGGCGGCCAAGCCCGTGATGGAGGGCAAGGGCCTACTGTTCAAGGTGTTCGCGAACATCAACGTGTTCGACCTGGAAGTGGCCGAAACGGACCCGGTCAAGTTCGTGGAGATCGTCAAGGCCCTGGCGCCCACGTTCGGCGGCATCAACCTGGAGGACATCAAGGCGCCCGAGTGCTTCTATATCGAGACGGAGCTGAAGCGACTGTTGGACATCCCGGTCTTCCATGACGACCAGCACGGCACCGCCATCATCTCCGGCGCGGCCCTGCTGAACGCGCTGGAACTGGCAGACAAGCACCCGGGCAGCGCGCGCATCGTGTTCGCAGGCGCGGGGGCTTCGGGCGTTAGCACGGCCAAGTTCTACGAGAGCCTGGGCGTGAAGCGCGAGAACCTCCTGATGGTGGACAGCCGGGGGGTGATCTACGAGGGCCGCGATGAGCACATGGAACCCAACAAGGCCCTCTTCGCCGCGAAGACCGATGCGCGCAGCCTGGCGGACGCGGTCAAGGGCGCGGACGTGTTCGTGGGGCTCTCACAGCCCAACATCCTCACGCCGCAGATGCTGACCACCATGGCGCGCGATCCCATCGTGTTCGCTCTGGCCAATCCCAATCCCGAGATCGACTACAACCTGGCACGCCAGACGCGGCCCGACGCCATCATCGCCACCGGGCGCTCTGACTTCCCCAACCAGGTGAACAACGTGCTGGCCTTCCCGTTCATCTTCCGCGGCGCGCTGGACGTGCAGGCAAGCGAGATCAACGAGGCGATGAAGCTGGCGGCCACCCGCGCCCTGGCGCAGCTCCCGCATGAGGATACGCCCTCGGAGGTGCTCAAGGCCTATGGCGTGCCCACACTGAAGTTCGGCCGCGAGTACCTGATCCCCACGCCCTTCGATCCACGCGTGTTGCTCAAGGTGGCACCGGCGGTGGCCCAGGCGGCCGTGGACTCCGGCGTGGCCCGCATCCCCAGCCTGGATCACGAGTTGTACCTCAAGCAGTTGGCCGCCCTGGCCGCCGGCACCTGAGCCGGCTCGACGGCCTTCGGCAGGCCCAGGGCAAACGCCGCCCGTCCCCGTTCCCGCTCCAAGGCATGGAGCGGGAGGAGAGAGGCTCCCAATTCGGTGTTTTGAAAGGCCCTTCGCCCGTGGGGGCGTTATCCGACGCCCCACAAGGGAGCGAGCCTCCTTGGACCCTATTTGTGTAGGGGGTGTAGGGGGTGTAGAGGCCCGTGGCCCCTACCGGAGGGAGGAGGTGTGGAGGCAGGAGACAGCGTCTCTCTCCTCCGCCCACCCAAACGCTAAGGCTTGGCGCTGCACTACCCCCGCTCGAAGACCGCGGCGAGGCCCTGGCCGCCACCGATGCACATGGTCTCCAGACCGTAGCGCGCTTCGCGACGCTCCATCTCGTGCAGCAGCGTGGTGAGGATGCGCACGCCCGTGGCGGCAATGGGATGTCCCAGCGAGATGCCCGAGCCGTTCACGTTGAGTTTGTCGGGCTCGTTCCAGTCCCACTCGCGCAGCACCGCCAGCACCTGTGCGGCGAAGGCCTCGTTCAGCTCCACCAGATCGATGTCCTTCCAGCCCAGGCCCGTCTTGCCGAAGAGCTTCTTCACGGCCGGCACGGGGCCGATGCCCATGGTGGCGGGGTCGCAGCCGGCTGCGGCCCAGCCCTTGAGGAAGCCCATGGGCTGCAGGCCCAGCTCGGCCAGCTTGTCCTCGGCCACCACCAGGCAGGCCGCCGCCGCGTCGTTCTGCTGGCTGGCGTTGCCGGCGGTCACCGTGCCGCCGCTCTCGATGGGTCGCAGCTTGGCCAGATCGGCCAAGCTGGCCTCCGCGCGCGGCCCTTCATCCTGGGCGAAGGGCACGGGATCGCCCTTGCGCTGCGGGACGTTCACGGGCACCACCTCCTTGGCGAAGGTGCCCGAGGCCCAGGCTGCCGCCGCCCGCTGGTGACTGCGCACGGCGTACGCGTCCTGCTCCTCGCGGGAGATGTTGTGCTTCCTGGCCAGGTTTTCGGCGGTCTCGATCATGCCGGAGATGCGACCGAAGCGCTCCTCGGGCGAGGCCTTCTCGCGGGCGCGCACCAAGCGGTCGTGCAGGGTGATGGAACCCATGCGCGCACCCCAACGGGCGTCGTTCGTGTAGTACTCGGCGTTGCTCATGCTCTCCGCCCCGCCCGCGATGACGACGTCGGCGTTGCCCGTCTCCACCAGCAGCGCCGCGTTGATGACGGCCTGCAGGCCGGAGCCGCAGCGGCGGTCGAGCTGGTAGCCGGGCACCTCGATGGGCAGGCCGGCCTTCATGGCCGCGTAGCGCCCGATGGCCGGATTCTCCCCGCTGGGGTAGCCGTGCCCGAAGATCACGTCGTCCACCCGGGCCGAATCGATCCCGGTCTTCTCGATCAGGGCGCTGATCACCGTCGCCGCCAGATCCTGCGCCTGCAGGGGCCGCAGGGTGCCGCCGTACTTGCCCACCGCCGTGCGCAGCGGGCCCACGATTGCCGCTCGTCTCATGCCGAATGCTCCGATGGAGTGCTGTGAGGGTCCGCCACTGTAGCGTTCCGCCCGGGCAGCGACAAGGCGCGCTCGCCACAGGCCGCTGCCACGCCCGGCGCCAAAGTCACAGCTTGTAGCCGAAGCGGCGCAGCATGGCCTTGCGCTCGGCGATGTCCTGCTCACCCTCGATGCCCAGCGGCGGCTCGCCATCCACCACGCCCAGCACGCCGCGCCCCTGCCCCGTCTCCGCCACCACCACCTGCAGTGGGTTGGCGGTGGCGCAGAAGATGCGGCACACCTCCGGCACCTGACGGATCGCCGGCAGAACGTTGATGGGGAAGCAATCGCGCAGGAACACGAAGAACGTGTGACCGGCGCCGATTTCCTCCGCGTTGCGACGGGCCAGATCGATCAGGGCGTCGTCCGTGCCGCTCCAGCGCACCAGGCGCGGCCCGGAAGCCTCGCAGAAGGCCAGCCCGAACTTCACGCCCGGCACGGCGGTGACCAGGGCCTCGTGGATGTCCTCCACGGACTTGATGAAGTGCGTCTGGCCGAAGATGACGTTCAGGTCCGCCGGCTTTTCCACCGGCACGAGGCTGAGCTCCAGGGTCATGGCAGATCTCCCGATTGAAGGGCGCCTTCAGCGCACGTGAATGAACGGATATTGAGTGCACAAGGCCCGGGTGATCAAGCCCACGCCGCAGACAGTGCCGAGGGTCTCCACACAGACCACGGCATCCTCGTCGGCGAAGGCAACGCGCGGCGTGCGGCACTGCGCCTCCAGCCGCGCCAGCAGGTGACCGGCCAGGGCCTGTTCCAAGGGCATGCTGTGCAGCACGCCCTTGAGGCCGCGCCGCTCCATCCGCACATGGAATGCGCCGTCCCCAATGGCCTCGGCGTAGGGCTCCACGGCCTCCCACAGGCGTGCCTCCAGCGCTTCGGGCGCATCCGCGTTGAAGGTGAAAGTGCGGTCGATGGGCACCAGGTGCCCAATGGCGGAGAAGGTGCGGCCCTTGCGAGCCTCGCGCGCCAGCAGGGCCTCGTAGAGCGCCGTGCGCTCCTCCACCATGCCAATGAGAACGCCACGGAAGGGCGTGTGCTGGAACGGCCCGTGGGCCTGCAGGATGGAGAGGAGCCGCTGCAGCTGGTGCGGCTGCGCGGTCACGAGCACGTTCCACGCCGACATCATAACATCGTCCTCATCCTCCCCCCGGGTGCTGCGGCGCGCCGCGGACGACTCAGCCTTTCACGCACGCTAGCGGCGTCAGGCGCGCCACCTTGACCGACAGGCCCGCGCCATGGGCCACGTCCACCACGGCGCTGACGTCCTTGTAGGCGTCCGGCGCTTCCTCGGCCACGCCACGGTAGGAGTGACTGCGGATCAGGATGCCGCGCGCGGCCAGGGAGTCGATCACCTCGCGGCCCCGCCACTGCTTGGTGGCGGCCTTGCGGCTCATGCGCCGGCCAGCGCCATGGCAGGAGGAGCTGAAGCTGAGCGCCTCGCCCTCGGCCGTGCCCGCCAGCACATACGATGCCGTGCCCATGCTGCCGCCGATCAGCACCGGCTGACCGAAGGGCCGCAGCGCCTCCGGCAGGTCGGGATGGCCAGGCCCGAAGGCCCGCGTGGCGCCCTTGCGGTGCACGAACAGCGACCGCGACCGGCCCTCCACGGCGTGCGTCTCCAGCTTGCAGGTGTTGTGCGAGACGTCGTAGAGCAGTTCCAGCACGGCCCGCGGGAGCACGCGCGCGAAGACCTCGCGCGTCAGGTGCGTGAGAATCTGGCGGTTGGCCAGGGCGCAGTTGATGCCCCCGCGCATGGCGCCCAGGTACGCCTCGCCCACCACCGAGCGCAGGGGGGCGCAGGCCAGTTCGCGGTCCGGCAGCACGATGCCGTGATCCGCCGCGGTAACGGCCATGCGACGCAGGAACTCCGTGCCGATCTGATGGCCCAGGCCCCGCGAGCCGCAGTGGATGCTCACCACCACGTCGCCGACGCGCAGCCCGAAGCCCTCGGCGATGCGCTCGTCGAAGACCTCGGCCACGTGCTGCACCTCCAGGTAGTGGTTGCCCGAGCCCAGCGTGCCCATCTCCGCGCGCTGGCGCTCCCGGGCCCGGGCGGAGACCTCCCCCACCACGGCACCGGCCATGCACCCGCGCTCCTCCGTGCGCTCCAGGTCTGCGGATTCGCCCCAGCCGCGCTGCACGGCCCACTGGGCGCCATCGGCCAGCATGGCGGACATCTCGCGCTCGTTGAGCACAATCTGCCCCGTGCTGCCCACGCCCGCCGGGATGCGGGCGAACAGCGCATCGGCCAGGCGCTCCTGCACGGCCCGCACATCCTCCACCGTGAGTCCGGTGCGCAGGGTGCGGACGCCGCAAGAGATATCGAAGCCTACGCCGCCCGCCGAGACCACGCCGCCCGCGTCCGCATCGAAGGCGGCGACCCCACCGATGGGGAAGCCGTAGCCCCAGTGCGCATCCGGCATGGCCCGCGCTGCCGTCACGATGCCCGGCAGAGTGGCCACGTTGGTCACCTGCTCGAAGACCTTCTCGTCCATCTCCAGCAGCAGGGGCTCATCCGCGAAGATGACGGCCGGCACGCGCATGCGGCCCTCGGGCTCGATGCGCCATTCGTAGGGCGAAACATGGGTGAAGCGGGAGGGATCCATGGGTAGGCTTCCGCGAATCGAATCCTGCCGGTACGCGAGAGCAGCGGAGGCCTCGCCACGCCCGGCTTGGCTGCGGGCTACACGTCCACCACGCACTCGGCGACCCAGCGCCCGTCAGGCTCCTGCGCCACGCGCAGCGCGGTATAGGTGGCGCCCTTGACCTCCACCGCGGGGCGATGGGTGGAGCGGTCTACCGGCTCGCCCCAGGCCTCGGCCTCCAAGCGGTGGTCGCTCAGCCGCACGCTGAAGCGCCCGAACAATAGGCGCCGCACGGCCATCTCGTAGACCAGCGCGTTGAGCCAGTCCACCAGCAGCAGCTCGTCGTCCGGGGCTTCACATGCAATGGGAACGTGCTCACGCGCCTGCACGCCGGCGGGGTCGGTGAGCACGCCCGTGAGCGCCATTGCGGCCTGCTCGAAGGCCACCTCGCGCGTGGGGCCACGGCCCCGCACGCCGATGTCCGCACCGTGCTCGAAGTGCTCCCAGGCCCCCTCGTCCATCCGCACGTCCCGATGGCCGCGCAGCCGCGGCACCCCCCGTCGCTCCCTTTTCCTCCATGGTAGCACCAGCGCGATGGGCCCTCCAAGCCGCAAGGCGGGGGGCCCTGCGTGCGCGGACGAGGCGGTTCTGTGAGATCGTCCCCGCGTCGGCCCGCGCAGGCAGCGGGGCAGCGAGACACGCGCGCTTCCATGACCGTGGCGTGAATTGCGGGGTATAATGATTCTGGGGGGGGCTTCCGCCGAGGAGGACCACCATGAGCCCATTGGATACGCGAACCTTCTTCCGGGCATCGCCGTTCACGGAACAGCCGGTCGTGATCGCGGGTCCTGGTGTGCGCCTGCAGGGCAATCTGGTGGTGCCCCCCGCCGCCAAGGGCTTGGTTATCTTCGCCCACGGCAGCGGCAGCGGGCGCCATAGCCCGCGCAACCGCTTCGTCGCGGGGCAGCTCAATGCGCACGGGCTGGCCACGCTGCTGATGGACCTGCTTGAGGAGCAGGAGGAGGGCGACCGTCGCAAGGTGTTTGACATCGCCCTGCTAACCGAACGGTTGCACGCCGCCATGACCTGGGCGGCAAACTACGAGCCGTTGCGCCAACTGCCCGTGGGCTGCTTTGGGGCCAGCACGGGCGCGGCCGTGGCCCTGCGCGAGGCCGCGCGGCCCGGCGTGCACGTCGCTGCCGTGGTGAGCCGCGGCGGACGGCCGGACTTGGCGCTTGAGGAGTTGCGCTGGGTGACGGCACCGACGCTGCTCATCGTGGGCGGCCTAGACACAGATGTCCTGGCGCTCAACGAGAAGGCTTACGCGGAGTTGACCTGCGAGCGGCACCTGGAAGTGGTGCCTGGCGCCACGCACCTGTTCGAGGAGCCCGGCACGCTGGAGCGGGTCGCTACCCTGGCGGCCGACTGGTTCGAGCACCACCTCACCAGCGCGGGGCCTGCCCATGGGCAGCGGCCCACCAGGGCGACCTCATGAACCGCCGCACCTGGAGCGAGGCACCCGGCGCGCGACTGCCGCTCGCGGACCGCCGGCAGGCGGGCCGGTTGCTGGCCGAGGCGCTGGGGCACCTGCGCGGCCGCACGGACTTGGTGGTGCTGGCGCTGCCACGCGGCGGGGTGCCCGTAGCCGTGGAGGTCGCCCTCGCGTTGCACGCCACGCTGGACGTGCTGATCGTGCGCAAGCTGGGCGTACCCGGGCAGGAAGAGCTTGCCATGGGCGCGCTGGCCTACGGCGGGGTGCGCGTGCTGAACGAGGACGTGGTTTCGCACCTGGGCCTGCGCCCCGAGACGATCGAGGCGGCCGCGGCACGCGAGTTGCCCGAGCTGGAGCGGCGCGAGCGGGCCTACCGTGGCGGCCGGCCACGGCCCGAGCTGCACGGGCGCTGTGTGGTGCTGGTGGACGACGGTCTGGCCACGGGTTCCACCATGGAGGCCGCCATTCGCGCCGTGCGGCAGCTCGGTCCGGCTCGACTGTTGGTGGCCGTGCCCGTGGCCCCCGGCGATACCGTGCGTCGCCTGCGTCGCCTGGTGGACGAGTTGGTGTGCCTGGCCGAGCCCGAGCCCTTCTTCAGCATCGGCCAGTGGTACCGCGACTTCGCCCAGGTGGACGATACCACCGTGCAGGCGCTGCTGGCCGAGTTCGCCCATCCTCCGGGCACCCCGCCAAGCCCGGACGCCAACGTACACTGACGGGGCACGTCGCCCCGGCATCCACTACCCAGCCGCGAACGCCGGTGCCGCCTGCGGCGGGGTTTCCCGCGCCTCTCCCCATCCTGCCGCAAATCCGTGGGTCGCCCCTCGCGCCCGCGTGGAGGTGGCTGTTCCACACCCCATCGCCCGTGGTAGGCAGGCAGCGGGGTGCGCGGCCGCGTGCCCTCCACCTGCGCCGGGGAGCACGCATGGGCATCAGGATCGGCATCATCGTCAACAACCAGTTCCACCTGAGCGACGACCCGGTGGCGCGGCTGGATGAGCAGTACCTGATGATCCGCCATGCGCGCGACCGTGGCTGGCACAGCTTCCTGGCCTCCATGCACTACCTACCGGAAGGCGACGCGGTGCAGTTGCAGCAGGTGCCCCTGCTGGCGCGGCTGCAGGCGGAGGCGGGCGAGATGGCCATGGGTGTGGCGATCTTCCTGCTCAACCTGCACAACCCCGTGTACACGGCGGAGACCATGGCCACGCTGGGCGTGATCGCGCGCGGGCGGCTCACGCTGGGCATCGGGTTGGGCTATCGCGACGTGGAATTCGACGCCTTCGCCGTGCCCAAGGGCCAGCGCGTGCGGCGATTCGAGGAAGCGCTGGCGCTGGTGAAGCGCCTATGGGGTGGCGAGGCGGTGAGCGCCGAAGGCCCCTGGGGCCGCCTGCGCGACGTGCGGCTGAACCTGCTGCCCATCCAGCGCCCGCACCCACCCATCTGGTTCGCCGCCAACCACGACAACGCCGTGCGGCGTGCGGCACGGCTGGGCGACTGCTGGTACATCAACCCCCACGCTACGCTGGAAACCAACCGGCGGCAGATGGCGCTCTACGTGGCGGAGCGCCGCGCGGCGGGCCTGCCCCTGCCGGCCGAGGTGCCCTGCCGCAAGGAGATCTTCTGCGCGCGCGACCGGCGCACGGCACTGGCGATGGTGGGGCCCTACCTGGAGGAGAAGTACCGGCTCTATGCGCAGTGGGGGCAGGACAAGGCCATGCCCGCTGACGAGCGGCTCGATCTGCCCTTCGAGGAGCTGACCCGCCAGCGCTTCGTAATCGGTTCGCCGGAGGACTGCTACGAGCAGCTCCGCCCCTACTGGGAAGAGCTGGGCGTGACGCAGTTCGTGTTCCGCACGCACTTCATCGGCATGCCCATCAGCCACGCCCTGCACAGCATGCGCATGATCTCCGACGAGCTGCTGCCTGCCCTGCGCGCCGTCCAGCCCGCACCTCTGCGCTGAAGGTTCCGGTCGGCGCTGTTATACTTAAATCAATTTTATTGCGTCAAAACGATAGCATTCCGCGCGGTCGGCTCGCATCTTTCCTCCCGCCACACCTACCAGCACCCGCCCAGAATTCCACCAATGTGTTGGGCCGAATCCATGCGTATGATTTTCGGGACCATGCTGTTACCAGACCATTATATCCAGTAATAACTCTTCGCGAACCACGCTCGCAAATCCGCTCTTGCAGCGTGTCCGATTCATTCCAGTGCATCGCTAAAATTTTTAGGTAAATACGCAATAGATAAGCGCATTATATAAGTTATTTTTCAGGGAACTGCCTAATCAATTGGCACGTTGAATCGCTCACTACACCAACTTCCGGCTGCAACGTGTGGCAGTCGCGCGGGAGGGGAGCCGTGGCTTGGCCGCTGCTCCCAAGGGGGGCGCTGTGGACCCATCGAAGGTCCCGAGCAGCCTGCAATCAAACCATGGGGAGATTCGAACATCATGTTCAAGAAATTGGGGCTCAGAGCCAAACTTGTCGTCATTCTCAGCATTCCCGTCGTGTGTCTGCTGCTGTTCGCCTTGAATAGCCTGTGGACAAAGGCGGATGTGTTGCGTTCGACGACGGAGATCCAGCAGTTGGCCAACATGTCCAAGCAAGCCAGCGCGCTGGTGCACGAGTTGCAGGCGGAGCGCGGCATGACCGCCGGCTACATCGCCTCCAAAGGTTCGCTGTACCGGGCACAACTGGGCCCTAAGCGCGAACAGACGGACGCCAAGCTGGACGCCTACCTCACGTTCGAGCGCAGCTTCAACGTGAATCGGTTCGGCGAGGACTTCGCCCGAGGCGCGCAGAACATACAGACCCAACTGGCGGGGCTGAAGGACATGAGGGCCCGCATCGATGGTCTGGAAGTCACCGGCAATGCGGCCGTGGGCTTCTACACGAAGGTAATCGGCGGCCTGCTGGATTCCGTGCGCTACGCGAGCCTGCTCTCCACCGATCGCAACATGACGCGCATGATCTCGGCCTATGACGCGCTGCTGCAGGGCAAGGAATACGCGGGACAGGAGCGTGCCGTGCTGAACAGCATCTTCGCCGCCAAGCGCTTCGATGGCGACGCATATCGGCACTTGGCGGCCACGGTGGCGCTGGAAAACCTGGGGCTGGGCAACTTCGACGAACTTGCCAGCAGCGAGCTCAAGCAGCAGTTCTCGGACAACGAGAAGAGCCATTCGTTCCAGGAGGTGCAGCGCATGCGCGAGGCCGCGCTGCAGACCAATGCCGGTGCCGATGCCCTGGCGGTGCAGCCCAGCTACTGGTTCAACATGGCCACCCAGCGCATCGACGCCCTGAAGAAGGTGGAGGACAGCGCCGCCTCCTCCATTGTCGACTACGCGCAGCGGCTGTACTCCACCACCATGCTGTCCTTCATCGTGCTGATGGTGGTGGCGGTGCTCGCCATTGCATTCACGCTGCTGGTGGGCTGGGCCATGACACGCAATATCCTACGCTCCATCAATGCGCTGATCGAGGAGCTGTTCGGGGGTGCCTCGCAGACCCTCAACGCCTCCAAACAGGTTGCCTCCGCCAGCCAATCCCTGGCCGAGGGCGCCTCGGAGCAGGCGGCGAGCCTGGAGGAGATCTCCTCCACGCTGGAGGAGCTATCCAGCATGACGCGCCAGAACGCGGACAGTTCCACGCAGGTGGAGTCGCTCTCCGATGGCGTGAACGACTCCGCCAAGCAGGGCGTCTCGGCCATGGGCCGCATGGAGTCGGCGATCAAGGAGATCAAGGATTCGTCCGACCAGACGGCCAAGATCATCAAGACCATTGACGAGATCGCCTTCCAGACCAACCTGCTGGCGCTCAACGCCGCGGTGGAGGCCGCCCGTGCCGGCGATGCGGGCAAGGGCTTCGCGGTGGTGGCCGAGGAGGTGCGCAACCTGGCCCAGCGCAGCGCACAGGCAGCCCGCTCCACCAGCGAGCTGATCGAAACCTCGCAGCAGCGCGCCGACGCCGGCGTGGCCGTGAGCAAGGAGGTGCAAACCGCCCTGGAGCAGGTGAACGCAGCGATCAACCAGGTGCTGCCGCTGATCAAGGACGTCTCCACAGCCAGTGGCGAACAATCGCGGGGCCTGGAGCAGGTCAACGAGGCCCTGGCGCAGATGGACACCGTCACCCAGAGCAATGCTTCCAATGCCGAAGAAAACTCCGCCTCCAGCGAGGAGTTGAGCGCGCAGGCGGAAAGCCTGAACACCATCGTGGACGCGCTGCTACAGCTGATCTACGGGCATGGCCAGGGCGGCGACCGGCTGCGGATCGAGGAGGGCGCGGGTCACACTCGCTCAGCCTCCCACGGGCACACGAATGGGCATGCGCTGCCCGGGCCGGGGCACACCAACGGAGCCGAAGGCGCACCGAAAGCCACCGGCGGCAAGCCGACGCGCCTGGGGCTGAAGGAGAAGATCGAGCAGGACCAGCATCATCTCCCCCTGAAGGAGATGCCGAACCTTCACGGCCTGGGCGACGCGGACTTCCGCGACATGAACTAGTCCATTTCACCGCAGGGGGCCACAGGCCTCCTGCGGCCTCACCCCAAACCTCAAGCCTCCTGGGTCTCAAAGGTTCCAGGCGAAACGATCTCCAGCACCTCCAGGTCGTCGGAAAAGCCGAGCACGTTGTGCTTGATCTCCGGAGGCTGCAACCAGGAATCGCCGGCGTGGAAGGTGAATTCCCCCTCCCCTTCGAAGTACACGCGGAACCAGCCCTTCAGCACATAGTTGAACTGCAGCTCGACCTTGTGCAGGTGCAGCCCGGAGCCCTCGGCGGGACACGGGGCGCAGGCCCGGTGCACCTCGGCCATGAAGCGCCCACTTGTGGCCTCGCGCAGACCCAGGTCACGATCCTGGAAGTACGTGCGGAAGCCGGGCCGGAACTTGGCGTCCTTGGCGCGGCTGACCGCGAAGCGCTGCTTGCCGTCGTGCATGCTCCTCCATTTCGTGCGAGTTCTGCGCGGGACCGCCCTCCGCGGGCGGCACGCCCGATATCGTTGCGCTGGTCGGCGCCCCAGGCACCCGGCATGCGCGGAGCGTTGCGCACGATGATAGGCGATTGTTCACGCGAGGCAAGCACCGGACGAACCCATGCGGGTCGGTGGATAGACGCCCGCTCGCTCGCCATTGCCCGCGCCCAGTTACCGTCAGCGCTCCAGGAACTCGCTGAAGAAGCTCTCAGTGTCCGCCGTAAGCTGCAGGAAGGCCACCCCCACGAACCATACGGGCCGCACGTACATCTCACGCTTCACCCAAATCACCTTGGCCGGCAGATCCAGCACCACGTCGCTTCCGTCACCACCCAGCAACTGCACCTTGACGGACTTGCCCCGGGAGAGGTGAGGATCGCGATCGAACTGCATGCGCATGCCGTAGTGCGAGACATTCTTGGTACGGCCCGCAAGCACGCCCTCCTCTGTGCTGAGCTGGAAGGCCGTCTCTGGCACGGCCTCGTCGCTCATCAGCACGTTGACCGAGTTTTCCCGGGCGATGCGGCGCGCGGCGCGCTGGTCGGTGACCTGCCCCCAGCGCTGGAAGAGCGCCGCACGCACGTATTCCGATTCCATTACCTCGCGGAAGTGATAGTTGTTGCCGCGCTCGCTGTGCAGCACACCCTGGTTCTCGAACCAGCCCATGGAGCCCCCGGAATAGGGAATGTAGCGCCCGTGCGGCAGCGTTTCCATCTCCAGCGAGCGTGCCTCCTCGGCAGACGCCTCGTCCTGCACCTGCTCCCGTTCGCTCATCGGATGCCCCCGCTTGATGACCGGCAATCGCCCCAGGGTCGCCTTTCGCCCTGAGCCTATGCCGCTCCAGGTCTCCCGGCAACGCCCTACACAATCTCTTCACATTGCCCGCGGTCAACCTGCGCTGGCAGCGCACAAACGGAGCTCCCTCCCCCCGAGCGCCGGAGGAACGGCATCTGGCGGCCTGCCCACCGCGCAACCGCTGCAGAACTGACCGATACCGGCAGCAACCGAGCCGATGGGAGGTCAATCGTCGAAGCGGGCGAAGAACAGCGCGGGGTAGATCTGCCGTTGCGGAAGCACGACCAGCAGCGGCGCGATGCGGCCAAACAGATCGGCCACGGTATCCTCGGCAGCTTCGGCATGCAGCATCGTGTCGTAGGTGACGAAGCTCGTAAGGCGGTCCGGCGCCGTGCGCAGCACGACCACTTGGCGGCAGCCGGGCAACTGGCCCATGCGCGCCATCACGTCCTCAGCCAGGGCGTGAATGCGCGGCAGGTCCTGCGGGTGGAAGCTGAACTGAATCTCGGACACATACATGAATCGGCACCTGTGCTGGACGGCGTCGTGCAGGGCACGACCGGCACGAGCATGAAGGGTGTTACAAGATAAACGTTGAAATCGAGGAAACGGCCGCTCACCGACAGAGCGGTGGCTGGCGAACGGCGCGGCCGCAGCCATGCAACGCCAGCCCGCGAAATACGTATATAAGTGTAGCGAGACTTGCACGACGCAACCCCAACGCCCGACCGGACACCGACCATGAGCCATTCCTTTGTGTATCGGAAAGACCTGCAGCCGGGCGCGCTGCGTGCGGGGGAGGCGTCGGATGACACTCCGACTCTGCGGGAGACGAATCAGTTGCGACTCACCGTGGAATCACTCTACGCCCGCGAGGCCATGCTGGAGGCGGTCATCAACTCGCTGCCGGCGTGGATCTCGGTCAAGGATACCGACGGCCGCTACCTGCTGGTGAACGACGCCATGGCACAAGCGTTCGGCGGGCGCGCGGCCGACTTCCTCGGGCGGCGGGCGGAGGATCTGCCGGCGCTGCCGCACCAAGCCAAGCAGGTCGCGGCCCAGGCGGATGCGGAGGTTCTGGCCACGGGGCAGGGGACGGAACGCCTGCGCTATCCCGTACGCCTGTCGGACGGCCGCGAGCGCATCCGGCACCTGACCAAGATGCCGTTCTCCGACGAGGACGGCCGCTTGCTAGGCGTGGTGAGCTGGAGCGACGACACGACCGAGGCTGTGCTGGCTGAGGATGCGCTGGAATCGCACCGACAGTTGTTGCGCACCGTGATCGAAGCCGTGCCCCACCCCATCGCATACACGGACGCGGACGGGCGCCTGCTGATGGCCAACCCGGCGTTGTGTCGCATGCTGGGCTGCACTGCGGAAGAGGTACTGGGCCGCACATTGGGCGAATTGCTGGCGCTACCCGCCCAGGTGCGCGAGCGAATCCATGAGGATACCGCCGCCATCTTCCGCACCGGGCAGGTGCCCGCACCGATCGAATACGCCGGCACCGACCCCCAGGGGCGCATAGTGCACCAGGTGATTTCGCGGGCGCCCGTGCGCCGGGCCGATGGAGCCATCGAAGCCGTGGTGAACATCGCGGTGGACGTCTCGGAACTGCGCCGTGCGGAGCGGGAGGCGCTCCTCGCCCACCAGCGCCTGACCGATGCGATGGAAAGCCTGCCGGCGGCCTTCTACCTGTATGACGCGCAAGAGCGGCTGATCATGGCCAATTCCACGGCCACGCAGTACTACCCGGACGAAGCTTACATCCTGCGGCCGGGTGCGAGCTACAACGACATTATGCGGGCAGGTCTGAGCAGCATGAAGCTTGACGCGGAGCAACGCGAGGGCCGCCTTCAGCATGCGCTGCACACGTTCCGGGAGCCGCCGGAATCCTTCGAGCAGGCGCTTGCCGACGGGCGTATTCTGCTGGCCCGCAATCGGCGCACGTCCGAGGGCGGTACGGTGTGCGTGCGGGTCGACATCACGGAGCAGAAGCGCATCCAGGCCGAGCTCGAGCAGCGCGAACGGCAAATCCAGGACGACCTAGCCCTGGCGGCCGATCTCCAGCGCTCCATCCTGCAAACAGTGCAGCCGCCCGGCTTCCTGGAGGCCGCTTGGCACTTTCAGCCCAGCAGCCCCGTCTCGGGCGACATCTATCACGCGCGCACAGACGTCGACGGCGCATTCCACTTCTTCATCGGTGACGCCACGGGCCACGGCGTCGTGGCCGCTTTCATGACCATGCTGGCGGAGGCGGGTCTGCGCAGCGTCGCACCTGCCACGCCGCCGGACGCCGCTCTGGCACAGCTCAACCGGCAATTGCTGCAGTACCAGCTCGAGGGGCGCTTTCTGAGCGGCATCTGCATGCGTATCGCGCCGGACGGCACCCTGTCCGTCGCCAACGCCGGGCATCCGCCCGCCCTTGTGCTCTGCGATCAAGGCCGGCAGGTACGGCAGTTGGAGTTGGGCGGCTTCCCGCTGGGCTGGTTCGCGGATGCGCCCTACCAAGCCCAGACCCTCCGAATGGTACCGGGGGATACGGTGGTGCTTTATACCGATGGACTGACGGAATGGAGCGACACTGAAGGGCTGCAGTTCGGAGAAAGCGGACTTCAGTCCGTATTGAACCTGCATCCGCGCAGCCGGCCGCAGCGGCTGCTCCAGCAGGTGCTGGCCTCCGCGGCGCGCCATGCCAAGCAGTGCCCCGCGACCGACGACCAGACGGTGTTCGTCTTCACCTACCGGGGCGCGACCGAGCGCTGAGCGCCGCCGCACAAGGCAAACCGACAGCCCACCGGAGCCACCGCGCGGCTCACTCCTTCTCGATGTGCTCCAACTCCAGGGTCAGCGTGAGGAACTGCAGCCCGTGCTCTGCGTCGCGGAAGCGGCAGCGCACACGGTAACGAGGCGCGCGGTCGGGATCGTCCGGGTCGGCATCCAGCGGTTCGCAAGCCAGCACGTCCGTCTGCGTGGAGAAGACACTGGCCAGGGAGAGCGTCAACGGACGCTCGGAAAAGTAGGCGAAGGGACTGCGAAAGGCGACGCCGGAGACGGACATGTCCTCCACCTGCACGGACGTCTCCCGGGCAGTGGCGATATCCTGCGAGCCGACGGCGAAACGCGGATGCTGACGGCGCTCGTCTGCGGAGGCCAGCACGCGCACCCGCCCACCCGCGCGAGCCTCCTCCAGCAGGCGCTGGTAGCCCTCGAACCAGACATCACGGATGTTTCGAATCTCGTCGCGCACGATGGCCCTGGGAATAAGGCTGCCTTCTTTTCATGACCCAGCGTGCCGCGCCAGGTCAAGCACCCCGGCTGGCACGGGCGCTGCCGGCATGGAAAGGTGGCTGCGGTGACAAGCAGGACGGGGTGTCACGGTGGTTGCCACTTGCGAACGCCCGTGAATACGCGCAGGATCGCGCGGAGATCGGACGAGGAGCATGCGCACAGCGGCTTTGATCGTGTTGCTGACGGTGCCGGCGTGGCACCTGGCACTGGCGGCGCCCGGAAACGGCTTTGGCCTGGCGGGCGGGCCGACTGCCCATTCCGTGCGCCTGACGTTCCTCGACGGCACCTCGCAGCGCTACACGAGCGCGGGGCTGGGCGTGACGGGCGACGCCCAGTTCGTGGTCAATGAGCGCTGGAGCCTCGATTCCTTCCTATCCCTCACCCTGGAGCGCAGTCACGGCGACGTGACGGCCACGATCAGCAACGGCATGGCAGGCTTCCAGGTGCGGCGCTGGTTTGGCCAGTTCTTCATGGGCGCGCACCTGGGCGAGTATACCGAGTTGCTGCGCGATGCCACGCACGCGCAGACGGTCTACGGGCCGGGCATGGGCGCGGCGGTGGGGCAGGAGCGGCCGGACGGCCTGATCTGGAGCGCGCAACTGGACCTGCCGCGCAAGCTGATCGCCCCGGGCGAGGTCCGCGTCGGCCTGCTGCTGCAGGTCGGCTGGCGCTGGTACTGAGGCGGAGACCTCTTGCGATGAAAGCGCTGTGCGCCCTTCTCCCGGCCTTGGTGTTGCTAGCCACCTTGTGCTGCGCGCAGACGGCCGTGCCTCAAGCGCCCTCCGCGCAACAGACCCCAGGGTCCATCACGGAGCTGCCGGGCGCGCTGCCCCCGGCACCGACAGAGGAATCCCCCCAAACCGACGCGGCGCAGCCTGCGGCCATCGCGCTGGGTCGGCAGGTTTGGCAGGAGAGCTGGGACGCCCTGCACGGACAGAGCATCATCCTGGGAGCCGGCTACACGCAGGGCACGCTGAAGTTCCCCAAGTTCCGCGGCGCGCCAGGCGTTGACCCGCAGGTGACGGACAATGGGCGCCTGACGCTGCTGTTCCGCTACGAGACCACGGAGCGGTACTTCGCGAAGCTCCCGCTGCAGGTGGGGCAGGTGGCCTTCGGCTACAACTTCGCGGGCAGCTACGCCATGCTGCAGGTGGATCGGCAGCTCGTGGACAACCCGTTCATGGGGCAGAACTTGGGGACGAGTGTGCACGGAAACTACCTGGCTGGCGCCCCGCAGCTATTCGTGCGCATCGGGCCGCTGTATGCCGATCGCGCCGTGTTTTGGAAGTTCGCCGTGGGCCTGGGGGCGGCGCTCGTGCGCCTGCACGGCACCGTGCTGCCTCACAACGGGCAGGTGGCCGAGCCCGTGGAAGCCGTGGACAGCGAGGGCACCCGCCTGGCCGAATACATCACGGTCAACTGGGAGTTGCAGATGGAGCGCTGGCTCCTGGCCTTCCAGTCCCACTACCTGCAGGGTCACGCTGGACAGGATTTCTTCACTTACGAGGTCTACGCCCTCAGCCTGGGCTACACGGTGCGCTTCTGATGCGCAGACCGGCGCCTTCCCCCCAACGAAGACGCGTCCACTGGCCCCGCGAGGCGACCTAGGTCAAGTTCTGCCGCGGTGGGTGGTGTATATTGAAGTGGCATTCCGCGGCAACTGGCGACGTGAGCTTTCCTCGCCGAGGGCCTGCAGGCTGGCCATTCGACCGCACCGACAGCGCCGGCGGAAAGCCCCGAGCCCGCTTCCAGCCATGCGAGGCTGCCCAAGCGGTGCCGTCTTCCACCATGGGCCGGGTCCATCGGCGCTCACGAGCGAGCGGGTGACGCCGCGTGCTTCCGCTGAATAGCCAAGTGATCTTCCTGCTGCTGGCCATGGGCATCTCGGCGAGCGTATACGGCTACGTCGGATGGCGTACAATCGGCCCCGCGCGGCTGCGGTCATCCCGCAAACGGGCACTGTGGGGCCTGCTGGCGGTCTTCTGGGTTCTGCCCCCCCTGCCGCTGGTGTTCCGGCCACTGGGCAATGCCAGCGCCCTGGTGGACGAACTATCTTGGGTGGCGTTCCTGAGCCTGGGCTTCTTCGTGCTGGCGTTCTGTCTGCTGGTGGCGGCGGACCTGGCCCGGCTGGCGCTGGCGCTGGTGCGATCGCTGCTGCGCAACACCGCGCAGTCTTTGGCCACCGACCGCAGCACAGCGCACGATCCCGACGATGCCGGGGCGGCGATGGTGATGGGGCGGCGTGGCTTCCTGGGCCATGCGGCAAACCTGGGGCTGCTGGGCACCTCCGGTGCCCTGGTGGGCTACGGCCTGGACGAAGCCATGCAGATGCCCGCCGTGGTGCACATCCGACTGCACGTGCCTCACCTGCCGCCAGCCCTGGAGGGCTTCCGGATCGCGCAACTCACCGACCTGCACCTGGGGCCCATGCTGAAAGGGCCCTTCATGGGTCGCGTGGTGGAGCGTACCAACGCGCTGGAGCCCGACCTGATCGCCCTGACGGGCGACCTGGTAGACGGCACGGTGCCGCACCTGCGCGATGCCGTGCAGCCGCTGGCATCGCTGGCCGCCCGCGAAGGCACCTGCTTCGTCACGGGCAACCACGAATATTACTCAGGTGTGGAGCCCTGGGTCGAGCACCTGGACGGCATCGGTGTGCACGTGCTGCAGAACGCCCACCGCTTGGTGCGGCGCGGCAGCGCGCGTCTGCTGGTGGCGGGTGTGAACGACCCTACCGGCGCCCGGTTCATGGGAGCGCAGCCGCCCGACCTGAGCGCCGCCATGGCAGGGGCAGGCGATACGGACTTCAAGCTGCTGCTGGCCCACCAGCCGCTGGCCATCTACGACGCGGCGCGGGAGGGCTTCGATCTGCAGCTATCCGGGCACACCCACGGGGGCCAGTTTTTCCCCTGGAACCTCGTGGTGGGGCTGTTCCAGCCCTACGTTCGAGGTCTGCACCTGCACGCGGGCACCTGGATCTACGTGAGCAAAGGCACCGGCTTCTGGGGACCGCCCATGCGCCTGGGCACCCACTCCGAGATTACCCTGATCGAGCTGACCGGGCGTGCGGAGACGCGGGTGGCGTGACGGGGGGGCGACAGGACGGGACGCGGCGGCGTGCCCGTTCATAGGAGCAAACCCTATCGTGGGAGGCTCTCCCATGATTCGCGAGACGATGCACCTGTGGCGCCTGCGTTGCGCCATGGTGGTGGCGCTGACGAGCGCCCTGGCGACCCTGCTGCTGGTGGCCTGCGCGGCGCAGCCCGAACCGCAACCGCCCAGGCCGCTTGCCGGCAACTGGTGGAGCGACGGCAGCTACCGCGTCAAACGGCTCGACCCGGCCAGCGTGAAGCAGTTCTGGTACGACCAGCGCGGAGAACTGGAGCTGCTGCCCGTCACGGAGTTGCACGCCATGCTCCCGGAGACCCTGGCCGGGCTGGACGCCAACTGTCGGGCGGAAGGCGGCCCTGAGAGCTTCTGGATGGGCTGGGCCATGCGGTCGGGCAACCCCTTCCCCGCGCACGGTGTGTGCTACCGTGGCCGCGCGATGACCATTAGCGAGGTGACCACAGCTTGTGCCCGCCTGCAGTCCCGCGGACGCACTTTGATAATCGCCTGGCACCGCCCAGACGAACGCACCTACGCCTGCCGCGAGCCATAGGGAAGTGCTGGCTGTGCCCGGATGACCCCACCCAAGTGCCCCACTGGCGTGCCACCTAAAGCGCGGGGCTGGGAGGAGTGCCGCTAAAGGCGGTTTCAATCCACTCTGGGGACAAACGCAACCCGCAGCCCGCCGCAGGGATCGGGCATGGCCACGGGGCTGGGAAGACCGACAAAGGCGCGCCGGGCAGAAAACAACGCAGCCCGGCAGCGCCCCGGGAAGGCCGCCTACTCGATGTCGCGAAACTCCGTCTCGGCCAAGGCAGAGAATGGAGGACGAGGTGTGTGCGTTTTCGTACCCAATTCCTGCTCCAACTGCTCGCGCAGCTTGAGAGCTTTGGGCTGAGGCGCATCGGCGCGCATGGACCGCTGAGCCGGTACGCCCCGCCTGGGCGTGGACGACAACTCCTTTGCGGATGCGACCAATGCCGGCGCGGAACCGTTCGACTCGGTAATGCCCTGCACGATTCGCTTGAGACTGCGCACCGCCCGCCGCAGATTCTCGGATTGTGCGGTGAACTCCTGGCTGGACGCCGCGACCTCCTCGGCCAGCGCCGCGTTGCCCTGTACCACTTGGTCCATCTGGCTGACCCCCGTGGTGATCTGGGCGATGCCTGTGGCCTGCTCCTGGCTGGCACGGGTCACCTCGCCGAGCAGCGCATTGACCCGATCCACGGCCCCTCTGATCTCGCTGAGCACCTCCCCAACCTCGCCGGAGATCGTGACACCGTACTCGGCCCGTTGTTGCGAGGCTTCGATGAGGACGTTGGTGTCCTTGGCCGCCGCTGCGCTTCGCGTGGCCAGGTTGCGCACCTCCTCCGCCACGACGGCAAAACCGCGCCCGGCGTCTCCGGCACGGGCAGCCTCGACCGCCGCATTGAGGGCCAGCAGATTGGTCTGAAACGCGATCTCGTCAATGGTCTTGATGATCTTGGCCGTCTGATCCGCCGAGTTCTTGATGGCGTCAATGGCCGTCGACATGCGTTCCATGGCCTCGTTGCCCTGTTGGGTCAGGTTCTGCGTATCGGAGGCAAGCTGCGCGGCTTCCCCAACGTTCTCCGAGCTGCGCTGCGACATGCTCGAGATTTCTTCGAGCGTGGAGGATGTCTCTTCCAGGCTGGCGGCCTGCTCAGACGCCCCCTGGGCCAGGCTTTGGCTGGAACTGGACACCTGCTGGGAGGAATCCACGGTATGCCTGGAGGCCCTGTCGAGATCCGCGGTGATCTCCTGAAGACTTCGGCTCAGCTTGCGCGCAAACCGCACCACCACCCAGACGATCGCCAGCGCGAACAGGGTACCCACAATCAGCAGCACGTTTGTCAGCAAGCGCTGACTCGCGATGGACGCGCGGATGCTCTGCTGGTCTGCGTCATAGCGATCGGTCAGCAACTTCACGATCTGATCCAGCACCACGGTGGGCGGCCGATCGATTCCGCGCACCTGCGCATCCGTGGAAAACGGGTCGCGCCCGCCGTTGGCCTCGAACACCGCCAGGGCTGCTTCGTATTTTTCCCCCATCTCAGAATATGCGGCCTGGAATTGCGTATTTAGCTCGCGTATCTTTGGATCGGTAATCTGCTCTTGCAGGGCGGCGCTCAGATCCTGTGTGAGCTTGAATTGCTTTCGAAAATTTGCAGAATACTTATTAAAATCTTCTGGATTATGGCCCCGCAGCAGAGTGTCTTTCCACTCCTGAACCTGACGCTTGAATCTGTATCGCATGTCCCGTGCAATGCTTTGCTGACGCACGCTCTGAGACAGAATCTTGTCGGTACCGGCATAGGCGATCTGAAGTCGGTATGCCAGCAGACCGGAGACCACGAATCCCAGCAGTAGCGGAATTACGGCTAAAGCGTACAGCTTTCGCGACAACGTAATTCTGGACATTGGGCGCCCCTTATCGCTAGTTAGAAATCCTCACCATCCCGGTAATCAGCGATATTCAATCCCCCCCCCGACGCGCCCGTGCGTCCGAATTCCATTGCTTGCGAATGGTAAAGCACGGGCAAATCCGGGTCGCGATTTCCATTCTCCTATACATAAATCGATGTGCTAAGTCCACGAACGAATAAGTATCGAGAATATTCACTCCCGATTTGTCGCAGAAAAAACCAGTTTGGCAGCGCGACTCCTTCCGCAGCATCCAACCACGCGGAGCGCTGTCCGCCCACCGCGCCTGCCCGGTCTCGCCAATCAACACTGGAGCACCGCCCAGCCCGGTGCCTACATACGGGACCGGCACCGTCCTGCTGTCGTTTAATGGGCCTACACATCTCGCCGCGGACACGCTTTCTGTGCGGATCGACGGGATTTGGGATGTCGATTCAACTTTGGTTGGGTGATCTTCCTGAATCCGGTTGTGACGGCGTACCTCGCCCAGGGCGCGACTCCTGGCCAGCAACAACGGCTGCCCATTAGTGCTCCAACGATGAACGCACTCCCCTCGGCAACGACGGCAATGGGCCACGCGCCTCACACGGCGGTGCTTCTTCTGGCCAACGAGCCTCAGCGCTGGCGCGACTGGGCAAGTCAGGTAAGGCACCACGGCGTGTCGCTCGGCTTCGGCAGGGGTGCGGACGCGCCAAGCTGCGTGAACCGCGAAAGGATGCCGGACGTGCTGCTGCTCGATGGAACGGCCCGCACGCAGGAGCTGGCGGAGGTCGTGTCCGCGCTGCGGCAGTCGCCGGCGTCGGCCGGCCTCCCGATCCTCGTCCTGGCGCCGCGGCTCACCCAATCCCGGCGCTCCGCCCTGCTGGCTGCCGGGGTGGCGGACTTCCTGTCCCCACAGGAGGACGTGCGCGCTCAGGTCAACCGGTTGTGCGCCTACGGGACCGGCTCCCGCACAGCCGGCGGTGAGGTGGCCCACCGGGCACCGGCGGCGGAATTGGACTTCCGTGCGGTAGCCTTCGACCACACGCCGGCCCTGACGATCGTCCACGACCGGCATGGCCGCATCGTTCGGGTGAACAAGGCCGTGACGACGGCCACGGGCTTCGGTGAGGCGGAACTCGTAGGCCAAACAAGTTGGGAGGCCCTGATGGGCACGCCGGAAGAGCAGCGCTCCGTTCGCGAACGCTACGAGGCCCTGGCGCTCATGAGTTGCGAAGAGGCGCTGGCGCGCTTCGGCGAGGCTTCGGAACGCATCTGGCGCACGAAGGATGGGCAACTGCGGCTAATCGCCTGGCACCTGGACTACCTGCCGGACGAGCACGGCAATGTGGCCTACCAGGTGGCGTCCGGGCTCGACGTCACCGAACGCAAACGGGCCGAGCAGGAGCAGTTGGACAGCGAGCAGCGCCTTGCCGAGGCCCAACGCATCGCCGCGTTGGGAAGCTGGGAGCTCAACCTCGTCGACAACGCACTCACTTGGTCCGACGAGATCTTCCGTATCTTCGAGATCGACAAGACGCGGTTCGATGCGTCTTACGCCGCTTTCCTGGAGGTAATCCATCCGGAAGACCGGGAGGCTGTGAACGAGACCTATCAGGGATCGATCACCAACCACAGGCCCTACGAGATCACGCACCGGCTGCAAATGGCCGACGGCCGCATCAAGTACGTCCATGAGCGCGGCGAGACGCACTACGCGCCGGACGGCTCGCCGCTGCGCTCCGTGGGCACGGTGCAGGACATCACCGAGCGCCACCGGGCCGCCGAGGCGCTGCGGGTGAGCGAGCAGCGGCTGGAACAGGTGTTGGGCAGCATCAGCGACGCCTTCTTCACGCTCAACCGGGAGTGGATCTACACCTACGTGAACGAGAACGCGGCCGGATTCGTCGGCAAGACCACGGCGGAGCTGATTAACCGCTGCATCTGGGACGTGTTCCCGGAGGGCAAGGGGTCGAGCTGGCACGAACGCTACCGCCAAGTGCTGGAATCCAGGCAGCCTCTGCGCTTCTCGGACTACCACTCGGAGTTGGGAGCCTGGTACGAGGGCTCGATCTATCCCTTCGAGGATGGGATCTCCGTCTACTTCCACAACGTGACCGCGCGCAAGAAGGCCGAGCAGGCCGTGCAAGAAAGCGAGCGCCAGAAGCGGGAAATCCTGGACAGCATGTTCGCGTTCGTGGGGCTGCTGACCCAGGACGGCGTGCTGCTCGAGGCCAACCGCGCACCCATCGAAGCCGCACAGCTGACGCGCGAGGACGTGATCGGTAAGCCGTTCTGGGAAACCCAATGGTGGTGCTATTCGGACGAAAGCCAAGCGATCATTCGAGACGTCCTGCGGCGTGCCGGTGCGGGCGAGACGGTGCGGCGCGACTTCCAGGTGCGCATGGGCGACGACCGGTTCATCACGATAGATGCCACCTTTGGCCCGCTGCGGGACCGCGCGGGACGAATCACCCAGATCATCGGATCAGGCGTGGACGTATCCGACCGCGTGCGCGCGGACGCGGAGGTGCGCCGCCTGAACGCGGAACTGGAGCAACGCATCCAGCAGCGCACCGCGGAACTGGCGGAGGAGCGCAACTTCGTGGCCAGCGTCCTGGATACCCAGGACACGCTGGTGGTGGTGCTGGATCGGACCGGGAAGATCGTGCGCTTCAACCGAGCCTGCCAGCGCCTGACCGGATACAGCGAGGCAGCGGCCCTGGGCCGCGAAGTGTGGGATCTGGTCATTCCCCCGCGCGAGGTGCCGACTGTGCGGCACGTGTTCCAGCGCCTCGCCGCAGGCGACTTTCCCAATCGGCACGAGAACAGCTGGATCAAGCAGGACGGCTCGGAGGTGTTGATCGCCTGGAGCAACACCTGCCTCGTGGACGAGGACGGCCAAGTGACCTACGTTATCGCCACCGGGATCGACGTCACCGAGCGCCTTGCCGCGGACGCCGCCTTGCGCGAGAGCGAGGCGCGCTATCGTACGCTGGTGGAGACGATGAACGAGGGGGTGGGACAGCTCGACCCGGAGGGCCAAACCATCCTCTTCGTGAATCGCGCGCTGGCGCGGATGGTGGGCTACGCGCCCGAAGAGTTGGTCGGGCAGTCATCCTCCCTGCTGTACGACGAAGCGAGCCAACGAACGCTCGCGGAACAGTGGAAGCAGCGGCAGGCGGGCAGCCTGGACCCCTATGAGGTCGAGATGCGGCGCAAGGATGGCCAGCGCATCCCGGTCTACCTGTCGCCTATCCCGTTCCGCGATGCTAACGGCACGGTGCTCGGGCGAGCCGCGGTGATGCTGGACATCTCCGCGCTGCGCCGCGCGGAGCAGGACCTGGCCGCTGCGCGGGCACGCCTGGAATTTCTGCTGGCTAGTGGCCCGGTCATGATCTACGCAAAGCGGGCCGACGGGCACACGACGTTTATCAGCGGCAACGTGGAACGCGCCCTGGGCTATGCCCCGGATGCCATGCTGGGCGACACGGAATTCTGGGCCAGCTGCCTGCACCCGGAGGATCGGGCCCGCGTGCTCGAGCACCAGTCGGTGCTGTTCGAGCGGGGCGAACTGGTACAGGAGTACCGGCTCCGGAGAGCCGACAGCACGTTCCGCTGGATCCGCGACGACGCGCGACTGATTTTCGACGACGTTGGCGCGCCGATGGAAGTGATCGGTGCGTGGGTGGACGTGACGGACCGCATGGAGGCGGAGCGCATTGCCAAGGAACTGCACGACAAGGAAGTACTGCTGCGGGAGGTACACCACCGCGTCAAGAACAACCTGCAGATCATTTCCAGTCTGCTCTACCTGCAGGAGCAGCGCGCGGATTCGCCGCTGCTGAGCAGGGGGCTCCGCGAGAGCCGGAGCCGCGTGGCGGCCATGGCGATGATCCACGAGCAGCTTTACTCCTCGGGCAATCTGGGCGCCGTGGACCTGAAGGCGTACGCGGAACAGCTCGTGAGCTCGCTGCTGAGCACCTTCGGGATGGAGCCCGGACGGATCCGCCCAGTGATCGAAGGAGACCGGTTCCTGCTGCCGCTGGATCAGGCCATTACCTGCGGCCTGATCGTCAACGAGATCGTCTCCAACTCCCTCAAGCACGCCTTTCCCGACAACCGGTCGGGGTCTCTCATGGTGCGCCTGCGGGCGCTGCCGGAAGGCTATGAGCTGACTGTGGGAGACGACGGCATCGGCATGTCCGAGGTGGACCCGCAGCACCTAGAGCGAAGCCTTGGATTGCGCCTGATTCCGCGCCTGGCCGCGCAACTGGATGCCCGCATTGACCGGCTGCAAGCGCCGGGAACGGTGTACTGCATGACGCTGAAAGGGGAGCCCAGCGCATGACACATACTGAACAAACCAGGATCATGATCCTGGAGGACGAGGCCATCGTCGCCATGGAGCTGGAAGAGCGGCTGACCGCCCTCGGCTACCGTGTCGCCGGACCGGTCGCCAGCTTCGACGAGGCCCTGGGATTGGGGCAGGAGCACCCGCCGGACCTGCTGCTGGCGGATATCCGCATCGACGGTTGTGCGGACGGCATCGAGGTGGCCTGCGCCTTCCGCGACCGCTTCCGCGTGCCCACCGTCTTCCTCTCGGCCCATGCGGATGCCACAACGGTGCGGCGGGCGCTGAACTCGGCCCCGTTCGGCTATCTCACCAAGCCCTTCCGCGAACAGGAACTGCACGCTACCATCGAGGCGGCGCTGCACCGGCACCGCCTGGAGCAGGCGCTGGAACGGCGCGAGGCGCAACTTCGCATGGCCCAGCGGCTCGGCCAGATGGGGCACTGGGAGCGCGATCTGCACGGAAGCGGCGGCTACCTGTCGCCGGAAATCTGCGGGATTCTGGGGATCGACCCGGACGCGTTGGAGGGCGATCTGTACCAGCAGTTCCTGGCATGCGTACACCCGGATGACCGCGAGAGGCTGCGTACCGGGCGGGTAAACGAGGCAGAAGCCCTGGCGCCCCAGGAGCACCGCTATCGCATCGTGCGGCCAGACGGGGAGATGCGCCACATCCACTCTCGCACGCAGGTGGTGCGCGACGCGGCCGGACGGCCGACCAAGATCTTCGGCATGTCCCAGGATGTGACGGAACTGGAGCGGGCACTGATCTCGGTGCAGGAGAGCGAGGCGCGCTTTGCCACGCTGTTCGATAGCTCGCCGGACGCCCTGGTGGTCGTGGACGGAGACGGAGATGGACGGATCATCCTGGCCAACGGTCCCGCGAAAGCCCTGTTTGGCTATTCGGATGAGGAGTTTGCCAGGCTGGAGGTGGAAGCGCTGGTGCCGGGTTCCCTGCGGGCCAAGCACCGCCAACTCCGCGCTGCGTTCGCCGAGGCTCCGCGTCCCCGTGCCATGGGAAGCAACCGGCTTCTGGAGGCAGTGACCAAGGACGGGCGTCATCTGCCGGTGGCAGTTAGCCTGGGGCACACCACGCTCGACGGCAAGCTGGTGGTGATCGCCGCCATCCGCGATGTTTCCCCCCAGATTCAGGCAGAGCAGAAGCTGCGTGAGAGCGAGGAACGGCACCGCCTGCTGATCGAGCAGGCCTCCGACGGCATCTTTCTCTCCGATGCAGAGGGCTGGTACCGGGACGTCAACCCCGCAGGCTGCCAGATGCTGGGGTACTCCCGCGAAGAACTGCTGCGGTTGAACTTGCGGGACGTCGCCGTGCCGGAGGACCTGGCGCGAACGCCCTTGCGCATCGATGACCTGAAGGCGGGGAAGGTGGTCGTAATCGAACGCCTGCTGCGGCGCAAGGACGGGACTGTGCTCCCCGTCGAGATCAGCGCCAAGGCCCTGCGCGACGGCCAGCTGCAGGCCATCGTGCGGGACATCACCGAGCGCCGTCAGGCCGAGGAGCAATTGCGCAACAGCGAGGAGCGCCTGCGCCAGAGCCAGAAGATGGAGGCGGTGGGGCACCTCGCCGGGGGCATGGCGCACGACTTCAACAACATGCTGCAGGTGGTGCGAGGCTACGCGCAACTATTGGAGCGCGAGGTAGCCCCCAAATCGGCCGCGGCGCGGGACATCGCCACGATCATGCAGGCGACCGAGGATGCCTCTGCGCTTACGCGCCAGTTGCTGGCGTTCAGCCGGCAACGCGTGGTGCAGAAGCAGGACGTCGATCTGCTGGCGGTGCTGAACCAGCAGGCGAAAATGCTGCGCCGGCTCATCGGCGAGCACATCGAGTTGCACGTGGCCGGCCCGGCGTCGCCGTTGCGGGTACACGCGGACCCGGGCCTGCTGCAGCAGGTGTTCCTGAACCTGTGCGTGAACGCACGCGACGCCATGCCTGACGGCGGGGAACTGACGATTGAGGTGCAGCACTTCCAGACCGCGGCGGCCCTTGGCGGGTCCGCCAGTGCCGCGACCCCGGGCCCGTATGCCGCCATCTCCGTGCGCGATACGGGCACGGGCATGAGCGAGCAGGTGCGCGAGCACCTGTTCGAGCCGTTCTTCACTACCAAGGAAGCGGGCAAGGGCACCGGCCTTGGACTGTTTACGGTGTATGGCATCATCAAGCACCACGGCGGGGCGATCGACGTGGACAGCGCTCCAGGCATGGGCACCACATTCCGCATCCACCTGCCGCTGCGGATCGGTGCACCTGCGCCCGCTCCGACAGCGCTGTTGGACGACGGGCCTGGGGGAACCGAGACCGTGCTCGTCGCAGAGGATGACCATGCGGTGCGGGAACTGGTGGTGCGGCTGCTGGAGGAGAAAGGCTACCGGGTCATCGCGGCAAGCGACGGCAACGAGGCGATCGACACGTTCACGAGACACGCCGACACCATCGACGCCGTGCTGATGGACATGGTGATGCCCAAGCAGACCGGTGCCGCGGTGTACCGTCATGTGCGACAGAGCCATCCCCATCTGCCGGTGCTCCTCATGACGGGATACGCCGGCAACGCGGTGGATCTGGCGTTCATTGAAGACCACCAGGTGCCAATCATTCGTAAGCCCTACGCGCCCGACGATCTGCTGCGCCTGCTACGCAACGTACTGGATGCCGGGAACAGCACGCCAATGCGCATGGCATAGTACCGGTTGACGTCGTCCTTCTCGCCCATCCGCCCACACCTGACCAGGTGCGGGCCTGCGTTGTCGTAGGCGAAGCTGGTGCGCCCACCACGCCCGCCTGCTGCCAGCTCTCCGAAACGATTGCAGGTTTCGCGCTTCTTCCCACGGGCTGTGGCGCTTGCGGCCCGAGCTGTCGCTTGACGCTCTCCAGGCAACTCCGCGGACGGGATGCGAGCGGGAAGGCGCGAATTCGGCCGGTGAATGAGGTGCTTGACATATCCATTGTTACCGATTATTCACCATTAGTGATGGTTCACGCATTAATTTGTATGGTTGAGATGTGATTACCGCAGCACAATTGCGCGCCGCGCGGGCCCTGCTGGGCATGGATCAGCGCGTGCTGGCCGAGGCCGCAGGACTGTCCGTGCCTACGATCCAGCGCATGGAGGCCAGCGAGGACGTGATCCGCGGCAATGTGGACTCGCTCATGAAGCTGGTGGCGGCACTGGATGCAGCGGGCATCGAGCTCATCAATGAGGGAGCCGTCAGCCGGGGTGGCGGGCGCGGAGTTCGCCTGAAGCAATGAGACCCGAAACCATTGCGGCGCGCTCCTTGCCCGGGGTGTCTGTTTCCGCTTCGGCAGGCGTGACGGCCTGCGAGGAGCGGCGATGGGCCTAGCGGCACTGCTCGGAACGGTGGCAGCGCTGCTGGCCCTGGGCATCCTGGTGCTGCCGTTGGCCCACCGGCGTCCCGCTTCGCCGCTGGTCTACGGCACCACCCTGATGCTGTGCGGCATCGCGCTGGTCATTGCCACCCGACATCTGCTGACACGAGGTGCCTCCGCCGAAGACCTGGTGTTGCCGCTGGGAATCCCCTGGCTGGGCGCCCACTTCCGGCTCGACGCGCTGGCCGCCTTCTTCCTGCTGGTGGTGAACCTGGGGGGCGTGTCCGCAAGCCTGTTCAGCCTGGGCTACGGCCGGCACGAGTCCGCACCCGGCCGGGTGCTGCCGTTCTATGCCGCATTCCTGGCGGGCATGAACCTGGTGGTGCTGGCCGCGGACGCGTTCACGTTCCTGCTCGCGTGGGAGTTCATGTCGCTCAGCTCCTGGGCCCTGGTGATGGCCCACCACAAGGAGCCGGGCACTGCCCATGCGGGATTCGTGTATCTGGCCATGGCCAGCTTTGGCACACTTTGCCTGCTGCTAGCCTTCGGCCTGCTGGCGGGTCCCCAGGGCGCTTACGCGTTCGATCAGATGCGGGCCCATCCGCCCGGCCCCGTCATCGCCGGGCTGGCCCTGCTGCTGGCGGTGTTGGGTGCCGGCTCCAAGGCAGGCTTGGTGCCCCTGCACCCCTGGCTGCCCCTGGCCCACCCCGCCGCCCCCAGCCAGGTTTCCGCCCTGATGAGCGGCGTGATGACGAAGGTCGCACTGTATGGCTTCGTGCGCATCGTGTTCGACCTGCTGGGCCCGCCCGAGTGGTGGTGGAGCGTGCCCGTGCTGGTGCTCGGGGGCCTGAGCGCCGTGCTGGGCGTGCTCAATGCCCTCATGCAGAACGACCTGAAGCGGCTGTTGGCCTACAGCACGGTGGAAAACGTCGGCATCATTGCCATCGGGTTGGGCCTGTCCCTGGCCTTCCGGGCCACCGGAATCGGCTGGGCGGCCTCGCTCGCGCTCACGGCCGCGCTGTTCCACGTGCTCAACCACTCGCTCTTCAAGAGCCTGCTCTTCTTCGGCTCGGGTGCCGTGATGATGGCCACCGACGAGCGCGACATGGACCGGCTGGGCGGCCTGATTCACCCCATGCCCCTCACGGCATTCGCCTTTCTGGTGGGAGCCGCGGCCATTTCCGCCCTGCCGCCGCTCAACGGATTCGCGTCCGAGTGGCTGACCTTCCAGTCGATCCTGGTCAGTCCCCAACTGCCCCAGTGGGGCCTGCGCTTCCTGGTACCGGCCGTAGGAGCGATACTGGCGCTCTCTGCGGCGCTTGCGGCCGCTTGCTTCGTCAAGGCCTTCGGCATCACCTTCCTGGGCAGGCCCCGCTCGGCCCGGGCCCAGGGTGCCTCCGAGGTCGACGCGTTCGCCCTGGCCGCCATGTTCGGCTTGGCTGCGTTGTGTCTGGCGGCCGGACTGATGCCCGGCGTAGTGGTCGATGCCCTCGCGCCCGTGACCCAGGCGCTCACGGGCGCACACGTGCCGGTGCAGCGGGGGCTGGCCTGGCTGTCCCTCGTGCCCATCGCGGAGAGTCGCAGCGCTTACAATGGCTTGGTGCTGTTCACGTTCATCGCCCTGTCCACACTGGCCACGGTGGTCGCGATCCACCGCTTGGCGTCCCACGCCGTGCGTCGCGGGCCCGCATGGGACTGCGGATTTCCCGATGCCAGTCCGGCAACCCAGTACAGCGCGGGCAGCTTTGGGCAGCCCATCCGCCGCACGTTCGGCACGATCATCTTCGCCGCCCGCGAGCACATCACCATGCCTTTGCCGGGGGACCCGGCTCCAGCGCGGCTCGAACTGCAATTGCGGGATTTCATCTGGAATTGGCTCTACCAGCCACTGGGGGGCCTCGTCGGCCGGGTGGCCGATCTTCTCAACCACCTCCAGTTCCTCACGATCCGCAAGTATCTGAGCCTGGTTTTCGGCGTGCTCATCGTGCTCCTGCTGTTGCTGGCCGTATGGCGCTGACCCGCGATCTGATCATCCAGGGCGCCCAGGTGTTGCTGGTGCTGGCGCTCGCGCCACTGCTGACGGGCTGGGTGCGCAAGGTCAAGGCGCGCCTGCTGAGACGCCGGGGGCCGCCACTGCTGCAGCCCTATCGCGAGTTGCTGCGACTGATCCGCAAGGAGGCAGTGCTGGCGGAGAACGCATCGTGGCTGTTCCGTGTGGCGCCCTACATGATCTTCTCGGCCATCTGGGTCGCCGCGGCGCTGGTGCCGACCTTCTCCATCCAACTGATCTTCGGCCGGGCTGCAGACCTCATCGTCATCGTGGCCCTACTGGGCAGCGCACGCTTCTTCCTGGCGCTGGCGGGCCTGGACGTCGGTACCAGCTTCGGGGGTATTGGATCGAGCCGGGAGATGATGCTTGCCGCGCTGGCCGAGCCGGCGATGCTGATGATCGTGTTCACGCTGTCGCTGATGGCCGGCTCCACGCAGCTATCCTCGATCGCGGAATACATGATCGGGCCCACAGTGGGCATCCGCATTTCGCTGGCCCTGTCCGCCGTCGCGCTGATCATGGTCGCCCTCGCGGAAAACGCGCGCATCCCGGTGGACAACCCCGCCACCCACCTTGAGCTGACCATGGTGCATGAGGCGATGGTGCTGGAGTACTCCGGCCGTCACCTCGCCATGATCGAGGCGGCGTCCTCGCTGAAGCTGCTGCTGTACGTCTCGCTGCTGGCGGCGATCTTCACCCCGTGGGGCATGGCCTCGACCGGTCAGTCCCTGGCGGCCTACCTGCTCGGCGCCGCGGTGTACGCGGCCAAATTGGCTGCGGGTGGGTTCGCGCTCGCGGTGTTCGAAACCTCCATCGCCAAGATGCGCGTGTTCCGCGTGTCCCAGTTTCTGGGCGCGGCGCTCATGCTGGGGCTCTTGGCCACACTGCTGCTGTTCGTGTCCCGGAACCTGTGATGGAGCCCCTTCAATTCGACATGGCGCACCTGCTGGCCGGTGGGTTGGTGCTGGTCAGCTTCATGCTGCTCTACCAGGAGCGCATGTACGCGCTGCTCAACCTGTTCGCCCTGCACGCCGTGGTGCTCGCGCTGTCCGTGGCTTGGCAGGCCTTCATTCAGCAGGCCCCGCACCTGTACATCACGGCCGCCATCGCGCTGGGGTTCAAGGGCATCGTGATTCCGGTAGCCCTGCACCGGATCGTGCAGCGCCTGCACATTCATCGTGCCATCGAGGCGGTCGTGGGCATCGGCCCGACCATGCTGGCGGGGATGGGGCTGGTAGCGCTGTCCGTCGGCGTCATCCTTCCGATCACGAGCGCCTCCAGCAGCCTCGCCCGTGAGGACCTGGCGTTCTCCCTGGCGGTGATCCTGCTCGGCTTGCTCATGATGGTGTCGCGCCGGAATGCGGTCAGCCAGGTGGTAGGGTTCATGTCGCTGGAAAACGGGCTGATTCTGGCGGCGGCCGGCGCCAAGGGCATGCCCCTCGTCGTTGAGATCAGCGTCGCCTTTTCCATCCTGATCGCGTTCATCGTGATCGGCATCTTCCTGTTCCGCATCCGCGAGCGCTTCGACACGGTGGACCTGCACGCGCTGGACAGCTTTCGCGGAGAGCGCCCATGAACGACCCCGGTGCAATGCTGGTCAGCGCCGTGCTGTGGATCCCGGCCGCGGCCGTGGTGATCCTGGCGCTGATTCCGGGCTACCGCGTCACCGCCCGGCTCAACGTGCTGGCCTCGCTGCTGACCTTCGCCGCCGCGCTGCTGCTGCTGGGCTGGCGACCGCCCACGGGCCAGTTCCTCATGGTGGACGACGTGAACGTCGTCTTCATCGTGCTCAATACCCTGGTGGGATTCACCACCAGCCTCTTCAGCGCCAATTACATCGCGCACGAGCTGGAAACCGGCCGGCTCACCCCCAAGTCCCTGCGGTTCTACCACGCCATGTTCCAGGGCATGATGGGCGCGATGAACCTGGCCCTGCTGGCCAACAATGTGGGGCTGATGTGGGTAGCGGTGGAGATCGCCACTCTCACCACCGTGCTGATGGTCGGCGTGTACCGCACCCACGAGGCGCTAGAGGCCGCCTGGAAGTACTTCATCCTCGGCAGCGTGGGCATCGCCCTGGCGCTCTTCGGGACCATCGTGGTCTATCTCGCCGCCCGCTCGGTGGTGGGAGAAGGGCTGGATGCGATGGCGTGGACCGTGCTCGTGCGCGCTGCGCCGGCACTCGATCCGCACCTGCTCAATCTCGCCTTCGTGTTCCTGCTGCTGGGCTATGGCACCAAGGTGGGTCTGGCGCCGCTGCACGCTTGGCTTCCCGATGCTCATGCGGAAGGGCCCACGCCCATTTCCGCCGTGCTCTCCGGGTTGCTGCTCAATGTGGCCCTGTTCGCCCTGCTGCGCTTCCGCATGGTGATGGCGGGCAATCCGCACACGCTGGCGGCGGGCCCGCTGATGGTGTCCATGGGTCTGGCTTCGCTGATCTTCGCGGCGTTCATGCTCTACCGGCGGCACGACATCAAGCGTCTGTTCGCCTACTCGTCCATCGAGCACATGGGCATCATCACGTTCGCCTTTGGCATGGGTGGCCCGCTGGCCAATTTCGCCGGCCTGCTGCACATGACCATGCACAGTCTCACCAAGTCCGCGATCTTCTTTGCCGTGGGCCACGTGGCCCAGGCCAAGGGCACGCAGAAGCTGGCGGACATCCGCGGTCTGACCGTAACCCATCCCGTGCTGGGCTGGGGCCTGCTGCTGGGCGTGTTCGCCATCGCGGGAATGCCGCCGATGGGCGTGTTCATGAGCGAATTCCTCGTGGTCAGCTCCACGTTCGCTCGCCAGCCGTTGATCGCCATCCCGCTGGTGCTGGGCCTGCTGGTCGCCTTCGGCGCATTGCTACTGCAGGCGACGCGCATCGGCTTCGGGGAGGCTTACGGGAGCAGGGAGCCCGTACACGCGTCCTACGTGCCCATGTTCGCACACCTGAGCCTGGTGCTGGTGGCCGGCATCTACGTGCCGGGGCCCATTGTGGCTTGGTTCCAGCACGTCGCCACCCTGCTGGGCTGAGCCGAAGGAGCCGTCATGCCCACATCCAGCCTGGCCGACCTGCTGTCCCAGTGCGCGCCCGTCGCACACCATCGCCCCTGGCCGCGACGCACAATGTCGCCGGACCTGTGGCTGCGCGTGGCCGAGGAACTGGGCGGCGGCCGCTGGACGCTGCTGGGCCTGTGGGGCGAGCCGGCCCACGTCCACATGGCGCTCCTGGACGAGGAGGAGCGTTCCCTCCAGGTGCTGAGCCTGGACTGCCATGAGGGCCGCTTCCCGTCCATCACTCCGGCATTTCCGCCCGCGAACCGCCTCGAACGGACCATCCGCGACCTGTTCGGCCTGCAGCCCGACGGGCTGGCCGATGAGCGCTCCTGGCTGGACCATGGGCGCTGGGGGACGCGCGTCCCCCTGGCCCAGCCGCGACCGACCGAGCCGGACACGGCAGGGGGGGCGCCGGCGGCCTATCGCTTCCTCCCCGCCGAAGGCGAAAGCCTGCACGAGATTCCCGTCGGTCCCGTCCACGCCGGCATCATCGAGCCGGGGCACTTTCGCTTCCGGGCGAACGGCGAGGCGGTCGTGCGCCTGGAGCAACGGCTCGGCTATGTGCACAAGGGCATCGAAGGACTGCTGCGCGGCGCCGATCTGGCGCACGGGGCGCGTCTCGCCGGCCGTGTCTCGGGCGACAGCACAGTGGCCTATGCGCTCGCGTTCGCCCGTGCGGCCGAGGCGGCACTGCAGGTGACCGTGCCGGACCGTGCGGTCTGGATCCGCGCCCTGCTGGCGGAACTGGAGCGCGTCGCCAACCACATCGGAGACATCGGCGCCATCTGCAACGATGCAGCCTTTGCCATCCTGCACGCCAACTGCAGCATGCTGCGCGAACAGATCCTGCGTGCCAACGCCGAGGTCTTCGGCCATCGCCTGCTGATGGAGCGCGTAATGGCCGGCGGCGTGGCCGTGGACCTGGCGCCCGATGGGGTGCGTCGGCTGCGCGAGTTGGTTGCGGGTGTTCGCCAACGGTTTGGCGAGCTGGTCAACGTCTACGACAACAGCCCGTCCATGCTGGAACGCGCCGTGGGTACGGGCATTCTGCGCCCGCCGCTGGCCCGTCTGTTCGGTTGCGGCGGCTATGTCGGGCGGGCATCGCTGCGAGGCTTCGACGCACGCACGATGCCGGGTTATCCGCCGTATGACCGGTTGTCCTTCGAGGTGCCCGTGCTGAACAGCGGTGATGTGAATGCGCGCGTGTGGGTTCGCATCAAGGAGGTGGAGCAGAGCCTGGGGCTCATCGAACAATTGCTCGATGGCCTGCCACCCGGGGCGGTGCGTGCGGAACTGCCGCCTGCGGCGGAGGTTCCGCTGGAAGGGGCCGCATTGGTGGAGGGCTTCCGCGGCGATGTGTTCGTGTGGCTGCGCATCGGCGTGGACGGTCGCATCGACCGCTGCCATCTGCGCGACCCCTCCTGGTTCCAGTGGCCGCTGCTGGAGGCGGTGATCGAAGGCAATATCGTGGCGGACTTCCCGCTCTGCAATAAGTCCTTCAACTGCTCGTACTCCGGACACGACCTGTAGCCGAGCCGACCTATGCGTACGCTTCTGTTCAAGAGCCTGCTCGCCCCGCCCGTAACCGAGCCCGCGCCCGCAGCCGACCCCGCGGCCCTCTCGGAACTGGCCGCACGCGTGGATGGCGGTGCACGCCGCCTGCTGGGCCGCAGCCTGGCAATCCGTCAGGTGGACGCCGGCTCCTGCAATGGCTGCGAATTGGAAATCCACGCGCTCGGCAATCCGTACTATGACCTGGAGCGCTTCGGGCTGCGGTTCGTGGCCTCGCCGCGGCATGCGGACGTGCTGCTGGTGACCGGCCCCGTCACGCACAACATGCGCGAGGCGCTGGAACGCACCTATGCGGCTATGCCGGCGCCCAAATGGGTGGTCGCCGCCGGCGACTGCGCGGTGGATGGCGGCCTGTTCCAGGGCAGCTACGCCTGCGTGGGGGGCGTGTCCGCCGTGGTGCCCGTCGATCTGCACATCCGGGGGTGTCCGCCATCGCCGCGCCAGTTGCTCCAAGGCTTACTGGCGCTGCTGGAACGATAGTACGGCCACCTCCCGTTTATGACTTAGGGTCACGGCCGTTCCTTGCCGCCTGCACACCGGACGCTTGGCCAAGTCCTCTTCTTCGCAACCTAAAAACAGGAAAGCCCTTACGCCAAACGACGTAAAGGCTTGATATTGCTAGTGAGCGAAGCGGGGCGCGAACCCGCGACCACCTGATTAAGAGTCAAATCTACCACCGCCCGACGCAGACTTGCGGTCTCCTTCTCCAACTCTTTGAGGCATTTGGCCTACTCCACTTTCAAGCCCCCATACTCGCGACGCCAGCGGTTGCAGGTCTGCTCTGTGACCCCAATCTGGTTACAGGCAGTGGCGGCGCTCTGCCCTTGGCGAGCAAATTCTCCGCTCCACGCAGCTTGCCGATGATCTACTCGGCCTATTGGCACTCGTGGCATGCCGTTTCTCCCCGGTCGGTCCGGCCCGCTTTTCCAACTCCCAAGCTGGATCGGACCAAAAGGCGGTGGGTCACTTACAGCACCGCTTTGGCGCTGCGCAGCGCGGCGATATCGGCGGGTGTGTAACCCGCCTCCAGCAGTACCGCGTCGGTGTGCTCGCCAAAGCGGGGGGCAGGTCGTATGGGCCGCGAGCCGCTGGCTGTATCGCCCAGCCGAAAGGGCACGTTCATCATCTCTACTGCACCCACCTCGGGTTGCTGCACCGTCACGAATAATTCGTTCTCGCTTGCCTGTGGAGATTCGAAGACCTCTGCCGGCGAAAGTACCGCCATGCTCGGTACGTCGCAGGCCAGGAAGCGCTCGCTCCACGTCGTCGCGCTACGGGTCGCAAACACCTCGGCCAGCACCGCGCGCAGCTCGCCGGAGTGCTCCTGACGCGCCTTCTGGCTGGCAAAGCGAGCGTCCGAGGCCAGCGCTTCGCGCTCCAGGGCGCTGCACAGGTTCCTCCACTCTTTGTCGCTGACGACGGCGAGCTGCAGGTAGCGGCCGTCCGCGCAGCGATAGGCGGAGAAGACCGCCTGCGTGCCGAGATCCTGCGTGCCGGCCGGCTCCTCGCTGCCCTGCGCGCGGATCAGCTCGACCATCTGCAGGGAGATGGCATTGGCCAGCAGTGACCCGTCGATGCGCTGCCCGCGGCCCGTGCGTCCCCGCTCGATGAGCGCTAGCGCCACGGCGTAGGCGAGCATCGGCGCGGTGGTCATGTCCACCGCCCAGATGCCCGCGGCGCGCGGAGTGCCATCCGGAAGGCTGCGGCGGCCCAGGATGCCCGCGGCCGCCTGCACCAGCAGGTCGTACCCGCGGGCAGTGGCATAAGGTCCTTCCGATCCGTAGGGGCTGAAGGCTACGTAAATCAGGCGCGGATTGAGTGCGTTCAATGTGGCGTAGTCCACCCCCAGCTTCTCCGGCGCCCCCGGCCGATAGTTGTGCATCAGGACGTCCGCGTCGCCGGCCAAGCGATGCAGCACCGCCCGGCCCTCCGGCAGGCGCAGGTCAATGGAGACGCCTCGCTTGTTGCGATTGATCATCCAGTGGGCCCGACTCTCTCCGTTGATGGGAGGCAGCGTAAGCACGCGGCGGCACTCGTCTCCATGCGGCGGCTCGATCTTGATTATGTCTGCGCCCTGATCGGCCAGGTACATCGCTGCGCCCGGCACCGCCCACATCCCCGCCAGATCGAGCACCTTGATCCCTTCCAGTGGCAGTCCCATCTCGTGTCCTTCCCATTGGGTTGACGCACGCGTTCCACCACCAGCATCGTCAGCGGCGGGCCGCGTTGCGCCCCCAGTCTAGCCAACGTGCATGCATGATTGAAGCGCCAAGCGCCCCGTGCTGTGTCAGGCTCCGGCCCGAGGGGCTCACGGGCAACGGACGCTGGCTATTGTCGCGAATCCCGTGTTAGGGGGAGCGGTGAAGTGGGAGACCTTGTCTGCGCAGGCGATCAGCCTTGGGCGATTGGGAGCGCCGGTGCGCTGCAATTACCACGGGCTGTCCGCGGCGCGAACACTGAATTTGAGGTGCGCCATGAAACGCAGATTGGCCCCTGTCCTGTGCCTGCTGGCCATGCTGGTCTTTGCCTGGCAGCCCGCTCCGGCACATGCACAGAAGAAGGACGACATCGTGATCGGCATGCTGCTGGCCATGAGCGGCCAGGGCATTTCCTACGGCAAGTGGATGAGCCAGGGCGCATTGCTGGCGGCCGAGGAAATCAACAAGGCCGGTGGCATCGACGGCCGCATGATCCGCGTGGAGATCGGCGATCACAAGAGCGGCGACGCCAAGGCCGGCGCCAGCGAGATGCTGCGCCTCGTCAACGTGTACCACGTGCCCGCCGTGCTCACCTCGTTCAGCGCCCCCACGCTGGCCGCCCACGCCATTGCGGTGGAGCGCGGCGTCGTGCTGATCAACGGCGGCGGCTGGAGCCCCAAGCTGATCAACAAGAAGTACCTGTGGAACACCCGGCTCACGGGTGACGCCACGGCCAAGGCGATTCTGCAGGTGGCCTGGGACGACGGGGCTCGCAAGATCTGCATGATCTACCGCAACGACCCCTCCGGCATCGACACGGCGGTGGCGGCGCGCGCCTTCTGGAAGGAGAAGGGCGGCCAAGTGCTCTGTGAACAAAAGTACGACCTGGAGGCCACGAACTTCAGCGCACAGATGGCGAAGATCCGTCTGTCGCGGCCGGATGCGCTGGTCACCTTCGCCTACAGCAAGACCCTGGGCATCATCATCAAGCAGGCGCGGGACTTCGGCGTGAGCGTGCCGATGTACGGGATCGAGTTCCTGCCCGAGAACGTGACCGTGGCCGGCAAGGCCATCGAGGGCTACAAGTTCGCTGTCGACCGCTTCGATGTGAACTCGACTGTGCCGGAGACGCAGAAGTTCGTGAACGCCTACCGGGCGAAATACCATGAGGATCCCGAGTTCTACGGCGCCAACTACTACGAGGACATGTACCTCGTGGCCGACTGCATGAAGGCGCTGGCCAAGGAGGGCAAGCCCATCACCGGAGCCAACATCGACGCGAAGATTCGGGAAATCCGAAGCTTCCCCAGCGTCTATGGCGGCAAGATGACGCTCAACCTGGACGGCACGGTGAAGAAACCGGTCGCCGTGTTCGTGGTGCGCGACGGCAAGCCGCATTTGCTCAAGCACACCCAATAGCAGGCTGCGTCTCCCGGCCGCACCGTCCTGCGCGATTCGCGCCCGGCGGCGCGGCGCGGGAGCCGGATTGCCGTCGAGCCCGGTGAGGAGCGAGCACGCGTGGAAATCTTCCTGCAACTCCTGGCCAACGGCGTGATACTCGGCAGCGAGTACGCGCTGTTGGGCATCAGCTGGGGCATCATCTTCAACGTCACCGGCACGTTCCACTTCGCCCATGCCATCGTGTACACGCTGGGGGCCTACGTGGCGATCTTCTGCTTCGCCACGCTGGGCCTGCCGTTCACCGTGTCGTGCCTGGTAGCGGTGGTGCTGGCGGCCGTGGTGGGCATGCTTATCGAAATCCTGTTCTACGAGCCGATGCGCCGCCGCTCGGCCACCTCCATGACGATCCTGATCACCTCGCTGGGGATCCTGATCGTGGTGGAAAGCCTGATCCCGATCTTCTTCGGCGCCGCATCGCTGTCCATGGGCGGCGTAGAAACGCAGCCCATCAGCCTGGGCCCGGTGTTCTTCACCAACATTCACTTGGCCAAGGTCATCACCACATGGGCGCTGGTGGGGGGGCTGATGGCCTTCCTGCACTTCACGCGCTCGGGTAAGGCTCTGCGCGCCGTGGGCAGCAACCCGCAGATGGCCGCCGTGGTGGGCCTGAACATCCGGCGCCTGTATCTGCTCGCCTTCGCCATCGGCTCGGCGATGGTGGCCATCGGTGGCATCCTGCAGGCCATGGATACGGGCGCTTACTACACCATGGGCACCCAGGCCGTCATCATCGCGGCCATGGCCGTGCTGCTGGGCGGCATGGGCAGCTTCTTCGGCAGCGCCCTGGGCGGCCTGTTCATCGGCATGGCGATGAGCTTGAGCATCTGGGGGCTCCCCTCCGAATGGCAACTCACGATCGGCTTCGGCACGCTGGTCGTGGTGATCGCCCTGCGGCCCCGGGGGTTCCTGGGCGGCAAGGTGGTCAAGTCGGAGGTGTGAGCCCGTGGATTATCTTGCCCAGATCGTCATCTTCATCTGCATCTACGCAATCCTGGCGGGCTCGTTCAACCTGCTGGTGGGATTCTCCGGGCTGTTCTCGATCGCCCATGGGGCCTTCTTCGGGATCGGCGCCTATACCGTAGCCCTGCTGACGGCGCCCACGGCCGGGCTGCTGCCGGCGCCGATGAGCGTGTGGCTGGCCATGCCGCTGGCCCTGGTGGTTGCCGCACTGGTCGGCATGGTGATCGCCATCCCAGCCCTGCGGGTGCACTCCGATTATCTGGTGGTGCTCTCGTTCGGCTTCCAGATGGTCGTCGTGGGCATCTTCCTCAACTGGACGAGCGTGACGGGCGGCGAGGGCGGCGTCACGGGTGTGCCGCGGCCGGAGTTCTTCACGCTGGACCTCACCTCGCCGGTGACCTTCCTGCTCTACGCCGCAGTGGTCACCGTGCTGTGCTTCGTGCTCCTGTGGCGTATGACATCCTCGCCGTTCGGGCGCATGCTGCGCGCCATCCGCGAGGATGAGGTAGCCGCCGGGGCGCTGGGCAAGCACGTGGTGCGCAGCAAGGTGTTGGTGTTCGCCCTGGCCTCGGCCCTGGCGGGTGTGGGGGGCGTCCTGTTCGCGCAGTACGTGCGCGTCGTCGATCCCTCATCGTTCACGATCAACACCTCGGTGGAAGTGTTGGCCATGCTCATCCTGGGCGGATTGGGCAACATGCTGGGTTCCGCCGTGGGCGCCGCCATTCTCATCGCCCTGCCGGAAGCGCTGCGCTTCCTGAACGTCGGCGCCGGCGATGCCGAGCAGGTGCGGCAGATTGTGTTCGGCGTGCTGCTGATACTGATGCTACGCTTCCGCAGCCAGGGCCTGCTGCCCGAATACTGGACGCCCGCCTGGCTGCGTCGCTTGCGCAATCGGCGCATCCTCCAGGCCGCGGAGGCGGATGCTTCCGGACAGTTGCCGGAGGCGATCCTGGGCCGGGCCGGAGGCGTGACCGCCGATGGCCCACTCATGGTGGTCGAAGGCGTCTCCAAGAGCTTCGGCGGCATCCAGGCGCTAAAGGATTTCTCCATGGAGCTGCCCGCCGGGCGCATCAGCGGCCTGATCGGGCCAAATGGCGCGGGCAAGACCACAGCGTTCAACCTCATCACCGGCTTCCTGTCCCCGGATTCGGGCCGCGTCTGGCTGCGCGGTCACGACATCACGCATGCCAGGCCGCACGAGCTGGCAGCGCTGGGCGTGTCGCGCTCGTTCCAGAACCTGCGCCTGTTCTCCAAGATGACCGTGCTGGACAACGTGCTGGTGGCCCGGCCGCGTCAATCCGGCGAGAGCCTGTGGCGCACGCTGCTAAGCCCTCGCGCCACGGATCGCGAAACCGGGCGCAACCAGCGGGTGGCGCTGGATATCCTGGGCTTCGTGGGCTTGCGTGCGCGGGCCCTGGAACTGGCTGAAAACCTGTCCTACGCGGAGGAGAAGCTGCTCGTGCTGGCCCGCATGCTGGCCATGGAAGCCGAGTTGCTGCTGCTGGACGAGCCGGCCTCCGGCCTGGATCCGCAAAGCGTCGAGAAGCTGTTCGGCATGATCCGCGACCTGGTGGAGCGCGGCAAGACCGTGTGCATCATCGAGCACAACCTGGATGTGATCAAGGATCTCACGCATCGCGTGGTCTACCTGGACGAAGGGCGCGCCTTCGCGGAGGGCACACCGGACCGGATCATGAGCAACCCGGAGCTGGCCGAGCGCTACTTCGGGGTCTGAGGTCACCGCGCCCGCCGCCAGGGCATGCACACGCTCCGAGGCGGGCAGGGAGGAACGTCGCATGGCGCTGCTGGAAGTAGACAAACTGGTGGCCGGCTACCATAAGAATGTGGTGCTGAATGACGTCTCGCTGCAGATCGAGCCCGGCGAGTTCGTGGCCTTGATCGGCCACAACGGGGCGGGCAAGACCACGCTGCTCAACTCCGTCTTCGGCATCCTGCGCGCGCGGGAAGGCCGGGTGCGCTTCGGCGATCGGGCGATCGACGGCAGCGTGCCGGCCGCGAACGTGGCACGCGGCATGGCCCTGGTGCCCCAGGAGCGTGCCGTGTTCGCCAACCTGAACGTGCGCGACAATCTGGACCTGGCTTCGATCACGCTGACGGACCGCCACGCAGCGCACCACCGCATCGAGGCCGTAGAGCACCTGTTTCCCATCCTGCGCCAGCGCGCCGCGCAGCTTGCCGGCACCCTGAGCGGCGGTGAGCAGCGAATGCTCGCCGTGGGCATCGCCCTGATGCTGGCGCCCCGGCTGCTGATGCTGGACGAACCCTCACTGGGCTTGGCTCCGCTTGTGGTGCGCGATCTGATGGAGCGGATCCGCGAGGTCAATCGCGAGCAGGGCACGGCGATCCTGCTGGTGGAGCAGAACGTCCGGGCCGCGCTGGCCAACGCCAGCCGAGTCTATGTGATGAAGCTGGGGCGGATCGTGTATGACGGATTGCCGGATCCCCTGCACGACAAGTCGCGCCTGATGGAGCTGTTCTAGCAGCGCACCGCCCTTGGCAAATGGCACCGGCGCCCCTCGGCTGGCGCGTGAGATGACCACCGCAATGCTCGACCGGGTGAAGCGCGTCAGGCCGGGCGGAACTTGGGTATCTTCCACTCCCCGGCGTCATCGAACACGACCTGCAGCGGCAAACCCGCCCGCAGGGCGGTGTTGCCAAGCTGCACCAGGCTGGTCACCATACGCGGGCCTTCCTCCAGTTCCACCATGGCAATGGGGTAAGGCGTCTCGGCCAGAAATGCCGGGTGGTACTTCTGATGTACGTGCGCCCAGGAAATCAGCGTGGCGCGACCGCTGGCACGCACCCACGCGAAGTCCGGGGAGCCACATTCCGCGCAGCGGGTGCGGGCGACGAACCGGCACACCCCGCAGGCATTGCACCGCTGAATCATGAGTTGTCCCTGTTTCGCCCCGTCGTAGAACGGCTGGGCGTCGGGAGAAGGCGTGGGGACGGGCTTCTGCACGGTCTCGGTCATGGGGGCGTCTCGCGGCGATGGGTGCGCGGTCAGTTCGGTTCGCTGCCAAGGATCAGGCAGCCGTGATACGACAAGATGCCGCCGTTGCCCGTGACCAGCACGTAGCGCGAGTCCGCAATCTGTCGCTCGCCGCACTGCCCCTGGAGCTGGAGCACCGCTTCCGACAAGGGCGTCATGCCCCACATGTAAAAGCTGGAAAGCTGTCCGCCGCCGGTGTTGGTCGGCAGGCTGCCGCCTGGGCCCAGCTTGCCGTTCTGCACGAATGCACCTCCTTCGCCCTTGGGGCAGAATCCATAGTCTTCCAGCGTCACCAGCACCGTGTAGGTGTAGCAGTCGTAGATCTCGCAGGCGCGGATGTCTTGCGGCGCAATACCCGCCATGCGGAACGCCGTTTGGCCCGCCTGCCGGGCGCCCGTGTTCACCTGGGGCTCGTACCCAGCCTGTTGGGGGTCGCCCGGGTGCCCTTGCCCCATGCCCAGCACGTAGGCGGGCTTCTGCTTCAGGTCCCGCGCCCGCTCGGCCGAGGTGACGATCACAGCGACGCCGCCGTTGCTCACCAAGCAGCAATCCAGCAGCCGCAGCGGCTCCACCACATAGCGAGACGCTTGGTGGTCCGCCAGTGTGATCGGCGTACGCATCTGCGCGCGCGGGTTCATGGTGGCCCAGGCCCGCTGGGAGACGGCAATGGCGCCCAGTTGCTCGCTGGTGGTGCCGTAAAGCTCCATGTGCCGCCGCGCGGCCAGCGCGTAGCCGCAGTTGGCCCCAAAGTACCCGTAGGCCCACATCAGCGACGCATAGCCTTCCGGCAGGGAGGCGACGCCGCGGGACTTGTAGGCATCGCCCGCGCCCCGGTCGGGCTTGAGCGGCGCATCGGCAAACACGCAGGCCACGGTGTTCGCCATGCCCGCATCGATGGCCAGCGCCGCAAACTGCACCATGGAGGCGGCCGTGGCCCCGAATGCGTTCATGTGGTTGAGCAGCCGCAGGTCCTTGAGCCCCAGCGTATTCTGGAACGCGGGGGAGAGGCCGCCCTCAAGTCCGGAATTGATCAGCAGGCCGTCCAAGTCCGAGGCCTTCAGCCCTGCATTGTCGAGCGCCAGGAAGATGGCTTCCGTCGCGAAGTCGTTGACCGAGCGATCGTAGATCTTCCCCATCTCCGTGATGCCAACTCCAGCGATGGCGCATTTTCCACGGATGGATTCGTTGCCGTTGCCGGGCATGGCGCGCTCTCAGGTGTGGTATGCGGAAGGAGAGGTGTCAGCGCCCCTTATGGCACTGCCAGCGACCCGGAGCAAGAGACCCGCGCTGGCTCGACAACCTTTCGCTCGCGGAGAAGGGCCAGACCGATTACCACGACACGAAGATGAGGGGCTCTTGTCCTTCGGGTCGGTAAACGTGAGCAAGTGTGGGGCGTAATCTACCGGATTAGAGGAAGAGGCAAGAAGCGCCGATTCACTCTGTCTCCATACCCGGCAATGTCAGTGCAGGATGCCCAGAAACGTGCCGGTGACATCTTGCAGGCGGCGAAGAGAGGCGAAGACCCTGCAAAAGAGAAGCAAGACCGGAAAGCCGCTCCGACGTTCGAGGACTTAGCCAAAGAACACCTGAAGCGGCATGCCGTACATAAGAAAAGCACGGCGGAACCATGTACTACATTTCCCCTTGGGTGAGGAGCTCCCCCTCGCCCTAGAAGTTCAGCAGGGTGGAACCTAAACAGTCACCTAATGCAAAAAAGCCCACCGGACGCATCTCGCGCCGATGGGCTTTCTAGGCGTATGAGCGGGGCGGGGCTCGAACCCGCGACCACCTGATTAAAAGTCAGATGCTCTACCAACTGAGCTACCCGCCCGACCAATCCTTCCCGCGAAACCCCGAAGGCAGACGACCCGAGTGGGCGTCCCGCCGGGAATCGCGCCTCGCGCAGAGCGACCCCGCCCAATCCGGGCCCGGTGACGATGCCGTGGCGGGGAAGCGGGCGTTTGCCGTGCAGGGGCACGCACGAGCCGGACTGCCGGCCCGCAATGCCGCGGGGTGTTGCAGCATCCCCAAGGGGATTTGAACCCCTGTCGCCGCCGTGAAAGGGCGGTGTCCTAGGCCAGCTAGACGATGGGGACGAGTAATTCCAAAGCAGTGACATTAACGGCACCGCTGGGGTTTGTCAATCCTCCAGCCGTGATGGGCGGCGGCGCTCAGCCAAGCACATCCATGCCCACGATGGTGATGTCATCGTCCACCGGGATGTGGTTCATGAAGTCGGCCAGCGTGTCCACCAGTCCGTCCAGCAGGGGCTGGATCTCCAGGGCCTGGTACTCTGTCAGGTACGCGCGCACACGCTCCATGCCAAACTCCTCGCCATCCGGGCCGATGCGACTTTCGAACAGCCCGTCCGTGTAGAGGATGATACGGTCGCCGGGCTTTAGCTCAAGGGTTTCCGTGCGGAAGTGCACCTGCTGAAAGCAGCCCAGGAACGTCGCCTGGGGCAACAGGTCGAGGATACGCCCCTCCGGCCGCCGATGCACCAGCACGGGCGGGTGGCCCCCACTGGCGCAGGCAAGGGTGCGCGTATGGCGGTCGTACACGCCGTAGAAGACGGTCACGAAGCCGTTGGCCAGGTTGGCCGCCAGTTCGCGATTCATCAGGTCGAGCACCACCGCCGGGTCGGAGCTGCTCTGGCAGGCGCTTTGAAAGGTAATCTTGGTCATGGCGGTGATGAACGCGGCCGTGATGCCGTGGCCACACACGTCCGCCACCAGCAGCCCGAGGCGCCGCCCGCCGTCCAACTCCACGATGTCGAACAGGTCGCCGCCCAGCCGCTCAGCCGGCAGGTAACGCGCCCCCAATCGCAACGGCGGCGTATCGGGCAGGGCATCGGGCATCAGCGACATCTGGAGGCTGCGCGCAGCCTCCAGGTCTTCCTGAAAGCGATCGTTCTGGCGCTGCAGGGCCGCGTTGGCCTGCAGCACCTGTCGGCTGGCAATGAGGACCTCCTTCTGCAGGCGGCGCAAGCGGATGTGATTCTTCACCCGCGCCATCAGCTCGTCAAAGTTGAAGGGCTTGGTGATGAAGTCGTCCGCCCCCAGGTTCAGGCCCGCCACCTTCTTGGAGGTTTCGCCCTCCGCCGAAATCAGGATCACCGGGATGTCGGCGAATCGATCGTCCTCACGCACGGCCATCAGTAGGTCCAGCCCGCTCATGTCCGGCATCATCACGTCGGAGAGGATCAACTCCACCTCGGGCTCCCGATCCAGCACGTCCATGGCCTCGCGCCCGCTTGCCGCTGTGTGCACGATGTAGCGCTGCTTGGTGAGGTAGAAGCGCACAACCCGCAGGATGTCCGGGTCGTCATCCACGACAAGCAGGATCGGCAGATCCTCGTGCGGCGCCGGGGCGCCGGTCTGCCGCGGAGGCTTTGCCTGCATAAGCTCGGGATGGAGAATGGGGGATTGACGGAAATCCATGCGCCGTGATCCACGGTAGCCTACCGCAGGCCATCTCGCAGAGAAAACAGAAATCTGCGCGGCCCATTGGGCCCGCCAGGGCGGATTTCACCCCGGCGAAGGGCCCTGCTGCGCACCGCGTCAGCGTCCAGTCTCCGCATCACCGGCCGGTGGTGTATAGTGGGCCCGTAGGCACGGATGGGCCGGACCGCGGGCCTCCCTGTTGCAGAATTGAACGCAGCGGGCAGCCAATGGGGTGCATACCGCGGGCCGTCACCCCAAGGCGCCGTCCCTGGCATCCGTGACCGCCCGGCCGTGGTTTGGTCCGGGCCAGCCTCCCGCCCACCTCCAGCGACCTATGGCGACACCCCGGATGGACAAGATCACGCAGACCCTTTTCGATGCCGAATACGAGCACTTCGTGCACCACGACACAGCCGCCCTGACCCGTCTCGACGAGGCGCTGATGCCGCTGTTCCGGCAGCACTTCCTGCGCGCCGACGTGCCCGGCGTGCAGCGCCGCGTGCGCTCGTTGAAGGAGCTCCCCCCGCAGCCCGCGGTGGATTCACACTACCTGAACACGTACGGGGTGCGCGGCGTGATGCGCTATCCGCTCGTGGACGGCACCGTGATCTACAAGCTGCCCGTGTTCAGCTTCGCCATGAACGACTGGAAGGACCACTGGACGGCCGCCTACCTGATCGTGGGCCGCCGCACGCTGACGCTGGTAGACCCGGGCACACACCTCTCCGAAGCCTCCCTGCGCCAAGCACTGGAGGTGGTGGGCGAGGTCTACCACCACCCCGTGCGTCTGGAGGACGTCGAGCACATCGTCATCACACACGCGCACTTCGATCACTTCGGCGGGCTGGCCTTCGCCGGGCCGGCCAGCCACGCGCAAGTGTGGGCACACGAGTGGGACGCGTCCACCATCGCCAACTATGCGGACGAGGTGCAGCAGGGTCGCGAGCGGATCGCCGGATTCCTGCGCAGCGCGGGCATGGCGGACGACGATGCCGGCACCTTCATGAAGATGCACGAGTTGGGCAAGCAGGTCTTCCCCGGTTATCCGGTGGATCACGCCTTCGGCGACGGGGCGCGCATCGTGGAGGACTACGAGGTAATCCACGCCCCCGGCCACTGTCCTGGGCTCTCCTGCATCCGCGTGGGCGATATCCTGCTGCTGGGCGATCAGGTGCTCAACAACGTGACGCCACACCAGTTCCCCAAAATCTACAAGAGCGGCTCCGGGCTCCTGAACTACCTCAACTCGCTGATCAAGGTGGCCGCGCGCAGCGAGGGGCTGCGCCTGGGGCTGCCCTCGCACTATGGCGACATCGCGGACATCGAGGGACGCGTGATGGAGATCATGGGCGAGCACAACCAGCGCATCGCGGACCTGGTCAAGGACTTGGACGCTCCCAAGTCCCTCGCCCAGATCACCTCCGACTACTTCCGCTTCCGCCGGGGCCGCGAGCTGGCCGGCTACGAGCAACTGCTGGCCCTGGAGGAGATCGGTGCCCACGTGGAGTACATGATCGAGACCCTCGGCGTGCTGCGCGTGGTCAACCCCGGCGAGGCCGGCGGCAATGGGGTCGTGCGGTATGCACGCGCCACCTGAGCCCCCCTAGCGCCCCTCCGTACCTCGGCCGGCGTTCCGGCCCGCCGCATCCATCGCCGCAGCCCGCGAAACCGCCGCATCCGAAGCCTGGACGCGGCCGCGTCGCACTGCCGTGAGCCGCCGGCGCAGGCCGGGGAATTGCATGCACGCAAGGGAAGATGGGCGGCCCGCCAGGCACCGCCTGCCCCTTCCCACGAACCGGCATGACGGAGCGAGCATGCAGAAGGCCAAGCGCTTTCACGAGCTGTTGCGGGACGCGCGCGAGCAGGCGCACCAGTCCACCGAGGTGATGGGCATCCTGCTCAACATGGACGAAGACGATTATATCGCCATCGAGCGCGGGGAGACATACCCGGACAACGACACGCTCAAGCGCCTATGCATGATGCTGGAGTGGAACTACTACGACACGCAGCGCACGGTAATCAACGAGATCGCCGCACGCCCAGGCACCGCCGCGTCCGGAGGCGAGGCAGCCTTGCGCGCCCTGCAAAGCGTGCCCATGGAGGATGGCCAGCGCAGCTTGGGCGGCCGGGATTCGCTGGGCGCGCGCATGCGCGAGGTGCGCCAGACGACCGGTCAGACCGTGGAGATCATCTCCATGCTGCTGGGCATCTCTCCGGACCTGTACCGGCGCCTGGAGGAAGGTGCCGCCCCGCCCGATGCGCTGCTGCGCCGCATCAGCATGGTCTATGACTGGAACTACTACGACCTGCAGGCGCTGCTGCGCACTGAGCAGGCGCGTTCCCTGCAGCCGCACCGCATTGGCACCGCCTATCCCGGCGCCTCGGCGCAATCCGGCCGGCTGCGCGCGCTGATGCAGGAGATGGAGGGGCTGTTCGTGGGCCTGCCCGATCGTGACCAGCAGTTCGTGCTCACCCAGCTCGAGCTGGTACACCAGACCCTGCTCAAGCTCCGTCACGCATCCTGACCCATAACCCCAACGCCGTGCCGACTGCTCTGGGACCCGCGTAAGGCGCCACGCGGCCTCCGCAGGGGACTGCCCCGGGTTTGCATTTTCCGCGCGGCCCGGTAGACTCGGCCCCGTTGCCGCCATCCTGGGCCATGCGCCCGCTTCCCGGGTACCGATGAGAGCACTCTATTTTGCCAAGCCGCTGGAATATCGCCTTGAAGTCACGGGGGACACCTTCGTGCAGGGCGACTCGCTGGCGGGAACCCTCAGCGTCACCAACCGCGACGACGCACCACAAACCAAGCTCACCCTGCAGTTGGGCTTGGCCTATGGCGTGTACAAGGAAATCAAGGCGGAGGGTCAGCGCGCCATGCGCGTGCTGGAGCGTCTCACGCTGGCGGAGGGCTTCTCGCTCAAGCCAGGCGAAGAAAAGCGCTGCGAGTGGAAACTGCCGCTGGAGCTTACGGGTCCGGTGCAGTCCAAGGAGGGCAGCCCGTTCCTGCTCTACGGCGGCGACCTGGACAAGCCGGAGACCCGGGGGCAGATCGACCTGCCTGTCCAACTCGCCACGCCATTCAAGGCGTTCCTGACCACGCTGGAGAACCACTTCGCCTTCGAACTGCGCGGCACCACATGCCTGGACGGCGTGCTGGAAGGCCGCTTCAAGCCGCCGACCAGCTATCCCACGCTGGAGGAGTTGACCGTACTTGTCAGCATTGAAGAGAAGGGCGTCAAGGTGGAATTCCTCAGCCGCGGCAAGGGCCTCAAGCGCGGGGAGGAGGGCGGTGTCACCACCAAGAAGCGTGGCGCCGCAAAGACCATCCCCATGGAGCAATTCCTGCCGCGCAGCGGTCTGCCCAACCGCGCGCTCTACCGTGACCTGGTGGATCAGCTTCTGCCCCAGATCGCTGTCCGCGTGGAACGCAAAGGCTAGAGCCGCGCCTTCTCTGCGCGCCGCTACGCCAGCCCGGCAGCCTTCATGATCGCCCAGCCGGCAGGGTCGTCGCCCTCGGCAGGCGCTTGGCCGGCATTGCGCGCCTTGAAGTGGTCGATAAGACGGTTGGCGAGCACCTTGCCCAACTGCACGCCCTCCTGGTCGAAGCTGTTGATATTCCAGATCAATCCCTGGAAGGCGACCTTGTTCTCATAGTAGGCCAGCAGGGCTCCCAGCGTGTGCGGCGTCAGCCGGTCCGCGATGAGCACGGAGTTGGGGCGATTGCCGGGGAAGAACTTGTTGGGATTCTCGCTGCGCTGACCGCCGGCCAGGGCAATGGATTGCGCCAGCAGGTTGGCCAGCAGCTTCTGCTGGCTGGTGGTGCCCTGCACGTCCAGGTCTTGCCCGTATTGGCTCTCGCGGAAGCCGATGAACTCGCAGGGCACCACGCTGCGGCTCTGGTGGATGAGCTGGTAGAACGCGTGCTGTCCGTTGGTGCCCGGCTCGCCCCACACCACCGGGCCCGTATCGAAGTCCACGGATGCGCCCTGCCGCGTGATGCCCTTGCCGTTGCTTTCCATGTCCAGTTGCTGCAGGTGCGCGGCGAAGCGGATCAGGCCTTGGCTGTAGGGCAACACGGCCACCGTGGGCAGCCCCAGGAAGTTGCGGTTCCAGATGCCCAGCAGCGCCGCCAGCAGCGGCAGGTTGCCCGCCGGCTCGGCCTGCAGCGCGTGCAGGTCCATCTCCCGCGCCCCACGCAGGATGTCGCGGAACTGCCCGTAGCCCAGCGCAAACCCCAGGCACACTCCGCCCACCATAGACGTGGCGCTGTAGCGCCCGCCGATGTAGTCGAACATGTAGAACGAGGCCAGGTAGCGCTGGGGGTTGTCCATCGGGCTGCCCTCGCCCGTCACGCAGAGGAAGTGCCGCTCCGGCTGTAGGCCTGCCTTGGCATAGGCGTCGCGGGCCAGGGTCTCGTTGGTCAGGGTCTCCAGCGTGCCCCCGCTCTTGGAAACGATATTGACCAGCGTGCGTGAGAGGTCGAGCCCGCCCAGCACCTGCGCCGTGTCGTCCGGATCCACGTTGGAGATGAAGTGTACGCGCCGCCCGCCCTGGCGGTAGGGCAGCAAGGCGAGGTATAGCGCTCGCGGCCCCAGGTCCGACCCGCCGATGCCGATGTTGACCAGGTCCGTGAAAGGCTCCCCCTGCGCGTTGGTCAGCTCGCCGCGCTCCACACGCCCCAGGAAGTCCCCCAGCTTCTCCAACTCGCGCCGGGCATTGGCCTGGGCATCCGCGGCCTTGCCGGTATCGATGCCGGCCGGCAGGTCGTCGAACACGTCACGTGAGGCGTGGTGTAGCACCCGCCGGTTCTCGCTCTCGTAGCCCTCGATGCGGTTCATCACCTCGCCGGCCATCACGTCTGCAAAGCGCTCCTGCGCGCCCGCCTCGCGCGCCAGGGCCAGCAGCGCCTCCATCACCTCCGGCGTCACGCGCTGGGTGGCGTAGAGCAGATCGAACCCGCAGGCGCCCGCCTGCAGCGTCGCAATGCGTTGCGGGGTGAGCGCGTCGGGCCGGGTCAGCTCGTAGGGCTGGGGCGCCAACTGGTTCAGCTTGGCAAAGGCCTGGGTGCCGGGAAAGTGGTAGGCGTTGGAGGGCGTGCTCATGAACGGGGCTCCTGATCGGGTCTTGAAGCGCGGGACCGTCGGCTCGCGGGGGAAGGGGGACGGCCGTTCGGGTAGCTGGAGGAGCGGCCGTCTTTCATGATACACCATGGCGCCGCCGCGCGGGTCAACGGCACACGCACGGCGGTCGCAGCCCCGCTGCGATGCGTGCTGACGCCCACCCCGCCCGGGAGAGCGGTCACCCGCCGGGAATTGCGTGCGGAATCCGCGCGGCAGCCGCATCCAGCGCGCATGCGGCGATTGCATTGGGCGGGCACTATGGTGCATGATAGCCAAAGATGGACCTTTCCACCCGGCGTCGAGCCCGGTGGGAGATCCGTGCAGGCGCAAGCGGTGTTCCGTGCGGGGGCGGCCACCGGTGGGCGGCGGAAAGTGGCTGTCCCTGCACACGCGCTCAGCCGGACCGGGCGGGGCGCATTCAAGGCGACACGGGGAGCAACGGCCGGGCGCAATCGGCCTGTGATACCCTCCCGTGGCTGAGCATCCTGATCTGCGGCACCATCCGCCGCAGGCCACACGTGGCCCAGGGGCAATGAAGAGCACGGCGACCACCAATGGGGCGCCCACGGCACCGGTACCCGCGGAGCAGCGGCCCGTACCGGCACCCGTGCCGGCCGTCGTCGACGGCGGACGCGCCCGTCTGGAGCGCCTCAAGCAGTCCATCCTGCACCTGTATCCCCGCGACAAGACCCCCAACATCAACCTGCTGGAAAAAGCGTTCGTTGACGCCGAGTTCCACCACCGCAAGCAGCAGCGCAAATCCGGCGAGCCCTACATCTTCCATCCGGTGCGCGTGGCGCTGATGGTGGCGGAGGCCGGCCTGGACGTGGAGGCGGTGATTGTCGCACTGCTCCACGACGTGATCGAGGACACCGAGGTCACCAAGGAGGAGATGCGCCAGCAGTATGGCGACTGGCTGGCGGACGTGGTGGACGGACTGACGAAGGTTGTCGGCAGCGACAAGCGAGCAGCGGAGGAAGGCGACACACGCATCCCGGTGCAGACCTACCGCAAGCTGATCTCCTCCACCCTGCGCGACCTGCGCACGGTACAGGTGAAGATCTTTGACCGCTTGGACAACATGCGCGACCTGGGCTACCTGTCGCGCATGCGCCAGCGCCGCATCAGCACCGAGACGATGAACGTGTACGTGCCCATGGCGCAGCGCCTGGGCATGCAGGTCATCGCCGATGAGTTGACGGCCCTGGCCTTCCGCTACCTGTACCCCATGCGCTTCAAGGCCAACCTGGCGGAACTGAAGCAGCGCATCCGCGAGGAGGAGCCGCGGGTGAACAGCATCCGCGCGCTGCTGGAGACCCACCTCAAGAAGGCCCGAGGGCTCAAGTTCGTGGTGGTGCCGCTGTACCAGCAGATCTCTGACTTCGTGTACAGCGATGAACCGGTGCAACGGGCGTTGACGGGCTTCAAGGTGCGGGTGCCCTCCCCCGGTGCCTGCTACCAAGCGCTGGGTGCGCTGCACATGCACTGCCGGGTAGTGCCCAACAGCATCAAAGACTACATCAGCAATCCCAAGCCCAACCGCTACCAGGCACTGCAGTCGGAGATCTTCATCGGCAGCGAGCCCACGTTCATCGAGGTCGTTTCCGAGGAGATGGAGCGGGTGAACGCCTCGGGCATTCTGGCCGGCTGGCAGGGCAGCCACGACGAGTTGCACAAGTACTACCAGAGCTACCTGGAGCTGCTGGATCACTATGAGGGCAACGATGATCTGCGCATGGAGGACGTGCTGCGGCATGCGCAGATGGACACGCTGCAGATGTTCACACCCAAGGGCCAGCTCCTCACCTTTCCCCAGGGCGCCACGGTGCTGGACTTCGCCTTCGCCATTCACTCCGACCTGGGCCACCACTGCGATGGCGCTTGGATGGGCGGGCGACGCGTCTCGCGCTTCGAAGAACTGCAGGACGGCGAGATGGTGGAGGTCATCGCGCGCCCGAGCGCCTCGCCCCTGCCCGCGTGGCTCGATCACGTCCGCACCACCCGTGCCAAGCTCGCCATCCGCCGCTTCCTGAAGGGCCAAGCCAATGCCCGCGCCCTGGAGGTGGGGCGCAAGCTCTTCGTCGCGGAACTGGGCCGCATGGACATCGACGCCGAGGCGTTCATCTCCGGCGAGGCGTTCCAGCGCGTGCTGGAGGCGCGGGGGATCACGCTGAGCCAGTTCTTCCAGCAGGTGGGCGCAGATCGCCTGCCCATCCGCAAGTTCCTGCTCGATGCGGAGCTGATCAGCGCCAAGCAACTGCGGCGCCTGGAGGCCGGCGAAAGCTCGTTGCTTCGGCGCTTCGTGCGCCCCATCTTCCGCGCGCCGGACCCGGTGCTCAAGATCCAGGATCTGGAGGACGGTTTCATCCGCATGGCGCCGTGCTGCACGCCGCTGCTGGGCGACCCAATCGTGGGGGTGCAGGAGGCCGACGGCATCACCATTCACCGCACGCAGTGCCCCACCCTGGAGCGCGTGGCGCCCGATACCCTGCTCAACGTGGGGTGGGACTTGGACAGCACGGCCACCCCGCACGTGCTGGACATCTGGCTGGTGCAGGATCGGCCCGGGCTGCTCTACAAGGTCGGCAAGGTGATGCGCGACGCCAAGGTGAACATCAACGACATCGGCCTGCATCGCGACCTGCGCACCGGCACCGCCAGCATCCGAGTGGACCTCGAACCCCTGCACATCAAGACCTTCCGCACCGTCATCTCCCGCCTGCGCAACATCAAGGAAGTCGAGCGCATCAGCCTCGTCTCGCCCAACATCACCGAAACCCGCGTCTGAGCCGCATCCAGGGCAGTCCCCACAGCCCCACGCGTTGACGCTTCCCCCAGCAGGTGGGTAGAACAGGGTGCGCGCTGCCGGCAGGGTGCCGGTGCGTGCCGATCGGCAGCCGGGCTCCGGCGCTTCCACCAGTGGACGGGAACGATGAGCGGAATTCTGGAAGGCATTCGCGTGCTGGACTTCGGGCGATACATCGCCGGCCCCTTTTGCGCCACCATGCTGGGCGACATGGGCGCGGAGGTGATCCGCGTCGAACGCGTGGAGGGCAGCGAGGACCGCTTTCTGGCCAGCGTGGCCGAGAGTGGCGAGGGTGGCACGTTCTTGCAACTGGCGCGCAACAAGCAGGGACTGACGCTGGACCCCATGAAGCCCGAAAGCGCGGAGATCAAGCGCCGCCTCGTGGCCACGGCGGACGTGGTGGTGGCCAACCTGCCCATCGGCACGCTGAAGCAGATGGGCATCGACTACGACACGCTGCGGGCAATCAAGCCGGACATCATCCTCACGCACGTCTCCGCGTTCGGGCAGACGGGACCGTACAAGGATCGCGTCGGCTTCGACCTGCTGGGGCAGGCCATGTCGTCCATGATGTACATGTCCGGCCAGCCTGGCGCCCCCATCCGCTCCCAGGCGCCCTACGTGGATTTCACCACGGCGCTCTTCGCCGCCTTCGGCACGCTGTCGGCCTTGATGGAGCGGCAGAAGAGCGGGCGCGGGCAGATGGTGGAGGCCTCCCTGTTCCACTCCTCCCTGGCGTTGATGAACAGCTTCCTGGTGGAAGAGTCCGTGCTGAAGCTGAATCGCCAGCCGCACGGCAACGCCGGCCATCATCACGCCCCCAACGATGTCTTCCGCACGTCCGATGGCTTCCTCGTCACCATGATCGTGGGGAATCCGCTCTTCAAGCGCTGGGCCCGCATGCTGGACGAGGAAGACCCCTGGCTCACCGATGAGCGCTTCGCGACGGACCTGGCCCGTGGCAACCACGCGGAGATCATCAGCGAGCGCATGAGCGCCTGGTGCGCCCAACGCACCACCCAGCAGGCCATCGCCGAGCTGGAAGCGGCGCGCATCCCTGCCGGCCCGGTATACAGCATGGCTGAGACCCTGGACGACCCCCACGTCCGCGCGCGCGAGATGCTCAAATATGTGGACTATCCCGGCCTGCCCAGTCCGGCGCCCATCGCCGATACGCCCGTGAAGCTGCACGCCACGCCGGGGGGAATCCGCCACCGCGCGCCGACGCTGGGCGAGCACACGGACCAGATCCTGACCTCCCTGGGCTTCAGCGCCCAGGAGATCGCCGACTTCCACACCGCGCGGGTCGTGTAGCCTCCAGAGGCGCTGCACGGCCGCATGCCCCGGCCGAGACGAAGCATGGCCAAGCCATCGAGCACGACGTCCCCGGGCAGTACGCTGCGCAATTCGCTTCCGCTGGCCGTCGTCGTGCTGGGGGTCGTCAGCCTGCTGACGGACCTCTCCAGCGAGATGATCTACCCGCTGCTGCCGCTCTACCTGAGCACGGTGCTGGGCGCGGGCGCGGTTTCGCTGGGCGTCATCGAGGGCGTGGCGGAATCCACCGCGGCGCTGCTGAAGGTGGTCTCCGGCGTGCGGTCGGATATCACCCGGCGCCGCAAGCCGCTGGTGGCGGTCGGCTATACCCTCTCCAACCTGGTGCGCCCGCTGATCGGGCTGGCCACGGTCTGGCCCATGGTGCTGGTGCTGCGCTTCGCCGATCGCGTGGGCAAGGGCCTGCGCACCTCACCCCGCGACGCGCTGATCGCCGACGTCACGGACGAATCCATCCGCGGCCGCGCCTACGGCCTGCACCGCTCCATGGATCACGCCGGGGCCGTGCTGGGGCCGCTGGCGGCGATGGCGCTGCTGAGCCTGGAGAGCGCCACGCTGCAGCACGTGTTCCTGGCCTCCGCCATACCGGGGGCGCTGGTGATCGTCACGGTGCTGCTGGCCGTCCGCGAGCCACCGCAGGTGGGTGGGGCCGCGCCCGGGGCCGAGCCATCGCGGTCCGCCCATGACCCGACCGCAACATCGCGCTGGGCGGAACTGGGGCCGGGCTACCGGCGCTTCCTGCTGGCCTTGGTGGTGTTCACGCTGGGCAACTCCAGCGATGCGTTCCTGCTGCTGCAGTTATCCCGCGAGGGCTTCTCCGCGGTGTGGATCACCGGGCTGTGGTCGGCATTCCACGTGGTGAAGATGGTGTCGGCGTACGGCGCCGGGAGGCTCTCGGACCGCGTCGGGCGGCGAGGCCTGATGCTCACCGGCTGGGCCATCTATGCGGCAGTGTACGCCGGCTTCGCCGTGGGCACCGGCCGGGAGACCCTCATCGTGCTGTTCCTGGTGTACGGCCTGTACTACGGCTGCACGGAGCCGGTGGAGCGGGCCTGGGTCTCTTCCCTGGCGCCCGGGGACGTGCGGGGCACGGCCTTTGGCGCCTACCACGGCGCCATCGGCATCGCGGCGCTGCCGGCCAGCGTGCTGTTCGGCATGGTGCTGGACCGCTTCGGGGCCGCCCCGGCCTTCTTCACCGGGGCGGGGCTGGCCCTCGTGGCCGCGCTGATCCTGCTGCGCGTACCGGAGGCGGGGGCGACTCCGGCGACTTGAGCGTGCGGGAACCGCCTCAGCCCTTGCCGTCGCCGGGGGGCAGGTCGAGCGGGCGATCCTGCGCGAAGGGATTGTCCAGGTGGCGCCAGTCGGCCTCCGGTGTGTCCCAGGTCACCTCCACGCCATTGCCGTCCGGATCGCGCGTGTAGAACGAGTGGCTCACGATGTGGTCCACGCCATCGCTGACGCGGTAACCGGCCTCGCGCAGGCGGTCGCGCAGCACGCTCAGTTCGGCCTCATCCTCCACGGTCACGCAGAAGTGGAACAGACCCACGCCATCGCGCGGAGATTCCGGCGCATCGGCACCCATCTCCTTCAGCGCCAGGTCGTGCGCGTGCGCGCCGCCATGGAAGAAGCGCATGCGCAGGTCATCGCGGGTACCCGCGGGCTCGAAGCCCAGCAGCCGATAGAAGCGCTCGGCCGTGTCCAGATCGCGCACCTTGAGCACGACGTGGTTGATGCCTTTGAGAGCCATGGTGCCTCCGGCAGCGTGAGATGTGGCACGGGGGCGGGCTCCCCCCTGCGAGCCAGAATAGTGCAGGCGCGGTGACGCCACAAGGCGCAGGGCCCTGTGCCCGCCGATAGCCGCCACCGCTTGCCGGGATGTTCGACCCGCTCTATAAGGACCATGGCAATACCATCCGTTCAGACGATGGAGTGAGTCTGTGATCGTGACCCTGGACCAACTGCAGGTGCTGGCCGAACTGGAGCGCAGCGGCAGCGTCTCGGCGGCCGCGCGGCGGCTGCACCGGGCGCAGTCCGCCGTAAGCTATGCGATCAAGACGTTGGAGGGCGCCCTGGGGCTGGCGCTCGTGGATCACGATGCCTACCGGGCCGGCCTGACGCAGGTCGGCAAGGCCGTCCTGGCCAAGGCAGCGCAAGTGCTGGCGGACGCCGAGGCGCTGGAACACTTGGCGGCCGAGCTGCGCGGTGGTGCAGAGCCCACCCTGAACATACTGGTGGATGCCATTCTGCCCATCGCGCGGATAATGCCCGTGCTGGCCCGCTTCAGCGAGCGCCGGCCCTCCACGCGGGTGAACCTGCGCGTGGAGTTGCTGGGGGGCATGGTGCACGCCCTGAACGAGGAGCAGCCGGAACTGGTGGTTTCCCCCCTGGGCCTGTACGAGCTCTCCCCGCACTACGACCACCACGTAATCGGCACCGTGACCATGGTGGCCGTGGTGGCCGCAAGCCATCCCCTGGCCTGGGAGCCCGCGCCCGTGTCCCTGGAAACGGCCCGCCGCCACGTGCACCTGCTGATCACCTCGCCGCCCGGGCTGCAGACGCCGGTGGATTCGGGTCTCATCGGCGCACCGCGCCACTGGAATTTTCCGGACTTCGCGAGCCGGCTGGAAGGGCTGCGCGCAGGCCTGGGCTTCGCCTGGATGCCCACGCACATGGTGGAGGACGATCTGCGCAACAGGGTGCTGGTGCCGCTCGTGCTGGAGCGGGGCAGCGTCACGCAGGGCGAGGTGGCGCTGCTCTACCGGGCGCGTCCGCCGCTGGGGCCCACGGGGCGCTACCTGCTGGAGGAGTTGCGCGCACAGGCGGGTCTGTGGCCGCCGCTATCAGCCGATTTGCTAAGCATATACGAGATGCCGTAACGTAGAGCCTCTTGCAATGCGTGGGGGCGCGCAAATCTGGAGAGTATCCGGCAGGAATTGCCTCGCGGGGTCGGGCGAGGTTTGGGAGCAGGTTTCATGGCAGAGCGGATCTCTCCGGGGTTTCCGTACGAATCCCGGTTCGTCCAGGTCAAGGGCAGTCGGATGCATTACGTGGAGGCGGGGCAGGGGGACCCCATTCTGCTCATCCACGGCAATCCGACATCCAGCTATCTGTGGCGCAACGTCATCCCGCACCTCACAAAGGTGGGCCGCTGCATCGCGCCAGACCTGATCGGGTTCGGCAAGTCCGATAAGCCGGACATCCCCTATCGCGTCTTCGAGCACGCCGAATACATCGAGGGCTTCATCGAGGCTCTCAAGCTGAAGCACATCGTCCTGGTGCTGCACGACTGGGGCGGGTTCATGGGGCTCAGTTACGCCGCCGGCCATCCGGACAACGTGCGTGCCATCGCGCTGATGGAAGCGGTCATCAAGCCCATGCGCATGCGGGACCGCAGCGAGGGCTTCCAGCGCGCCTTCTCCATGATGCGCAGCCAGGTGGGGCGCGACAAGGTGCTGAAGGAGAACTTCTTCGTGGAGCGCGTGCTGCCCGGCTCCATTCTGCGCAAGCTGAGCGAGGAGGAGATGGCGGCATACCGGGCGCCCTTCCCGACGCCGGAGAGCCGCCTGCCCACCTGGGTCTGCCCCAACGAGGTGCCAATCGACGGACACCCGTCTGACGTGCACGCTGCCGTGTGGGACAATGCGGACCGCGTGGCCCGCGCCGGCATGCCGATCCTGATGCTGACCTTCCAGCCCGGCGCGATCATCGGGCCGCTGGAGGTGGAGTGGGCCCGCGCGAAGTTTCCCAACCTCACCCTGCGGGACATGGGCCCCGGCATCCATTTCGTGCAGGAGGACCAGCCCGCGGAGATCGGTCAGGTCATTGCGACCTGGCTGCGCCGCCTGGGGCCGGTCCACCGCCCGCAGGCACCTCCACCCCGCACGCACTTCTGAGCCAGCCCCCGACCTCAGGGCGCCTTGGGCAGGATCTCGGCGCCGATGCGCTCCACGCCATCCATCAACGCTTCGGGATCGGCCGCGGGCAGATCGAAGGTGATATGCCCCACGCCCTGGGCCGCGTACGCCCCGATGTCGTCCAGGATCTGCGCCGCCGTGCCTTGCATGGGGCTGCGCTCGCGCTCGGAGAACACCAGCGGGCAGCGGAAAGCGATCAGGATGCCGGCCGGATCGCGCCCGGCACGCTCGCACAGCGCGTGCAGCTCGGTGCGCTTCTCGCCAAGTTGCTCAGGCGTCAGGCCTGCCGGGGGACGCAGCCCGATGGGGTGCCACGCATCACCCAACTCCGCCACGCGGCGCAGGGCGCGGCGGGTGTGCCCCCCCACCCAGATCGGTACGCCACCGGGCTGCGCGGGCTTGGGCGAGAACTCCAGGTTGCCGTAGCGGTAGAACTGGCCCTCGAAGGCCGGGTTCTCCTCGCTCCACAGGTTGCGGAAGATGCGGATGTACTCATCCGTGCGCGGCCCCCGCTCTGCGAAGTGCTCCGGGATGCCCAGGGCGGCGAATTCGTCCGCCCACCAGCCGGTGCCGACGCCCAGGAACACCCGCCCTCCCGAAAGCGCATCGATGGTGGCCACCATCTTCGCCACGGTGATCGGGTTTCGGTACGGGAGAATGAGCACGCTGGTGCCCAACCGTAGGCGCGTCGTGCACCCCGCCAGAAACATCAGCGTTGCCAGCGGCTCATAGTAGTCACGCGCCGCCTCCCAGGAAAACTGTCCCTCGGGATGGTACGGGTAGTTGTCCGGCATGGCCTTGGGAATCACGATGTGGTCACTGATCGTGACCGCATCGAAGCCAAGCGCCTCCGCCCGCTGCACGAAGCGGGTCATCAGCGCAGGCTGTGCCAACGCGCCCCGATTGACGAGGCTCAGGCCGAATTTCATGGCGAATCGTCCCCAATCTGTGGATAATTTCTGGCCATCTTCACACAATTGCCGTTTATAGAGAAGAAATCGGCGAGCCATTCCCCGGCGCATCCCATCGCAGCCGGGCTGCAGGGGCAAACAAGCAGGGACGGCCAACAGATGGGGCGGGCCAAGCGACAACGCGCCGCCCCGGGGCAGGCCGAGGCATGCGGCATTCGCGCCGCGTCACGGCCCGGAGAGTCGAGGACATCAAACAATGACGGATGCAGCTATGGCGCTTTACGGGAACACAACGATTACCGGCGACATCGAGACCGAATACGACAAGGACTGGGCCAAGGAGTTGTACGCGACCTACTGGGGCTATCTGCAGGCCATCAACCTGGTGGATCTGAAGCGCGTGCGCGACGATCTGTTCACTTGGCGGCGCGGCTCCGCGCAGATGGTGCTCAAGATGAATCCGGCCCTCAACAACGTCAGCATCTACTCGGTGCTGGTGACGGGTGTGGACCCCTCCATGGAGCTGTACCGGCACCTGCTGCACTACAACATCCTGCAGCGCCGCGAGACCCTGGGCGTGTTCGAAAAGGGCGGCAAGCTCTTCATCGTCCTCAAGTACACAATGGAATTGGAGTTGGTGAACCAGGAGGTGCTGCAGCGCCACGTGTTCGCGATGCAGGAGATCGCGGACCAGCTCGACACGGAGTTGGTGAGCCAGTTTGGCGGCGTGCTGCACTTCAGCGACTGGGACCGCCTGGACCAGGGCGGCGTGGACAACCTGCTCGAGAACATGTTCGGCTAGCCGCGACCTCCGGCCACCGAGTGTGCCCCAGGGCGAACCGCCTCCGAGGCCAGTCTTCGGCTAGCGTCGCCCCTTGCCCTTACAATCCCACAGACGGTGCGCTGCATGCGGGTTGGCCCGCACGCAGCGGGCCGGCCGCGCCAGCCCTGCGCAAACACTCGACGATACAAAACGATGGGACCTGCGAAAGGTGGGTCTGCCGCACGGTCCGGCGGGGCGGCCTAGCCCTCGCCGTAGGAGACGGTGCCGGCCTCGTCGGGCCGCGTGACCTCGCTGATGCGCACGCCGTAGCGCTCGTTCACCACGACGATCTCGCCCCGAGCCATGAGGCGGCCACTCACCGTGATATCCATCGGCTCGCCGACGACCTTAGTGAACTCCACCACCCGACCCACGATCAGCCCGAGAATATCGCGCACGGTCATGGTGGTCTGACCGATCTCCACGCTCAACCGCAGCGGGACATCATGCATGAACTCGATCTTGTGGAAGGGGAAGTCTTCCCCGTCCCGGCTGGTGAGCCGCTCACCCCCTCCTCCCTGGCGCTTGCCGGGGGAGACGATGGAATAGAGCTCGGCATCCTCTTCGAAGTCGTCGGCTTCGTGCTGAACGGCCGTGGGCAACGATTCTTCGGCCATGGGCGATTCCGGCTCTTGTAGGTTCGCGACAATGCTTGCCGTGGCACTGGGCTCACGCTCGCACAGGCCACAAGGCAGGCCGGCGAGCGGCCTCTTGTCTCTTACGCTATCAAATCCCGTACCAAAGTTGAATGGGCCACCCGGAACGGGGCCGTGGGCGCGAAGACGTGTTGTTTTCCGGCAGCGGGAACGTGCTATAGTACCGTGAGTCAACCGGGGAACATGCGGAAGGTCGCGTGTGCCCCGCCCCGGCTGCACGGGGGGTCCGGAGGCAGGCGCTGCCAGGGAGGCAACCTGTCGTCCGCAGACGGCAGTGCGACTGCCACGTCCGATTCCAGACACAAGGAGGTGAGCCCATGGCGACGTCGGCCGGCCGATCCCGCCTGTTTCCCGCCAGATCCCGCAAGTCCTACCGCCTGGAGATGGAGGGCCGCACGCTCTACCTGCTCCTGAGCCTGATGGCGCTCACGGGGTTGGTGATCTTCTACCTGGGCGTGATGACGGGCAAGGCCCTGCGCGACCCCAATGCCCCGGTCGCCCTGACAGCCCCGGTGACCACGCCCCTGACCAAGACCGATGCGGCCACCAAGCCCGGCGCACTTGACTTCAATGACGCACTCAAGAGCGATCAGGGCACGGTGGAAGGACTGCAGGTGGAGGGGCAGAACGCGGCCAAGCGCACCGATGCCCTGCTCAGTGAGGCCAAGAAACAAATTGAGCTGAAGGAAGTGCCGCCCGCCAGCTCTGCCAAGCCCGCGGCCAGTACCGCCAAGGCGGTGGCGATGACGACACCCACGGCCAAGGCGCAGCGGCCTGAGGCCACGCACCCTGCCGCGCCCGCCACGGCACATCCCGCCCCGCGCGCCAGCCACGCCGCCGCAGCAGCGAACGACGGTTCGCAGTACACAGTGCAGGTGTTCTCCTCCAAGCATCAGGACAGCGCCCAGCAGCTCGTCGAGCGGCTGCGCAGCCAGGGCTTCGCGGCCTACCTGAATCGCTACCAGGCAAGCGATCGGGAGGTGTGGTACCGGGTACGCGTGGGCAAGACGGACCGGACCGGGGCCGAAGCCCTGCGGTCGCGCCTGAAGAGCGAAGCCAAATTGAAGAACCCGCAGATCCAGAAGCTTTAGGGCTTCAGCGGAGGCAGGGCCGCGCGGATACCGCGCGGCGAATCGCCAGGGGGTCGGACGCCAGGATCAATCGCCCACGTCCGCCTGCCGCGCCGGCTCTTCGTCCGGGCGGTGTCGGTCACTGACGGCGTTCTGGTAGACGGTCTTCACCGTCTCGGCATACCAGATACCGCCGCGCTTGGAGGGAATCTTGCGCTCGTTCAGGTACTTGGCGATCTTGTGGTAGCTGTGCCCCTTGTCGCGCTGCTCGCGAATCAGCTTCACCGTCTTCAGCTCCTGCTCCACCGCCACCAGCTTCTTGTTGCTGTAGGTGTAGCCGAAGGGCGCGTGGCCCACGCGCTCGCCTTTGGCCCGCTTGCGCGCGATGATCTCACGCGTGCGGTCCGAGATGCGCTTGGTGTCCCACTTGGTGATGATATCGATGATGTGCAGGGCCAGCTCGCCGCACTCGTTGCGCGTGTCCAGCCCCTCCTCGATAGAGATCAGTTCCACCCCGTTCCTGATGCACATCTCCGAGATCAGCGTATTGAGCTGCCGGATGTTTCGCGTCAGGCGGTCCAACCGCGGAATGACCAGCGCGTCGAACTTGCCCTTGTTGGAGTTCTCGATGATCTCCGCCAGCATGGGCTGTTGCTGCTGACCGCTGTTCGTGTCGGTCAGTTCCCGGTACATCTGCACCAGTTCCCAGTTGTTGGTATCCACATAGTCCTGGATGATCTGCTCCTGCTCCTCCAGGCCAAAGTTCTTGGGCTGCTGGCTCAACGTGTTGAGGCAGGTGTAGCCGATGACTCTCACGGCAAGTCCTTTCGCTATGACGGGAGGGGTAGTGACGCCTCGCGCCCCATCAGAAAATAAGCCCCCTTTCCTGATAGGTTAGGAAATGCGAATTCGTCCGTCAAGGATTTTGACGTGCGTCCACTTGCAGATAAGGATGGAGCCCCGCCGGGCATGAATCGGGCGGGGTACGGGCCGGGAAGGACGGACAGGCCGCGGCGCGGCTGGGCGGATCAGCCGCCCAGCCGCTTGGCCACAGCCGTCAGCGATTGCTGCATTTTCGGCTCCTGCGTCAGCTCCATGGCTGCACGCACCAGGGCCAGCGCTTTGGCCTTATCGCCCGAGGCACCGCCGGCCACTGCCTGCGCATGCTCGAGGATCAAGCCGGGCAGCCGCTCGATCAGGTAATTGCGCTGCCGCAGGGCTTCTTCCAGTTGCAGGTCGCTCGAAGCCTGAATAGCCGCCTCGCGGAAGTTGGCCAGCGAGGCCAGCATGATCTCGTAGCGCGCCGTCAGATCGGATTGGGCACGAGCCTTGTCCATCTGCCCCAGTCCGGTTTCCATGTGCTGGCGATACAGCCGGCGCTGCTCCACCTCGGGGGGCGTGAGCGTGGGCGCGAGCAGGCGCTCCTGCTTGCGCTTCAACTCCGCCTCGTGCAGGGCCTTGCGGTCAAAGACGGATTGGTCTTCGACCTTAGTGAACACGACCGACACGTTGCGGCCGGTTACCGCCACCTCCGGCGGCTGCGTGAGCACCTCCGGGGCGATCATGGCGCGCAACAGGACGCGGTTCTGATGCTCCCCGTCCGGCACGGCGTGAATCTCGTTGAGGAACTCCAGCGCGTCGAAGCGGTTCACGGGCTGGGTCATCACGGCATTGGGGGCCGTGATTTCCAGCACGAAGTTGTTGTCCAGCGGCGTGCTCGTTTTGCCCGGCTTGCGCTCGTAAAGCCGGAAGGGATAGTGCCCCGGCCGCAGTTGCACGGGTCGGTCAAACTGCATCTCGACACCGAAGGTGCCCGTGCCGTTCTCCACGATGCGGTGCAGCGGGATCGTCTTCAGGGATTCGAGCTTGTAGGTGTCGTGCATCACCGGCTCGGTGCCCGGCTCATCCAGCAGGCCGTTGCGGTTCAACGTGCGCCAGGCATCCAGATAGCTCAGAAACTCGCGCTGCCCCGTCTCGAAGTCCAGCACGTAATGGTACTGGTTGCCCAGTTCATCGCGGCCCGGATGCAGCTTGAGCAGGTCCACCAGGTTGAAGCGGCGGATGGCGAAGTCGATCACCTGCCCCGCCAGCACGTCCGAGCCGGAATAATACTTGGCGTAGACGCGGGCGCGCAGAGCCTTGCGGGTGAACTCGTTCTTGTCCAGGATGCCGAACTCGTTGGTCTCCAGGCTTGGGAAGACCAGCACGCGGTTCTTCTGCAGCGTGATGGAGTCGTCCTGGCTCCACAGGCGCACCTGGTCGATGTTCCAGTTCAGCTCCGTGCCATCATCCAGCACGACCTTGATCTGATAGTCGCCCACCTCCGGGCTCTGCACGAAGGTGGAGCTGATCAGCTTGCCCCGGAACACGCCCTTGTCCAGCACCTTGGCCAGCTCCAGGGCGGTGTCCTTGTTGGTGAAGCGGGGGGCGGCCATGGCCGCTGCGGCCCCGCCGATCAGCAGGGCCAGCAGCAGCAGGGCGGCCCGCCCTGCGCGCGTCGTGGCGGCGTGCATCATCGGTGCGTTCCGGATCACGGTTCGTTCTTGCCCAGAAAGATCTCTACGTCCACGCCGGAGGTCGCCAGCACTTCCGGCGGCATCACGCGCACGGACTGCTCGCCCGGAATTGCCTTGGCCAGCAACGCGGCGGCCCGCAGAAACTTGGGCCGGTAGAACACCACGTTGCCCATGGCCGGCTGCTCCGGGGTGCTGGAGACGTTGGCCAGCTCGATCTTCATGCCGATGTGCTGCTCCAGATCCCGCTTGCGGAACCGTGTGAGCAGCACCGCGACGCGCCCGGCCCGTTGCAGCGAGGGCGAGGAATCCAGAATCGCCACCCGCACCGCGGTTGCGGGCGGAGGCGGCTGGGGAAAAGGCGCCGCAATCAGATTGACGGGAGTGGGGGCAGACTCCGCCGCGCTGGCGACGGCCGGTGCCCCGCTGGAGGCGGCTGACTGTGCCTGGGCCCCGCCGGCGCCGAACAACAGCGCGGCACAGAGCACCCAGAGGCACGGATGAATGCGCGTCATGATCAATCCCTTGATCCTTGCAACCCGCTTGCCGACCCCGGCGGACCGCCTCGTGCGGCCGGGAATTGCGACACAGCGCCGGGCCGTGCGGGTAGGCTTCCCTGTCTGTCGGGCATCAATGCAGGGAGCACGCCAGGGATTAAGACATTGACTTTTTTTATACCAAGTCATTCAATCGGGCAGTTCAGGGATGACAGGCCGGCGGGCATTTCCGTTCGGCATCGCCGCGTTCCCCACAGCGCCAGACGCATGCTGATTCAATGCCATTCATGCAACACCAAATATCGCCTGAATCTCGAGCAGATTCCCCGTCGCAAGACGTTCGTTCGCTGTAAGAGCTGCGGCACGCCGATCTATATCGACCCGACGGAGGAGGAGCAGCCCCAGACCGGCGTGATTCCGCCGCCGCCTGGTACGCACGAGCCGGTCCCGGAACCGGCACCCGCTCCCGCGCCGATGGACGATGGGCAGGTGTCCGTCGTCTGCCCCAGTTGCAGCGCACGCTACCGCATTGCCGCCGCGTCCATGCAGCGGCCGGGCGTGAAGCTGAAGTGCTCCCAGTGCGGGCTGCTCTTTGCACCGCCGGTCGACCTGCAGCCGCAAGGCATGGCGGAGACCGGGTCGGCCGTGCCGCCTCGCCGGGCTGAGCCCGGCAGCATGCCCGCCGCGGCAAGACCGGGCGAGATGCCGCTGCCCGATGAAGCGCACATGGAGCAGCTCTTCGACGATCTGCGGCCTGAGCCCTCGCAGCATGGTGGCGAGAGCCACACGCAGCGCCCGGGGGTTTCGCCGGAGGCCGAGTTGGGTACACTGGAAGCTGGTGCCTTCGAAGAGGAGCCGCCCGCGCCGGACGCGGATCGGGCCTACCTGGAATCGGTGACCTTTGACGAGGAAGGGACCGCCAGACCGTCCGCGGGAGGATTGCCGGACGATCAGAAGTACCGGTTCTTCCTCAACCCCAAGGACTACCAGGAGGGTGCAACGGGCATGGCCGATCAACCCGACGACACGAAGACCCGTGGCGCACCCACCCCTCCGGCTGGGGAAGCGGGCGGGGGCTTCGGCGAGGGCGAAGTGCCCGATCTGCCATCGCCCGGGCAGCCGCCCGAGGCGGAGTTGCCCCCGCTGCCCAGCACGGAAGTGGTCCGGTCCCGGGAGGAGATGGCGGAGCTGCGCGAGGTGGTGCCCGGCCAGCAGGCTCGGGTGTTCACCGAGAAGCGCGTGCTGACCATCGTGGCCGCCGCGGCGGTGGTGATCCTGCTCGCCACGGGTGCCTGGGGCTACTGGCTGGCTTCCACGGCGGGCAGCAACCGGCCCTTCCGCGTGCAGGTGGGCCAGCCTCATCAGTTGGCCATGAAGGACGACCTGGAGGGCCACTACGTCACCAACGGGCCCAGCGGCACGCGGCTATTCGTGGTCAATGGCGAGGTGACCAACGACTTCCCCGCGAATTCCCGCATCCGCTGGATCCGCATCAAGGCGCTGGCCTATGTCGACGCGTCGCAGTCCAAGCTGCTGGGCACCACCTACGCCTACGCGGGCAACGTGCTGGACGACGACCAGCTCAGCCAGTGGGAATTGCCGGCGGTGAAGGCCTACTATGGCTTCACCAACGGCCGCAAGGAGCTGAACGCCTCCATCGCTCCGGGCGCCAAGGTGCCCTACCAACTCGTCTTCGCGGAGCTCAATGGGCAACAGGTGGGCCGCACGGTGGCCCAGGTGGTCAGCTACTTCCGCGACGGCCAGGCCGTCTTCATCGACAATCCGTAGCGCTGCGGGCGGCCCTCCAGGGTGCGCCGGGTCCATTGCGCGGCCCCCACCTTTCTGAAAGAATCGGGCTACGCTGAACAGCCCGGCCGGCATGCGTGCATCCCAGCACCGCCGGCGAGCACAGGACGTGCGCTGCGACCGCGCATCGGTGGAACCACCGGGGCGCGTACCATCGCGGGATCAGGGACGACGTCGTGGCCTTTTCCAAGGACATTCTGGCCGCGGTCAAGGACCGCGCGGACATCGTCGAGGTCATCGGCGAGCGCGTCCTGCTCAAGCAGAACGGCGCCGACTACGTCGGGCTGTGCCCCTTCCACGGCGAGAAGACCCCCTCCTTTCGCGTGAGCCCAAGCTGGCGCACCTACCACTGCTTCGGCTGTGGCGAGGGCGGCAGCGTGATCGACTTCGTGATGAAGCAGGAGCGCCTCTCGTTTCCGGAGGCCGTGCGCGCCCTGGCCGATCGCTTCGGCGTGCCCCTGCCCGACGATGGTCCCACGCGCGAAAGCGGGACGCGCGGCATGGACGTGCTGCGCACGGCGGAAGCCTACTACCGCGAGCTGCTGCAGCGCCGTCCGGAAGGCGAGACGGCCCGCCGCTACCTGCGCGAGCGGGGCTTCCTGGAGGAGGACTGGGAGGCCTTCGGGCTGGGCTGGGCGCTGGATCAGTGGCAGGGCTTCATGGGGCACGGAATGTCTCAGGGCTTCTCCCACGAGGACCTGCTGGCCAGCGGGCTGGTGCGCCAGCGCGACACGGGGCGCATGTTCGACATGCTCCGCAAGCGCATCACGATCCCTATCCGCGACGAGCGCGGGCGCCCCATCGCCTTCGGCGGGCGCGTGATCGACCCGCTGGACAATCCCAAATACCTGAACACCCCGGAGACGCGGCACTACCACAAGAGCCGCGTGCTGTTCGGCCTTTCCCAGGGCCTGGAGGCCATGCGCCGCTCCAAGCGCGCGCTGCTGGTGGAGGGCTACCTGGATGTGATGCGGCTGCACCAGCACGGCTTCGCCGAGGCCGTGGCCACCTGCGGCACGGCGCTCACCGAGGAGCATCTCAAGCTACTGACCCGCTATGCGGACAGCGTGATGCTGGTGTTCGACGGCGACGAGGCCGGCGTGAAGGCCGCCCTGCGCTCCGCGCCGCTGTTCCTCAACTCGGGGCTGGAAGCACGCGTGGTGCTGCTGCCGGACCAGCTCGATCCGGATGACTACCTGCGCCGCAACCCGCCCGAGGCCTTCGCCGCGCAACTGCAGGATGCCACGCCCCTGCTGGAGTTCCTGGTGTTCCAGCTTGCGCAGCGCCACGGACGCAGCGTGCAGGGGCGCCAGCAGACCCTGGACGCCCTGGCGCCCGTGCTGGGTCAGGTGCGCAAGGCCGCCGCGCGTGACCTCACCGTGCGCTACGTGGCCGATCTGGTCGGCGTGAGCCCCGAGGCCGTGTTGAGTCTCGTGCCGGCGCCGCGCGGAGGGCGTGCCGAGCCCGAACTGGCAGCGCCACCGCTGAGCCAGCGCGAGGGCCGCCACCAGCGTCGCGTGCTGCGGCTGCTGCTGGAGCAGCGCAAACTGTTGGGGCAGGCACGCACGCTGCTGCGGCCGGACGACCTGGGCGACCCCGCCCTGCGCACGCTCCTGGAACGCGTGCTGAAGTTCTCCGATGTGGAGTTCGAGGAAGTACGCCCCGAGGCGCTGATGGACTGGTTCCCGGAGTTGGCGTCCACCGTGCGCTCCCTGCTGATGGACGAGCCCCTGCACGACGCGGCCGTATCCGACTACGCCCGGCAAATGGAGGCCGAGATCGTCTGCATCAAGGAGGAACTGAAGGACGAGCTGTTCCGGAAGTTCAAGGCCCTGGTGGGTTCCCCGGAGGAGGAGTTGGCCCTGCGCCGCTACAAGAAGGTGCGGGACGAGCTGGTGCAGCTCAAGTCCACATTCCGCAGCACGCACAAGCCACGGCCCGAGCTGACCCTGCGCCCGCAGGGAGCCGAGGGCAGCCATGCCGAGCGCGCCCGGCCCGCCCCCACTCCGCCCGACGCGGGCTGAGCGCCGCCGGGTAGCCACCACTCGCACCCCACCACTCCCCTCGCCAGATAAAGCAACGCCCTGCCGCGCCGGGGAGGCCAGGTGGCCTCCGGCGGGCAGGGCGTGAACAGCGCCCGGTGAGCCCCGCGCCTACTGCACGCGGTGGCTCTCGCCGGTCTGGGATTCCACGCGAATGCGCTCCTGGCTGGGCGGCACCGGTACCGTGAAGTGAATGCGCCCTTCGGCCGTATCGTCCGCCTGCTCCTGGTCGAGCAGCGCCCACACGTAGACGTTGCCGTTCAGGTTCGCATCGGCGGGCTCGGGCGGCCGCACGTGGATCGTAACCCGAGCGAAGCCGCGCGCATCCAGCGTCGCCTGCACCGGGTAGTCGATCTTGTCGTAGTTGCTGCGCAGATACAGCGGGCCCGCGCGTCGGATCGGATTGCCGGTTTTCACGTCCACCAACTGCACGCTGATGGCCACCTCCACGGGCGCGTTGTTGCGGAACTCCAGCTTCTTCTGGTCGGAGCTCAGCGCCAGCTTGTAGGGGATGGCCTCCACCTTATCCGCCAGGGTGTCCGTGCGCCTGAAGTTGGGCAGCCGCTCGCCGGGCTTCAGTTCCACCTGGTCGCGATCGTTGCTCACCCCGATGAGGCCCTCGGTCAGCGCCACGCGTGCCTGCGAATCGCGCTCCACCACACGCAGGGTCGTTCCCTTGATGCCGATGGTGGCGGTAGGCGTGTTGATGTTGGCCACCTGCCGCTGCTTGACGAAGTGCCCCCAGAAGGAGCCCACCTTCATCAGCAGGTTCACGCTGAAGAAGCGGTGCGCTCCCGGCTCTTCTTTGGCCTCCACCACGAAGTTGGTGTTGGGAAAGAGCCGGATCTCCGAGCCGTCGCGGAACTTGATGGTGGCGTGGCCGTCCTGCCCGGTGACCACCGTGTCGCCGGTGTGCAGCAGCAAGCCGTTGCGGCCCTGCGTCGCTTCCTTGTTGGCCGCCAGCGTGACCTGCACGGGGCCCTCCACACGCTGCAGGCTGGCGATGATCTCCGCCTCCTGGGCCCAGGCCGTCGAGGCGAACAGGCCCAGCAGCAAGCCCACCAGGACGACGCGAATCGTCTTGTGCATCATTGCTCCCTCGTCACGATGATAGGTTCCACGCAACCCTCAGCGTCCCACACGTGGTCCTTTTTCTTCATAAATCTATCACATTTCTTATGTATCTGGCTGCCCCTGACGGCTGCAAAGGCAGTGCCTTTATGCCACGATTCACGGGAAATGCCCAATGCCGTTGATATCGCACGAATTTCCCAAGGGGTTGAACGCACAAACGGCCCCAGGGTTGGGTCGGCGGTGGGGCGGGACCGCCACAAAGCGGGCGGAATTGCCACACTCTTGGGCCGGAACGGGGGCCGCCCGCGGGCAAAATCTGCGTGTCATTTGAGCGTGGTGTGCTATAGTCGGGGATTCTTTTGGCTGACAGGTCGGCCCGGCTTGCAGGCGTCCATGGGGTCGGCCAGCTCGCAGCGGATGGCCGCGGCTGAAATGTTCTGAAAGCGTACCGCCAGGGCCCAGGGGGGCCGAACCGTTGGCGGCACTTGCCACAACAGCGGAGTGCGTTGACATGAAAGAGATGGTGTTCACGTCGGAGAGTGTGACCGAGGGTCATCCTGACAAGATGTGCGACCAGATTTCCGATGCGGTGCTGGATGCCATGTTGGCCCAGGACCCGCACAGCCGCGTGGCGTGCGAGACCCTCACCACCACCGGGCTCGTGCTGCTCGCCGGCGAGATCACCTCCTCGGCCCAGGTGGACTTCCAGGATCTGGTGCGTACCACGGTCAAGAACATCGGCTACAACGACGGCCGCCTGGGATTCGACTACAAGACCTGCGCCGTGATGATCGCCATGGGCAAGCAGTCCCCGGACATCGCGCAGGGCGTGAACGAGACCACCTCACAGTACGGCGAGCAGGGCGCGGGCGACCAGGGCCTCATGTTCGGCTATGCATGCGATGAGACGAAGACCCTGATGCCCACACCGATCTACCTCGCGCACCGGCTGTCCGAGCGGTTGGCGGAAGTGCGGCGCTCGGGCGAGATCGGCTACCTGGGGCCGGACGGCAAATCGCAGGTCTCCGTGCGCTACAAGGGCAATGTGCCTGTCTCCGTCGATACCGTGGTGGTCTCCACCCAGCACGCCGCGGACGTGTCTATGAAGCAGGTGGAGGCGGACGTGATCGAGAAGGTCGTGCGGCCGGTGGTTCCCTCCGAATTCCTCACCAGCGGCACGCGGTACCTGATCAATCCCACCGGGCGCTTCGTGACCGGCGGGCCGCTGGGCGACGCCGGCCTGACGGGCCGCAAGATCGTCGTGGACACCTACGGCGGCATGGGGCGGCACGGCGGAGGCGCGTTCTCCGGCAAGGACCCCTCCAAGGTAGACCGTTCGGCGGCCTACATGGCCCGCTACGTGGCCAAGAACATCGTCGCGGCGGGCTTGGCCAAGCGCTGCGAGGTGCAGCTCGCCTATGCCATCGGCTATCCGGATCCGGTCTCGGTGATGGTGGATACCTTCGGCACGGGCACGGCGGACGAGGAACGCATCAGCGCCGTCGTGCGCGAGGTGTTCGGGCTCAAGCCCAAGGACATCATCAAGTCGCTGAACCTGCTGCGCCCCATCTACCAGAAGACGGCCGCCTACGGGCACTTCGGGCGCGAGTTGCCCGAGTTCACCTGGGAAGCCGCCGACAAGGTGAACGCCCTGCAGGCGGCCATCAAGTGACCGTCGCTGCGGCTTGAGCTGATGTGGCGAAAACGACACAACAGCGCGGCCGCGATACCTTCACGAAACCAGGGCCCGTGCCGGCACGCCTGCCCCAGGGCGGTGCACCAGCCGGCACAGGGTCGCCCGTCGCAGGCTCCGGCGGGATGGCGATGAACGGCAACGGACCATGAAGACGGTGAATGTTGTCATCGTCAACAAGCTGGGGCTGCACGCCCGTGCCGCTGCCAAGCTGGTGCAGCTTTCCAATCAGTTCACGTCGGCCATCAGCCTGGAAAAGGAAGGCGAGAAGGCGGACGCGAAGAGCATCATGGAAGTGCTGATGCTGGCCGGCGCGAAGGACTCCCGCGTGCGCATCGTCGCCAGTGGCAGCGACGAGGTCGAGGCGGTGGAGGAAATCCGCCAGCTCATCGCCAACCGGTTTGAAGAGGACGAGTGAGCCCGCCCACGGTCAGCGGCGCTTCGCTTGTCTACGGCATCCTGGGCCATCCCGTGGCCCAGAGCCTTTCCCCCGCCATGTACAACGCAGCCTTCCAGGCCTTGGGCCTGGACGCTGTCTACGTGCCGTTTCCCGTAGAGCCGGCGGCGCTCCCCACCGCCGTGGCAGGGCTGGCCGCGGCCGGCGTGCGGGGCTTCAACGTCACCCTGCCGCACAAGCAGGCCATCCTGCCGCTACTGGACGACGTGACGCCCGAGGCCCGGGCCATGGGCGCGGTGAACACCGTGCGCGTGGAGCAGGGCCGCCTGCGCGGCACCAACACGGATGGCGCGGGCTTCCTGCTGTCCCTCACGCACGACCTGGGATTCTCGCCGGGGGGGCGCAGCGTGCTGCTGCTCGGTGCCGGAGGCTCCGCCCGCGCAATCGCCCTGGCCTTGCTGGGCGCGGGGGTGGGGCGGCTGACCATCGCCAACCGCACCCTGGATCGGGCCGAGGCGCTGGTGGCGGACTGCCGCACGCGCTTCCCGGCCATACCGGTCGAGGCGCTGGGCCTGGAGCAGGCCGCGGGCACCGCGCCGGACCTGCTGGTGAACTCCACCTCCGTGGGGATGGGCGATGGCCGCGCGCCAGTGGAGCTTGCAGCGGTAGGCGTGCGCGAGGCGGTGCTGGATATCGTCTACCACCCGTCCGAGACGCCCCTCCTTGCTGCCGCCCGCGGGCTGGGTCTGCACTGCGCCAATGGCATCGGCATGCTGCTCTACCAGGGCGTCGCGGCCCTCCGCTTCTACACCGATCGCGAGCCGCCGGTGGAGGTCATGCGCGAGGCCCTGCTGGCAGCCATGGCGGCTCGGGGATAGGCCCCCCGAACTGACGGGATACGGCTCAGGACGCTCCCCATGTCATTCTGAGCCCCGCACCGCGGGCCGAAGAATCTGCTTGTCCGCGGCTACAACAGATTCCTCGCTTCGCTCGGAATGACACGTTGCGCTGGTACCGGCGGGACCTCGTCAGGACGCTCCTACTTGTTGAAGGCGGGCGCCACCTCTTCCAGGAACATCTGATAGGAATCCCAATCCACCGGGGGCCGGAAGGCGATGTTGAGGCCGTCCGCGCCCACTTTCTGGTATTCCGCAATGCGATCGATGGCCTCCTGCTTGCCGCCCAGCAGCGCGCCCTGGCGGTGGCTGTCCGGCATGGCGGCGAAGCGGTCGCGGCCCTTCTTGATGGAGGCCTCGTTGGCGCCCATCAGGAAGTGCACGTTGATCGTGCGCATCAGTGTCTTCGGGTCACGCCCGATCTTCTCGCAGGCAGCGTCCAACTCATCCAGGCGCTTGCGATACTCCGGCGGGTCCAGGTAGGGCGTGTTGAAGCCGTCTGCATACTGGGCCGCCACCCGCGGGGTGCGCTTGGGGCCCCGGCCGCCGATCCAGATGCGCAGGTGCTTCTGCAGGGGCTTGGGCGCGCACACGGCGCCCTTCACCTGGTAGTGCTTGCCCTCGAAGTTGGTCACCGGCTCGCTGAACATCGAGCGCAGGATCTGCAGGGCCTCCTCCAGCATGTCGAAGCGCTCGCCCACCGGCGGGAAGCGGTAGCCGTACTCCTCGAACTCCTCCGGGAACCAGCCGGCACCCACGCCCAGTTCCACGCGCCCGCCGGAGATGTGGTCGATGCTCACGATGGCCTTGGCCAGCAGGGCGGGATTGCGGAAGGGCACGCAGATCATCATGGAGCCCACGCGCACGTTCTTGGTCACCGCCGCGATGGCCGCCATGGTGGAGATGCCCTCGAAGCAGGGAATCTCGCGCACGGAGGGATCGGTGAGCGGATTGGCGTACAGGTGATCGGAGACCGATGCCCAGTACAGCCCCGCCTCGTCCGCCATGCGGTAGATGCGAAGCAGGTCGTCCATGGAATGGGTCATGGACCCGATGTGCACGCCGATCTTCATGGCCATAGTCGCGGCTCCTGGTCGTTCCGGGATGCCCCGCTGCGGGGGCGATGCGGACCGGCCCACCCAGCGCTGGGCGGCCCGGGGCGCATCCTACCCCGATCGCCGCACGCCGCACAAGGCGCCACGGGGCCAGGGTGTGGTGACACGGTTGCATCGGCGGCCGGCCACGCCCATACTGGGCCCATGCAGCATCACGGGGGCGGTGCGCCGCCCGCCGGCCTCGTACCCACGAACCCATCCCATCCGGAGTCCCAAGCCATGACGATCCATATCTTCAACAAGCAGGCTTGACCGTACGCCCAGCGCACTCGGATCGTGCTGTCCGAGAAACAGATTCCCTTCGAGGTCACGGAAATCGACCTGAAGAACAAGCCGGACTGGTTCCTGGAGATCTCGCCCTACGGCAAGGTGCCGGTAGTGCAACACGATGACGCCGTGATCTACGAGTCGGCGGTCATCAACGAGTACCTGGACGAGGTGTTCCCCGACGTGCCCATGCTGGCCGACGCTCCGGCTGAGCGGGCGCACCTGCGCATCTGGATCGACTTCTGCAACTCGCGTCTGCAGCCCGGCCTGGCCGCGGTGATGCGCGCGGAGCCGGAGGACTTCGATGCCAAGGTGAAGGCCTTCGAGGAGTCGCTGGCCATGCTGGAAGCGCACCTGGAGCGCTCGGGCCAGCCCGACCCGTTCTTCGCGGGCGAGCGCTTTACGCTGGTGGATGCCACCTTTGCCCCGGCCTTCGAGCGCTTCGCCGTGCTACCGCGGCTGCGGGGCTACGAGATTCCCGGGCGCTTCCCGCGCGTCAAGCGCTGGATGGCGGCACTGGAGAACCATCCCTCCGTGGTGGCCACAGCGACGCCACTGGACGACTTGCTGCGCAACTACATGGGCTTCCTGCCCGAGCGGGTGCGCGCCCAGGTCGCCTGATTCCCGGGCACACACCGCAGCCTGCCGTGGGCCGCCTTCGGCGCGCCCGCGGCGGCTTTGCGGGCCGGCTTGGTGTTGCGCCCGAGCCCAATCAGGGCTGGATGCAGCCAAAATGTGCTTGCGTTCGCCGGTCGATGGATTATAAGGAAAGAATACGCAGTGGGCCGCGAACCGGCCCGCACACTCAGCACGCTGCCGCGACCGATCCGATGACCCGAAACATCCACAGCTTAGTACCGACCGCCCAGCCCTTGCTGGCATCGGTATTGCTGGTATCGGGCATCATTATTATTGGCGGCGTGGTGAGCCCGCTCCGGTAATCCCCTCTCAAAGTAGCGAGACAGGAGAATCCCATCCGGCGGGCGCCCAACGAGGCCCCGGCGGGGGCGCCGTATTGTGCGCAAAACGGAACACGGCAGGACACGACGATCGAGCATGGCGAGGCGGCGGCGCCTCGCCCCCATGAGCCAGGGAGCCCAGTGATGAACGGTGCAGAAGCGTTGATCGAAGCGCTGAAACGCGAAGGGGTGGAGCACATCTTCGGCATTTCCGGCGGTGCGGCGCTGCCCATCTACGATGCGCTCGCCCAACCCGAAGCCCAGAGCCTCTTCAACGTGCTGGTGCGGCACGAGCAGGCCGCGGCGCACATGGCCGAGGGCTATGCCAAGGCCACCGGCAAGGTGGGCGTGTGCCTGGCCACCTCCGGCCCCGGCGCCACCAACCTGGTCACCGGCATCGCGGACGCCGTGCTGGACTCCGTACCCATCGTGGCCATCACGGGGCAGGTGCCCACCAGTTCCATCGGCACCGATGCCTTCCAGGAATCGGACATCATGGGCATCACGCTGCCCATCGTGAAGCACAGCTTCCAGGCGCGGCGCGCGGAGGACGTGCCCCGCATCGTGCGCGAGGCCTTCTACATCGCGCAGACGGGGCGCCCCGGGCCCGTGCTGATCGACATGCCGCGCGACGTCTCCCAGGCCCAGGTGGAGCAGTTCATCTGGCCCGAGCAGGTGCACATCCGCGGCTACGATCTGCGCGGCGCGGCTGACCCTCAGGACGTGGAAGCCGCCGCCGCGCTGATCGCCGAGGCCAAGCAGCCCGTGCTCTACGTGGGCGGCGGGGTGGTCAATACCGAGGCGCACCGGGAGCTGCTGGCGCTGGCCGAGAAGATCGACACGCCCGTGACCACCACCCTGATGGGCCGCGGGGCGATTCCCGACCGGCACCCGCTGGCGCTGAACATGCCCGGCATGCACGGCACGGCCTACGCCAACTGGGCAGTGCGCGATTGCGATCTGCTCATCGCCGTGGGCGTGCGCTTCGACGACCGCGTGACCGGCAACCTGCAGAAGTTCGCCACCAACGCCAAGGTGATCCACGTGGAAGTGGACCCGGCCGAGGTGCACAAGAACCGCTACGCGGACGTCTCCATCCTGGCCGATGCCAAGGACGCGCTGGTCAAGCTGAAGGACGCCTGCACGCCCGCCAAGCACGAGCCCTGGCGCCGGCAGATCGCGCAGTGGAAGGAGGAGCAGCCGCTGCACTACAAGCAGAACGGCAACCTGAAGCCCCAGTACATCATGGAGGTGCTCTCCGAGCTGACCGACGGCGAGGCCGTGCTCTCCACGGACGTGGGCCAGCACCAGATGTGGGCCGCACAGTACTATCCGTTCAAGCGTCCGCGGCAACTGCTCACATCCGGGGGCCTGGGCACCATGGGCGTGGGCCTGCCCTTCGCGTTGGGCGCCAAGTTCGCCCGGCCCGATCAGGACGTGTGGCTGGTCACGGGAGACGGCAGCTTTCAGATGAACCTGCAGGAGCTGGCCACCTCCGTGTGCTACGGGGTGCCCGTGAAGATCGCCCTGTTCAACAACCAAGCCCTGGGCATGGTGAAGCAGTGGCAGGACCTCTTCTACGGCAACCGCTACAGCGGCATCGACCTTTCCCGCGGGCCCGACTACAAGCTGCTGGCCGAGGCATACGGCTGCGTGGGCATCACGGTCACCAAGCCGGAGGAAGTGCGTCCGGCGCTGGAACGGGCCAAGGAGATCAAGGATCAGACCGTGCTGATCGACTTCCAGCACGATCCGGGCGAGCACGTGTACCCGATGATCCCCTCCGGGCTTTCCGTGAACGAGATGCGCCTACAACCCAACGACTGATCCGGCGCGCCGGCGCGGGGCGGATGCCCGGCGCCGGCGGCCCCCAGCCCTTGCCCGAAGAGGCCCGACAGTGAACGTGCAACCGCTGAATCATTCCGCTTCCGTCGCCAGCAAGCACACCATCTCGGTGATGGTGGAGAACCGCCCCGGTGTCCTGGCCCGCGTGGCGGGCCTGTTCGCCCGGCGCGGGTTCAACATCAACAGTCTCGCCGTCAGCGCCACGGAGAACCCGGATATCTCGCGCATGACCATCGTCACGCACGGGGACGAGGCGCACCTGATGCAGGTGATCAAGCAGCTCAACAAGCTCATCGACGTCATCACGATCTACGACCATACCGGTGAGGACCTGGTGGAGCGCGAGATCGCGCTCATCAAGGTGCGCGCCAACGTGGCCAACCGCATGGAGATCATGCAGCTCGCCGCGGTCTTCCACGCGGAGATCGTGACGATCCTGCCCTCCGATGAGGTGATGATCGTGGAGATCACCGGCGAGGAGGCCCGTATCGACGCCTTCCTGGAAACGCTGGCCAAGTTCGAGATCCTCGAATTCGTGCGCACGGGCAAGATCGCGTTAGTTCGCGGCGCCCGGCAGACCTGAGGCGCCATGGCCCGCTATCCCTACCACCTTGTGGACGTGTTCACGGAGCAGCGCTTCGGGGGCAATCCACTGGCGGTGTTCCTGGATGCCGAGCGCATCCCGGAGGCGCTCTACCAGCCCATTGCCAAGGAGCTGAACCTCTCCGAGACGACGTTCGTGCTGCCATCGGCAGACACGGCCAATCACTTCCGCGTGCGCATCTTCACCACCGGCTTCGAGCTGCCCATGGCCGGGCACCCTACCGTGGGCACGGCCTACGTGCTGGCTCGCACCGGGCGCTTCGATGCCGCCCGCGCCGGGGGCGTGCTGCGCTTCGAGGAGGGCGTGGGCCTGGTGCCGGTCACAGTGGAGCCGGGCGATGCAGCGCCCGGGCTGATCACCATGCAGCAGCCGCTGCCCACCTTCGGCGAGACCTTCGCCGACCGCGCCGCCGTGGCCGCCACGCTGAGCCTGGAGCCGGGCGACCTGCTCCCTGATGCGCCCGTGCAGGTGGTCTCCTGCGGCGTACCGTTCTGGTTTGTGGGCTTGCGGGGGCTGGCGGCGATCCGCCGCCTGCGCGTGCGGTCGGACCTGTGGGAACGCCACTTCGGCGCCTCGTCCTCGCAGATGCTGTTCGCATTCACGCTGGAGACGGAGCACCCGCAGGCCCGGGTACACTCCCGCATGATCGGGATCGACCTGGGAGGCATGGAGGACCCCGCCACAGGCAGCGCGAACGGTCCGCTGGGCTGCTACCTGGTGCGCCACGGGCTGGTGCCCGCCGCGCCGCAGGTGGCCCTCGTCTCCGAGCAGGGCATCGAGATCGGCCGCCCGAGCTTCCTGCACATCACCATCCACACGCAGGGCGCCGACATCACGGGCGTCCATGTGGGCGGGCGCTGCGTGCCGATGGGCGAGGGCGTGCTGGAGCTGTAGGTGCCCTGCAGGACCTCAGGGCCATGACTATCTGGATCGCCTTCGTGCGCGGCATCAACATGGGTGGTCACCACAAACTGCCCATGAAGGCGCTCATCGCGCTGCTGAAGCGGCTCGGCTGCGGGGATGTGCACACCTACATCCAGAGCGGCAACGTCGTGTTTCGCCACGCACAGGCCGCGGCAGCGCCCCTGGCCCGGAGTATCCGCACGGCGATCCGCGAGGCACACGGCTTCGAGCCCCTCGTGCTGCTGCTGACGCGCGAACAACTCGAGCGCGCCGCCGCGGCCAATCCGTTCCCTCAGGCCGTGGCACAGCCGTCGTCGCTGGCCTTGTTCTTCCTTAGCCACACGCCAGAGCGACCCGACCTAAGCGGGCTCGAACGCATCAAGGGACCCACGGAGGCGATTGCGCTGGAGGGCACCACGCTGTATTTCCACGCCCCGGACGGCTTCGGACGCTCCAAGCTGCCCGCGCGCGTGGAAACCCTGCTGGGCGTGGAGGCCACTGCCCGCAACTGGCGCACCGTGACCGCCGTGCTGGAGCTGGCGTGGACGCTGGAATAGCGACCTCTGGTCCCACGCCCCGTTGCGGCATATCGATTCTGCGCTAGAATAAGTGCGGACTTTTTCAAGCGCGCCCGCAACCGGCCTTCATGTCCAAGCCCGACTTCGCCTTCCGCACCGCGATGCAGACCGTCTATGCCACGGGCGAGACCGGGGTCTACCGCGCCGAGCCCGCCGGCGCCCTGCTGCGGCTGAGCCTGGAGCGACAGGAGGTGCCCGCGGCGCTGCTGGAGGGTGCCGCCGGGCGGGCCCTGGAGCGCGCCGTGGCGGCCTGGGTGATGGCGCGCGGTGGCCGCACGCTGCGGCTCAACAGCGAGGAGCGACCTCTGGCCCCTGAGCAGCTCGACCGCCCGCCGGCCGGCCCCGTGCGCAGGCTGGTAAGCATCGCACCGTCCAATGCGGAGATCGTGGGAGCGCTGGGCATGGCGCACCGGCTGGTAGGCACGGAGTCCAGCTCGGACTTTCCGCCGGAGGTGCTGCGCCTGCCGCGGCTGGGGCCGGACTTGGCCGTGGACCTGCAATCCCTGGCGGCGCTGCAGCCGGACCTGGTGCTGGCCAGCCTGACGGTGCCCGGCATGGAACGCAACGTGGCAGGGCTGGACGCCCTGGGACTGCCCATGCTAGTGCTGGCGCCCCGGCGCCTGGCCGATATCCGTGCGGACGTGCTGCGCGTAGGTGCGGCGCTGGACTGCGCGGAGCGTGCACAGACCGTGGTGGCCGGTATGGATGCCGCCCTGGCCGATCTACGCCAGCGTGCCGTGGGGCGGCCCCCCGTGCGCGTGTTCCTGCAGTGGTGGCACCAGCCCATGTTCACGCCCGGCGCGGCGTGCTGGAGCAACGAGCTGATTGAGGCGGCGGGCGGCGTCAACGTGTTCCGCGCCCTGCCCGGCCAAAGCGCACAGGTGGAGCCGGATGCAGTCGTGGAGGCCGATCCCCAGGTGATCTTCCTCTCCTGGTGCGGGGTGCCCTTCGACAAGCTGCGACCCGAGCGTGTGCTGCGCCGGCCGGAACTGGCCGGGGTCACGGCCATCCGCGAGGGGCGGGTCTATCCCGTGGACGAAGCGCTGCTGGGCCGGCCGGGTCCGCGCGTGGTACAGGGCGTGGCGGCCATGGCCGAGGCCATCCGCACGGCGGCGGCATAGCCGCAAGCGGCTATGCCAAACGGGTCGGATGGAAGCCGCCTTCCTGCGGAACCCGCGCAGCGGGTGTCTCGCGGGGAGCGGCTGCGCAAAGAAAAGGGGCGCCTAGTACCGGGGCAGGCCGGGGTCGATCTCCTGCGCCCAGGCATCGATGCCGCCTCGCATGGAGCTGACGTTCTGGAAGCCCTGCTGTTGCAGGTACGCAGCCGCATTGAGGCTGCGCATGCCGTGGTGGCAGTAGCAGACGATGGGGGTGTCCGGCGGCCAGTCGCTGAGGATCTCGTCCAGCAGCGACTCGGTGACCAATTGACCACCCTCCAGATGAACGATATCCCACTCCGCCTGCTCGCGAACGTCCAGCAGGCGGGGCGGAATGGGGGAACGCAGCTGCGCTGCGACTTCCTGGACGGTATATTCCTTGGGTCGCTGCATGGCGCCTTGGCCGTGGGGTGACCAACGTATGTGGGCCGGCAGACCCCGCACGGGGCCGGTTCGCTCTTGCTCCGAGGATGTCCCGGCCCACGCGGGGTTGTCAAACCCCGCGTGGGCCGTGGGCGACCGTCGGGCGCATGCCCTACTCGCGGGAGGCGGGCCGTACATGACCCGACGCAAACCAGTGCAGGACAGCGAGGCGCCGAAGCCGCCCGCCCGCGTAATCCGCTTTCCCTGGGACGACATCGCCACAGCGCAACTGCGGCAGGCGCTGCAGGACGGCGCCCTGATGACGTATCCCACCGAGACCTCCTACGCACTGGGGGGCAACGCGCTGCTGCCGCAGGTGACCGAAGCCGTGTACGCCCTCAAGGGGCGCCCGGCGGACAAGGCGCTGCTGCTGCTGGTGGATGGCGCCACGGGCCTGACGGGCTGGGTGCGGGAGGTTACGCCGGCCGCGGAGGCCCTGATGGACCACTTCTGGCCGGGCCCGCTCACGCTGGTGTTCCAAGCCGGGCCCACCCTGCCCGCACACCTGGCGGACGCACGGGGCACGGTGGCCCTGCGCTGGAGTCCGCACCCGCTCATCGCGGCGCTGCTGCGCCTGGGCGCCGTGCCGCTGATCGGCACCAGCGCCAATCCCAGCGGCACCCCCAGCCTGCACTCGGTGGACGAGGTGCTGGCGGCCTTCCCGCAGGGGATCGACTTGGCGCTCAACGGCGGCCACACGTCCGGCGGCGCACCCTCCACCCTGGTGGACACCACTGTCTCGCCGCCCCAGGTGCTACGCGAGGGCGCCATCCCCCGTGCCGCGCTACAGGCGGCGCTGCCCAACATTCCGCTGGCCTGATGCACCCGGTGATACGCGAGTTGGACGGACTGGCCGCCACGCGCCGGGCCGGGCTGGCGCTGGCACGCACGCTGCCCGAGCGCGCCATCGTGCTGTGTTCCGGAGGGCTGGGGGCGGGCAAAACCACGCTCATCAAGGCCATCTGCGAGGGCCTGGGCATTGCGCCGCACCTGGTAACCTCGCCCACGTATACCCTGGTGAACGTTTACCCCGGGTCGCGATCCGTCTATCATGTGGACCTCTACCGGCTGGAATCGCCCGAGGCGCTGCTGGAGCTGGATCCGGCGGACTGGGTCAATCCGGACGGCATGACCCTGATCGAATGGCCGGAGGCGGCCCGGCCCCTGCTGGCCGGGCAAGCCGTGCTGGAGCTGGAGCTGGAGCCCCTGCCTGGGCGCCCCGAGGCGCGGCGGCTGACGCTGCGCGCCGCGGACGCCACCTATGCTGGCGTGCTGGGCGCGTTGCAGGCGCCCGACCTGTGAACCTCCCCCCTGGAAGCCCCGCGCAGCGATGACGGAACCGCTCTACCGGCTGCTGGAGGAACTGGGCATCCGCTACACGGTGACCGAGCACGAGGCGGCCTTCACCGTGGAGCAGGCAGACCCCTTGTACGGCCACCTGCCCGGCGCCCACAGCAAGAACCTGTTCCTGCGCAACAAGCGCGGCACGCAGCACTACCTGGTCGTGGTGCAGAGTCACCGGCAGGTGGATATCCGCGCGCTCAAGGCGCAGCTCGGCGAGGCCACGCTGAGCTTCGCGTCCCCGGAGCGCCTGCAGCGCTACCTGGGGCTCACGCCGGGCTCGGTGTCCCCCTTCGGGCTCATCAACGACCATGAGCGCGCCGTGCGGGTGATCCTGGACAAGAGCCTGCTGGATTTCGATACGCTAAACTTCCATCCCAACCGCAACACCGCCACGCTCTCGCTCTCCAGCGCGGACTTCCAACGCTTCCTGGCCCACTGCGGGCACGAGGTGCGCTTGCTGGACTTCGGTGCGGGGAACGGCGCGGAGCCGGGAGCCCAGCCATGAGCGCCCGTCCGGCGACCGCCCGCCCCGATGCGGTGGACGCACCCGAAGCGGCGTATCCGCTGGCCGAGCTGCCGCTGACACAGCCGCTGAACGCGCTGGCCATCGATACCAGCTCCGACGTGCTGGGGCTGGCGCTGCTGCGCGAGGGCACGCTGGCCGGCGCACAGTACGACGCCATTGGGCGCCGCACGACGCAGGAGATTCTGCCGCGCATCGGGGGCCTGCTGGCCGCGGCCGGGCTGTCCCCCGCGGAGCTGGACGTGCTGGTGGTGGCGCGGGGGCCGGGTTCGTTCACGGGCACGCGCATCGGCATGGCCGTGGCGCTCACCTTCGCCCAGGTGACGGGGTGCCCGCTGGTGGGCGTGGACACCCTGCGCGTGCTGGCCGCCCAGGCCGAGCCCGTGGAGGGCGGCGCGGTGCCCGTGTTGCTCAACTGTGCGCGGGACGAGGTGTATTTCGCCCGCTACCGCTGGCAGGGGGGCGCCCTGGCCCGCGAGACGGGCATGGCACTGCGCCGGCTGGAGTCGCTGCTGCCGGAGCTGGCGGGTGCACCGGTTCGACTACGCCGCTTCAACCCCGGCATGGGCACCAGTCCGGAGCAGGAGGCGGCCTTCGCCGCCCTGCCCAGCTTGCCCCTGCGCCACTCGGAGCCGGACGCCGTGCGACTGATGGCCGTGGGGCTGGGCCGCTACCTGGCGGAGCCGGGCCGCGACTGGCGGCACGTGGAGCCGATCTACCTGAAGTCCGAGGCCTTCCGCACCTGGAGGCCCGCCACATGAGCGCGACAGCACGCAGGGCAGGGGAGGCGCCGCTGGGGCTGGCCATCGACACCACCTTCGACGATACCTCCGTGGCTCTGTTGCGGGGGCGGCGCGAGGTGCTGGCCAACATCACGCTTTCGCAGTACGCGGACCATGCGGAGTTCGGCGGCGTGGTGCCGGAGCGCGCCTCGCGTAAGCACTTGGAGGCAATCCACCCGCTCATCGGCGCGGCCCTGCGCGAGGCAGGTAGCCCCCATGCGCCCCTGGCGCTGAGCGACGTGGACTATGTGGCCGTCTCCAACCTGCCGGGGCTGCTGGGCTCGATCCTGGTGGGCATGACAGTGGCCAAGAGTCTGGCCTTCCTGCTGGAGCGTCCGCTGATTGGCATCAACCACATCGAGGCGCACCCCTACGCGAACTTCCTGGTGCACGGAGACCTGCCCTTCCCGCTGGTGCACCTGGTGGCGGCCGGTGGACATACCGTGCTGATCCACCAGGAGGATCACTTCCGCTGGCGCATCGTGGGGCGCAGCGTGGACGACGCCGCGGGCGAGTGCGTGGACAAGGTGGCCAAGATGTTCGGGCATCCCATGCCCGGCGGGCCCGTGGTGGATCGCCTGGCCATGGAACACGCACCCGGGCCCTACGAATTCCCGCGCCCCATGCTGGCCGATCCGGGCCTGGACTTCTCGTTCTCCGGCCTCAAGACGGCCATGCTGTACTTCCTGCGCGACCACGGACTGCCCGCGGACGGCAGCGCGGCCCACGGTGAAGGGCCGTCGGAGGGGCCCGTGCTGGCCGCCTTCTTCGCGGCCGTGGCGGACGTACTGGTGGGCAAGACCCTGCGCGCGGCCCGGCGGCTTGGCGTGCCGGCGGTGACGGTCTCCGGGGGCCTCGCGGCCAGCCGCAAACTGCGCCGGCGCTTCGAGGCGGCCTGCGCCGAAGCCGGTATGACGCTGTACTACCCCCCACCGAAGCTGTGCACGGACAATGCGGCCATGGTGGGTTGTCTGGCCGCGTACCGCTACGAGGCGGGCCGCGTCGACGATCTCACGCTGGAAGGCTATCCCAATCTGCCCATGTAACACCGCCCGGGGAGGTATGGGCCTTCGGCATAACGAAGGATCCGCTGCCCCTGCGTGGGCGTTTACCCTTTGGGTGCCCCCGCACCCGCGCCTTTACGGTGCCGCTGTTCGGTGGAATAATGTGGGCCGCCCGCCTGCCCGCGCCGCACGCTGCATTCTTAACCATCGCCGCAAGGAGCGTCATGACCCACCATCGTCCGCGTCCCATCCGCCGTGCGGGGCTGCTGATTGCCCTGCTGGCCACCGCGCTGGCAGTCACGGCTGCGGCTGCGGACACGCCGAGCCCACTGCTGGGCAAGCGGGCCCCACTGCTCTCCGGGCGCGCAGCCTTCGGCGCGGGACTGATCAACCTGCAGCGGCTGCAGAACGAGATCGTCTACGAGAAGGATGCCCAGGGCAAGCCGGTGCGCGAAGGCAATCGCATCAAGGTGCACATCGTGCGCAATGCGGTGGTGCTGAACTTCTTCGCCACCTACTGTGCGCCGTGTGTCCGCGAGATTCCCACCTTCAACCGCATCGCGAAGTCGTACGAGGGCCGGCCGGTCAAGTTCGTGTACGTGAACGTGGATACGGAGAAGACCGCCGATCAGGTGCGCGAATTCGCCCGTTCCAAGGGCATCGCGGTGGAGATGATCCTACCGTCCGTCCGGTATGCGGTGCAGGCCTACAGGATCGACGCCCTGCCCCGCATCGTGGTGATCGATCGCAAGGGGATTGTCACGCACGTGGTGACAGGCTTTCAGGAGGACCTGGCCAAGCAACTGGGCGAGGTGCTGGCCCCCGTGCTCGCCCAGCCGGATCCAGGCGCCGCGCCGCTCAAACGATCGGCCAAGCAGAAGGCGAAGGCCACGCGGTAACGGCCGCTGTCTGGGTCGTGCCGCGCGTTCGGCCTTTGGGAAAGGCGGTTCCGGCCGGCCTCAGTGCTCCTGGCTGTCCAGATACGCTTGGTAGGCCTTTTCGTCCATCAGGTTGGCCGCCGCATCCCCGCTGGTCTGCAGCTTGAAGATCCAGCCGGCCTCGTAGGGCGACTCGTTGACCTGCTCCGGGTGCGCCTCCAGCTCCTTGTTGACCTCCACCACCTCGCCATCCACGGGCGCGAACACGTCAGAGACGGATTTCACCGATTCCAGCACGGCAATGGGGTCGCCCGTGCTGACCTTGCGGCCCACCTCCGGCAGTTCCACGAACACGATGTCCGTGAGCTGATCCTGGGCGAAATCGGTGATGCCCACGGTCGCAGTGGTGCCGTCCAGGCGCACCCACTCGTGTTCCCTGCTGTACTTGCGGTCGGCCGGAATAGTCATGCGGATCCTCGCTTCGGCTGGCTAGCGCGCCCGTCCTGAACGCGTGAATGCACGCCTGCACGTTGGGGCTGCAACACCACGGGCGGCATCGCGTGCAGCGGAAGCCGCGGGCGGTGCGCGTCAGACGGCCTTGAACACGAGCGTGGCGTTGGTGCCCCCGAACCCGAACGAGTTGGACATGGCCACGCGCACGGGACGCTCCCGCGCCGTGTTGGGGGTCACGTCCAGGTCGCACTCCGGGTCCAGGTTCTCGATGTTGATGGTCGGCGGAATGATGCCGTTCTCCAACGCCTTCACGGCCACGATGGCCTCCAGCCCGCCCGCCGCGCCAAGCAGGTGGCCGGTCATGGACTTGCTGGAGCTGATGGAGACCTTTTTGGCGTTGTCCTCGCCCAGCGCCAGCTTGATGGCCTTGAGCTCGTTGATGTCGCCGGCCGGCGTGGAGGTGCCGTGGGTATTGATGTAATCCAGCTCGTCCGGGTTGCACTCGCCGTCCTTCAGGGTCAGCTTCATGGCGCGGCTGGGCCCCTCCGTGCTCGGTGAGGTCATGTGGTGCGCATCGGAGCTGAAGCCATAGCCGGCCAGCTCGCAGTAGATGTGCGCGCCCCGGGCCTTGGCGAACTCGTAGTCCTCGATGATGAGGATGCCCGAGCCCTCGCCCAGCACAAAGCCGTCGCGATCGCGGTCGTAGGGCCGCGAAGCCGCCTGCGGATTGTCGTTTCGCGTGGAGAGGGCGTGCATGGCCGCGAAGCCGCCGATGCCCAGTGGGGTCACCGTGGCTTCCGAGCCGCCCACGATCATCACCTTGGCGTCCCCCCGCTCGATGATGCGGGCCGCATCGCCGATGGAATGGTTGGAGGAGGCGCAGGCCGAGGTGGTGGACGTGTTGTAGTTGCGGCAGTTGAAATACATCGAAATCTGCCCCGAGGCCATGTTGGAGATGACCATGGGGATGAAGAACGGGGTGATGCGGCGCGGCCCCCGCTCCATGTATACCTCGTGATACTTCTCGATGGTGGTCAGCCCCCCCAGGCCGATGCCCACCGAAACCCCCGCATCGTACGAAAGCTCGTCGTCGATCGTCAGGCCCGCATCCTTCAGCGCCTCGGCCGTGGCCACCAGCGCGTAATGGATGAAGAGGTCCATCTTCTTCTGCTCGGGCTCCGGAATGACCGGCGTGGGGTCGAAGCCCCGCACCTCGCCGGCCATCTGGCTGCGGAAGGCTGCCGCATCGAACTTGGTGATGCGATCGATTCCGGACTTCCCGTTGACGATACCGTTCCACGTCGTCGGCACGTCATTGCCCAGGGGCGAGACACAGCCAAGCCCCGTGACGACGATTCGCTTTCTCATAGAAACACCATTGGGGTTTGCCGGATCGTCCACGACGGACGATTCAGGCTATCGCGCGAAGGCGCTTCCGGGGTGTGCTGGATGGCGGGGACAACGGATCACGTGGCGATTGCGGTTTCCTGAGTCGGGCCAAATGACAGCCTGCGAGGAGAATCGCAACCCGCCCTAGCGGTTTTCCTCGATGTAGTCGACCGCGCTCTGCACCGTGGTGATCTTCTCCGCCTCGTCATCGGGAATTTCGATGCCGAACTCCTCTTCGAACGCCATCACCAGCTCCACCTGGTCCAGGGAATCGGCGCCGAGATCGTCCACAAAGTGGGATTCCGGTTTGATTTCCGGTTCGTCCACACCGAGTTGTTCAGCGATAATCTGCTTCACTTTCGAAGCGACATCCATGCAGGTTCTCCTCGCAAATATGGATGGTTGCGACAAGCAGCCAAGGGCTGGGGCATTGGCTAGCGAATACGGTCCAGGAAAGCCGGCGAGCGTTCCGCGTCGCAGCCAATTACGCAAAAGCCACGGCGAAAGTCAATAGCGGCACAGGCCCCGTTCAGGGTCAATACATGCCACCGTTCACGTGTACGGTCGTGCCGTTGATATAGGCCGCGTCATCGCTGGCCAGAAACCGCACCACCTTGGCGATTTCCTCCACGGTGCCCATGCGGCCCAGCGGCACCTGATTCAGAATGGCTTGTTTCTGCTCCTCGCTCAAGTCGCGCGTCATGTCCGTGTCGATGAAGCCGGGCGCCACGGCATTGCAGGTGATGGTGCGGCTGCCCAGTTCCTTGGCGATCGACTTGGTGAAGCCCACCACGGCGGATTTGGAACTGGCGTAGTTGACCTGCCCCGGATTGCCCGTGAAGCCCACCACCGACGTGAGGTTGATGATGCGGCCCCGGCGCGCCCGCACCATCGTGCGGATCACGGCCCGCGTGACATAGAACATGCCGTCCAGGTTGACCGCCATCACCTCGCGCCAGTCCTCCGGTGTCATGCGCATGATGAGGGTGTCCTTCGTCACCCCGGCATTGTTCACCAGGATGTCGATGGTCGAGAGCTGCTCGAGGCCCTGCTTGACCAGCGCGTCCACCTGCTCCGGATCGGAGATGTCCGCCTGCACCGCCACGCAGCGCCGCCCCAGCGCCTCAATTTCCGCCTTGGTGGCGTCCGCGAGGGGCTTGCTGCGGTTGGTGAAGAGGATGTCGGCGCCGGCAGCGGCCAACTCCAGGGCGATACCCTTGCCGATGCCGCGTCCCGCCCCGGTGATCAGGGCGACTCGTCCTTGCAGGTTCACAGGTCGCTCGTTCCTCCTTCTTGGTGGCGCCGTGCGAGAGCGATACGCACGGGGCGCGGTCCCGTTGTTCCGATGCGGTGAGAGTCAGGCGCCCAGGGCGGCCAGCGTGGCCTGCAGCGAGGCTTCATCCTCCACGTTGCTGACGGGTGTCTCCTTGGCGATGCGGCGCATCATGCCACTCAGCACCTTGCCGTGGCCCAGTTCCACAAAGCGCGTGACGCCCCCGCCGATCATCTTGCGGATGCCCGCGTCCCAGTGTACGGGCGAGGCGATCTGCCGCTTGAGCGAGTCGGGAAACTCCGCCGCCGCCGTGATGAACCGGTTGTCGCAGTTGGCGCAGATCGGCGCGGTGGCATCGTGGAACGCCAGCGCCTGCAGCACCTCGCCCATGCGCTCGGCCGCGGGCTCCATCAGCGCGCTGTGGAAAGGCGCGCTTACGCTGAGCAGCTTGCCCTTGGCGCGGCCCAGCACCCGCTTGACCGCTTCGGCATCGCCGGAGATGACGATCTGGCCGGGGGTGTTGAAGTTGGCCGGCTGCACGACCTGTCCCTTGGCCTCCTCCCGGCAGAGCTGCTCGATCTCGGCAGGCTCCATGCCCAGAACGGCCGCCATGGCGCCCACGCCCACCGGCGTGGCCTCCTGCATGAACTGTCCGCGCTTGAACACCGTGCGCACCGCGTCCGCGAAAGAGAGCGCCCCCGCCGCCACCAGGGCTGAGTATTCGCCCACACTGTGGCCGGCCAGGCTGACCGGCTTCAGCTCGACGCGCCCACCCAGCACGCGGTGGGCCACCGTGGCTACCGTGAGGATGGCGGACTGGGCATTGTAGGTGAGCGTCAGCTCTTCCTCCGGCCCCTCCAGCACCAGCTGGCGCAGGTCGAAGCCGAGAGCGTCGTTGGCCTCCTCGAACACCTGCTTGGCCTCGGGAAACGCGGCCGCAAGCGCCGCGCCCATGCCCACCTGCTGGGAGCCCTGCCCAGGAAAGATCAGTCCGATGCCCGCCACCCGCGCCTCCATCCGTGTTGTGATTCAGGCCAAAGCCTTGTGCATTCCTGCGGCGATGTCAACCGGAGGCCGCGCTCCCGGCCGTGTCGGCGGAGCGACCCGCTGCGGCGGCCTGCCGCGCGAATTCCGCACCCAGCGTCTCCACGAGCCGCCCCTGCACGCACTGCGTGGCCACCTGCACTGCGTTGAACAGCGTGCGGGCGTTGGAGGACCCGTGACACACCAGCGCCACGCCCCCCAGTCCCAACAGCAGCGAACCGCCCACCTCGCGGTAGTCCGTGCGCCGCCGCAGCTCTGCGAACACGCCGCGCATCAGCAGCGCGCCCAGCCGCGCCACAGGCGAGCGGGCAATGGATTCCTTCATGAGCAGGCGCATCTGGGTATCCGCCGCCTCGGCAGTCTTGAGTACCAGATTGCCCACGAAGCCGTCGCACACCAACACATCCGCCTTGCCGCGGAACAGGTCGCGCCCCTCCACGTTGCCCACGAACCCCGGCACCCGCTCCGCCAGCAGCCCGTACGCGGCCCGGGTCAGCTCGTTGCCCTTGCCCGGCTCGCTGCCGTTGCTGAGCAGCGCCACGCGCGGGGCACCGATGCCAGCCACCACGCGGGCATAGACCTGGCCCATCAGCGCGAACTGCTCCAGGTAGTGCGGCTTGCAGTCCACATTGGCCCCGCTGTCCAGCAGCACGCTGCTCCCGCGCCGCAGGGGCAGCGGCGTGGCGATGGCCGGACGGTCGATGCCGGGCAGCGTGCCCAGCTCGTGCTTGGCCGCAACCATCAGTGCGCCCGTATGCCCGGCGCTGATCACCGCCTGGGCCCGCCCCTGGGCCACCAGGGCACAAGCCACACGCACCGAGGCCCGCGGCTTTTCGCGCAGCAGGGCTGTGGGGGCGTCGGCGGGGGTGAGCGCTTCGGGCGTGTGCTCGATGTGCAGGCGCGGCGGGGCGTGACCCCGGCGCCGCAACTCCGGCTCCAGCGCGGCGGCATCGCCCACCAGCACGATCTCGCAGTCGGTCTCGCGGGCAACGCGCAGGGCGGCCTCCACGGGCACGCGGGGCGAGAAGTCCCCACCCATCGCATCCATCGCGATCGTGGTCATGGCGCAAGCTCCCGCTGCGGCCAGGGCTGGCCGGCGTGAGGCGGCACGGCGGACGCCGTGTCGGCAGGGCGGCTAGTAGGACTCCACCTCCACCACTTCCTTGCCCTTGAAATGACCGCACTGCGGGCAGATGCGGTGGGGCGGGATGAGCGCGCTGCAGTTGCTGCAGGTAATGAGGCTGGGCGCCTTCAGCGCGTGGTGGCTGCGGCGCTGGCCTTTCACACGCTTGGAGGTGCGTACCTGTGGGACGGCCATCGTTCACTCCATTGGGGGTCGCATACGTGCTTCGGGACGGCAAGATCGCCGCCCATGCCGTTCGGTCTCAGTCCTTATCCAGCAGTCCCTTGAGTTGGGCAAAGGGATGTTCCTTGCCGCCCGCTTCCTCTTCGGGAAAGAGCTCATCCGTGCGCCTGCCGCAGATCACACAGCGTCCTTGCTCGTCCTCCTCCGCCACCGGCTCGGGAATCAGCAGCAGCAGCTCGTCTTCCAGGATGTGGCCGAGGTCAAGCTCCTCGTTCTCGTAGAAGCTCACTTCCAGATCGCCCACACCCAGGTGCACATCCTCCGGGGCATCGTCGTAGCTGCGTTCGGGCACTAGCGCCACGCGCACGGCCTCGTCCAGCTCCAGCGGCACCGGCTCCAGACAGCGCTGGCAGGGCGGATGAAGGGTCGTCCGGATGCGGCCCGTGATCTCCACGTTGCCGTCCCGGTTCTTCACCCGCACGGCGGCCTGCACCTCCCCGCTCTGCTCGCCGAGGGCCTCGCTCAGCCGCGCCATGGCGGCCAGCTTCAGGTGAAGCGCTACCGGCAGGCCCTCTTCGGGAATCTGGGCCAGATGAATCTTCATCGCTCCACCGCGGCTGGCTTCGCCGCCCCCGCGCACGATGCACGGCCGGACGGATACGGCGCTGCCCACGAAAGACTCTAAGTTTAAAATCCGCGCGCGGCCATGTCAACGAGTGTGTGAATGACTGTGCCAGCGGTTTGCAGCGCCCGGTGCAACGATTCGCGCCGCCCCGCTTTCGCCCATGGCGCGTTCCCGTTATAAGGGAGGCGTACCGCCTGCCGGCCCGCGGCCGATCGCCGCCCGGCGACGCGATTCGTCCCCCGCACCTGGTTCGCCCGCCATGTGGCAAACGCTGCTGTTTCCCAAGCCCAAGCGCGACTTCCCTTACCAACGGTGGGTGCGCATCAGCGTCCGCACGTGGCACCTGCTCAGCATGGGTATCCTGCTGGGTGGCACGGCCCACGGCCTGGCGTTGTCCGATCAGCCCCTTGGCCTGTGGATGACCTTCGGCAGCGGTCTCGTGTTCGTGGCTCTGGAGCTATACGGTTCCTGTGTGTGGCTGTTGCAGCTCAAGGGCTGGGCCGTAATCGCCAAGCTGCTGCTGCTGGGTGCAGCCGTCGCGTCCACCGGCACCAGCCTGCCCTATCTCATCGCCGCCGTGGTCATCGGCGGGATCAGCAGCCACATGCCCGGCAAGTACCGCTACTTCTCCCCCTTCCACGGCCGTGTCGTGAAGGAATGACGCCTGCGCCTTCGCTATGCGCCGGCGGGCACCTTACGCCCGCGCGGGCGTCAGAAGGGCGCCGATGGCCGCCGGGTTGCCGTTGCGGAAGGCGGCGAAGGGCATGTCGCCCTTGCCCTCCGGACGCACGACCTCCAGCCGCAGCCAGCCGGCACGGGCGCGCACGCGACCGTCCGCCAGCAGCGTGCCGGGCAGCGTGGCGGCCTGCGAGGCATCGGCAGGCGGGTCCGCAAGCGCCAGACGCACCAGCCCCAGCCGCCGCGTGCCCACGAAGGCGTGACATCCCGGCCAGGGCGTGTAGGCGCGGCACTTGCGCTCGATGGGCGCCGCATCCTCCGCGGCGAAGTCCACCGCACCCTGCTCCTTGCGGATGACACGGCAATGGGTGACGGCGGCGGGATCCTGCGGGCGGCGCGGCGGGTCGCCGGTCAGCAGCAGGGGCAGGCTGCGCACCAGCAAGGCGCCGGCCTCCACGGCCAGGCGCTCCGCCAGGCTCTGCGCGGTGTCGTCCGGGGCGATGGGCAGCGGTGGCGTCTCGGCAACCACGTCCCCGGCGTCCAGTTCAGCCACCATGCGCTGCAAACTGACGCCGGTGGTGGCGTCCCCGGCCAGGATGGCCGCCTGCACGGGGCTCGCCCCCCGCCAGCGCGGCAGCAACGAGAAGTGCAGATTGTAGCAGACCAGCGGTGGCAGGTTGAGCAGGTTTTCCGGGAGGATCTGCCCATAGGCGCAGACGATCGCCAATTCGGGCGCCCAGGCGCGCAGGGCCTCCAGCGCCTCTGGCTCGCGGATGCGCCGGGGTGTCAGCACGGGCAGACCCAGCGCCTCCGCCTCGGCCCGCACGGGGCAGGGCTGTAGCTTGCGCCCGCGCCCGGTGGGCTTGTCCGGCTGGGTCACCACACCCACTAGGCGCACGGCGGCATGATCCGCCAGCGCGCGCAGGCTGGGGAGGGCCGTGGCCGGGCTGCCCAGGAATACGGTGCGGGTCATGCGGCCTCGCGGGATGGAATCCAGCGCCTCAAGGCACAGAGGGCGTGAAGTTGAAGCGCTTCGCCGTCACGGGGTGGAAGGGCAGCAGCTTGCCGAATACGGCGTTCATGCTGCTGTTCACCTGGGCAAAAAGGGGATCGAAGAGGGCCATGGCATTGCCGCTGCCGTACACCGTATCCAGCACCTTTAGCACCGTCGGCACCGGCAGATCACGCCGCCCCACCAGGATCTGGTACACGGCCGGCAATTCCAGGTTGCGCGTCTGGTTGGGATAGGAGCCGCGCGGCAGCTTGCCCGTGGTCAGCCACGGATCGGCCAGCTTCAGCTCATCCATGATCTTGCCGTCGATGGGCAGCAACTGTAGGCGGGGATCCCGGTTCATGGCGGCCGTCAGCTCCCGCAGGGGCGTGGGCGAGGTGAACAGCAGAATCGGTCCGTTGGCATAGTCCAGTGAATCCACCAGGATGTCGTCCGGCACGCGCTGCAGTAGGGCCGTCTGCGCCGCGTCGTCATGGGTCAGCTCGCCCAGGGCTTGGTACGCAAACTCTGCGTTGTGCAGCGTCCACGTTTCCGCGGATAGAGGCAGCTTCAGCTCCTGCACGGCTGGGTTGCGGGTCACCGCCTGCAGCAGGTTGGGCCAGAGCACGGCGATGGCCGTCAGGCGCGGGTACTCGCTGAGGTGCGCGGCCGCCGTGGCCGCGTCCACCACGGTGAGGTCGCCACGCCCTCGATTCACCGCCCGCAGGCGCGCCTGGGCGCCGTCCATCGCGCGCACGGCCAACAGGTCGTCCGCGGGGTCGTAGCGGTTGCGCCATAGCTGCGCCAGATCGGTCAGGAAGCGCCACGAGCCGTCGCCCGCCTCGGCGGCCAGGGCCGTGCGCACGGGCGCGGCCAGGGCGCGCGGTGCCGCCGCTGTCATGAGCGGCGCTGCCAGCAACAGTGCAGCCAGCAGCACGGTGAGTGGATAGCGCAGGGCGAAGCGGCTGAGGGAATGGGCGTGGCGCTGTGCGATCACGGCGATCCTGTGCAAAAGGGCGGGCCGGGCGGCATGGGGTCGCAGCCCGACGGGCTTGCCTCACGCTAACCCATTCGCGGCCCAGCGGGAAGTACCGGCACCCCTCGGAACCACTTGGCCTCCCCCCCGACCCGGCGACCGACACAGCCGGCCGTGGAAGCACGCGGCGGCGGTCAGGGCACCGGCGGCCAGATTCATCGTTAAATAAGGCGATTGATGCGCGTGGCCTCAGCCAGCGGTAGGCCGCTTCCAAGTCTAGCCTTGCTCCGAACGCCATCCCTAAACCAGGGCCCCCATGAAGACGCTGCAACTGCAAAGTGCGCACACGATCCTCAAGCTGACCGATAGGCTGCCTCCGCGGCAGACGCTGACCGAGCAGGTGCGGCCATTCGTCGAGCGGTCGCCAAACCTGATCCTGGACGTGGAAGGCATCCTGTTCACCTCCATGCTCATCGGCGAGCTGATCAACGTCTATCGGGGCTTCGACGAGCGCTGGAAGGGCCAGGAACACCACATCTCTTTGGTGAACCTGACGGAGGTGAGCCGCAGCGTGTTCGAGCGCGTGCGCCTGATCGAGTACTTTCCCGTCTACGATTCCATCGCGGAGGCTATGGTGGACGGCACTCCGCCAGCGGCGGCCGTGCAGGGCTGACCCAACGCCGCACCAACACGCCTATCCCCGTGGCCAGGGTCCACGCGGCGGGCGCGGATGCTGGCCAAGCTGCGCGCGATCTGCGAGGCTCGCCTTGGCGGGCCGATCCCGGTCCGCCGCAGCCTCTGCGGACCATGAACCAAGCTTTCCGATCCGGATTCGTGTGCCTGGTGGGTCGCCCCAATGTGGGCAAGTCCACCCTGCTCAACCGCCTCGTGGGGCGAGAGATCGCCATCACCGCGCCCAAGCCGCAGACCACGCGGAACCGCATCATGGGCGTGCGGCACGGCGAGGGCTTTCAGGTGGTGTACGTGGACACACCGGGCATCCACGCCTCTCCGCTGCCGCTGAACCAGCGCATGGTGTCGTATGCCACCGCCAGCCTGCAGGAGGCGGATCTGGTGCTCGTGCTGACCGAGCCCGGCCCACCCACGGGCGAGGAGGACCGGCTGGTGCTGGAGCACGTGCGGCACGCGGGTCGGCCCGCCCTGCTGGTGTTGAACAAGATCGACACGGCGAGCGAGGGGGACGTGCTGGCGGCGCTACAGGCCTGGGCAGCGCTGGACCTCTTCGCCGAGATCGTGCCCATCTCCGCCCTGACGGGGCGCAACGTGCAGCGCCTGGAACGGCTGGTGGTGGAGCGTCTGCCGGAGGGGCCACCCTACTTCGAGCCAGAGCAGATCACGGACCAGTCCGAGCCGGCGCTGATCGGCGAGCTGGTGCGGCGAGAGGTGATCCAGCGCACGCACCAGGAGCTGCCTTACCGGACGGCGGTGCGGGTGGAGCACATGGAGGAGCAGGCCCGCCGCGTACTCATCGTCGCCAGCATCTTCGTGGAGCGCGACAGCCAGAAGGGCATCGTCATCGGCAAGGGCGGGCGCATGCTCAAATCCATCGGCATCGCCGCGCGCAAGCAGATCGAGCGCCTGTTGGGCGTGACGGTGCACCTGGACCTGCAGGTGCGGGTGCTGGAGCGCTGGAGCGAGAGTCCGCGCCATCTGGAGTCGCTGGGCTATCCCAAGCCGTGAGCGCCGGCGGCCGGCGTATCGAGACCCGGACGGCTCAGGTCTCCTCGTCCAGCAGGCGGATCAGGTCACGCAGACGCTGGGCCGGGGTGGCACGCACCATGTAGCGCCCCTGGGTCATGCCCTGAAAGGCGGAGCGGTAGAAGTCCAACTGGGCCTGCTGCGCGGCAAAGGCCGTGATGCGCGAGCGCAGTTCGCCCACGTCCTCGAACAGGTGCAGGGCGAAGCCGGGCGAGATGGCGCGCCGCACCTGATCCACCACGGGAAACTCCGCCCAGCTCAGCATGTGCACCAGCGTATTGCCGCGGGCATCGAAGAGCAGGCGGCTCAGCGAGGCGCGGTCCATGCCGTAGACCAGATGCCGCAGGGGCAGCAGCGTGTCGATCAGGTACTGGCAGCGGCTGAAGTAGTATTCCGTATACAGCGCCACCCACAGCGCCAGCCGGCCCTGCGGCAGCTTGTGGGCACGGTGCAGGCCGATCAGCGTGCGCGTGAGCTGCAGGTGCCGGCGCTGGGCCTCGCCCTCGGCCAGCTCGTAGCGCTCCGTGCGCTCGCGCAACATCACGGGCATGGCCTCCAGCCAGCGCTGGCGGAAGGGGCCGTCCAGCGCCTCGGCCACAGAGGCCAGCACCGGCTCCGCCAGCCCCGCCTGGCCCATTACGCGGATGAGATCCTGCAGTTCGCGGTCGGAGAGAAAGCCCGCCATGCGGGCCCAGGGCACCCGGCCCTGGGCCCAGCCCGTGGCGCGAAAGATGGCCTGCCGATTGGGCAGGCCCTGAGCCGGCAGCGCCATGCCCTTGGCCGTGATGCGCATCAGCCAGTGCCACGTGTGGGGCGGGATGGCCAGCACCCACTCCAGGTAGCCCTCGTCCATGCGCGCCGTCTGCCGCGCGATCAGCCCACCGCCCTCCAGGCGCTTGGTGACGGCATCGATGGCGTCGCTGGGAATCTTGCGCGCGGCCAGCAGGCGCCAGCGCATGGGGGTCTCCGCGAAAGCCTCCCACAGCTTGGCCGAATCGGCGAAGAGGGCGCGGAACATATCGCCCAGGAAGCGCTCCTGCCCGGAGCGGCTGAGCCGGATCAGTTGTCCGGCCGCTGCGGCCGGCAGCACCACGAACAGCTCCAGCGCCTTCTCGTCACCCAGTTGCAGGCGCGCCACCGTGGGCGGCCCGTCCTTGCCCACCAGTGCGGCCATGGCCTCGGCATCCACGACCTGGCACTGCAGGCCCGCGGGGCGCTGGAAGAGGCGGTTGCCGATCTCGCCATCGTTGCGCCCGAAGAACGTCTGCAGCCATCCGGCCAGCATAAGCTCCGAGATCTGCGCGCCCTGCTCCAGCCCCGGGGGCGGCGGGGGCGGCTCCCACTGCGGGCGGCACAGATAGGCCCCCTCGTTGATGGAGAACAGCGCGCGCTGCGTGGCCTTCTGGGTGGCCCGCTCCTCGATCAGGTCGCGACCCGCCGCCGTCACCAGCAGGCGCAGCACAAAGCCGTTGCCGCGGGGCACGGTAAACACGCCCGTGGCCATCGTGTAGCTCACCTCGCCACCCAGGTGGTGCGCGGTGAACCCCGTCACGTTGCGGGAGACCTGCAAGCCGGTCAAGCGGTTGCGGCGCTTGCCGATGAAGTTGAAGGGCTCGGCCGCCGTGCTGACGACCTGCTCCAGCAGCTTGTGGAACGGCATGCGCTCGCCCGCCAAGCGCGTCAGCCCCGCCACGTCGTGCTCGGTCAGCGCGAAGACGAACGGCACCTCGGCCTTGGCCGCCAATTGCGGCAGAAGCACGGTCTCCACATCGCTCCAGCGCAGCTTGAGCGTGTTGGTGGTGGAGAGCTCCACCCGCTCCAGTGTCACCGCGCTGCCCGTCAGGCTCGTGAGCGACGTGCCCACGGCCATCATCACCGACTGCGCGAAGAAGCCGAAGTAGGTCTCGATGTTCATCCGCCGCGCCGCGGCGGGGGACGAACGAAGGCGGGTAGGCGGGGCGAGCGTGCTCACGGATCAGGTATATCACGCCCTCTCCGTGCGACGAAGCCGCGGACTCGCCATGTCGGCATGGCGGGCCCGTGGGACACGGCTCTAACGGTGCGCTGACCTTATGCGGGCTTGCGTTCCTTGCCCTTCACGTCCGGATTGGCGTAGTGCACCAGCGGCTGGCCGTTCAGGCCGGCGAGCAGGTTGCGCACGGCCAGGTCGGTCATCATGCGACGGGTCTCCCAGGTGCCCGTGGCCACGTGGGGGGCGATGAGCAGGTTGTCGCAGGTCAGCAGGGGATCGTCCGCCCCGATGGGCTCGGGCTCGGTCACGTCCAGCGCGGCCCCCCGGATGCGCTTGGCGGAAAGCGCGCGGTACAGCGCATGGGGATCCACCACGCCCCCGCGGGCGACGTTGATCACGATGGCCGATTCCTTCATCTGGGCAAAGGCGGCGTCGTTCACCATGTGGTGGGTGGCGTCGGTAAGCGGCACGATGGTGACGATGATGTCCGACTCGCGCAACAGCTCCTCATAGCTCACGTGGCGGCAGCCGTACTTCTCCTCGGCCTCCGGGCGGCGGTTGCGGGTGTGGTAGAGCAGCTTCATCTCGAAGCCCACGGCGCGGCGCGCAATGGCCTGCCCGATACGCCCCATGCCCACGATGCCCAGCGTCTTGCCGTACACGTCGTTGGAGATCATCAGGTAGGGCGACCACGTCATCCACTGCTTGGCCTTCACGAAGGCGTCGGCCTCCTTGATGCGGCGGCTGAGCGATAGCATCAGCGCGAACGCCATGTCCGCCGTGGCCTCGGTGACCACGCCGGGGGTATTGCCGGCGGGGATGCCCAGTGCCGTGCAGGTCGGCAGGTCGATGTTGTCCACGCCCACCGCGTAGTTGCTCACCACGCGCAGGCGCGGCGCGGCCTCCAGCAGGGCCTTGTCCACCGGGTCGAAGCTCGTCACGAACAGCCCGTCCGCCTCGGCCGCCTTCTCGCGCAGCAACTCGGGCGGCACGATGCGGTCCTCCTCCCAGGCCCACACGTCGCACTGCTTCCAGATATCGGACTCCTCCAGGCCCGGGGTCATGCGCGCCACGACGACTTTCGGCTTGGCCATGCTCACTCCTCTGCTGGCAGGGTGGGAAATCGCGACCCGCGGGCCGGCACCGTCGGCCCACTCATAGTCGAACGCCGCGCCGCTGGCAATGGCGGGCCGGGCCACAGCGGACCAGCCCGCGCCGGCAGCGGCGCTGCGAAGCCCTCAGGTCTGACCCTTGGGCGGCGACCCGCCGGCCGGTGGCGTCGGTGCCGGCAGGCCGTGCTGGATAGGTTGCAGCAACCCCTCGGCCGCGAAGATCGGGATGTGGTTGCGCACCGCGATGGCGATGGCGTCGCTGGGCCGCACGTCGATGTCCAGCACCTCCCCGCTCGCGTTGACTTGCACCGAAAGGAGAGCGTAGTAAGTGCTATCTTTCAGCCGGGTGATGGTGACGCGGGTGAACCGCGCGCCCAGGCGCCGCACCAGGATGCCGATCAGGTCGTGCGTGAGCGGGCGCTCCAGTTGCGGGCCGTCCATGCCGGTGCGGATCGCCGTGGCCATGAGGAAGTCCACGAACATCAGCAGGTAGCGCTGGCCGGGCCGGTCCAGCAGAAGCACCGCCGGCACGTCGTCCACCAACAGCACGTCCTTCACCTGCAGTGGGACCATTCCGGGCGGGGCGTCTTGCGCGGCATCCTTCGCGGGCGCTGTGCCGCCCATCACCAGCAGGCACAGCAAGGCCATGATCGCGGTGCGCATTGCCACACCTCCCTTGCGGATGGTCTGCTGCTTCCGTTGTAGCGCCGCACCCCGGCCAAGGCAAAAGTGGCCGGCGGCGCGGGACACGGAACGCGGAGCCGCGCCGTGAGGGTGGTCGCCCGCGGACCGGCGGACGAGGCGCGGGAGCAGGCGCTGGGCATCGGTCTGGTGCTGCTGGCCGCCCTGCTCTGGAGCAGCAGCGGGCTGTTCATCAAGCTGCTGCACGTGAACCCGCTGGCGCTCACGGGTCTGCGCTCGGGTCTGGCCACGCTGTCGCTGCTGCCCTTCGTGCGCTACCGGGCGCTGCGGCTGGACGGCACCATGCTCGTGCTGATGGTGGCGTTCTCCCTCACGCAGGCGTTCTTCGTGACGGCAACGCGCTGGACCACCGCTGCCAACGCCATCGCGCTGCAAGCCACGGCGCCGGCGTGGGTGTTCCTGCTGGGCTGGCTGGCCACGCGCCGGGTGCAGGCGCCCCTGCTGCTGCCGATGGCGCTGATCGTCGGGGGCATCGCCGCCATGCTGGCCGAGCCGGCGCACGGCACCTCGTTGCAGGGAAATCTGCTGGGGCTCGCCTCCGGGCTCACATTCGCGGTGTCGCTGATTTGCTTCAAGCGGGTCAACCAGCCCGCCGTCGGCACGGTGGCCCTGGCCAACCTGGCCTCCGCGCTGGGCATGGTGGCGCTGTTCCCCGGGGCCTTCCGGCTGGGCGGCATCGCGGGCTGGGAGTGGGGCGTGCTCGTGTACCTGGGCGCGATCCAGATCGGCTTGGCGCTGTTGTGCTTCACGGCGGGTGTACGCCGCATCACGGTGAGCCAGGCCTCCGTGCTCACGCTGCTGGAGCCGCTGCTCAATCCCGTGTGGGTGTTCCTGGTGATCGGCGAGTTGCCCTCGGCCTATGGCTTCACGGGCTACGCGCTGATCCTGGCCGGGATCGTGGCGGACTTCTGGCTGCGGCTCTCGCTGCCATCGCTACAGCGGGTACCCGGTGCCGGAAGCGCCTGAATGGGGCGGATTTGCGCACACCCCGGTCGTGGGTTAGGTTGATTCCAGTTTGAAGCATTCACCCATTCCGCCACAGCGCAACTGACGTGCCCCGCAATTGGGAGGTAATTCATGAAGGCTATTCGTGTGCACGAACAAGGGCCTTCCAGCGTGATGAAGCTGGAAGAGGTGCCCACGCCCACGCCGGGCGAGGGTCAGCTGCTGGTCAAGCTGGCCGCGGCGGGTCTGAACTACATCGATACCTACCAGCGCTCCGGGCTGTACAAAGTGCCCACGCCGTTCACCCCCGGCAACGAGGGCGCGGGCGTGGTGGAAGCCGTGGGCCCGGGCGTCAGCGGCTTCGCCAAGGGCGACCAGGTCTGCTACACGGGCGTGCTGGGCGCCTATGCAGAGTACACGCTGCTGCCGGCAGACCGGGCGGTCAAGGTGCCGGCGGGCATGGATCTCAAGATGGGCGCGGCGATCATGCTGCAGGGCATGACGGCGCACTACCTGTGCAAGGACACCTATCCGCTGAAGAAAGGCGATGCCTGCCTGATCCACGCGGGGGCCGGCGGCGTGGGCCTGCTGCTGATCCAGATGTGCAAGATGATCGGCGCCACGGTGTTCACGACGGTTTCCACCGAAGAGAAAGCCAAGCTGGCCAAGGAAGCGGGTGCGGACCACGTGATCCTCTACACCCAGGAGGACTTCGAGGAGGCCTGCAAGAAGATCCTGGGCGACCGCAAGCTGGATGTGGTGTACGACTCGGTGGCCAAGACGACCTTCGACAAGGGTCTGAACCTGCTGCGACCGCGCGGGCTGATGGTGCTCTACGGCGCCTCCAGCGGCCCGGTGCCGCCCTTCGACCTGGGCGTCCTGGCCGCCAAGGGCTCTCTGTTCGTCACGCGCCCCAGCCTGGTGAACCACATCGCCTCGCGCGCGGACCTGGAAGCGCGGGCCGCGGAGGTGCTGGGCTGGGTGAGCTCCGGCAAGCTCAAGGTGCGCATCGGCGCGGAGTTCCCGCTGGCGCAGGCCAAGGAAGCCCACGACGCACTGGAAGGCCGCAAGACCACCGGCAAGGTGCTGCTGATTCCCTAGCCGCCCATCTGCCCGGGGCTGCCGCGACGCGACAGTTCCGGGCGATTTCCCCGCTTCCCATTGCCGCCAAACACCCCCCGCCCCTGACCGGCGATGACCTACCTTGTCCTGGCCGTGCTGGTGCAGGTGGCGATGGCCGCCGTGCTCAAGATCGGGGAGCTGTACCAGCAGGATCGCCTGGCCGTAATGGCCTTCAACTACCTGTTCGCCGCCTTCATCGCCTCGGCGGTGTGGGCGGTGCAGGGCACGGGTCTGCCCAGTGTGCCCACGCTCGTGCTGGGGCCGGTGGCGGGCTTCTTCTACGCCATAGGGCTCTTCCTGTGGATGGGCGGCATCGCCACGGCCGGCCTGGGCACCTCCACCACCGCCCTGCGCCTGAGCGTGCTCTGGCCCACGCTGCTCTCGCTGCTGGCCTTCGGCGAGCGGCCCTCCGGCTCACAACTGGTTGGCGTGGCCCTCACCTTCGGCGTGCTGGGCCTGCTGGGCGCGCACAGCCTGCGCGTGGGCCGCACGCGGGCGGGTCAGGGCGCCTTCGGCTGGCTGCTGGCCACGTTCGTGCTCAACGGCGGCGTGGGCATCTGCCAGAAGCTCTTCATCGAGTGGTCTCGGCCCGGTGAGGAGGTACCCCTGCTCGCGCTGATCTTCACCACGGCCACGCTGATGTGCGGCGCGGTGATGCTGCGCCGGCGGCGGCGTCTGCGCCGCGGCGACGTGCTGCGTGGGCTGCTCTTCGGCTTCGGCAACGTGTGCTCCAACGGACTGCTGCTGCTGGGGCTGTCCCGCGTGCCGGGCGTGGTGGCCTTCCCGTTCGTCAGCGTGACCATGATCGGGCTTACCGCGCTGACCGGCATCGTGCTGTGGCGCGAGCGTCCCGGGCTCTATGGCTCCGCGGCCATCGGCCTGGCCGGCGTGGCCATCGTGCTGATGCTGCGCTAAGCGCCCACGGGGCGCGATTGCCGGGGGCCGCGGCGGCGTGGTAAGGACCCCCGACAGCGGCGACGCGCCAGGGCCGGTGAAGCAGGCTCATCCGGCCGGCGTGCGACGGAAGGCCGCACCGGGGGCGCCCCGCCGCCCGGTCATCCTGCCATGGGAGCGAGCGATGAAAGCGATGTCGGGCCGCGAGGCCTTCCTGACCTTGATGGAGGAGGAGGGCGTCGAGTATCTCTTCGGCAACCCGGGCACCACCGAGCTTCCCATCATGGACGCCCTGGTGGATCACCCCGCCATCCGCTACGTGCTGGCCCTGCAGGAGGCCGTGGCGGTGGGCATGGCGGACGGTTATTCGCGTGCAACCGGCAAGCTTTCCTGCACCAACCTGCACGTGGCCCCGGGACTCGGCAACGCCATCGGCTCGCTGTACACGGCGCGCTTCTTCGGTTCGCCCATGATCGTCACGGCCGGCCAGTGGGAGGCAGGGCACGGCCTCACCGAGCCGCTGCTCTCCGGCGATCTGGTGGCCATGGCCGCGCCCGTGGTGAAGTGGGCCACGGAAGTGCAACGCGTGGAGGACGTGCCGAGGGTCTTCCGCCGTGCCGCCAAGCTGGCCCTCACGCCGCCCACGGGGCCCGTGTTCGTCTCGCTGCCGGGCGACGTGCTGGTGAATTCCGCCGAGCTGGAGCTGGGCAGCGCCACGCGGCTGGATAGCCGCACGCGACCCTCCGATGAGGCCCTGGAGCATGTGGCGGAGCGCCTGCTGGGCGCCGGCGCGCCCGTCATCATCGCCGCGCAGGAGGTGAACACGAGCGATGCCTTCGCCGAGCTGGCGCGGGTGGCGGAGCTGCTGGGCGCGCCGGTGTACAATCAGTCCGTGCCCTCCCTGGCCGTGTTCGATACGGAGCACCCGCTGTTCGTGGGCGAGATCAGCCGCGACCAGCGTCGCGTGCGCGAGCGGCTGGATCCCCACGACCTGCTGTTCATGGTAGGCGGGGACGGCCTGCGCATGTCCGTGCAGTCGCCCGTGGAGCCGGTGCCGCCGGGCCTGCCCATCGTGCAGTTGGGCACGCGCGATTGGGAGATCGCCAAGAACTATTCCGCGGAGATCGCTCTGGACGCGGACGTGCGCGAAACCCTGCGCGCACTGGCGCCCATCCTGGAGCGCCGCGGCAGCAAGTCCCAGGTCGCCGCGGCGGAGCAGCGGGTGGAGCGCATCCGTGGAGCGAACTGGGCCGCCAAACGCGCCGCCCGCGTGACGACGACCGAGCCACTGGGCGGCCGCAAGCCGATCCTGGCCGAATACCTGATGCTGCAGATCGCCGAGACCCTGCCGGCGGATGCCGTGGTGGTGGACGAGGGCATCACGGCCACGCGCAGCCTGCTGAGCCTGCTGCGCGCCAAGGAGCGGCAGCGCTACTTCGGCATGGCCAGCGGCGCCATCGGCTGGGGCATTGCCGCCGCGGTGGGCGTGCAGCTTGCCGTGCAGCCGCGCCGCGTGGTGGCCGTCATCGGGGACGGCAGCTCCATGTACAGCATCCAGGCGCTGTGGACGGCCGCGCGGCACCGCCTACCGATCACGTTCGTGATCGCCAGCAATGGCGCCTACAGCATCCTCAAGGAGCGGCTGGTGGCCTTCGGCGGCTCCTCGGTGGCCAAGGAGACCATGATCGGCATGGACTTCGAGCCGCCCATCGGCTTTCCGGCGCTGGCGGAGTCCCTGGGCGTGGCGGCCCGCCGCGTGGAGGATCCGGCGGACATCGTGCCGGCCCTGCGCTGGGGGCTGGAGGCCGACGGCCCCACCCTGCTGGATGTGGCCATCCACGACGGCTACCGCAGCTAGCGGAACGAAGGCCTGTTTGGCTACACCTCCACGACGAGCCCGTCGTCGGCGCACTCGAAGTCGAGGTTGGGCACGCGGGCCAGCATGTCGGCGCTCATGTGGGTGAGAATCACACGGCGGGGACGCAGTTCGCCCAGGTGCGCCTGCAGGCTGGCCAGATCCAGGTGGAAGGGAATGCGCTTGTCGTGGAAGTAGGCTTCCGCGATGAGCAGGTCCGCATCCTGGGCGGCAGGAACCAGGTCCTCGCACCACTCCGTATCGCCCGTGTAGCACAGCACGCGGCCCCCGCACTCGATGCGCAGGGCCAGGGGCTCCGTGCCCGGCGTATGGCGCACGGCCTGGGGCGTGATGGCCAACCCGGCCACCTCCTGGCGCACCCCCGGCGTCAGTTCCGTGATCTCGATGGCGTACTTCTGCTGCACGGCGCTCATGCCCGGGAACAGCGCGTCCATGGTTTCGCGCAGGCGCTGGCGCGTGCCGGGCGGTCCGACGATGCGCAGCGGTGTGCTGCGCTTGCTGATGAGTTGCGCATCGAGGATGAAGAAGGGCACACCGCCGAAGTGATCGCCGTGCAGGTGCGAGAGCACGATCGTCTCCACAGCGTTGGGCTCCGCCCCGAAGCGGCGCATGGAGATCAGCGCGGAGGCTCCGCAATCCACCAGGAAACCCGTACCGCCACCCTGCACGAGGATGCAGGTCTGCAGGCGGCCACCGCTGCCAAAGGCATCGCCGCTGCCGAGAAAGGTCACGCGCAGATCGCTCACGGGGGCTCCTGGGCCGGAAATCGAAGCAAGGCCGGGGCAGCGGGCTGGGAGGGCTTTTCCGGACGCAGCCTAGAGAAGAGCCTTGGGCGTGTCGTCACGGTTGCCCCACTCCGCCCAGGAGCCATCATAGCCACGCACGCGCGGCAGGCCCAGCCATTTCAGCGTGAAGTAGGTGTGCGCGGCCCGCACCAGCACCTGGCAGTAGACCACCGCCTCGCGGTCGGGCATCACCCCAAGCTGCTCGTAAGTCTCGCGCAGTTCCGCCGCGGACCGAAACGTGCCGTCCGGCCGCAGGTTGCGCTTCCACTCCATGGAGACGGCGCCGGGAATGTGACCCCCGTGCTTCGCGTAGCGCGTCGCACCGATGTACTCCAGCGTAGAGCGGGCATCGACCAGCACCACGGCGGGATCGTGCAGGTGCGCGCGCACCCAGGCCAGGTCCGCGATGGCCGCCGACTTTGGGCGGGGCGTGAAAGCGGCGTATGGTGCGCTGAACGCCTCGCGGGAAACGGACCTGCCGCCGCGCAGCCAGGCCCGCCAACCGCCATCCAGCAGACGCCCGTGACCCTGGCCCAGGTAGTCCAACACCCAGAACAGTCGCGCCGCGTAGAGGTCGCCCGCATCGTCGTACGCCACGACGGTGGTGCCCGCACCGATGCCGGCCCGACTCAGGGCTTCAGCCACCTGCGCCACAGGCGGCAGCATCCCCGCGACGCCCTTCACGGTGGCGAACAGTTCCTCGGCCGGCAGGTTCACCGCGCCTGGGATGTGCCCCTGGGCGTAAGCCGCGGCATCCCGGACATCCACGATGCGAAGGCCCGGCTGCGTGGCCTCGCGCAGGTGCGCAGCCAGCCACGGTGCCCGCACCAGCAGTTCGGGCCGCGGATGCCAGGACGCAGCGCCAACAGCCTCTGCCCCGCCGAGCACCAGCAGCAGGGGCAGCGCAACGGCGATACCCCGAAGCGCGAACCGGGGCCTGGCAATCGAGCATAGACGCATGCGTGTACCCCCGAAAGTCATGTGTGGCTGGAGTGAGGCTCGAAACGGACGGGCGCCCACCCTGCCCACCACACCGCGTCGACATATATGCTCGGGCATTCGTGGCAAAAAAAAACGGTGCAGCCCGTCTGGGCTGCACCGTTTGTCCTGAGTGCGAGGCGTCGGTGCTGGCGGTCTAGTCGGCCAGCTGCTCGAACGTCTGGCTGAGGTCATCCCGCACCGTGGAGCGACGCCGCGAGAATTCGGCGAACGCGGTGTCGTGGAAGCCCCGGGAAACGGAGTACAGAAACTCGTTCAGCACGTTGGCCATCGCCATCATGGTGGTCTTCTTGCGCTTGACCGAGGTGATATCCAGCTCCAGCAGGGCGCCGGGCAGGATGTGGTACGGATTCACCAGCCCCTCGAACTCCTCGAACTTTTGCTCGAGGAAGTGCAAGCGGCTTTCCACGATGGTGCGATCGACCGGGTGCTGATTGCCGAAGATCTGCTGCAGCCGGTGCTTCGTGGCCGAGACGCGCTTGCGGAGCTCTTCCACGATGTACAGGTTGGTCTTGTTCATCTCCTCCACTTCGGTCGAGCGGGGCGGGACGAACACGACCTCGTTCCACAGCTTCGGCGGCTCTTCCTCCACCTCTTCTTCGACGGCGCGGGAGAACCAACCGCCGGCCTTGGGCTTATCCTTCTTGAGGTATTGGCGCGCAATGTCCTCGTAGTCCTGGATGCCCTTGGCGGCCTTGTTGTCGTTGTACAGGACGTCCACCACGTTCACGACCTTCATGATCTCGGTATGAAGCTCGTCGAACTGGGCATCGTAGGCATTGCGCATACCCCGCACCTGCTCGTCATCGTAGTACGACAGGCGGATGCCGTAGCGCTCGTCGGGCAGCGCATTGACGTCCGTGTCCTCGTACTCGCGGATGACGCACTGGCGCGCGTTCTTGTAGTTCTCGATGTGCTGGTAGCCCATCTTGGAGGTGTCCAGCACCGAGGTCAGGTTGTTCACCGCCGTGTTGAAGCCGCGGTTCCGGATGTTCTCGTTGTCGATGATGCGCTTAATGTTCTCACGCACATTGAGCGGATCGAACTCGTCCGGATCGATCTCGGCGTGCAGGCCCTCGATGCGGTCCATGAAGCGCTTGGCGATGAACTGGTAACGCCGCGACTGTTCGTTGTTCACGTCGTCGTCGACGTAGTTGTCCAGGGCCTTGATCTTCTCGAACATCACCTCGGTGTCCGACAGCTCTTCCTTGCCTTCATCGATCAGGGTGTTGTTCAGCTCGGTGATTTCCTGCTCGATCAGGGCGTGGATGTGCTTGCTGATGATGTCCTTGATGATCGTCGCCAGCGAGGTCTGGTAGTGATAGATGGGGCTGATCAACTCCGAATCCAGGATGTTGATCGCCAACTTCACATCCATCACCGTCTTGGGCTTGTAAAAGTTGTTCTTGAACGAGCACTTGGCGATCGCATAGGCGTTCTCGCCACGCACGAACGCGCCCACGTCCGACTTTTGACGCAGCAGCGCGTTGGTCTCGTTCTCCAACTCGTACATCCCACGCTGCACGTGCCCTTGCAGGTGCCCGTAGATGTTGACGATGGACTTCTCAATCTCGCCCGTATTGAACTTGTCGATCCCGCCGATTTTGTCCAGGATCTCGGCGATCTCCCGCGGTGTATAGCGGTTGAGCGCTCGATACTCCTCCTTGTCCACCAGATCACGTACCTTCTTGCCCAGTTCATCCTCCATAGTGGTGATGTACCGGTTGTACATGTTCTGGAAGTTCTGGTTGAAGTAGTTGTGCAGCTTCGACTTGATGGAGCCCATCACGTCGAGCTTTTCCAACACTTCAGGCGGGAGCTTCGCGTGGATATGGTTCAGGACCTTATCCACTTCCTCGTCGATGAGGAGCTTGGACTCTTCGTATTCGTTCCTGTTGTCACGATTGAGGCTGTTCCGCGACCCCACCGCACTCGGCTTTTCCGGGTGGATGACGTTGGGTCCTCGGGTCATGCTGTCTCGAGCCATAATCTCGCTCCTCTTGTTTCCGTCTTACCGGTAGTCTTCAAGCACAACAGGGACGTGGTAACAGACCAGATTCCCCACAAACCAAAGGGACGGGAAAGGTTTTTGCCCCTCTTTCTTCTGCAATTTCGCCCGAATTGTCAAACGAAATCGCGGCCGGGCCGCGCTGCCGGGCCGTCGCCCGGCCCCGCGCAGGCACCAGACACCCGCCGCCCCGCCGCACGGGCCACGCCGGGAGTCCACGCACCAAAGCCGTGCCGGGCGGCGCAATAGGATCCAGGAGCCCTGGCCGATGCCGGACGAACGGCCTGGGGGCGTCGGGTTCCGCAGGCGTGCGCCCAGTCACTCACCGGTCGGCCCCTTAACGGCGTAGAAGACCCGCGGGTTGTCCCACTTCAGGGTCACGGTACCAGGCACGCCCGTGATGATCAGCTCGAAGGGGTGCGAGCCCACCGACACACCCAGCCGCCCTTTGGAGAGCTTGGGGAAGTCCACCTGGTAGGCCTGAGACCAGCGGTCGAGCCCCCGGAAGTACTTGTTGATGTAAAGAAAGGTGCGGCTCTCCGGCCGGATGCGCTGGATGCGCAGCGGGGATTCCAACTGGCCCTCGTCGTCGCGCAGAAACAGCCGCCAGGGAGCATTCGCCTTGTCCAACTGCGAGGGTTCGTTGGTGCCCTCATAGGTGAACAGGAGGATCGAGATCTCAGTCTCGAAGGCCTGCTCCTGCTGCGCCTGGAGTTGCTTCACGTCCGCATCGGAGAGCAGGAACTGCTTGCGCAGCATGTCCACATACAGCCGCCGGTAGGTGCGGTCCTGCACGATCGCATCCACTACCAGCGCCGGGCGGAAGTCCTCGTAGAAGTTGCCGCTGCGGTAGGTATCCCGGAAGTAGTCCGCCGTCGCGGCGTCCCGGTAGTGCAGCAGCGTGAAGGGACCCTGGGGCGCATCGCGCCGACGCGCCGTGGAGCAGGCGGCAAGCGCCAGCACCAGCAATGCCGACAGCAGCAGCCGACCGGCCAGGGCAGTGCCCGCACGACCGGGCAGGGTGGGCACCGGACGCGGGACAGGGGCGCTGGCCGCGGCCCGTAGGGGGCCGTGCAGCGGGGCGCGATGGCGGGCTCGTGTTGTCATTCCGCCTGCGATGTGACAAAAATGCGCGTTTAAAAAGCCTTTGCCGTGCAGGGTGATGCTGCCCTGCAACGTAGTCGATCGCGGCAGGCCTGTCCATTGCCGCCACCCCGCCGGGTGGGGCGGCGCCGCCTGAGGGCGCGGCGCCGTGCACGCGGGGTCGGCGCTATCCGGGTTTGAGCCATTGGAGCCGAAGCAGGCGAACGAACGAGGAGACACACAACCATGACCGTCATGTGGGCGATTATCGCGTGCGGGCTGCTGTCAGTGCTGGCAGCCCTGTTCTTCGCCTGGCTGGTGCTGCGCGTACCGGCCACGGAGGGGGCGGCGGACGAGCGACAAGTGGCCAAGCTGCTGGAGATTTCCGGCGCCATCAGGGAGGGCGCCATGGCCTTCCTGACGCGGGAGTACCGCTACATGGCGGTGTTCATGGTGGCGTTCGGGCTGCTGGTGTGGGTGCTGGTGGATTGGGGCTCGATGCTCTCGTTCCTGGTCGGCGCGTCCATCTCCATCCTTGCCGGCTTCATCGGCATGCGGGCCGCCACGGCGGGCAACGTGCGCACCGCCTCCGCCGCCAACGGCTCGCTCAATAGCGCGTTCCGCATGGCCGTCAACAGTGGCGCCGTGATGGGCTTCGGGCTGGTGGGCCTGGCTGTGCTGGGGCTCGTCGCGATGTTCCTGCTGCTCACGGTGCTGATGCCGGGCGAATCGCGCTGGCACGTGATGGAGGCCCTGGCCGGCTTCGGCCTGGGCGGCTCGTCCATCGCCCTGTTCGGCCGGGTCGGCGGCGGCATCTACACCAAGGCCGCGGACGTCGGGGCAGACCTGGTGGGCAAGCTGGAGGAGAACATCCCTGAAGATGACCCGCGCAACCCAGCCGTGATCGCGGACAACGTGGGCGACAACGTGGGCGATATCGCCGGCATGGGGGCCGACCTGTTTGGCTCCATCGCGGAGAGCACCTGCGCCGCCCTGGTGATCGGCGGCGTGGTGTTCGCGTCCAACCTGAATGCGCTGCTCTATCCCATCCTCATCACCGCGGTGGGCATCCCCATCGCGCTGGTGAGCACGATCTTCGCGCGTACGAACAACGAGCGCATGATCGAAAGCGCGCTGAAGCGCACGCTCGTAATCTCGACCATCCTGATGGCCGCCGCGCTGTTCTTCATCACGCGCGAGGTGCTGCCGGCCACCTTCATCATCGGAATTGTGCCCTACTCCAGCATGGGCGTGTATTACTGCGTGCTCGCAGGCCTCATTGCCGGGATGCTGATCGGCGTGTTGACGGAGGTCTACACCTCGCACCGCTACACACCGGTGCGCGAGGTTGCCCGAGCGTCCGAGACGGGCCCGGCCACCAACATCATTTACGGGCTGTCGCTCGGCTATCAGAGCACCCTGTTTCCCGTCCTGTTCATCGCCGCCACCGTGTTCGTGGGCTACCACTTCGCGGGCATGTACGGCATCGCCGTGGCCTCGCTGGGCATGCTGGGCACCATCGCCATCGGGCTCACCATCGATGCCTTCGGCCCCGTGGCGGACAACGCGGGCGGCATCGCGGAGATGGCCGGCATGGGGGCCGCGGTGCGCAAGCGCACGGACGCCCTGGACTCCGCCGGCAACACCACCGCCGCCATCGGCAAGGGCTTCGCCATCGGCTCGGCCGCGCTCACTTCGCTGGCCCTGTTCTCCGCGTTCCTGGTGCGCTCGGACGTGACCTCGCTGGATGTGCTCAAGCCGGCGGTGATCACCATGCTGGTGGTCGGCGCGATGCTGCCGTTCATCTTCACCGCCATGACCATGAAGTCCGTGGGCAAGGCGGCCATGGACATGATCCGCGAGGTGCGGCGCCAGTTTGCCACCATCCCGGGCCTGCGCCCGTCCTTCCAGGTCACCGAAGAGTCACTGAAGGCCCTCGCCGAAGGCGGTGCACCTCGCGACGTCGTCGCGCGGCTGCGCCGGCTGGTGGGGCAGCGCTTCGCCTCGGAGGCCGAGTATCTGGAGGCCGCCCACACGGAGCTGGGCCGCACCGCCAACGCGCCCGCGGACGACGCCTTGCTGGCTACCGCGAACCTGGGCGTGCAAATGGGCCGGCCGGACTACCGCTCGTGCGTGGACATTTCCACGCGGGCTTCGCTGCGCGAGATGCTGCTGCCGGGCGCTCAGGTGATCCTGACGCCCATCGTGGTGGGCTACCTGTTTGGGCCGGAGCCGCTGGCCGCGATGCTGATCGGGAGCTTGGTCTCCGGCGTGGTGCTGGCCATCGCCTCCGCGAACGCGGGCGGCGGCTGGGACAACGCCAAGAAGTACATCGAAGCCGGAAACCTGGGCGGCAAGGGTTCCACGACCCACGCCGCGGCCGTGGTGGGCGATACGGTGGGCGACCCCTTCAAGGACACATCCGGGCCGTCCCTGAATATCCTCATCAAGCTTCAGGCCATCATCAGCTTGGTGTTCGCACCTTTCTTCGCGCACAGCCTGCACCTGCTCGGCTGAGCATGAAGCGTCCCCGGCCCCCGCGTGTCACGCGGGAGGCCGGGCCGCAGGGCGGCACACGCACTGGTGCGGAAGCACCGGCCGGGCCGTGTACGGTCCGCGTCCCACCCATGTTTTTTGTTGCGCGGCAATTCAGGATAGACTATCAGGTGAAACCCAATTCCTGCCCGCTAGCGGGGGTGCGCGGGAAGGAGCCGCTCCGGAGCCGTTGAACGCGGCGGCCCGGGCCGGTCGGCAAGGGGGGCTGGCTCGCACCCCCATGCGTCTTGCAGCACTCCCACGCAACGCATAGGGACAGCGGAACGACCGACGATGGCGACGACCAAGAAGAAGGCTCAGCCCAAGCCGAAGGCAAAAAACACGGTATCCCGATCGAAATCGGCGGGAACCTCATCGGCCTCTCGTGCCTCCAAAGCGTCGAAGCCGACGCGGACGGCAACGGCGTCGAAGGCCACCAAGGCCTCGAAAGCCAAAGCGCCGAAGGCGAAGGCCTCTCCGGCCAAGGCGGCAAAGACGACCGCCAAGGCTCCGAAGGCCACGAAACCGGCCAAACCGACGAAGAGCGCGGCATCGTCTCGAACAACCCGGGCCGCAGCCGCGTCCACGGCAAAGTCATCGCGAGCGTCGAAACCGGCCAAGGCCGCCGGCGCTGCACGTGCCAAACCCGCGCCGAAACCGGCCAAGGCCGCCGGCGCATCCCAGGCCAGAGGAGCGGCAAAGACGTTGAAAGCGACAGGAGGATCGAAGTCATCCAAGGTGGCAAGCACCAAGGCGAGCAAGGCCAAGCCCGCACCCAAGACGGCCGCGAAAGCGCCCAAGGTAGCGAAGGCCAAACCGGCCCCGAAGGCCGCCGCCCCCAAGGCCGCGGCCAAGGTACCGCCACCGCCGGTGGTGCCCGAGATGGGGGAGTCTCTCACCGAGAAGCTTCCGCACATCGACGACAAGACGTTGGGCAAGATCATTGCCAAGCTGCAGGAGATGCGCGAGGAGAGCCTGTCCATCGTCAATCAGAACATGCAGACGGACCTGAAGCCGCGCGAGGAAGCCTCCGACGTGGGGGACGACCTGGATCAGGCCAGCAACGAGCGCGACCGGGAGTTCAACCTCATCATGCACCAGCGCCATCTGCGCCGGTTGCAGCAGATCAACGATGCGTTCGAGCGCATCGATGACGGCAGCTACGGCCTGTGCGAGGGGACGGACGAGCCCATCAATCCCAGGCGGCTGCTGATCATGCCGCTGGCCCGCTTCAGCCTGGAGTACCAGGAGCAGCAGGAGAAGATGCTGGGCCGCACCGTGGAAACGGAGCAGTTCCTGGAGAGCGGCGAGGACTCCTTCAGCGCCGAAGAGTGACCCCGCGGGCAGCCGCGCACCGCGCGTCTGGCACCGGCCCCCGCGCGACGCTCACAGCGGCCCCGGCTCCGCCTCCACGTGCTGCTTGATGCGTTGCAGCAACCGCGAGGCGGGCGCCCCATCCACCGCTTTGTGATCGAAGCTGAGACAGAACGTGCACATGGGCGCGGCCACCACGCGTCCATCGCGCACCACTGCGCGCTCCTCTACCTTACCCACGGCCAGGATGAACGTCTCCGGCGGGTTGAGCACCGCCGTGAACGCCGTGACGTCGAACTCGCCCAGGTTGGTGATGGTGAGGCTGCTGGCGTAGAGCTCCTCGCGGGAGAGCGTCATGCGCAGGGCTTTGCGGATCAGCCCCTTGAAGCGGCGCTGAATCTCCAGCAGCCCCGCATCCGCCAGATTCTTCATCGACACCGTGATCAGGTTGTCGCCCAGCGCTACGGCCATGCCCACGTGGATGCCCTCCAGGGGCACCACGTCGCCGTCGATGAGGTGGAAGTTGAAGCCCGGCAGCTCCTGAAACGCCTTCACCACACCGTGGGCGATGTACACGTTGTAGCTGGGCGCCTCCTTGCCGTCCGCCTTGAGTGCCTTGCGATGGGCCTCCACCTGTGAGAAATCCACCTCCGCGAACAGATCCACTTTGGGCGAACCGACCCACGAGCGGGCCATGCGCTGGGCCGTCACCCGCCGCAACTGGTGGCGCAGCAGGCCCCGCTGACGCGCCGTGAACTCCGCCGGGGCCGGCGCGGCATCGTCCTGCAGTTGCCGCGGACCGAAGGTCTCGGGCGGAACCGCCAGCAACGCGGAGAGATTGGGCGGCGGCGGGGCCACCTCGGACTCCCAGCCTACGATGCGGCAACCGCCGGCCGGCGCGGTCTCGCCCTTGCGGCCGATCCAGCCCAGGCGCTCACCTTCCGGCACGATGGCGCCCTCGGGCGCCCACACGGCCAGCAGCACGCCATCCGCTCCGGCCTCCAGCACGTGCACGGTTTTCTCCATGGACACTTCCACCAGGGCCTCCCCCGCCGTCACGGGCTGGCCGAGGGGCTTGAGCCACTGCAGGACAGTGCCTTCGCGGGTGCCGTAACCGAGGTTGGGTAGCAGAATGGCCGGCATGGAGCGTCCTCGGGAATCGCGGGGGGTCGGAGCGCGGGGGGCCCGCCCGGACCCGCCGTCAGCGCCCTTCGGATAGCACACTAGCCGCCCGCGCCGCAATGCGGCAAGCGCAGGGCCGATCCGTCCGCGGCACCCCCTGTGGGTTGATGTAGCTTGACTTTTGGCCCGGTTTTCCGAAGATAGGCAGACTTCCTGCAGAGCCGCCGCGGCAGACGACGCCCGGCCATGCCCGCCCCGGCGGGCTGCGCCGCGTGCGAGCCGGTGGATGCAGGCTGGCAGGCACCAACGCCAACAAGGACCGCACATGGAGTTCAAGATTCAACCCGTCCCGGCAACGGAGCGGCGTCCGAAACCTACGGACGAGAACAAGTTAGGCTTCGGCAAGATCTACAGCGACCACATGTTTACGGCCACCTGGAGTCCTAACGGCGGGTGGGCCCAAGGCACGGTGAAGAAGTATGGTGCGCTCGACCTGGCTCCTGCGGCGTTGGTACTCCATTACGGGCAGACGATCTTCGAGGGCCTCAAGGCCTACCGGAACCAGCACGGCACGATCAACCTGTTCCGGCCGCTGAAGAACCTGGAGCGCTTCAACCGCTCCGCGGCGCGGCTGGACCTGCCGCAGGTGCCCGAGGAACTGTTCATGGGTGCGATCGAGGCGCTGCTGGAACTGGATCACGAGTGGATTCCGCACTCCCACGGCACCTCGCTCTACATCCGGCCCACCATGATCGGCGCCGAGCCCTACATCGGGCTCAAGTCGGCCTCCGAGGTGCTGCTGTTCTTCATCACCGGCCCGGTGGGTGCGTACTATCCCGAGGGCTTCAACCCGGTGAAGATCACCGTCTGCGAGGCGTACTCGCGCGCGGGGCCGGGCGGCCTGGGCTCGGCCAAGACGGCCGCCAACTATGCGGCGAGCCTGCTGGCCGAAAAGGAAGCCATCAAGCGCGGCTTCACGCAGGTGCTCTGGCTGGATGCGGCCGAGCGCAAGTACGTGGAGGAAGTCGGCTCGATGAACATCCTGTTCAAGATCAAGGGCAAGGTGGTCTCCCCTCCGCCGGGCGAGACGATCCTGGCGGGCATCACGCGCGATTCCGCGCTGCAACTGCTACGCAGTTGGGACGTGCCCGTGGAGGAGTACCGCATCACCATCGACGAGGTGCTGCAAGCCCATGCCGACGGCACGCTGGAGGAGGTCTTCGGCGCGGGTACCGCGGCTGTCATCTCCCCGGTGGGCCTGCTGGAGTACAAGGGCCACAACTACGAGGTCGCCGATGGCCAGACCGGCCCCGTGGCCCGCAAGCTGTTCGATGAGCTGATGGGCATCCAATATGGCCTGCGTCCGGATCCCTTCCAGTGGATTCACGAGGTCGTGCCCACCACGCTCAAAGCCAACGTAGCCTCCCAACCGGTAGCCGCGACCCGCTCGTAAGACGGTCGCGGTCCCGCTCGCGGGTCGGCGCCCTCCGGGCGCCGCACCCCGCAGCTCCCTACGCCAGTCAGCTCCCGCGGTAATGGCCTTGCGGCCGTGCCGCCTGTCGTACACCGCCCGGCCGCACCAGCGTGCGTCGGCCGGGCCGCCCATTCGTGAGGCATCGCCATGACGTTGCAGATGCAGATCGCGCCCGTCCCGCCCGAGCAGCGGCAGGCCAAACCACAGGATCCCACCCGACTGGGCTTCGGCCGGGTGTATACCGACCACATGTTCACGATGCGCTGGAGCGCCGAGCACGGCTGGCACGACGCGCAACTGGGGCCCTTCGAGCCGCTGGCGCTTTCCCCCGCGGCCATGGTGCTGCACTATGCGCAGACGATCTTCGAGGGCCTCAAGGCCTATCGCACGCCGCAGGGTACCGTGAACCTGTTCCGCCCGGCGGACAACGCCGAGCGCTTCGACCGCTCGGCCGAGCGCCTGGCCCTGCCACTGCTGCCGCCCGGGGCCTTCGTGGCGGCGGTGGAGGCGCTCGTGGCGCTGGAGCGGGACTGGGTGCCGCAGGCCCCGGGCACCTCGCTGTACGTCCGCCCGACCCTGATCGCCACCGAGCCCCACCTGGGCGTGCGACCCGCCGCCGAGGCCCTGTTCTTCGTCATCGCGGGCCCGGTGGGGCCGTACTACCCGGAGGGCTTCGCGCCCGTGCGCATCACAGTGGCCGAACACTACGTGCGCGCCGCGCCCGGCGGGCTGGGCGCAGCAAAGACGGGTGCCAATTACGCCGCCAGCCTGCTGGCCGCCGAGGAGGCGAAGGCGGAGGGTTACACGCAGGTGCTGTGGCTCGATGCCATCGAACGCCGCTACGTGGAGGAGGTCGGCGCCATGAACATCGCGTTTAAGATCGGCGGCACCGTGATCGCTCCGCCGGCGAGCGGCACTACCCTGGCCGGCATCACCATCCGCTCCGCGCTGCACCTGCTGCGGGGCTGGGACGTGTCGGTGGAGGAACGCCGCATCACCATCGACGAGGTGCTGCAGGCCCATGCCGACGGCACGCTGGAGGAGGTCTTCGGTGCGGGCACGGCCGCGGTGATCTCGCCCGTGGGCCTGCTGGCCTACCAGGGCCGCCAATACGAGATCGCGGGGGGCGGCACGGGCCCGCTGGCACAGCGGCTGTTCGATGAGCTGACCGGCATCCAGTATGGCCAGCGCCCCGACCCCGATGGGTGGATCCGTGCAGTGCCGCCGGCGCCGCCAACACCCCGGAGGCAGGCCCCACTGCCGCTGCCGGCGGCCGGGCGCTGAGCCGGCGGCCGGCGCGCAGGAGGCCTTTCGCCCCGGCCGCGCCGGGCCCGGCTTCGTTAGGTTTGCCAGCAGGGCGGGCGGTCGCCACGCAAAAAGTTTGCATTGGCCTCGCCCTTCGTGCGAAACCGAGGGTGGCCGGGCCTCGGCGCGGCCGATGCGGAGGCCCTGGCCTCCTGCGGGAGCCGTGTAGGGTCGCCGGCCCGGCCCGCGCGAACCCCCGCCCAGAAGGGATTCCCATGTCCGGCCGAGCCTCGTAGCCCCCTGAGCCTCGTTGCACGCGCAGCGCAAAAACCTGCTGGATGTCTACCGCGTCCACGATGCGTACCTCGGCATCTATCGGGAGGCGTTCGACCGCGTCATGGAGTTGCAGGGCTTCGAGTTGACGCCGGTGCCCGAGGCACCGGAGGTATGGGAGTTCCGCAATCCCGACGAGGCACTGCACGGGCGGCTGCTGAACGTGGCGGGCTACCTGCACCCGGATCCGGTGGCGCTGACCACCAAGGGCCGGGCCTACATGATCACGCGCCAGAACTTCACCTTGGCGCTGCTGTTTCCCGGATCGCCCTGGCGCCTGCACCTGAACCGCACGCGCTACAAGCTGATTTCCCAGGAGCGGTCGATGCTTTATCCTGTGGAATGGCCGCGGGAGATGGTGACACGGGTGATCCGCACGCGCTTCCGCAACCTGGTGATTCTGAACGAGGCCTTCCTGCTGCAGCAGATCGGGCTGCGCGCACCGCTCTAAGCGCGGCACAGGCGCGCACGTCCGATGGGCGGTCGGGTCCCCGTGCGGGGTGTGCCGGCGGCCTGCATCCGGCACGCGGAACCATGGCCACACGCAAACCGAAGCACACGCAGTCCACTGCCGGAGAACGCATGGAGCTTTGCGACCACCCCATCCACACCCTGCACGAGCGGCGCCTGGCCAAGGAGATTTCCTCGGCCGACGTGGCCCGCTCCGTGCTGGCGCGCATCGAGGCCGTGGAGGACCGCGTGCACGCCTTCATTACGCTGACCACGCAGGACGTGCTGCGCCGCGCCGAGGAGGCGGACGCCCGGCTGGCCCAGGGCAAGCCGCTCTCGCCCATCGACGGCCTGCCCATCGCCCTCAAGGACATCTTCACGACACGGGGCATCCAGACCACCTGCGGCTCGCGCATCCTGGCGGGCTTCACGCCCCCCTATGATGCGACGGTGGTGGAGCGCCTGACAGCGCAAGGCATGAACCTGGTGGGCAAGGCGAACATGGACGAGTTCGCCATGGGCTCGTCCACGGAGAACTCCGGCTACGGCCCCACGCACAATCCGTGGGACCTCTCGCGGGTGCCGGGCGGCTCGTCCGGCGGTTCGGCCGCGGCCGTGGCGGTAGGCGAGGCCTTGGCCGCACTGGGCACGGACACTGGCGGCTCGATCCGCCAGCCCGCGGCGTACACCTCGCTGGTGGGCCTCAAGCCTACATACGGGCGCGTAAGTCGTTACGGCATGGTGGCCTTCGCCAGTTCGCTGGACCAGGGCGGTGTGATCACCCGCGACACGGAGGACGCCGCGTTGATGCTGGGTATCATCGCCGGACACGACCCCCGCGACGCCACCAGCGCCCAGGTGCCCGTGCCGGACTACCGGGCGGCGCTGGGCGGCGACCTCAAGGGCAAGCGGGTCGGCCTCGTGCGCGAGTTCCAGGCCTGGGGCGGCGTGGAAGCCGTGGTGGCGGAGACCTTTCAGGCGAACGTGAAGCAGTTGGAGGCGCTCGGCGCCGAGGTGCGCGAGGTCTCCCTGCCGTCGCTCGATTACGGCATCGCCGTGTACTACATCCTGGCGCCCAGCGAGGCCAGTTCCAACCTGGGTCGCTACGACGGTGTGCGCTATGGGCCGCGCAGCGAGCAAGGCAGCAACCTGCGCGACATGTTCCGCCGCACGCGCGAGGAGGGCTTCGGGCCGGAGGTGAAGCGCCGCATCATGCTGGGCACCTTCGCGCTTTCCGCGGGCTACTACGACGCGTACTACCTGCGCGCCATGCGCATCCGCGAGCAGTTGCGGGCAGACTTCCAGCGCGCCTTCGCGGACGTGGACCTGATCGCGTGTCCGCCGGCGCCCATGCCGGCCTTCAAGCTGGGGGAGAAGCTGGACGATCCGTTGCAGATGTACCTGGTGGATGCTTTCACGCTACCGGTCAACCTGGCCGGGCTGCCTGGGATCAGCGTGCCGGGGGGCTTCACGCCCGAGGGCCTGCCCCTGGGACTGCAGCTCATCGCGCCGCACTTCCAGGAAGCCGCGCTGCTGCAGGCCGCGCACGCCTTCGAACAATCCACGGACTACCACACGCGCCGCCCGCCGCTGACCTGAGGCCCGCGGGGACTGCCATTGCCGGGGGGCGCGCGCCATCTCGCACGCAGGGGGCAATGATCATCGAGGTACGCCAGGAGGACTTCGACTACGCCCGTGGGGAATGCCCGGACGACGCGCCGTGGTGGATGCTGCAGGAGTTCGCCGCCAATCGCGCCCTGCGCCGCGCCTTCCCCGAGGCGGAGATCATCAAGGTGGACAGCGCCCGCATGGAAGTGGACGACCGGCGCTTCCACCGCTCGATGCAGCTCTATCTGCGGCGCGGCCCCTATCGCTTCCGCCTGAGCCGCTCCAAGCTGCAGGTGCGCCTGTACGACGTGCTGCATGTGCTGGGCTGGGGGTAGTCCACGCTCCCGCCCAACAACCCGCCCATCAAGATTGATCCGGGGAAGCGGTCGCTCCCCTTGCCCCTCGGTCGACGGGCTATCCGGACCGCCGGGAGCAATTCTTGCGGGGCCGCGCGAGCACCATGCGCGCCGGCGCGGCTATTGGCGACGCTTCCGGATCCAGCGGATGTTGTGGTCCACGGATTTCCAGCCCTGCTTCCACAGCCGTCCCTCGCCCCAGAGGCTGTGGCCATAGGGATTGGCGGAGCGTGAGCGGCCGGCTGCGCGCGCCTTCTGACCCTCCTCACGCGCGGAAACCCGCCGCTGCCGACGAGCGTGCTCCTTCAGGCCGCCCAGTTCGTTCCACTGCAGCATCAGTTCGCGGCGCTCGCGCGGCGTAGCAGCCCGGGCCGCGCGGAGGCGCAGGGCGGCCCGGTGCTTGCGCAGGCGGCGCTTGCGGACGCCGCTGAGACGGTACATCAGCAGGCCCACCAGCGCGAACAGCAGCCAGACGACGGGCTCCCGCAGGTAGATCCACAGGCTGTCGTCCGCGGGCACGGCAGCACTCCAATGCAGTGAACGGGATGGGCGGCCTCCGGCCGCCGGGTCTTGGAGAGCCTTCACTCCCCACGCTTCGCCTTGCAGGAATGGGGCTAGGCTCTGTTTGGGAAGTTGTTTTTTGAGCGGCTGGGCCACTTAGAACCACAAAGAATCCAATGTGGGGGCCGAGGGCTCCCACACCCCAACTACGGGCCTTGACCAAGGCAGGCGCAGTTCCACCCACAAATGGGGTCCAGGGAGCCTTGCTCCCTGGTGGCGGTATGGGGGCAACGCCCCCTGGCCGACAGGCTTTTCAAAACAGAGGCTAGTACAGGCGATCGCGGATGGATTCCTGGGTCAGGCGCTCGGATTCTTCCACGTCCGTGCCCAACTGATCGGCCAGCATGCGCCCCATGGAGGGGATCGTGCCGCGCTCCACCTGGCTGGCCGGATCCCACAGCCGCGAGCGGATGAAGGCCTTGGCGCAGTGCAGAAACACCTCGTCCACCTCCACCAGCAGCCCGCTGGCGGGCGTGCGGCCCCGCACAGCCAGCGGCGCCAGCAATGCCGCATCCGTTGTGATGCGAGCCCGGCCGTTGACGCGCAGGGTTTCGTTCACACCGGGGATCATGAACAGCAGGCCCACCTGCGGGTTCTCCAGCACATTGCGCATGCCGTCCAGGCGGTTGTTGCCAGGCCGATCGGGAATGAGCAGCGTGCGGTCGTCCAGCACGGCCACAAAGCCCGGGGCATCGCCCTTGGGCGAGGTATCCACGGCGCCGTCCACACCCGCCGTGCCCATCACCAGGAATGGGCTGTGCGCGATGAACGTGCGGCAATGCGCGTCCAGCGCAGCGAGTTGTTTGCGGACGGCCCGCTCGCCGGGATCACCGTAGAGACCGCGCAGGGCCTCCTCGCTGCGGATTTCCATGAACCATGCTCCGGCACGGGGTGAGCCGCTCGGGCAGGGCCCCGGCGCGGCGTATGCATCCCCATATAGGCACAAGTGGCGTGCGATGTTAACCGCTGGCACCAGGTGGATAGCCATTCACCTTGCCGCCAGGGAAACAGCAGGGTATACGGGAACGTAAGCCGGTTGAGTCCGGGTGTGGCCGGCATGGCGCGCCGCTAATGCCCACCGGTGGGGAGACAACGATGGCCCTGGAGATGCGAGTCTCGTGTGAACGGTGCGATAGCCCGCTCACCACGGAAGGGGAAGCCCGCATCTGCAGTTTCGAATGTACGTTTTGCCCTGACTGCGCGGAGACGATGGCGCACACCTGCCCCAATTGCGGAGGGGAACTGGTGCCACGGCCAAAGCGCAGACCGAAGCCTTGAAGCTCCGGGCAGTGCCGGAGGCAAGGGTGCGGTGGGAGAAGGCAGCGCACAGGCCTGTTGCGGTGGGGTGAGGCCGCAGGGGGTTGTCAAGGGAGGACAAACCTACCATAGCGGGAGATATGGAGCACCAATCTCAAGAGCGCACGGACGATCAGCGCGAGCAGCTCCCCAAGGAAGCGGGGGCGATGACCGGGGAAAAGGACGTCCGCATCGAGATGATGAACCGCGACAAACGGCACGAAGCCCTCGCCTGGGCGGAAGCCTACAAGCTCATCCGCGGAGGGGTGGATGAGGTGGTGGAGTTCATCGAGGGCTCGCAATACACGATCGAGCTATTACTGGAGACGCTGCGCGATGCGGCTTGCCGCTGCCGCGACGTGAATCCGCCCAGAGACCCCGCCGGCTGCGAGTTCTGCCAGCGGCGCGACGAGTTGCTGTCCCAGCTCGCCTAGCACTGGGCGCCCCCCAGTCCAGTCCACCTGCAGGAATCCGGCCCGCCCCATGGCGGGCCGCGCAGGTCTGCGTGCGCGCGGTTGGCGCCTGCCTCCGCCCATCCAGGTTACTGGCTCCTATCGAATTCGTGAGATCTGCGGGCCGGCCTCAGCCGGCGGCGGCCACGGCGTCGGAGGCGATCTCCGGCAGGGCAGCGCTCGTGCTGCGGGCGAGCTGGCCGCAGGCCGCCTGGATGTCCTGGCCCTTGGAGATGCGAATGGTGGCCAGCACGCCGCGATCCAGCAGGATGCGCTGAAAGGCATGGGCGTGTGCCAGGGTGGGCGGCCGGTAGGGACTGCCCGGGTGGGCGTTGTAGGGAATCAGGTTCACCTTGCACTTGAAGCCGTGGAGCAGCCGCACCAGCTTATGTGCCGCCTCCAGGCCATCCGTCAGCCCGTCCAGCAGCACGTATTCGAAGGTGATCCGGTAGCGGTTCTCCGAAGGCACCTCGCGGCAGGCGTCCAGCAGCGCCTCGATGTTCCAGCGGCGATTCACGGGCATCAGGCGCGAGCGCACGGCGTCGTCCACGCCGTTCAGCGATACAGCCAGGTTGGCGCGCAGGCCCTCACGCACATAGCGGCGGATGCCGGACACGAGGCCGGAAGTGGACACCGTGAGCCGCCGCGACGACAGGCCGAAGCCGTGATCCTCCTGCAGGATTTCCAGCGCGGCCTTGAGGTTGTCGAAGTTGTGCAGCGGCTCGCCCATGCCCATGAACACGACATTGCGCACGAACTTATCACCAGTGATGGCGCGGGCCGCCTCCACCACCTGCTGCACGATCTCGCCCGGCGAGAGGTTGCGCACGAGGCCCATCTTGGCCGTGGCGCAGAAGTCGCAGCCCATCGCGCAGCCCACCTGCGTGGAGACGCACACGGTGTAGTGCGTCAGGTTGGGCATCAGCACCGTTTCGATCTGCCGCCCGTCCGGCAAGGCAAATGCGAACTTCACGGAGCCGTCCGCGGATTCGGCTTGCGCCACCGGCTCCAGGTTGCCGATGTGGAAGTGCCCTGCCAGCGTCGCGCGCATGTCCTTGGACAGGCTGCTCATCTGCGCGAAGTCCGTCGCCTTGTGCTGATAGAGCCACTGGAAGATCTGGCGGGCGCGGAAGGGCTTCTCGCCCTGCGAGCCGAGCCATTCCGCCAAGGCGGGCAGCGTGTAGTCCTTGATGTTGTCCATAGCGATTCCGTCCGGTCGCACCGGGAGTTCGGGGGCCGCTGGGCTCATGCGTCGCCGCGGCGCAGGATGCGTCCCACCGCCTGTCCCATCCGCACCGGCGTACCCGGCGCCAAGTCATCCAGCACCGCCTCGCCCAGCCGGCACAGCACGATCACCGTGGAACCCAGCTCGAAGCGTCCCAGCTCAGCCCCACGCTCCAGCGGCAGCGGGGGCTGCACGGGCGCGGCCATGGGCCGGGCGCCCGGCCGGTTGGTCCTCACCGGATGATAGACCACGCGCACACTGCCAACAACGGTCGCACCCACGGCCACCACGGCCAGTTCCCCGAAGGATGCCGCCAGGAAGCTGACCACGCGCTCATTGCGTGCGAAGAGGCCCGGCACGCCCCGCACACCGGCGGGACTCACCGTCCACAGCTCGCCCGGGGCGTAAGCGAAACGCGCCACCTCCCCCGCACAGGGGGTGTGAATGCGGTGGTAGTCGCGCGGGCTGAGGTAGACCGTCAGGGCCGTGCCGCCCTCGTAGGCCTGCCAGCCCTCAGCGGCACCCAGCAGGGCTTCCAGACTGTAGCTGTGCCCCTTGGCCTGCAGGAGCTGCCCGTGCGCGATGGGCCCCGCGGCGATCACGGTGCCATCCACCGGGCACAGCAGCGCGTCAGGCTCCGGCGCCAGGGGCCGCAGCCCGGGCCGCACAGCGCGGCCGAAGAAGGCGTTGAAGGTGCGGAAGCCCTCCGCCGGCACCACGAACTGCGCCATGTCGATGCGGAACAGCGCCACGTACAGGGCGATCGTGGGACGCAGCAGCCAGCCCGGCCAGGGCGTGGCCGCCACCCAGCCCATCAGCCGGCTGAAGGCGCGCTTGGGAAACCAGCGGAAGAGGCGGTAGTAGAGCCAGGGCAAGGAGGTGCCGACCTTAGGACGCAGGGGCGGCCAGCAGGGCCCGCAGCTCGTCACCTTCCACCGTCTCGTGCTCGATGAGCCGCTTGGCCAGGGTGTGCAGCTTGTCGATATTGTCGCTCAGCAGTGTCTTGGATTTCTGGTACGCGGCCTTGAGGATCTCGTTGATCTCCTGGTCGACCAGTTCGGCGGTGTCCTCGCCATAGGGCCGCTCCAGGCCAATATCGCGCCCGAGGAAGTGCTGCTCCTCGCCCAAGTCCAGGGTCATGGGGCCGATGGCTTCGCTCATGCCCCACTGCGTGACCATATTTCGCGCTGTCTGCGTGGCCTTCTGGATGTCATTGCTGGCGCCGGTCGTGACGGCATCGTCGCCGAAGATCAGCTCCTCGGCCGCCCGGCCGCCCATGGCCACCATGATGGAAGACATCAGGTAGTCGCGGTCGTGGTTGTGCAGTTCCTCCTGTGGCAGGAACGACGTGACCCCCAGCGCAGCGCCCCGCGGCACAATGGTGACCTTGTGCACCGGATCGGACTTGGGCACGAGGCTGCCCACGATAGCATGGCCCGCCTCGTGGTAGGCCGTGTTGCGCTTCTCGTCCTCGGTCATGAGCATACTGCGCCGTTCCGGGCCCATCAGCACCTTGTCGCGGGCCCACTCCATGTCGATCAACTCCACGGCGGTCTTGTTCAGGCGCGCCGCATACAGCGCCGCCTCATTGACCAGGTTGCGCAGGTCCGCCCCGGAGAAACCTGGCGTGCCCTTGGCAATCACGGAAAAATCGACGCCCTGGGCAAGACGCACCTTGGCGGCATGGATGGCCAGGATGCGCTCGCGCCCCCGCACATCGGGCAGGGGCACGTTCACCGTGCGGTCGAAGCGGCCCGGGCGCAGCAGCGCAGGATCCAGCACGTCCACGCGGTTGGTGGCGGCCATCACGATCACGCCCTCGCTGGTGTCGAAGCCGTCCATCTCCACCAGCAGTTGGTTCAGGGTCTGCTCGCGTTCGTCGTGGCCGCTGCCCAGGCCGGCACCGCGATGGCGGCCCACTGCATCGATCTCGTCGATGAACATGATACAGGGGGCGTTCTTGCGCCCTTCCTCAAAGAGATCGCGCACGCGGCTGGCGCCCACGCCCACGAACATCTCCACGAAGTCCGAGCCGCTGATGGTGAAGAAGGGCACCTCGGCCTCTCCGGCGACGGCACGCGCCAGCAGCGTCTTGCCCGTGCCGGGGGGGCCCACCATCAGCAGGCCCTTGGGGATCTTGCCGCCCAGCTTGCGGAACCGCTGCGGGTCCTTGAGGAACTCGATGATCTCGACCAGATCTTCCTTGGCCTCCTCCACGCCGGCCACATCGGCGAAGGTTGCGCGGCGGCTCTTGTCATCCACGCGCCGGGCGCGGCTCTTGCCCAGGGAGAACAACCGGTTGCCCCCACCCTGCATGCGCCGCATAAGGAAGATCCACACGGCGATGATGAGGATGAACGGCCCCCAGTGCAGGAAGATGGAGACGTACCAGGGGCTGCCCGCATCCGGCTGCGCGGTGATCTTCACGTTGTTGTTCTGCAGCGTGGAGATCAGCGTGGGGTCCTTGGGGACGTTGACCGAGTAGCTGCCGCCATCGAGCTGTTCGAACTGAATGCGGTCGCCGGACATGACAACGCTGCTCACCTGCCCGTTCTTTACCCGGTGCAGGAAGTCGCTGTAGAGCACATCCTTGGGAGTGGTGTGCTTGCTGGTGACCACGTTCATGACGACGATCGCCATGACGATGATGACCAGACCGATCAGGAAGTTTTTGTTGCGCGCGTTCAAGACACCTCGACCGGCAATAGGAATCGGACCCCAGCCCTGTGATGGGGTGTGCCTTTATGGCGCTTCGGATCGGGAAGGCGGCGGGCGCGGGCTACGGCCGCGATCTGGGGCCTTGCTCAGTCACGATGGCGTCCGGTGCAGGCCCTACCCATGATAAATTCGCCCGGGCCATGAGTCAATCGCGCAGGCCGCCACCGCCCGCGCACGTCCCAAGCGCTTCGGCATCAATCCGGGCGGCGGAAGGCCACCACCGCATTGTGGCCACCGAAGGCGAATGCGTTGGACAGCACGGCCGTAAGCGGCACTTCCCGCGCGGTATGCGGCACATAGTCCAGGTCCAGCTCCGGGTCCGGATCGTCCAGGTTGATCGTGGGCGGGATCACGCCGTGCCGCAGTGCCAGCACGCAGGCCACGGCCTCGATGCCCGCCGCCCCGCCCAGGCTGTGGCCCACCATGGACTTGATGGAACTGACCGGCACCTGGCCGGCCTGCTCGCCCCAGATTTCCTTGATGGCCCGCGTCTCCAGCGCGTCGTTGAGCGGCGTGGAGGTGCCATGGGCATTGATGTAGCTCACGTCCTGCGGGTTCAGCGCGGCATCCTGCAGGGCCAGCCGGATGCAGCGCACGGCGCCCAGCCCCTCCGGGTGCGGGGCCGTCAGATGGTACGCATCGGCGTTGATGCCGTAGCCCGCCACCTCGGCCAGTATCTCCGCACCCCGCCCCCGCGCGTGGCTCAGGCTCTCCAGCACGAGCACCCCGGCGCCCTCGGCGAGCACGAAGCCGTCGCGCTCGCGGCTGAAGGGCCGGCTGGCGGTGGTCGGGTCGTCGTTGCGCGTGGAAAGGGCGCGCAACTGGTGGTAGCCGTCCATGGCGAAGGCGGAGATGGTGGACTCGCTACCGCCCGCCACCATCACGTCCGCCCGGCCCAGTCGGATCAGGTCCGTGGCCGCGGCGATGTTGTGGTTGCCGGTGGCGCAGGCGGTGGAAATGCACAGATTGGGGCCGGCCAACCCGTGATGGATGGCCACGTTGGCCGCCGCCATGTTCGCGATCACGATGGGCACCGTGAGCGGGTGGAACTTGCCCGGCCCACGCTCCAGGAACTTCGCGTACTGCTCCTCCAGGAAGGGCTCGCCCCCGATGCCCGAGCCGATCGCCACCCCCACGCGCTCCCGGTCCGCCGCCAGGGCGCCGTCCGCGCCGGGCTGCAAGCCCGCTTGGCCCAGGGCCTGCTGGGCGGCGGAAAAGGCAAGCTGCGCGAAGCGCGCCATGCGCTTGCCCAGGCGCGGATCGAAGGCGAAGTCCTTCACCTCGCCCGCAATCCGCACGCCCATCGCCGAGGCATCGTAGGCGCGCACCGGGCCGATGCCCGAGCGTCCCGCCAGCAGGGACTCCCAGAATGACGGCACGTCGTTGCCGATGCACGAAACGACGCCCAGACCGGTCACGACCACGCGTTCCATCACCTTTTGCTCCCAGACGGTTGGCTGTGGGCGACCCGTGCGGGCTACCCGATGCGAGGGCGCATCACCACGCACCCCTACCGGCCATGATGCGTTCCCGGCGCGAACTGCAGAGCCGATAGAGAAATCGGAATAGCCTTCTTGAATACACGCTTTCGCGCCGGACGGCAGCCCTGGATTGTGCGCTCCGGCTCTTCAGACGCGTTGCGGCGCGATCAGCATGCAGTCGCCGAAGCTGAAGAAGCGGTACTCCTGGGCCACCGCCTCGGCGTAAGCAGCCAGCAGGCGCTCGCGCCCGTAAAGGGCAGAGACCATCAGCATCAGTGTGCTCTTGGGCAGGTGGAAATTGGTCAGCAGCCCATCCACTATCCGGAATTCATAGGGCGGGCGGATGTACAGGCGCGTCCAGCCCTGGTGGTCCGGGCGCGCGCCCTCGGCTGCCCAACTCTCCAACGCACGCACGGTGGTGGTGCCCACGGCGATCACGGGGCGGCCCTGGGCGCGCGCCTGCATGATGCGCGCGGCCGTCTCGGCGGGCAGTTCGAACCATTCGTCGTGCATGGTGTGATCGGCCGTGTCCGACACCTTGACCTTGGCGAAGGTGCCCAGTCCCACGTGCAGGGTCAGCTCCGCCGTCTCGACGCCTCGCGCGCGAACATCCGCCAGCACCTGCGGCGTGAAGTGCAGCCCGGCGGTGGGGGCAGCGATGGCACCTTCCACGCGCGCATAGCAGGTCTGGTAGGCCGCGCGGTCCGCCTGCACCGCGGCGGCGTCGTAGCCACCGTGCAGGTCGCGCCGGATGTACGGCGGCAGAGGCGCCATGCCGTGCGCCTCCAGCCGCGCCGTCAGATCCTGCGACGATTCGAACTGCAGACGCCACGCGCCGTCCTCCGTGCGCTCCAGGGCACGCGCCGGCAGGGCCCCCTCGGCAAAGGGAATCGTCATGCCCGGCTTGATGCGCCGGGCTTTGCGCACCAACGCGTGCCAGAGCCCCGGAGCCTCCTCGACCACCAGCAGCGCCTCCAGTTCCACGCCAGAGGGCAGCCGGGCCGCCAAACGCCGCGGGGGCACGCGCGTGTTGTTCATCACAAGCAGGGCATCCGGCGGCAGCAGCGCCGGCAGCTCGGAGAAGACGTGGTGGGCGATGGCGTCGCTGCCGCGTTGCAGCAGCATCAGGCGGGAACGATCGCGTGCCGGCAGGGGGCGTTGCGCGATCAGGTGCTCGGGCAGCGGGAAGTCGTAGTCCTCGAAGCGGTCCGTCATGAAGCTCTTCAGTTGACGAGCACCGTCTCCTGCTCGTGCCCGCAGTGCTGACACACCGTGGCCAGCAGCTCGATCGATTTTTGGCAATTCGTGCACGGCTTGAAATCCCAGCCCGTGTGCTCCTTGGGCCGCAGGGCGGAAAGCAGCCGGTGCTCGACGGGCGCCTTGCCGACGGCGCCAGCGGCACCGGCGGCGGAACGCGTCTGCTGCAGAAGCTTGGCGCGCAGTTGCGCTGTGATGTCGTCGTAGTTGCGGTGGTACGCCTTGAATTCCTGCAGCGTGCGGTACAGCGCCACCAGCAGCACCACCGCCATGGTGCCGATCACGAGGGCCATCCAGCGAGGGGAGTAGGGATCGAGCAGCGAATACAGCGCAAAACCGAGGAGCACCAGCGTGAAGGTGAGGAAGCCCGCCAGGCTCACCTTGAAGATCTCCACGATCACGCGATGCTGATACTCGTGGAGCCGCAGGAGGCTCTGGCCCTTGCCACGCGATGCGTTCGCACCGGCGTTGGCCGTGGGTTCGCCGGGGCGGAGCGCCTTGAAGGGCGCCAGCAGTATCTCGGGAAAGGCTCTCAGCGGCTTCATATGAGGTGCGTGGCTCCGAGGATCGGTTACTCTCCGACGGACCGCCCTACGGTGCCCCCGCACCGGGCTGTCCAGCTTCCGACCGGCATTTCGGCTGGTGGATTGCGCTGCGCGCGTCCGTACCAGTTATACCCCCACGCGCACAGGTAGTGCAAGGTTGGCCCCGGCGGCCCGCGGTCCGCCAAGCCGCCGCTGGCGCGTCATCGGGCCGGGCCGGCCGATGCTCACGGGGTGCGGCCGGCAAGGCTTCCACGCTTTGAGTTTCCCCGGAGAATCCGTCAGAATCGCAGGGGGAGCCACCGCGGCGCCCCGGTCCGCGCCCGGCGGCGCGACGTCCCGCACGCACCCCGAACCCCGCCCCGACCATGGCCGACGCACACGACCCCCGCGGCAGCGGGACTCACCCCATCCACCGGCTGCTGCAGACGATGGCCACGCTGCGGGGCCCCGATGGCTGCCCTTGGGACCGTGCCCAGACCCACCGCTCGCTGCTGCCCTACCTGGTGGAGGAAGCCTACGAGCTGATCGAGGCGGCGGAGAGCGACGATGACGCCGCACTGCGGGAAGAGCTGGGCGACGTGCTGCTGCAGGTCGTCTTCCACGCGCAGGTGGCGGAGGAGCGCGGTGCCTTTACCTTCGCGGAGGTGGCGGCCGGGCTGGACGAGAAGCTGCGCGAGCGGCACCCGCACGTGTTCGGTGGGACCCCACTGGAGACGCCGGACGCCGTCAACGCCGCCTGGCACGCGCGCAAGATGCTGGCGCGCAACTCCGCCCTGGATGGCGTGCCTCACGCCCTGCCGGCCCTGCAGCTCGCGGCGCAGACCAGCAGCCGCGCGGCTCGCTCCGGCTTCGAGTGGAACCACCGCGGGGAGATCCTGGCCAAGGCGGCCGAGGAGCTGGAGGAGTTCCGCGCGGCCCTGGAGGCACCGGAGACCCAGCCGCCACCCGAGGATGCCGAGGCGGAGCTGGGCGATCTGCTCTTCGCCATGGTGCAGCTCGCGCGCTGGCAGCGCATCGATCCGGAGGCGGCCCTGCGCCGCGCTACGCGAAAGTTCAGTGCCCGCTTCCGTTGGATGGAGGAGGCCCTGCGGGCCCGCGGATTGCAGCCCGAAGCCCAGGGCCCCGACCAGTGGTGGGCACTATGGGACGAGGCCAAAGCGGCCTTGGGATAGCGGGCCCGGTGGTGGCGTGCCGCGGGGCGGTCGCGCCGCGGCGGACGGGGCAGGCAGGCAGCAGCACGAGGGAGCGCCATGAAGGAAGACCACTACATCGGGGTGCTCGACCCGCGGATCCTGGAGTACGTCAAGTTCAGCCGCTTCCACTGGTGGGAAATCGGAGCCATCGCCGTGGTGCTGGGGGCCCTGCTCGGCTATGCCCTGCTGGCCGTAGTGCTGGATCGTCGCGCGCGTGCCCGGCGCCGCAAGCACAAGCAGCTGTCGCGGCTGGAGGCCTGGCTCGACGCCTGGCGGCTGGAGCCGGACGAGGAAGAGGCCCTGTGGGAGCTGGCCGGCCAACGCAAGCCGCTGGCCCTGTACGCGCTGCTGGCGGAGCCGCTGCGCTTCGAGCGCGCCGTGCACGAGGCACTTATCAGCGGCAAGCACCTGCCCTTCACCGAGCGCGTGCGCGATGCGCTGGGCTATCGCAGCGACAACCTGAGCTGCCCCGTCGTCTCCACACGACAGTTGATGGTGGGCGACCACCTGCGCTTTGCCGTGTGGGAAGAGGGGCGCCCGCAGCACCACTATGCCATCGTCACGGCCGTTTCCGCCGCCGGCCTGGCCGTCGAGCTGACCGAGGCGGGCTTCCGCGACGTGACGAGCGCGCGCGGGGAGACCGAACTTTTCTTTCTGCGTGGGAACGACCTGGAGGTGCGCTTCCCGCTGGCCGTCCGCACGGCGGATGCGGAGCGCCACCGGCTGCTGCTGGCGCATCAACTGGTGCGCGGGGGGCAACGGCCGCGCAGCACGCGCCTGCCCATGCTGCGACCCATCACCTTTCGCCTGCGGGCCCAGGCCGCGGAGCTGGCCTCACCGCACGCCCTCGCCACCGGCGAACTTGCCGCCGGGCAACCGGGCGGCGCCCAGGGTCAGGAGATGCGCGGTGCGCTGCTGGAGATGAGCGAGGGAGGCTTCTCGATGGTGACCCTCCACCCCGTGGCCGAGGGCGCGTATGTGGAGCACGCCATGCAACTGCCGCGGGGCCGCTACCTCCCCATCGTGGGGCGCGTGCTGGACTGCCGCGCATTCGCCGGCAACCGCTGGCTGGTGCGCTGCGAGCTGCGCGGGCTGACCCCCACCCAGCGCAACACGCTGTCGCAGGTGCTGCGGCTGGAACAGGCGCGGCGCCTGCGCGCCATCCAGGCCGAGCGCCGCAAACGCCTGCGGGAATCCGGCGAGGCGCCCTAGGCTGTACTTTGAAAAGCATTTCGCACAGGGGGGCGTTGCCCCCACACCCCCGCCAAGGAGCGGGGCTCTCTGGACCCTGTTTGCGGGCGAGACCGCGCCGGCCTTGGTCAGGGTCCGTATTGAGGGTGTGGGGCCCTTGGCCCCCGCGTTGGATTTCTCGTGGTTCTCAAGCGGCCCAGCCGCTTGAGAACGCACGTCCAAACATAATCTGGACGGTGGGGCAGGCGCTGGCCGCGCAGCAGGGAAGTGCTACGCGCGCCACCCTGCACGGCCCGGGAGGGATTCACTCCGCAAGCTGGATCAGCTCGATGCTGTGGTTGTCCGGATCGCGGATGAAGGCGATCACGCTGCCGCCGAACTTCATGGGGCCCGGCTTGCGTGGCACGGAAACGCCGGCCTGCTCCAGCCGCTCGCACAGCCCGTAGATGTCTTTCACGCCGATGGCGATGTGTCCCCAGGCATCGCCCAGGTCGTAGGGCTGCTCCTGATCCCAGTTGTACGTCAGCTCCAGCATCGGGGCGCGCGGGTCGGAATCGTCGTAGCCCAGGAACGTGTTGGTGAACTTGCCGTCGGGGTACTCCTTCTGCCGGATCACCTTCATGCCCAGGTGCCGCGTGTAGAAGTCGATGGCCTTGTCCTGGTCCTTCACGCGCATCATCGTGTGCAGATACTGCATGCGCCGGTCCTCACGGGTTGGGTGGCTGCCGGGGTTGGGCGTGGGCCTTGGCGCCCGCCCCTTGGATTGTCGGGGTTTTCAGGCCCAAGCCTAGCCCGGACCCCGCCGCCGCACAAGCCGCCCCGGCGGCCCCACGCCAGCCCAGCCGGTGGCACGCGCAGGACGGCGGGAGCACCCTTGCCAGCGCGAAAACCTGCGGCAACCGCCGTCACCTGAAGGAGGATTGAGCCCCCATCCGGCAATGTGAAAAAAATCTGCCTGGGAATGAAAAATCTCCGTGAACCCGATTGACCCGGTGGTACTCCAAAGTTTGAAACGAGCAGCGAAGCCGGGAGACGCTCCCACCCGCACCGCAGGCTGCCGCTGCCGCTGAAAGAGTTCTCCAAAGCCGCCCCCCGGGGCGGCTCTCCCCCGAAAGCCCGGTGTGCCCCCCCTCACGCCGGGCTTTCGTCTTTCGTGCAGCCTCCCGGGTCAGCACCGCCGACCCCAACCACAGCCCTGACCGGACGCCGCCGAGGCCCCTGCAGGCCGGTTTGCCGCGGGCCGGGGTCGCGGTATAGTGGCGCCGCAAGTCCCTATCTCGGCAAACCGGCGTGAGGTGTGGGCCCATGGACGACTGGAGTGCCTTCGCGCAGTCACTGCGGGGTCTGAGGGGGCCCGGGGCGCCCACGCAGTGGCATCCGCCCCGCCCATCGCCCGCTGCCTGCCAGTATGCCCCGTACGGTCACTCCCGACAGACCGAGCTGCGGCCCGAGCGGCCTCTCCGCCGCTGAGCGGCCGGCCGCGCGTCCGCCCCATCCATCCCGATGCCGTCGATCCGACCGCCGCCCATGTCGCGACCCCGCACCGTGCGGGTGCGACACCATAGGCGGGCCCGTGCCAGTCTGCTGGCCGTGGTGGCGTGCATGGTGGGCTGCTTGGCGGTTGCGCTGCTGGCACCGGGCACCTCGCTGGCGGAGGAGCAGCCGGGGGACTGGCTTCCCACCGCGTCCCTCCCAGGCACCGGCGGAAGGCTGGAGCTGACGCCCTTCCCGATCCTCTTCTACACGCCGGAGACGCGGGGAGCCTTCGGCGTGGGCGCCTGGGTGATCGCCCGCAAGGATGGCGAGCCCACCAATGGGCTGCCCAACAACGTGTGGCTGAGCGCCGTGTATACCCAGGAGCAACAGACCATCCTGCAGGCCATTCCGGAACTGTACTTCGCCGACGGCGCCTATCGCCTGCAATTGCGGCTGCGCTATCTGAATTTTCCCACGCGCTTCTACGGCATCGGCAACGACACGCCGGACACGGCGGAGGAAGGTTACACGCCGGTCACCCATGCCGCGCGCGTCACCTTCACACGGCGGGTGGTGGAGGCGCTCAGCATGGGCGTGCGCGCGGACTACGACCACACGGAGATCGAGCGCGTGGAGGCCGGGGGGCTGCTCGCCACGGGCGCCGTGCCGGGCGCCACGGGCAGCCGGGTGGGCGGCCTTGGGCTCGTGCTGCGGCGCGATACGCGCGAGCAGCACTTCAACCCGCACGACGGCAGCCTGCTGGAGTTGACCGCGTTGCGCTACCACGACCTGGACGGCGCACCCTTCCGCTACGACCGCAGCGACCTGGACTGGCGCTGGTACATCCCGCTCGGCATGCGGCAGGTGCTGGGCCTCCAGGCGCTGGCGCAGTCCATCGCGGGCGAGGCGCCGTTCTCAGCGCTGCCCCGGTTGGGGGGCAAGTTCCTCTTCCGGGGGCTCTTCGAGGGGCGCTATCGGGACAAGAACCTGCTGGTCGTCCAGGCGGAGGATCGCATTCACGTCTTCGGCCGCCTTGGCGCCACCGTGTTCGCGTCCTATGGCGACGTGGCGGAGCGGCCTCGCGCCTTCACCCTGCGCACGTTCAAGAGGGCCGGCGGCTTCGGCCTGCGCTATGCCTACAACCGCCGCGAGCGTATCAATGTGCGGCTGGACGTGGCCTTTGCCCCCGGCTCGCACGGCATCTACTTCTCGGCGGGTGAGGCCTTCTGAGGCTGGGACTGTCAAGGCAGCCCGCCTCATGCCATGCGCCGGAAGCGATCGACTCCGCGCGCTTCGAGACGCGGCCTTTGGCCGCTCCTCAGCAACGCGGAGCGAGGGGGCTGACAGGTTCGCACTGCAACGCGGGAAGCGGCCTCGTGTCAGTCGCGCTGGAAGTCGATGCGGTCCTGCGTGCCGCCGAAGCGCTGCTCCATGATGCGCGGCAGGGCAAGGAAGTCGTGCGGAAAGCCCAGCTCGATGCGGCTGACCTCATGCAGGCGCGCCAGGTGGGCGGGCTCCAGTTCGAACTCCAGGCAGCCCAGGTTGTCGCGGAGCTGCTTTTCCGTGCGGGCGCCGAGGATGGGGATCACCTGCCGCCCCTGCTGGCGCACCCAGGCCAGCGCCACCTGGGCGGAGCTGCGCCCGATCTCGCCCGCGATGGCCTGCACCTCCGCCGCGATGCGCAGGCCGCGCTCGCTGGTGCGCTCGGTACCCACGTTCAGCTTGGTGCGCAGCGTATCCGCGGGGGCGTTGGGGTCGGCCGCGGTGTGGTACTTGCCGGAGAGCACCCCGCCGGCGATGGCGCCCCAGGGCGTCACGGCCAGGCCGAAGGCCCGCGCCATGGGCAGCAGCTCACGCTCCGGGGTGCGCTCGATCAGGCTGTACTCGATCTGCAGACCCACGAACGGCGTCCAGCCGCGCAGGGCGGCCAGCGTGTTGGCCTGGGAGCAGACCCACGCCGGCGTATCGGAGATGCCCACGTAGAGCACCTTGCCCGCGCGCACCAAGTCGTCCAGCGTGCGCATCACCTCCTCCACCGGCGTCGTGGCGTCCCACTGGTGCAGCCAGTAGAGGTCCACGTAGTCCGTCTTGAGCCGGCGCAGAGAGGCCTCCAGCGACTGCACGATGGCCTTGCGGTGGTTGCCGCCGGCATTGGGGTCGCCCTGGCGCATGTTGAGCGAGAACTTGGTGGCCAGCACGAACTGGTCGCGCTCGGCGCCCATGAAGTCGCCGCACCAGGTCTCGCTGGTGCCGTTCGTATAGCGGTTCGCCGTATCCAGGAAGTTGCCGCCCGCCTCCACGTAGGCGCGGAACACGCGCTCGCTTTCCGCCTTGTCCGCGCCGAAGCCCGCCTCCTGGCCGAAAGTCAGCGTGCCGAGGCTCAGCTCGGAGACGCGCAGGCCGCTATTGCCGAACAGCTTGTACCGCATGGTCATGTCGCTTGGCTCCTGATGAAGCGTGTCGTGAGGCTGCCGTGGGGCAACCTGCTTCCGTGAGGTCTACTTGGCGGTCCAGCCGCCGTCCACCACCATGTGCGTGCCGGTCATGAGCCGGGAGGCGTCCGAGGCCAGATACACCACGGCGCCGGTGAGATCGGCCACCTGCCCCAGCCGGCCCAAGGGAATCTGCGCCAACGTCTGTTCCCGGAAGGCGGGGTCCTCGAAGTAGGGCCGCGTGAGAGGCGTCTCGGTGAAGGTGGGGCAAAGCGTGTTCACGCGGATGCCGTGGGGCGCCAGATCCAACGCCATGGCCTTGGTCATGCCCTCCAGGGCGTGCTTGCTGGCGCAGTAGACGGTGCGGTTTATCGCGCCCACCAGGCCCATCTGCGAGGAGACGTTGATGATCGAGCCACCCCGCCCCTGCGTGACCATGGTCTGCGCCGCGGCCTGGGCGCAGAAGAAAGCCGCGCGCACGTTCAGGTTCACGATGGCGTCGAAGTCCTCCTCGGTCACCTGCAGGAAGGGCGCGGGGCGGTTGGTGCCGGCGTTGTTCAGCAGCACGTCCACCGGCCCGCGATCGGCCAGCAGTGCAGTCAGCCCCGCGCGGTCCGCCACGTCCAGCGCCGCCCACTCGGCCGAGCCGCCCTCCGCCACGATGGCCTCGGCTGCCTGGCGCACCTCGTCCCCGTTGCGGGCCAGCAGGATCACGCGGGCGCCCGCACCGGCCAGCGCCCAGGCGGAGGCGAGCCCGATGCCGCGGCCGGCCCCGGCGACGAGCGCCGTCTTGCCATGCAGGTCGAAGTTGGGGGTGGCGCTCTGCAGTGCAGCGGAGGTCATGCCGTGCATCTCGTTGACGTGGTGTGGATCGGCACCCCGCGCAGCAGTCACCGGTTGTGCAGATTAGGCTGAGGTGCCCCGTCACCCTCGCCCAGGGCCGGGGTGCCTGTCCAGTCCCCCGCGGCCACGGCGGCCGGCGGGCCGGGGCTCCGGCGGGCTCAGCCATCGCCTGGCGTGCGCACCAGCGGCGGCTCCTCCAGTTGGCAGGGCGGCAGCAGCGCGGGATCGCCCGGCAAGTGCAGAGCCTCGCCCACGGCGCCGGGGCCGCTGGCCTGCCGATAGGCCGCGCGCAGGCGCTCCAGAATCGGCCCGTCCACCAGCGTGCCGAGGCGGCTCAGCTCAGGACGGGTCGCCAGGTCGATCAGCTGCAGCCGCACCAGGATGTGCGCGGCTTGACGCAGACAGTTCACGGCGTTGCCCGAGATCTGAAAACTCGTGCCAATGCCCGCGATGCGGTCGTACAGCCGGTTGTAGAGCTGTCCGCTCTCGCGATCGGCCGCCAGGCGCCTCCGGCCGCGCTCCCCCTCGTAGGGGTAGCCCTGAAAGTTCAGCTCCGGCATGGCGTTCACCAGCCGGAGCAGCGCCGGATCGAAGGGCCGCGGCGGCGTGGGGTTGAGAGGATCCACATACTTGGCGTCGTAATCGGGTACAGTCTCCTTCGGGATCAGACGCGCCAGATCGCTGAATTGCAGGTGCAGCACCTCGCCGGGCCACGGCGGCGTCGCATGCTCATCCTGGGCACAGTAGCAGGGAGGCTCCCCCGGCCGTTCCGCGGAGGCGGGCAGGTGCAACCGCTCGCGCAGCTCGCGCACAAGCTGGTAGCGCCGTATGCCCATCATCACGTCCGTGGCCGCCAGGGCGCTGGTGTCGAAGATGTGGTCCAGAGCCGTGCGGGGGTCCGGCTCCGCAGCGGGGGCCTCCAGGGCGGTGGTATAGGCATCCACCAGGATCACCACCCGCAGCGCCGGTCGCTTTGGCAACGAGGAGTTCGCGGACGGGTCGGACCGGCCCTCGTGGTCGAACACCCGCTCCAGGGCGGTCAGCCCCAGGTTGTCGAACACCCCCGCGTCCATGAGGTGTACGTATTCCGCCGCGTCGCCGCGGTCCTCCGCCCGCGGGCGGTAGCGCCCCAACGTCGTGTAGTTGAACACACCCGGGAACGCCGCCGAGGCCATCACCGCACGACCCAGCTCCATCTCGTCCAGGTTCGAGTGCAGACAGCCGAACATGTCGTCGGTGAAGGCGAAGTGCTTGGCGGCATCGCGGGCGCGGGCATCGCCGGCGGGCTGCACGCCGCACCGGGCACCGTCCGGCGAGCCCGGCGTGCCCACCGGCCCCATTCCGCCGGGCCGCGGATGTGTGTTGTTGGTGGCGTTGATCAGCAGATAGGGACGCTGCGGGTTGAGGTCCTCGAAGCGCAGGCCCTGGTACCCGCCCACCGACTGATCGTAGAGATTGTCGGTCAGCACCTTGGCCATGATGTCGGTGCGGTCGAAGCTGGTGAACCAGTAACGCGGGAAGTTCCACGGCAGGAACCAGCTCCCGAACCACCGCCAAAGGTAGTTCCGCCCCATGCGATCGAACACCGCCGCCTCGCTCCAGGGCGGGCGGGGCTGCCCCCACAGGGGCGGCGACTCCACGGTGGGTGGACAGGCCCCTTCCGTCTCCAGCTTCGCGCTGTCGCAGCTCACGGCGTAGTAGGCGGACGCGAGCGAGCCACCGGATACGGACGACATCACGTCCACCTGCCGCAGCAGGTGCACGCGCTGCAGCTCGAACATCACGGCGGTGGAGAACACAGCGGCGCGACTGCCGCCGCCGGAGAGCGCCAGCCCGATCAGGTTGGCGTCCGGCCGCACGGGCGCCGGGCCCGCGGTGACGCACAAACCGTCGCGCCAGGGCGTCGTGCGGGGCGGGGGGCGACCAGTGCCGGCGTCGAACACGGCCTGGCGCTCCACGACCGTTCGATAGGCCTCCTCCGTGAAGGCTCGATAGCCTGCCGGATCGGCGGCCGGGCTGAAGGCCGCACGGCAGTCGGCATCGAGCCACCAGGGCACCCGAAAGTCCGCCATGTACGCCGACGAGGCCACCACGCGCGGATCGAGCTGGCCGACCTTGCGGTGCTGATAGTCCCTGCGCTCAGGATCGTTCCAGTGGCTCCACAGGCTGCAGGCAGACGTGCCGGCCAGTGCCAGCACGCACGCCGCGACGACGCAGAGGCGGGTCATGGCAGTTCCCCCTTTTGGGCGCCCGGCGGGCCGCGAGCCACGCCGTCACGGCCGCGGGCGCAGGTGCTGACCCAGCATCGGGCAAACCCGGGCGGGGGTCAACGGGCCCAGGAAGCCCCGCGCGGCAAGGCACGCGGCTGGTCAGCGCCGCCAGGTTCTGCTTGGGAGTGGGTCGTCAAGCGGCTGGGCCGCTTGAAAAGCACAAGAAATCCAATGCGGGGGCCAAGGGCCCCCACACCCCCAATACAGACCCAGACCAGGGCCGACGCGATCTCGCCCACAAATAGGGTCCAGGGAGTTCCACTCCCTGGTGGGGGTATGGGGGCAGAGCCCCTATGGCTGAAGTGCTTTCCTGCACACAACCTAGCGCACGAGACCGCGGGCCCGCACGCGCCAGGTCAGTTCGACCTCGCCGCCGCGCACGCCCAGCAATTCGTTGTGCAGGTTGGCCACCGTGCAGCAGTGGTTGGGGATCACCGTCACGCGCTCGCCCACCACGGGCTTGCGGACGCAGGCGCTCACGTCCACGTTGGCGTGTTCCTCGGAGTAGCCATAGATGACCGCCTCCGGATACTCGACGACCGTGCCGTATGTGGCGTCGCGCCAGAGCAGGCGGTCGGCGCTGAGGGTCTTCGAGCCGCCGTCCAGGATGGCGCGCTCGGCGGTGGGCCGGCTGACGACGGTCATCAGCACGCGCATGGCGCACTCGTCCAGCGTGGCCGTGCCCGCGGCAAGCGTGTTGCTGTCGTTGAAGACGTAGGTGCCCGCACGATGCTCCGTGATCTGCGGAATCTCGTGCACTCGCCAGGTCTGCGGCGTGCCACCGCCGCTCACGGTCTCCGCCTCCAGCCCGGCGGCGCCCAGCAAGGCCACGGCCTCGGCCAGGAAGGGCGGCGTGGTCTCTAGGTTCGTGGGAAAGGTCATCAGCCCCGCGAAGCGCACGCCGGGTATCCGGTCGATCTCCTGCGCCAGCACGAGGGCCTGGGCGGGCGTCTGCACGCCCGTGCGGCCCGCGCCCGTGTCGCACTCGATCAGCAGCGGCACCTCCAATCCCGCCGCTGCGGCGGCCTCGCTGATGCCCTGGGCCACCGGGGCGGAGTCCACCGCCACGCTGACCCGACAGCGCCGCGCCAACGCCGTCAGGCGGGCCAGCTTGGCCGGGCCGATCAGGTTATACGGGATGAAGATGTCGTCGAAGCCCGCATCCGCGAAGACCTCCGCCTCTCCCAGCTTCTGGCAGGTAATGCCCTGGGCCCCCGCCTCCAGTTGCAGGCGGCCGATCTCAGGGGTCTTGTGCGTCTTGATGTGCGGCCGGAAGCGCAGGCCGTGCGCATCGCAGTAGGCCTGCATCTTGCGGATGTTCGCCGCCATGATGTCGAGGTCCACCGTGACGATGGGCGTTTCCAGATCCTCCACGCGGGGCATGGCCTCGGCTCCGATGCGGGCACGCGGGCGCGCCCCGGGTTGGCTGCAATGTGCGAGACAACAGCCCCGGTGTAGCGGGCCGGCGGGGGGCGGGTCAACGGCCGGCGGCGCCGGTCAGGCCCCCTCGCTGAAGCGGTGCGGCAGCTCCACCACAGTACCCGGCTCGCGGACGGTGCGCAGCAGATCCAGCGCTGCCGCCACCACCTCCCGCTGCAGATCTGCCGCGCCGGGTGGCCCGCAGGTGGCGCCGCGCGGGAAGCGGGCCACCGCCGCGCGTGGATAGCATACGCGCCGCACGCGGTCGGCCATGGTGGCCAGCGCCACGGTGGGGATGCCCGCCGCTTCCACCACTCGCTGGATCAGTCCGCCGGACTGATGGCAGACCGGTCACACAGGCACGTGCAGCAGCACATCCACGCGGTCCTGGCGCAAGCGCTGCACGATCTGCGGCGCGCTGCGCTCCACGATGTGGTCAGGGCGCGTACAGTAGCCCGAGATGCTGTAGTGCCTGGAAGCCACCTCGCCAATGACACCTGCCGTCGCCAGCTCGCGCAGCCGCGCGTGGGGATAGACGCAGTTGCGGTCCGTCTCGGCACGCGTGTGGTCGTAGTGGTCGTGCGCAATGGCCAGCGCCTCCGGCGCCACGCCTTCCGGAAGCTCGCGGAAGCTCCAGTCGCCCTCGATGTCCTCGGCGCGGAACGGCGGCTGCTCGCCCGGCACATAGAGCCCGGCGGTGCTGAGCAGGGCGACGCGGCACTCGGCCAGCGGCTTGGCCTGCGGTGCCCAAGGGCTCTCCGTGTTCACGGCAAAGGGATAGGTCTTGAAGGACGCACCCCAGTCCTTGGCCTCCAGCAGGGGCCGCGTGGCCTCGAGCCACGCCGGATAGCGGGAGCGGAACGTCTCCACGTCCATAATGTGCACGGCTGCCTCCGGGTCGGACATTGATGGTGGGGGCCACGCCACGGCTACGGACGCATCACCCCTCTGCCCGACTGTATCGAACTTGACCGATCGGTCAACCCTTGGAAGACGCGCGCAGGGCGGGGTCTTCCAGGCGGGCGCGGATGCGGGCGAGCTGCATGAAGCGCACGTCCGGAGGCACGGCGTGGCGGTCCAGCATGTACGATGTGATCTCGGCGGCCGCCTCCAGCTCCGCGGGCACCACCTTGTTGGCGCCGGCCGTGAGCAGGCCCCGGATATCGCCCACGTAGCGCGAGCGGATCACGATGTGCAGATCAGGCGCAATGCGTCGCGCGGCACCGATGGCGCGCAGTGCAGCGCCGGGGTCGTTGATGGCCAGCACCAACTCGCGGGCGTGGGGCGCCCCCACAGCCTCCAGCACCTCGGGACTGGTGACGTCGCCGAAGCAGGCCGGCTCGCCGTTGCGGGCAGCGCGGCGCACGTTCTCCGCGTTGAGATCGACCAGGATGTAGGCGATGCCGGCCTCGCGCAGGGAGTGGGCCAGTTCCAGGCCGACCACCCCCAGGCCCGCCACGATGACGTGATCCTGCAAGCCCGCGAACTGCTCGGCGGTCTCCCCCGCCTCGCGCACGCCCAGGTATTGCGTCAGCACGCGGATGCGGCCCGCGCCCGCCGCGATGTGCGGCCCGGCTGCCAGCGCCAGGGGCGCGATGATCATGGAGAAGATGGCGGCGGCGGAAAGGTTGGCAGCCAGGGCGGCGCCGCCCCAGTGCGCATCCACGATGCCCGCGCTCTGGCCCGCGCGCAGCAGCACGAAGTAGAACTCGCCCACCTGCGCCAGCCCCGCCGCGGAGAGGATGGACACCCGCGCCGGCAGGCGCATGGAAAGGCCAGTGAGCAGCACCACCAGGAACTTGCCGGCGATGATGGCCACCAGCAGGCCCACGATGGGCAGGGGATGATCCAACAGCGCGCTGGCATCCAGCAGCATGCCCACCGAGACGAAGAACACGCTGGTGAGCACCTCGCGGAACGGGAACAGATCCGCCAGGGCCTGGTGCCGGTATTCGCTGCCGGCCACCACCAGGCCCGCCATGAACGCGCCCAGGGCCAGCGAGATGCCCGCGCTGGAGACGATCCAGGCCGTGCCCAGGCAGACCAGGAACGTGGAGAGCATGAACAGGTTGCGCTGGCGCGTGCGGGCCACGAGGTGCAGCGCCCGCGGCACGATGATCCGCGCGGCGATGAGCACCCCCGCCAACACCCCCACGGCCTTGCCCAGCGTCAGCAGCACGTGCATGGCCGAGGTGCCCGTACCGGCCAGGATCGGGATCGCCAGCATCATGGGCACCACGCTGAGGTCCTGAAATACCAGGATGCCCAGCGTGAGGCGGCCATGGGGCGCTTCCAGTTCACCCCGATCGTTCAGCGCGCGCAGCACAATGGCCGTGCTGGATACGGCCACCAGAAAGCCCAGGAAGATGGCGCTGGCGGGCGCCATGCCGAAGATGATGGCGAGCACCATGCAGACCAGGATGCTGAGGCCCATCTGCAAGGTGCCGCCAATCAGGATCGGCTGCCAGAGCCGCCGAACGCGGTCCAGCGAAAGCTCCAGGCCAATGCCGAACAGCAGCAGCACCACGCCCACTTCGGCCAGGATTTCCACGTCGTGCAGATCGCGGATGAGCCCAGAGCCGTGCGGGCCCACCAGGATGCCGGCGACGATGAACCCCGCGATGGACGGGATGCCGACCTTCTGCAGCACGGCGACCACGACCACGGCCACCGCGAAGATCACAACCAGGTCGCGCAGGAAGGCGAGTTCACCCATGTGTCGGAATCACCGGCATACGCTGCGGGTTGCGGGGAGCGACGGGATGGATTGGGCGCCCGTCACGCTGCACTGTCGGGAATCATCGCCGCCCACCATACGGCAGGCACGCACGGCGCACAAGACCGTCCCCCGCGCCGTTGCGGTCACAGCAGCACGGGCTGATCGGCCAGGTCCGGCTCGCCCAGGCGCCGCAGCATCTCCGCACGCACGCCATCACGCAGGGCTACCGCGGCGTTCCAGCCGTTGTCCTCCGGCTGGAGCGGCGGGGCCAGTTCCATGCGCACGTGCACGCGGCGCGGCAGCCACTGTCCATCGCGCAGCATGGAGCGCGTTCCGCGCAGCACGACCGGCACGATGGGTGCGCCACCCTCCACGGCGGCCTGGAAAGCACCCATGTGGAAGGGCAGCAGCCCCGGGTGCCGGCGGAACGTGCCCTCCGGGAAGAACACGAGCGAGCGACCCGCCTGGAGGGATGCCCCCACGCGCCGGGCGTCCTCCACCCCACGCTGCTTGTCGAAGCGCTCCACGAACTCCGTGGACAGGCGGCGCAGGAACCAACGCGAGATGAAGCTACCCACCAGTTCGCGCTTGGCCACGAAGCTCCATAGTCCGGGCAGGCCCGCGACGATCATCAGGCCGTCGGTATAGCTGGAGTGGTTCACTGCCAGCACACAGGGCCGCTCCCGCGGCAGGTGTTCGAGGCCCTGTACGGTCAGCCGGATGCGGGCCAGCTTCAGCAGCAGCCGCCCCGCCCCGCGCACGACCGTGAAGCGCGTGGCGGCCCCCGGCAGCAGCACGACCAGCAGCCACGTCGGCAGCGCGATCACCAGCAACAGCGCCCACACGTAGACGCCATAGGCCGTGTCCGCCACCACGCGCCAGAGCCGGCGCGTCTGGGGCGCCAGTCCGGCCAGCCAGAGCCGCACCACCTGCAGCCACACGGCGCGCGTGCCGCCGCGGGTCGCGCCCTGCTCATAGAGCAGGCGGCTGGAGGCACGGCGGATCTTGCCGCTGGAGGTCTTGGGCACGGTGTGGGGCGGCGCCAGCACCACGTCGTCCAGCGGTGTGCCGAGCAGGTCCACGGCCAATCCCTCCACCCTCATGCGCAGGGCCTCCAGGCGCTCGGGATCACGCTCGCGGGTCTCGGCCAGGGCCACCAGGCGCTCGGTGCCCGTGCGCGGATCGGTGCTGCCGAACACGGCCACGCAGCCCTTGCGAACGCCTTCCAACTCCCCGATGGCATCCTCCAGCTCATGGGGATAGATGTTGCGCCCGGCGCGGATGATGATGTCCTTGCGGCGCCCGGTGAGGAAGACGTCGCCACCGGCGATGTAGGCCATGTCGCCGGAATCCAGCCACTCCCCGTGCAGCAGGGCCTTGGTGTCCGTCGCGTTGCGGTAGTAGCCGCTGGTGGCCGAGGGGCCCTTGAACTGCAGCCGCCCTTCCTCGCGCTCGCCCAGTTCCAGGCCAGCCTCGTTCACGACGCGCACCTCGTGGCCCGGCAGCGGCTGGCCGCAGGCGACGAACTCCAGCGCGTGCGGATCGTCCGCCGCCGCCAGTTCGGCTCGCCCGGCGTGGTTCAGCGCGTCGCGGGAGATGCGGTCCACCAGCGGGTCGCGCCCCAGCGGCGGGAATGCCAGACCCACTGAGCACTCGGCCAGGCCGTAGACCGGCTTCATGGCATCGTGCCGCAGCCCGTACTTCGCAAATCGCTCGGTGAAGCGCCGCAGCGTGCCGGGAATCACCGGCTCGGCGCCGTTGAAGGCCACGCGCCACGAGCTGAGGTCCAGCCCCGCGAGTTGCTCATCGCTGAGGCGCTTGAGGCACAGCTCGTAGGCGAAGTTGGGACCACCGGAAAGCGTGCCGCGGTGCTCATGGATGGCCCACAGCCAGCGCTCCGGGCGCGCCAGAAAGGTGAGCGGCGACATCAGGAACAGCGGCACGGAGAAGTACATGCTGCCTAGCCACGCGCCGATGAGCCCCATGTCGTGGTAGAGCGGCAGCCAGCTCACGAACACGTCCGTGGAGTCCGCCTGCAGGCCGCGGCCCATTGCGCGGATGTTGGCCAGCAGGTTGTCGTGGGTGAGCACGACACCCTTGGGGTTGCCCGTGCTGCCCGAAGTGTATTGCAGGTGGCCGATGTCCGAGCCCTGCCCGGCATGCCGGGGCAGCGCCGCCCCCTCGGGGCGCAGCTCGTCCGGGGTGACGATGTGCTGCAGGGAGAGCACCTGCATGCGCAGCAGCCGCGCGGCGATCTTGGCCTCGGGCACCGTGATGAGGATCGCCGCCCGGGCGTTGTCCAGGATGCCCGCGTGGCGCCGCAGGTGGTCCTCGATCTGCGAAGGCCGCGCCGGCGGGTAGATGGGCACCGGAATGCCCCCGGCCATCAGCACGCCCATGAAGCTGTGGAAGTACTCCAGGCAGCTTGGCAGCATGATCGCCACGGGCTGCCCCGGCCGCAGGTCGCGCTCCAGCAGGCCGGCCGCCGTGCGCTGCGCATCGGCGAAGAGGTCGCCATAGGTCATCACCTGCGGCCCGCCATCCTCGCCCAGCAGCGTGATGTGCGGCCGCTCGGCATGGGCGTTGACGTGCCAGTCCAGCACGTCCATCAGTGTGGCGGCCTGGTCCGGCGCGGCCTCCACGGCGGCCAGGGCGGCGGTATCGCGCGCGTGTCGCACCGGCCCATGGCCGGAGGGCCGGGCGGATTCCAGCGCGCGGAGCAGGTCCAGCGGCGTGTCCGCGGTGGCCATCACGTGCTCGGGCAGTGCCACGCCAAAGGCCTGCTCCAGGCGCAGGAGCAGCTCCACGCGGCTCAGACTGTCGAAGCCCAGCTCAGCATCGAGCTGGCTCTCCATGCCCACGCGCAGGTTGCCCTGCCTGTGCGGATGCAGCTCCAGCGCGAGGGCGCGGATGATGTCCAGGAGCTGCGCCTCCCGTGAGGCGGGCGCGGAGGGAGTAGGCTTGTTCATGGTGCGTCCTGTTGCGTGGCATCCGCGTGCGGGGTGGGTCGGCGGGGTGCGGCGCATTGCCAAGCCATCGCCCCGCAGCACCCGACAGGATCGCTGCCGAGGGCCACGCGAGGAACCCGGCCCAGGCTCCGCTTGAAAACCACAGCAAATCCAATACAGGGGCCAGAGGCCCCCGAACCCCCAATCGGACCCTTACGAACGGCGGATGCAATCTCGACCGCAAACAGGGTCCAGGGAGCTTCGCTCCCTGGTGGGGGTCTGGGGGCAAAGCCCCCATGACCGGCCTGCTGTTGGAAACACAGCCGGGGGCTCACCACACCCCCGGGGCGACTCCCTTTGCCCTGCCCGCAGCGTAGCGAAGTTCGGCCCAACGGTCTACGGGCGCGAGACGCGCCCAACGCCCGCGGGCCGGCGGGTCGCAGCGAAGCCCCGGGCGGCTCTTTCCCGTCCACGGGGGCACCGCCGCCACCGGGCGGGGATGGTGCGCAAATTGAATGCATCCCCGGATGGATCATTGCGACGCGTGCGCACCTCATCCGGGAGCCTGAGAATGAAGCGAACCCTGTGGTTAGTCTGCGCGGCCGTGCTGCTGGCGGCCGGCACCGCGGAGGCGCAGGTGGCGGCGCCGGAGCTTACGCCGGCCGCCCCGCGCTACTACCGCGCAAACGACCTGGGCACCAACAGCGCCACC